>NZ_JAHFZF010000077.1 GCF_018619435.1 Rhodoferax sp. U11-2br | reverse complement strand
GAAGAAGCAGATTAAACGTGAACAAATGGCCGCATTTTTTGCCAACATGCCGCCTACTCTGATCGGAATGGAGGCGTGTGGCAGCGCCCACCACTGGGCCCGAAAGTTGCAGAACATGGGTCACACCGTTAAGTTGATGGCCCCACAGTTCGTCAAGCCTTACGTGAAGACCAACAAGAACGATGTGGCCGACGCTGAGGCGATCTGCGAAGCGGTCACGCGCCC
>NZ_JAHFZF010000076.1 GCF_018619435.1 Rhodoferax sp. U11-2br | reverse complement strand
GAAGAAGCAGATTAAACGTGAACAAATGGCCGCATTTTTTGCCAACATGCCGCCTACTCTGATCGGAATGGAGGCGTGTGGCAGCGCCCACCACTGGGCCCGAAAGTTGCAAAGCATGGGTCACACCGTTAAGTTGATGGCCCCACAGTTCGTCAAGCCTTACGTGAAGACCAACAAGAACGATGTGGCCGACGCTGAGGCGATCTGCGAAGCGGTCACGCGCCC
>NZ_JAHFZF010000075.1 GCF_018619435.1 Rhodoferax sp. U11-2br | reverse complement strand
AAACGGTCCAACTTTGACTGCGTGCGTGACACCAAGATCAGGTTGAAGCCATGGCGCGCAAGCTCCTGCGCAAACGCTTTGCCTAGACCATCGCTGGCACCCGTGATGAGCGCCCAACTCCCTGGTCCGTAGCGCTCGGCAAGGCGCCCTCCAGAGAAATGGTGTGGCAACCACGCGTACAACCAAAGCCACCGGGCCGCCTTCGCGCCCGCCAGGGCGAGGACAGTAGCGCCAAGAATTGGAAACAGGAAAAACGCATCGAACACCATTGAAGTACCTCCAAGAAAGGGG
>NZ_JAHFZF010000074.1 GCF_018619435.1 Rhodoferax sp. U11-2br | reverse complement strand
GTCCCTCTCGAGCATGAACGCCTCGCTAGGCACCATGGTCAACCAGGTGCGCCACAGCACCGACAGCATCGCCACCGCCAGCTCCGAGATCGCCCAAGGCAACAACGACCTCGCCCAACGCACCGAACAAACCTCCAGCAACCTGCAGTCCACCGCCTCCAGCATGGACCACCTCACCCAGACCGTGCAACTCAGCGCGGACAACGCCCGCCAGGCCAGCACCCTGGCCGCCAACGCCTCCAGCGTGGCCGAGCGCGGTGGTGCGGTGGTGCGCCAGGTGGTCAGCACCATGGAAGAAATCAACGACAGCAGCCGAAAGATCAGCGACATCATCGGCGTCATCGACGGCATCGCCTTCCAGACCAAC
>NZ_JAHFZF010000073.1 GCF_018619435.1 Rhodoferax sp. U11-2br | reverse complement strand
GCCTGGACTTACAACGTGGCCAACGGCGACGTGCAGTACCTGGGCAAGGGCGAAACCAAGGTCGAGACCTTCGTGGTCAAGAGCCTGGATGGCACTGAGCACACCGTCACCATCACCATTACCGGCGTCAACGATGGCGCGGTGATCAGCGGTGCTGACACTGGCGCGGTGACCGAAGATGCCAGCCCGGATGTGCTGACTGACAGCGGCGTGCTGACTGTGACCGACGTGGACGGGGCCGACGAGGCCAAGTTTATTGCCGGCAACGGCGTGGCCAGCAATGGCGCACTGGGCAGCCTGACCATCACCGAAGGTGGTGCCTGGACTTACAACGTGGCCAACGGCGACGTGCAGTACCTGGGCAAGGGCGAAACCAAGGTCGAGACCTTCGTGGTCAAGAGCCTGGATGGCACTGAGCACACCGTCACC
>NZ_JAHFZF010000072.1 GCF_018619435.1 Rhodoferax sp. U11-2br | reverse complement strand
CGCAAGGACCTGCGCCTGACCGACGCCCCCGCGCTGGCGCACGCCTTGCACTTGGCGCAGCGTGATGGGCAGCCGCTGCTACCGGTGTTTTGCCACGCGCCGCCCAGCACCACACGCTGGGGTTTTGCGCGTGTGGGGCCTCACCGCCAGCGTTATGAACGCGCCACGCTGGACGACCTGGCCGCCAGTTTGCAGGCCTGTGGCAGTTGTCTGCTGGAGCTGACCGGCCCGGCCGCAACCACGCTGCAGGCGCTGTGCCAAACATTGGGTGCCAGCCACATCGTCTGCGAGGACATCGCCGCGCCCGAGGAGCAGGCCGAGGTGGCCGCCTTGCGTGCCGCCGGTTTGACCGTCCAGACGCTGTGGCAGTCCAGCCTGCTGGCGCCAGAGCAACTGCCGTTTGCGGCGGGGGACTTGCCCGGTGTCTTCACCCGCCTTTGCCAGCAACTGGGAAAAGCCGCCGTAACACCCGCGCCCCTGCCCCAACCCACCACACCCGTCTCTTATACACAACTCCCAGCCCACGAGACTAAGCACG
>NZ_JAHFZF010000071.1 GCF_018619435.1 Rhodoferax sp. U11-2br | reverse complement strand
ATCCTGCGCCTGGCTCTTGAGGCTGCTCGCCGCTGCAGCCATCTCTTCCACCAAAGCCGCATTCTGCTGCGTGGCCTGGTCCATCTGTGTCACCGCATCTCCCACCTGGCTCACACCCTGGCTTTGTTCGGTGCTGGCGGCACTGATCTCTCCCATGATGTCGTTGACCCGGCGAATGGAGGCCACCACCTCGGTCATGGTGGCACCGGCCTGATCGACCAGGGTCGTGCCTTGTTCGACCCGCTCGACACTGGCGCTGATCAGGGTCTTGATTTCTTTGGCGGCTTCGGCACTGCGTCCAGCCAGGCTACGCACCTCACTGGCGACGACTGCAAAACCTCTGCCTTGTTCACCAGCACGGGCTGCTTCGACGGCGGCGTTCAGGGCCAGGATGTTGGTCTGAAAGGCGATGCCGTCGATCACGCTGATGATGTCGCTGATCTTGCGGCTGGCTTCATTGATGCCTTTCATGGTGTCGACCACCTGGGCGACCACTTCGCCGCCCTTGATGGCCACAGAGCTGGCGTTTTGGGCCAGTTGGTTGGCCTGGCGGGCGTTGTCGGCGTTTTGTCTGAC
>NZ_JAHFZF010000070.1 GCF_018619435.1 Rhodoferax sp. U11-2br | reverse complement strand
GCCGGAGGACGTGGACAACAGCAACGACAACAACCTCATCAGCCTGGCCAATGGCAAGGTGCTGCTGAGTGCAACGGTGACGGTGGTGGATGGCGACAACGACACCGCGACCGGCACGGTGAGTGCGGATCTGGGTGGCAACATCCGTTTCGAAGACGACGTGCCCAGCGTGACCATCAACGCGGTGGTAGACGGTGGCATCACCCTGACCACCCAGGATGCGCAGACCATCGGGTCGGCCAGTGATACGGCGACCGGCAGCTTTGCGGCGGCGTTCCTGGCGGCGGCGGTGCCGAGCTATGGCGCGGACGGTCCGGGCACCACCACGGTGGGCAGTTACAGCCTGAGCGTGACCGACAGCAACAGCGGGCTGACCAGCAACGGGCTGGCCATCACCCTGACCAAGGTGGGCAGCGACATCGTCGGTTCGACCACGGCCGGGGAGGTGTTCCGCATCAGCGTGGCGAGCAATGGTACCGTGACGCTGACCCAGTCGGCGGAGCTGGATCATCTGCCGGAGGACGTGGACAACAGCAACGACAACAACCTCATCAGCCTGGCCAATGGCAAGGTGCTGCTGAGTGCAACGGTGACGGTGGTGGATGGCGACAACGACACCGCGAC
>NZ_JAHFZF010000069.1 GCF_018619435.1 Rhodoferax sp. U11-2br | reverse complement strand
CAGCCTGACACTGACGTCGATTGTGCAGCGAAAGCAGACCACATACGGCAAGGCTCAGTTTGATATTCTCAGATGACTACCTTTATTCATTAGGCCTCATGTGAAACTCCGCGTTGAATTTCGCCTTGTCGGAACCGGTTGGGCCGAGTGCGTCATATCTGACGAAGCAGCGTCAGTCACTGTCACAGCTTCCTACCTCTCTGATGCACTTCGGAATCTTGTCCTTGCAGGCACTGCAGCACTGTCTAATTTCACGGCGTTGACATTTCACTTTGATGAGGAGCCAGGCGAGTACCGCTGGGTCGTTCGCGCACCTCGCATGAACGAAATCGAGGTAGTGATATTGGAGTTTCCACAGTTGTGGGGTGAGCGGCCCGATTCCGAGGGGACCGAAGTGTTTCGGACAAAGTGTCGACCTGTCATCTTTGCGAGGGCCATTCACGAGGCTGCGGAGGCTCTCCTTGAGTCTATAGGCGAAGCGGGGTACGCGGAGAAGTGGTCGGAGCATCCGTTCCCCATCTTGCAGTTTCAGGAACTTGGCCGACTGCTCAGAGAGGCACGCGCGCATGAGGCCTGACTTCAGTTTTAGTGACTGCTTTGGAGCAATGCGGAAGTCCGCAATCAGCCT
>NZ_JAHFZF010000068.1 GCF_018619435.1 Rhodoferax sp. U11-2br | reverse complement strand
GGTGGTGCGGTGGTGCGCCAGGTGGTCAGCACCATGGAAGAAATCAACGACAGCAGCCGAAAGATCAGCGACATCATCGGCGTCATCGACGGCATCGCCTTCCAGACCAACATCCTGGCCTTGAACGCCGCCGTGGAAGCCGCCCGAGCTGGTGAACAAGGGCGTGGTTTTGCGGTGGTGGCCAGCGAGGTGCGCTCTTTGGCCCAGCGCAGCGCCGAGGCCGCCAAAGAGATCAAGATGCTGATCAACACCTCGGTCACCAAAGTGGCCTCTGGCACCCAGCTGGTCTCGGACGCGGGCAGCACCATGAACGACATCGTGCAATCGGTGCGCAAGGTGGCCGATGTGATTGGCGAGATCACCGCCGCCTCGGGTGAACAAAGCAGCGAGATCTCGGGCATCAACCAGTCCATCGGCAACCTGGACCAGATGACCCAACAAAACGCCGCGCTGGTCGAACAAAGTGCAGCCGCTGCCGAGAGTCTGCGTGATCAGGCCGAACAACTGGCACAGGCGGTGGCGGTGTTCAAGACCGATGGCCAGGCACTGTCCATGGCCCAACGCCCGCCACGCGACATCACACCACGTGCGCAGTCGCTGGGGCACAAGGCAGCAGCAGCGCAAACACCCAAGAAGCTGGGCGGCTC
>NZ_JAHFZF010000067.1 GCF_018619435.1 Rhodoferax sp. U11-2br | reverse complement strand
ACGTTGGGCTGGCCCATGCCCATGGCGACTCGATCCGGAGTGCCGAACAGGTTGGTCAGCACCGGCATGCGGTAACCTTTGGGATTTTCGAACAGCAGGGCCGGGCCACCCGCACGCAGGGTGCGATCGCTGATCTCCGTCATTTCCAGATAGGGATCTATCTCGCGGGTGATGCGCTTGAGTTGTCCGTTTTGTTCCAGCTGCGCGATGAAATCACGCAAATCCTTGTATTTCATGCAGGTACCCTGTGTTCAGGCGGTGCCGCATTATAACCCTGGCGGGGCGACGGGTGTACCCGTATCGGGCAGCATCACAGGACTTGCATGGCGCTTTTCCTGCCGGGTGAGCCGATCGGCGAGCTGGGCCAGCAGCCTGGGTTCATCCATCTGCAACAGCAGACTTGCCACCTGACCGCTGTACTGACGATTACCGAGCTCGGCCAGCAGGAACTGCTGCGCCGTGTCGGGCAGGGGCGAGAGCTGGCTGAGTTGTTGCAAGGCGGGCAGTTTCAGGCGGCCATTGCGGCTGGCGGCGATCAGCAGGTCGCTCGCCGCCTGACCCTGGTGGAAACGGGCCACGCTCCGAAGGGCGGCAACGCTGTCGTGATCCACCGGCTGGTGCCACAACTTCTGATAGAGGGCGCTGTCGCCGGTGCGCTCGAGCAGCTGTCGCAGCAGCTGGTTGTCGGGCAGGAAGATGCTCATGGCGGCCAGCTTGCGCGCCTCGCGCTGCAAGACAAAGAGCGGTTGCCGCTCGAATCCCGCCAGCAACGCCTGCTGCTGCTGGGCCAGGTCCGGGTTG
>NZ_JAHFZF010000066.1 GCF_018619435.1 Rhodoferax sp. U11-2br | reverse complement strand
GCTCATCACGGGTGCCAGCGATGGTCTAGGCAAAGCGTTTGCGCAGGAGCTTGCGCGCCATGGCTTCAACCTGATCTTGGTGTCACGCACGCAGTCAAAGTTGGACCGTTTAAAGGACGAGCTGCAGGCGCTTGGCGTTCAAGTGCGCACAGTGTCCGTTGATCTGTCGGACACCTCACCTCACACCTATGAGCCCCTGGCCACTGCCGTGCAGAAGCTTGATTTGTCTGTGCTGATCAACTGTGTTGGAACCACGGTCCACCGTCGATATGCGGATGTTCCCGCCGCTGCCATACGCCATCTGCTTGCCGTGAACGTCAGTACTACAGCCATCGTGACGCATAAGATGCTCCCATTTTTGCTTCGACACGCAGCATCCACAGAGCGTCTGTCTGCGCTTCTGAATGTTGGCTCCATCGTCGGCCGCTTCTATTGGCCCGGAACGCAGCTCTATGGTGCTTGCAAGTCATTTATTGACCATCTGTCCGTTCCACTTGCTTTCGAGTACCGAAACCAACTTGATGTGCTGTCGTACCAACCTACGGTCATGTCTACTGCGATGGCAGCAGGAACCGAGCCAGCCGCCATTACCATTTCACCGCAGCAGGCTGCACAGGCCGCGCTATCTCACTTGGGGCACACGGTCGCATCTCACGGTCACTGGCGCCATGGACTGTTCGCTGCATTCCTGGTTGCCTTGCCGTCCAGACTGCGCAACGCGATCCTTCTTTCGGGTGCGCTAGAAATGGGCAAAGCAGAATTGGCTAAAGGTGAATAGATTGATGTCGGCTACTGCTTTTTTACCAAGCCTTGTAGGGCTTTTGTTTTTTGTGGGGTCTATGGTGTGTTTGAAGAAGTGCCGGACGACCGTTGGGCCGCCGAGGAGTGGCCTTTCGTTGCGGTAGGCATTCGCTGCCTACTGGACTCGCGAAAACACCGCGTGAATGCCAGCTGCATTTCGGCTGTTCATCGTACCCGCCCTGCAAACAAGATCTGAATGTCTGCTGCCAGGCAATGAGTACGAGCCAACCAAATTCTGTACATGGACGCCCCCGGTATGCCAAGCTCTCAATTCATAATGATCAGAAGGTAAAGATTGCACCCGTACATTCGGACTCTTGATGTGACTTTTGGTCACGGTCCCTGATG
>NZ_JAHFZF010000065.1 GCF_018619435.1 Rhodoferax sp. U11-2br | reverse complement strand
ATCTTGCAGTTTCAGGAACTTGGCCGACTGCTCAGAGAGGCACGCGCGCATGAGGCCTGACTTCAGTTTTAGTGACTGCTTTGGAGCAATGCGGAAGTCCGCAATCAGCCTTAAGCCGTCGTCGAAGTTCATCGCCAAAACCGTTGACGGCAAGCTCGCTGCCAACCGGGCGTCAAATCAAAATCATATAAATTTTTGGCATCTAGCCCTTATGAATTAAGGGTAAGTAGCTACTTAGTCAGTAGCACTCAGGCCAAGCAAGGGGCTATGCAGGAAGGCAAAAAACCTCAGCCAACCACCACCGCAGCGCCGTCACCCTTAGCCGCAATCACGCCAATCTCGTACACCGTTTCACCGGCCGCACGCAGGGTCGCGGCGCAGGCGGCGGCGTCAGCCGCGTTGATCACCACCACCATACCGATGCCGTTGTTGAAGGTGCGGTTCATCTCGATGTCGTCGATGCCCGCGGTGGCTTGCAACCAGGCGAACAGTTCGGTCTGGGGCCAGCTGCCTTTTTTCAGGTGGGCTGCGGTGCCTTCGGGCAGCACGCGGGGGATGTTCTCCAGCAGGCCGCCACCGGTGATGTGGGCCAGGGCCTTGATCGGGTGCGCAGCCAGCGCGGCCAGCACGTTTTTGACGTACAGGCGGGTGGGTTCCATCAGCGCTTGTTTGAAGGGTTTGCCGTCCAGCGTGGATGGGGCGTTGCTGCCAGCGCGCTCGATACATTTGCGCACCAGGCTAAAGCCGTTGGAGTGCACACCGCTGGACGCCAGGCCCAGCACCACGTCACCCGGTTTCACATCGGCGCCGGTCAGGATTTTGGATTTTTCGACGGCACCGACGGCAAAACCGGCCAAATCGTATTCGCCAGCGGGGTACATGCCGGGCATTTCAGCGGTTTCGCCGCCAATCAGCGCACAGCCGGACAATTCGCAGCCTTTGGCAATACCACCCACCACGGCGGCGGCGGTGTCCACATCGAGCTTGCCGCAGGCAAAGTAGTCTAGGAAAAAAAGGGGCTCGGCGCCTTGCACCAGCACGTCGTTGACACTCATGGCCACTAGGTCAATGCCCACGGTGTCGTGCATGTTCCATTCAAACGCCAGTTTGAGCTTGGTGCCGACGCCGTCGGTGCCGCTCACCAGCACCGGTTCTTTGTAACGTTTGGGCACTTCAAACAGGGCGCCAAAACCGCCAATACCTGCCAGCACACCTTCGCGCATGGTTTTTTTGGCCAGGGGCTTGATGCGCTCCACCAGCGCGTCGCCAGCGTCAATGTCGACGCCTGCGTCTTTGTAGGAGAGGGCGGTGGTGGGGGTGTTGGGTGTGCTCATGGGTGGGTTCAATA
>NZ_JAHFZF010000064.1 GCF_018619435.1 Rhodoferax sp. U11-2br | reverse complement strand
GCCGGGGGCCGGGTGGGCGGCCATCACGCTCTTTGCGCGAGCCGTGTTTGTCCACAATCGCGGCCTTGGCGGCGCGCACCTCGGGCTGTTGGCGCAGGCTGTGCAGGCGGTCTTTGGCGCGGCGGGTGGCGCTGGCCAGTGCCACCAGCGGCAGCGGCCAGGCGTCTGGCGCACCGGCAGGTGCATCGGCACGCACTGTCACGCCGCAGGCTTGCTGCACACTCTCGGGCATGCGCCAGGGCTCCAGCACCCAGCTGTCGGGCACACGGCGCAGCGCCGGGCACCAGCGGCGCACAAACACCGCCGTCGGATCGTGGTCTTGCGCCTGTTTGACCGGGTTGTACACGCGGGTGGTGTTGATGCCGGTGGTGCCGGCCTGCATCTGCATCTGCATCTGGCTCCAGTGGATGCCGGGCTCGTAGTCCAGAAACTGCCGCGCCAGCCATTGGCCCACTTCTCTCCAATGCAGCCACAGCGGGTAGCTGGCCACCGACACCAGCAAAGCGCGCATGCGAAAGTTGAGCCAGCCGGTCTCGCGCAGCATGGCCACGCAGGCATCCACCATCGGCCAGCCGGTGCGGCCTTCGGTGAGCGCCGCAAAATGCGCGGGGTTGACGTCGTGCTCACGCAGGCCGTCGTAGCCGCGGTGCAGGTTGCGCCACTCCAGCTCGGGTTCGGATTCGAGCTTCTGGATAAAGTGGCAATGCCAGTGCAATCTGCTCAAAAAGGCCTCAAGCCCTTTTGCAGCATAGGCTTGTTGCTCCTTGAGTTGAAGCATCTTGTATTGGGTGGCTTGCACCACCTCACGCAGGCTCACGGCGCCCAGCGCCAGGTAGGGTGACAGGCGCGAGCAGGCCGTGGGCGCCGACAGTGGTGACGAGATGCCACCCCGGTACTGGCGGCAGCGCTGGTTCAAAAAGTCGTCCAGCACGGCTTGGCCGACGCTGCGGCCACCGCGCTGGCGCTGCGGCGGGTCCCAGGCGTCCAGCCCCAGCGCGTGGGCGCTGGGCACCGCTTGTGGTGGCCATGGGCTGGGCCAAAACGCCAGTGCACCGGGTTCGGGGCAGGGCAGCTGCGGCGCGGTGGTGTGGGCCTGCCAATGGCGCAGCCAATGGTTGCGGTCGCTCAGGCGGCGCACCACCCCAAATTGCGCAAACTCTTGCCAGGTGACAGCTTGGGCTCGGCACCAGCGCGCCAAGGCTTTGTCACGCTCAAACGTGGCGGCGTTGCCGGTTTCTTCGTGCGAGTACAGGTGCTCAAACGGTGCCAGCGTGTGCAACTGGGCCAACACCTCGGTCACCTCGCCGGTGCGCACATGCAGGCGCCCGCCCAGGGCTTTGAGGTCGCGCGCCAGCTCACGCAAAGTCTCCAGCAAAAACGCATAGTGCTGGTGTGCGGCATCGGGCTGCGCCCACAGGCTGGGTTCAATCACAAACAGGCACAGCACCGGCCCGCGCTGGCTGGCGGCGTGTAACGCCGCGTGGTCATGCAGGCGCAGATCACGCTTGAACCAGACCAGGCTGTAGGTCATGGGCGTCAGCCTGGGCTGGCGGTGGTGTCGGTGGTTTGGTTTGCTGCAATTTTTGCAGCTGTTGTCCCTTGATCTATAAGGGCTAGAGGCTGATTTGACTCAGAATCAGAGCCGCACATCTCGTCACCGTTCCAGCGCTGGCCACACCAGCACAGGCCCTCGGTATTGATCAGGCAGGTGCCGGTGCCGCAGCAGCGTGTGTCGGTGGTCATGGTGGGCTCCTTCGGGTCAGATGAGAGGTCTTCACCGGGCGGTGACAAATACCACCGCCAGGCACAGGCAAGCCACCACCGTCAGCCGCAGGCGCAGCGGCACAAACCAGACCGGCAGCGATATCACCCGCTCCAGGCGCAGGTCTTGCCGGTAGTGCGCCAGCAGCCCGGCGATCAGCAGCAAGGCGCCCGCCTTGGGCACCATCATCAGGGCCAGCCAGCCCAGCAGCGAGGGCACCACGCTCCACAGGTAAAGCGCGTGTTTGGGGGCGTCCTGCAGCTGCGGGTGGGTCATGGCAAACGCCCAGTGCAGCGCACCCACAAAACTCAGAATCACCGCGCCGTAAGCCAGCAGTCCCGGTACCCAGGTGGCCACATGGGCCGGGTCCAGCCAGCTGGCAGCGGCCAGCGCCACAAACGGGATCAGCCCGCCATAACCCAGCCAGGCAACCAGGGTGGGGCAGGGGGATTGGGGGGCAGAAACAGTCATACGTGGTGTGTGGGCCAAAAG
>NZ_JAHFZF010000063.1 GCF_018619435.1 Rhodoferax sp. U11-2br | reverse complement strand
GTGACCAAAGTGGATACGACCCTGGCCACCAAACTCTTTGACCAACGACGGGATGTTGTTGCACAGGTCCGCACCCAGCGAGCCTGAGCACAGGGTCAGGCCGTTGGAGGAGGAGTCCACAATCTTGACCAGGCGGGCCAGGTCATCACGGTTCTTGACAATGCGTGGCAGGCCAAAGATCGGGCGCGGTGGATCATCGGGGTGCATGGCCATCTTGATGCCCACTTCTTCGGCCACCGGGATGATGGCTTTGAGAAAGTACTCCAGGTTCGCCCACAGGGCTTCTTCGTCGACCGCCTTGTAGTCGGCCAGCAGGGCCTTGAGTTCTTCGGGTTTGTAGCTGGCATCCCAGCCTGGCAGGGAAATGCCTTTTTCTGGGTCGATCTTGGCCACCGCTTCGGCATCAAAGGCCAGGGTGAAGGAGCCGTCAGGCAGCTGCTTGGCCATTTCGGTGCGGGTCCAGTCAAACACCGGCATGAAGTTGTAGCAGATCACCTTCACACCGACCGCTGCGCAGTTGCGGATGTTTTGCTGGAAGTTGGCAATCAGGCGATCCCGGCTGGGTTTGCCCAGTTTGATGTCTTCGTGGGTGGGCACACTCTCAACCACTTCGAATTTGAGGCCGGCGCCTTCGATGCGGTCACGCAGGGCTTGGAGTTTGTCGATGGGCCAGACTTCACCGACGGGCACGTCGTAGATGGCCGACACGATGCCATACATGCCGGGGATCTGGCGGATGTATTCGAGTTTGACGGGGTCGGATTCACCGTACCAGCGGAATGTCATTTTCATAAAGGTCTCCTGTGTGGGGGCTGTGCTTAGAACACGAGTTGGGTGGCCACGGCCACTTGCGGGTGTTTGGCCAGGCGCTCAAAGGCGGCCAGCAGTTCGGCTTTGAAACCGGCGTGGCTGCGCAGGTCGGTGCCGAAGATTTTTTCGATCGACAGCAGGTTCTCCACCACGGTGGCGGGGTTGGTGCTGCTGCGGGCCTGGGCCAGGATGTCGGCTGACAGGGGGTCGTTGAGCACGGCGTCTGCGGTGTGAGCGGTTTTGACGGCAAAGTGCATCCAGGCGGCAATCGCGGTGGCGATCATCGGGGAGGCCAGGCCTTTGGCTTGGCGGTCGCGCAAGGGCGCGAGCAGGCGTTGTGGCAGCTTTTGTGAGCCGTCGGAGGCGATTTGCGCGGTGCGGTGTTTGAGTGCGGGGTTGCGAAAGCGTTGTTTGAGGCTTTCCACGTACTCGGCCGGGTTGACACCCTTGGGCGCGTGCAGGACTTCGCGGATCTCGACCCACAGGGGGTCCAGGATGTCGGTGATCAGGGGCAGTTGCATGGCGTCGGCCACGGTTTCACGGCCGGTGAGTTGGCCCAGGTAAGCCAGGGTGGAGTGCGAGCCGTTGAGGCAGCGCAGTTTCATGTTCTCCCAGCATTCGATCTCGTCGGAGAAGATGGCCCCACCAATGGTCCAGTCCGGGCGGCCCATGGTGAATTGGTCTTCGATGACCCATTGCACAAATTGTTCGGTGACCACGGGCCAGGCATCCTCCATGCCGATGGCTTGGGTGATGTGGGCGCGGTCGGCGTCGGTGGTGGCCGGGGTGATGCGGTCGACCATGGTGCAGGGGAAGGTGACCTTGGCTTCGATCCAGGTGGCCAGGTCGGCGTCGACTTCACGGGCAAAGGCGAGCACGGCGGCTTTGGCCAGGATGCCGTTGTTGGGCAGGTTGTCACAGCTCAGCACGGTGAAGGGCAGGATGCCTGCTGCGCGGCGGTTTTTGAGGGCCTGGACGATCAGGCCGAGCACGGTTTTGGGGCTGCTGGGGGTGTCCAGGTCAGCGGCAATGGCCGGGGCCTGGAGTTGCAGTTTGCCGCTGGCGGGGTCGAGGTAGTAGCCTTTTTCTGTGACGGTGATGCTGACGATGCGGGTGCTGACGTCGCTCATCTTGGCCAGCAGTTTGTCGGCATCTTCTGCACCACCGAGGACGTCGATGATGGAGCCGATGACTTTGATGCGCTCACCATCGGCACCCATTTCAGCCAGGGTGTAGAGGCCGTCCTGGGGGACCAGGGCGTTTTTCATGTCGGCGGAGATGACTCCGGCACCCACGATGCCCCAGGCCAGGTCACCTGAGGCCAGCACGGCTTCGGTGAACATGGCTTGGTGCGCCCGGTGAAAGGCGCCTATGCCCAGATGCACGATGGAGCCAACTACCCGGCTGCGGTCGTAGGATGGCCGGGTGACCGACTCGGGAAGGTGGGGCAGGCTT
>NZ_JAHFZF010000062.1 GCF_018619435.1 Rhodoferax sp. U11-2br | reverse complement strand
CCTGTATTGGTTCTGCGGTAGCGTGGCCATGTAGTCGGTAACCACCGCGCCCAACGTGAGCACCACCGGGGCGCTCTGCGGGGACTCGGGAAGGGGCGGCGGGGCAACATGACGGCCAGATAAGCGGCGGGCGCTGGGCTCGGTGTAGTGTTCATCTATCGCAGCGGCGAACTCGAAGACAAACGAACGGAAGCTGGGATGCTCACGATCCACAGGGATGCACGCAGCTATCAAAAACGCCTCGGCTACCGGCGACAGACCTTCAGCCCCTTGTGCGGACAGCACCTGGCCAGAAATCTGCGTAAGGGCCTCGTGTAGGGACTCAATCTCGGATCGTGGGGAACCGGTACGTATGGCTGCGTACTGTGCCCGGTTGAAGCTCTGCGCAATATGCTTCGCAAGGCCTCGCATGTCATCCTCCGTGCGCTCACTCAAGGGGCGGGGACGGGGCCTCATGGCTTCCTCGGCAAGTTCCCTGCGTCTGTCCTCAAAGACTCCCTGCACTGCGATGTAGTGCATGAGGGCCAAGCGTTCAGCCTCGCGGCCAGCCTTCAACCCGAGGTTCACCGTGGGCCATTGTTCTCCGAACTGGTGGTGTAGGTCTTTGGGTACGCGAAGGCGAAAGTACGCCCGTCCATCTGTCTTGACGTGATAACCAGACCACTTGGGCATAGTCTCCCCTGCATCGAACAGTCGGACCAGCGAGGCGGGTTTGGAAGGCATGCCGCGCCGCAATGTGTCCGGGGTTGTGTCCGGGCGGGAGCGCGTAAGAGATTGATTTACTTGGCAACTCATACGAATCAAATAGATACGCGAGTTTCGCTGAAGATTGGTGCGGCTGGCGGGGATCGAACCCACGACCCTTGGCTTCGGAGGCCAATACTCTATCCACTGAGCTACAGCCGCATGCTTGACGCGAACCGTGGATTGTAGGTGCTTTCCGGGCCTGGTCCGCACAGGGGCGCGTTGATGCGTTTCTGTTTGCTCGGGTCACCTCGTCCCCAGGTGCCTGGTCAGTCGGTCTTTTTTGAGGGTGATCACGGCACCTCTCCCTGAATTCAAGATCATTTTGGCCGTCAGCCCTTATTCCAAAAGGGCGTCACGCTATGCATTTTGCATAGCCATTGGACTGAGGACAAAACCGAACCTCGCTGGCACATCCTGGCTCGGCACATCCTGGGGCAACCACAGACCGAGGTCTACCGCGTCGGCCGCCAAACCCATGTCCTGGGTGTGCACCAAGCCCAAACCGGTGTCTGTCTGCAAAAACAGATGGCCATGTTCGTCGAGCCAGCACGTCTGGATAGACGCATCACGCCCGATGTGGTCCTTGACCGAGAAGTCGGCCTGCACCCGCCAGACCAGCGGTGCCATCTGCAGCTCCACAAACACCCGCTGCGGCCCGTTCTGGAAAAACCAGCGACCCTGACCGTCAGCGCTGTAGTTGCGGCCAATGAAGTCGATCAGTTTGTCGTGTTGCAACAACGAACCCTTGCTGCCCGGCAAGCCGCTGGCAAACGCCCCGGCGGCCTGTGCCTGGTCATCGCGCAGGTACCAGTTGCCACGCGCGTCCAGTCCCAGCCAGCCGTAACAGTCGGGCACGTTGGGCCACTTGGCCATGGCCTGGTGGACGATGTCATCCATGGGGAGCTCCGTGTTGTGCCAGCCAGCCGCCCACCTGCTCGGGCAAGCTGCGCAGATGGCCAGGCGGTTTGCCTGCGGCAAAACCCACATGGCCACCATGGCGGGGCTGCCACAGGGTCACGTGCTGGCCCACACTGCGCAGGTGGGGCAGGCTGTGGCCGGGTACAAACGGGTCGTTCAGGGCGTTCACCAGCAGGGTAGGCACCTGGATGCTGGCCAACTGTGGTTTGGCCGAGGCCCGCGCCCAGTAGTCGTTGGTGTTTTTGAAACCGTGCAACGGGGCGGTGAAGACGTTGTCGAACGCATACAGGTCCGTGGCCGCCTGCAGCGCCTGCGCATCAAACAGGCCCGGGTGCTGGGCCAGCTTGCGCAGCGCCTTGGGTTTCATGCTGGCCAGGAACATGCGTGTGTAGATCTGCCGGTTCCAGCCTTGGCCAATGGCCTGGCCACTGGCTGCCAGATCCACCGGCGCGGAGATGCT
Source organism: Rhodoferax sp. U11-2br (assembly GCF_018619435.1). Taxonomy (GTDB): domain Bacteria; phylum Pseudomonadota; class Gammaproteobacteria; order Burkholderiales; family Burkholderiaceae_C; genus Rhodoferax. The sequence goes on along the minus strand of NZ_JAHFZF010000062.1, from coordinate 2,497 downwards.
GGCAACCGCATCCACCACCTGGCCCGCGCTCTGCCCGGCTTCTTCTGCCCAGCGCAACAAGGCGTTGCCCCCCAGCGACACACCCACCGCCAGGATGCGCCCATGGTGCTGGCGCCGCAAGGCCTGCAACACCCAGCCGATTTCTTCATAGTCGCCCGAGTGGTAGGCGCGCGCGGCCAGGTTGATCTGGCCGCTGCAGCCCCGGAAGTGCGGCACCACATAGTTGAAGCCCTGTTGCTGCGCATACTCGGCAAACGCCAGCGCGTAATGGCTGCGGGACGACCCCTCCAGACCATGGAACAGCACCAGCAAGGTGCCCGCTAGCGGTGTGTCCAACCAGTCCAGATCGATGAAATCGGCATCCGGTGTGGTCCAGCGCTCGCGCCGGTAAGGTGTGATCTTGGCCGTAGCCTGGGTCTGCTGGCGGCGCGCGTTAAGGGCTGGCCAGATGGTTTGCACCTGCCCGCCTGGCAACCACCAGGGAGCTATGTAGTTCATAGCTACTTGTCCTTTATTGATAAGGGCTAGATGCCAATTTAGTGTAGAACGTGGGGTGGGTCAGAGATGTCCTCAGAGTCATGCGCTCCACCGGCGCTGACATGGTGGGCCACCATGCGCCAACCCTGGGTGGTCTTGAAATAGACGTTGGTGGCAATGGCAAAGGCCTCGACCGAGCCCTCACTGGTGAGGATGTCGAGGCGTTCACGCACACTGTGCACCGCGCTGGTCATCGACTCGATCTTGCGCAGGGATTCCACCTGGATCCGCACCGCGCCGTGGCTGAGCACCATCTCAAAAGCGGCACGCACAGCACCCAGGCCCACCAGGCGCGGGCTGCCGGGGTGGATGCAGACGACATCGTCCTCATCGGCCCAGCAGGCCATCAGCCGCTCGATATCGCCGCTTTGCAGCGCCTCGTAGAAGCTGGCTTCCGTTTCATCAGCGCTGCCACCGATGGCGGCGGGCTTTTGGGGTGCTTTGGACATGTGGGCGGCCTGTTGAGATGGAGCCCGATTTTGCCTTTGCTTTCCGACACCACGTGAACGCTACTGGCCAAATACACACACACCTGCCTTGAATTCCACGCCAACGCCACGAAGTGGCGAAGCAGGCCTGTGCTACCGTTGTCCTTTTTTCGCTGGGAGATGTCTATGAAACGCTGGTTCTTGGTGCTTGCTGCCACGCTGATGCTCGGTGGTTGTGGCTACAACGATTTTCAGAGTCTGGACGAACAGACCAAGTCCGCCTGGAGCGAGGTGCTCAACCAGTACCAGCGCCGCGCCGACCTGGTGCCCAATATTGTGGCCACCGTCAAGGGTGAAGCCGCGTTTGAGCAAGAGACCCTGACCAAGGTGATCGAAGCCCGCGCCAAAGCCACCTCGATCCAGGTGACCCCCGAAACGCTGAACGATCCCGAGGCCTTCAAGAAATTCCAGGCCGCCCAGGGTGAACTCGGGACGGCCTTGAGCCGCCTGATGGCCGTATCGGAGCAATACCCCAACCTCAAAGCCAACGAAGGCTTCAAAGACCTGCGTGTGCAACTGGAGGGCACCGAGAACCGTGTCACGGTGGCGCGCAACCGCTACATCCAAGCGGTGCAGCAGTACAACGTGTTGGCCCGCAGTTTCCCGAGCAACCTGACCGCGATGGTGTTTGGTTACCACCCCAAGGAAGGCTTCACCGTGCAAAACGAAGCGGCAATTTCCACCCCACCGGTGGTTGACTTCAACAAGAAATGAATCGCTTGTTGGCGGTTCTCTCCGCCGGTCTGCTGGGTTGGCTGTTGACGCTGGGGATCGCCCTGGCGCAACAGGCCGTGCCTCCACTGACCGGTCATGTGGTCGACACCACCGGCGCCCTGGGTGCCCCACAGCGTGAGCAGCTGGAGGCCAAACTCACGACCTTTGAACAGGCACGCGGTGCCCAGCTGGTGCTGCTGCTGGTGCCGACCACCCAGCCCGAGGACATCACCAGTTATGCCAACCGGGTTGGCAACACCTGGAAAATCGGTCGCAAGGAGATCGGTGACGGTGTGTTGCTGGTGGTGGCGCTGAACGACCGTCGGGTGCGCATCGAAGTCGCCAAAACTCTGGAAGGCGCCATTCCCGATCTGGCCGCCAAACGCATCATTGACCAGGCCATCACCCCGCGTTTTAAGCAAGGGGATTACGCGGGCGGCCTGGACGCAGCGGTTGACCGGCTGATGGCGCTGATCACCGGCGAGGCCTTGCCTGTGCCTGCCCAGACGAGGACAAGCAAGCAGACGGGTGACGATGGTTTCAATTGGATGGATTTGGGCATCTTTATGTTCATCGCTGTGCCGGTGGTGGGTGCTGTCACCAAACGCATCTTGGGCACGCGACTGGGCTCCGTGGCGACTGGCGGTGTGGCTGGGTTCATCGCCTTGATACTCACCAGCAGCCTGCTGATCGCCGGACTGGCTGCCGTCGCTGCGCTGGTGTTCACCCTGTTGGCCGGTGTGTCCACAGGTGGCCGC
>NZ_JAHFZF010000061.1:2500-5473 GCF_018619435.1 Rhodoferax sp. U11-2br | reverse complement strand
ATCACATTCTGTGCTTTTTATATTCAGACAAGCGACATGGGCGGCGATATATAACGCTGGATGGCGCAGCCATCCGGAATAGAGCGGGGGAAAATGAACGAATGAGGGGGCAGAAGGAAAACATCACCTGGCAATTTGCAGCCAAGCACTTGAATTTCAAGCAATAGAAAAGCCCGCTCAGATGAGCGGGCTTTCAACGTTGGGTGCCTGGCAGTGTCCTACTCTCGCATGGCGAATGCCACACTACCATCGGCGCTACCGCGTTTCACTTCTGAGTTCGGCATGGGATCAGGTGGTTCCACGGCGCTATGGCCGCCAGGCAAATTCTTTAATCCAGAAAGCTGACGTGAATAACGATGTTGCCTATTGGCTTGTCGCTATCACTGAATTTTTAAGTAGTTCGTTCATTCGCTACAAGGCCCAGAACACTTCTTGGGTGTTGTATGGTTAAGCCTCACGGGTAATTAGTACGGGTTAGCTCAATGCATCGCTGCACTTACACACCCCGCCTATCAACGTTGTGGTCTCCAACGGCCCTTTAGGACCCTCAAGGGGTCAGGGATGACTCATCTCAGGGCTCGCTTCCCGCTTAGATGCTTTCAGCGGTTATCGATTCCGAACTTAGCTACCGGGCAGTGCCACTGGCGTGACAACCCGAACACCAGAGGTTCGTTCACTCCGGTCCTCTCGTACTAGGAGCAACTCCCTTCAATCATCCAACGCCCACGGCAGATAGGGACCGAACTGTCTCACGACGTTCTGAACCCAGCTCGCGTACCACTTTAAATGGCGAACAGCCATACCCTTGGGACCGACTTCAGCCCCAGGATGTGATGAGCCGACATCGAGGTGCCAAACACCGCCGTCGATATGAACTCTTGGGCGGTATCAGCCTGTTATCCCCGGAGTACCTTTTATCCGTTGAGCGATGGCCCTTCCATTCAGAACCACCGGATCACTATGACCTACTTTCGTACCTGCTCGACCTGTCCGTCTCGCAGTTAAGCTGGCTTATGCCATTGCACTAACCTCCTGATGTCCGACCAGGATTAGCCAACCTTCGTGCTCCTCCGTTACTCTTTGGGAGGAGACCGCCCCAGTCAAACTACCCACCAGGCACTGTCCGCGATCCCGATTCAGGGACCTGCGTTAGAACATCAAACATACAAGGGTGGTATTTCAAGGACGGCTCCAGCGCAACTGGCGTCACGCCTTCAAAGCCTCCCACCTATCCTACACATGTAGGTTCAATGTTCAGTGCCAAGCTGTAGTAAAGGTTCACGGGGTCTTTCCGTCTAGCCGCGGGTACACCGCATCTTCACGGCGAATTCGATTTCACTGAGTCTCGGGTGGAGACAGCATGGCCATGGTTACACCATTCGTGCAGGTCGGAACTTACCCGACAAGGAATTTCGCTACCTTAGGACCGTTATAGTTACGGCCGCCGTTTACCGGGGCTTCGATCAAGAGCTTCGCTTGCGCTAACCCCATCAATTAACCTTCCGGCACCGGGCAGGTGTCACACCCTATACGTCCACTTTCGTGTTTGCAGAGTGCTGTGTTTTTGATAAACAGTCCCAGCCATCTGGTCACTGCGACTCCCAACTGCTCCATCCGCAAGGGACTTCACTGTCAAGAGCGAACCTTCTCCCGAAGTTACGGTTCTATTTTGCCTAGTTCCTTCACCCGAGTTCTCTCAAGCGCCTTGGTATTCTCTACCCGACCACCTGTGTCGGTTTGGGGTACGATGACTTGTAATCTGAAGCTTAGAGGCTTTTCCTGGAAGCAGGGCATCAATGGCTTCACCACCGTAGTGGCTTCGTCTCGTGTCTCAGTGTTGTGTCTCCGGATTTGCCTAGAAACACCACCTACGCACTTTCACCAGGACAACCGTCGCCTGGCCCACCTAGCCTTCTCCGTCCCCCCATCGCAATTACAAGTCGTGCAGGAATATTAACCTGCTTCCCATCGATTACGCCTTTCGGCCTCACCTTAGGGGTCGACTCACCCTGCCCCGATTAACGTTGGACAGGAACCCTTGGTCTTCCGGCGAGGAGGCTTTTCACCCCCTTTATCGTTACTTACGTCAGCATTCGCACTTCTGATATCTCCAGCATACCTCTCGATACACCTTCGCAGACTTACAGAACGCTCCCCTACCACTCACACATAAGTGTGAATCCGCGGCTTCGGTGCCTGGTTTGAGCCCCGTTACATCTTCCGCGCAGGCCGACTCGACTAGTGAGCTATTACGCTTTCTTTAAATGATGGCTGCTTCTAAGCCAACATCCTAGCTGTCTGAGCCTTCCCACATCGTTTCCCACTTAACCAGAACTTTGGGACCTTAGCCGGCGGTCTGGGTTGTTTCCCTCTTCACGACGGACGTTAGCACCCGCCGTGTGTCTCCCGGATATTACTTACTGGTATTCGGAGTTTGCATGGAGTTGGTAAGTCGGGATGACCCCCTAGTCCAAACAGTGCTCTACCCCCAGTAGTATTCGTCCGAGGCGCTACCTAAATAGCTTTCGGGGAGAACCAGCTATCTCCGAGTTTGATTGGCCTTTCACCCCCAGCCACAGGTCATCCCCTAACTTTGCAACGTTAGTGGGTTCGGTCCTCCAGTTGATGTTACTCAACCTTCAACCTGCCCATGGCTAGATCACCCGGTTTCGGGTCTACACCTTGCAACTAGACGCCCAGTTAAGACTCGGTTTCCCTACGGCTCCCCTATACGGTTAACCTCGCTACAAAATGTAAGTCGCTGACCCATTATACAAAAGGTACGCAGTCACCCCGAAGGGCTCCCACTGCTTGTACGTACACGGTTTCAGGTTCTATTTCACTCCCCTCACAGGGGTTCTTTTCGCCTTTCCCTCACGGTACTGGTTCACTATCGGTCAGTCAGGAGTATTTAGCCTTGGAGGATGGTCCCCCCATATTCAGACAGGATGTCACGTGTCCCGCCCTACTCGA
>NZ_JAHFZF010000060.1 GCF_018619435.1 Rhodoferax sp. U11-2br | reverse complement strand
GCCTTGGGCGATCTCGGAGCTGGCGGTGGCGATGCTGTCGGTGCTGTGGCGCACCTGGTTGACCATGGTGCCTAGCGAGGCGTTCATGCTCGAGAGGGACTTCATGAGGTCGCCAAATTCGTCACCACGTGTGGTGTCGATGGCCATGCTGAGGTCTCCCTGGGCAATCTTGGCGGCCAGGTTGTTGGCGGTATCCAGCGGTTGGCGGATGGAGCGAATGAGCCAGGCTGCACCCAGCAGGATGCCGCTCACCAGCAGCAGCATCATGGCGCCGGTGAGGTAGACCAGGCGCTGGGCACGTTGGGCGTAGTCGGCCTGGGTGGCTTCAAAGGCTTGTTCCTGCAAGGCCACAAAGTCACGCTGGGATTGCTGGTAGGTGTCCATGGCGGGCTGGAACACCTCTTTAGTGAGTTTGGTCGCTTCTTGGAGGTTGCCGTCGGTGCGTTGTTTGAGGGCGTCCGCGCGAGTGGAGAGCACTTTCTTGCGGTTGTCGGCAATGGTTTTGAGTAGGCTGATGTCTGCGGGGGTGAGTTCTTCTGATTCGATGGCTTTCTGGATTTTGCTGATCTGCGCGGAGGTGTCGGTCATGGCGGGTTTGAGGCCTGCTTCCAGTGCCGGGTCGGCACTGAGCATGAGGGCTTGGGTGCGAGCGGCGTTGACCTGTGAGAGGGAGGCCCATTGCAGGGCCGCTTTGACGCGTTTGTTGAGTTGGCCCAGGGCTTGTTCACTCTGGGCGCGGTCTTCGGCGGTGCGGTAGCCGGTGTATCCCACCACGGCCACCAGGGCCAGCACTATGAGCAACACCGATAGCCACAGCTTGGAGGTCAGACGCAGGTTTTGAAGGTTCATGGTGGTCTCCGGACGGGGGGCTCGTTTTGCCGAGTTTCTTGATGTCACAACATCTTACGCGTGGATACGCACTTTGGTGAAGCTCTTATGTCGTGTTGATGTGCAATTGGACACACTCCACCTGCTGTTCTTGCACAGCGGCCAACTGCTCAACAGACACCAGCTGGGGAGCAATTTCGGCCAGCGGCACCAGCACAAAGGCACGCTGGTACATGCGTGGGTGGGGCACTTGCAGCGTGGGGCTGTGGATGGGGGTGTCACCATACAGCAGGATGTCCAGGTCCAGGGTACGTGGTGCGTTGACGTAGGGCCGCTCTCGACCCTGCGCGTTTTCCATCTGCTGCAACGCTGCCAACAACTCAAAAGCACTGAGCCGGGTCGCCACTGCGGCAACCGCATTGATGAAATCCGGCCCACTGGCCTGCATCGGTGCGGTGCGGTACAGGCTGGAGGCGCGCAACAAACGGGTGGCGGGCAGACTGGCCAACCCGGCCAAAGCCTGCTGCACCGTGGCCCGGGCATCCCCCAGATTGCCCCCGAGTGCCACATAGGCCAGCACCTCGGCTTGGGTGGCCTCGGTCATGGGGCGAGGCTCAGGCCTGGGAATCGGGCGCAACGGGTGCGTCCCCCTCGCCACCGGTGTTGCGATTGGGGCTGCGGCGACGGCGGCGGCGTTTTTTGGGCGCTTCACCCCCCTCACCTGCCGACTCAGTGTCCGGGCGCTGCGCTGCTGGGTTTGTATCGTCCGTTGGTTCAGTACCGGCGACGGTAGTGTCGGTGGCAGCACGGGCGGGCAGCCGGTGCACACGTGGCGGGCGGGCGGTTTTGGCGCGTTGTTGTTGCTCCAACTTGACCTCTTCAACCATGTCGTTGCGCAGGTTGTCGTCGGCCACGCTGAATTCTTGCCACCAGTCGGACAAGACCTCGTCGAGTTCACCGTTTTCGGCGCGCAGACGCATGAAGTCAAACGCCGCCCGGAAGCGGGGTTGCTCCACCAAACCAAACGCTGCGCTGCCGGTGCGCTTCTCAAAGCGGGGCTGCATGGTCCAGATGTCGCGCATGTCACCACCAAGCTTGCCACGCCCGGAAACATCCCCGATGCGGGTGTTGAAGACATCATCAATCGCGTCCATCAACGCCGGATGGGAATGCTGGCGCGCGTTCAGGCGCTTGGCCCAGCCGTCGCGCACATCGGCCCACAACACACAGGCCAGCAAAAAGCTCGGCGCCACCGGTTTGCCTTCACCGACGCGGCGGTCGGTGTCGAGCAATGCTGCTTTCACAAACGGCTGCTCGGCACGCTCCACCACCACGTCGAGCAGCGGGTAAATGCCGCGCGCCAGGCCGAGTTCTTTGAGTTTCTCAATCGACGCCAGCGCGTGGCCGGTTTGTAACAGCTTGAGCATTTCGTCAAACATGCGGCTTTGCGGTACCTCCAGCAGCAGCGACTGGCTCTTGACCAACGGCGCGGCGGTTTTGGGCTCCAGCTTGAAGCCCAGGCCATGCAATTTGGCGCCAAAACGCACGGCGCGGATGATGCGCACCGGGTCTTCGCGGTAACGCGTGGCGGCGTCACCAATCATGCGAATGACACGCGCCTTGGCGTCTTTCATGCCGTGGTGGTAGTCGACAACGATCTGGGTTTCGGGGTCGTAATACATGGCGTTGATGGTGAAGTCACGCCGCGCCGCGTCTTCGTCCTGCGGGCCCCAAACGTTGTCGCGCAGCACGCGGCCGGTGCTGTCCACCGCGTGTTTCATGCCGGCCAGATCACTCTTGCTGGTTTTTTCGTTGCCAGCGACCTGCTCGGCGGCGGCGTTGTCGAGGTAGGCGCGGAAGGTCGAGACCTCGATCACCTCATGTTCGCGCCCACGGCCGTAGACCACGTGCACGATGCGAAAACGCCGCCCGATGATGAAGGCTCGGCGAAACAGGTTTTTGACCTGCTCAGGCGTGGCGTTGGTGGCCACGTCAAAGTCTTTGGGCGCCAAGCCGAGCATCAGGTCACGCACCGCACCACCCACGATGTAGGCCTCAAACCCGGCGTTTTTGAGGGTGCGCACCACGTTGATGGCGCGTTCGTCCACCAAAGCGGGGTTGATGCCATGCACCTCCGGGCCAATCTCGGCACGTTTGCCAAAACGGCTTTTGGCGGCGGCGGGGGCAGATTTGCCCAAAATTTTGTCGATGAAGCGTTTGATCATTGTTGTTGTCCTGACAGGCGCGCTGATGTTGGCCAGCGCCGTGCCGATGTCTCATTGGAAAAGTTCAAGTATGCGCCAGCCACGCGCCTGTGCAATCGCGCGCAGGCGATCGTCCGGGTTGGTGGCGACGGGGTGGTTGACATGCTCCAGCAGGGGCAAGTCGTTGATGGAGTCGGAGTAAAAGGTGCTGTCCACGTCGGCCCAGTCCAGCTGGCGCTCGGCCAGCCAAGCCTGCACACGAGCGATTTTGCCTTCACGAAATGACGGTGTGCCGTCGATCTCGCCGGTGAACCAGCCGCTGGCCGGGTCGCGCACCAGGTTGACGGCAATCAGATCCGGCACGCCAAAAGCGTCGGCAATCGGGCGGGTGACAAATTCATTGGTGGCGGTGACGATCACTACCGCGTCGCCAGCCTCCTGGTGGGCGCGCACCAGGTCCAGCGCCTGTGGTTTGATGGCTTTTTGCACCACAGCCCTCATGAAGTCAGCGTGAGCAGCTTCTGATTTGATAGCGCCTTGCTGGCAGATGGCGCATGTGGCAAAACGCATGTAGTCGTGGATATCGAGCGTGCCGGCCTTGTAATGCTGGTAGTAGGCGTCGTTCTGGCGGGCAAAGTCAGCCGCATCGTTCCAGCCCAGGGCGGTGGTGAACACACCCCACTCGTAGTCCGAGTCGGTGTTGATCAGGGTGTGGTCCAGGTCAAACAGGGTCAGTTTCATAAGCTGCAATTGTCGATCAAAGCCGACACGCGGCGGCGCACGGCCTCACGCGTTGTCCATCATGGTCTTGATCAGCGGGATGGTGATGGCGCGCTGGGTTTGCAGGGCGTAACCGTCCATCAGGTCCAGCAGCTCCATCAGGCTGCCCAGATCGCGGCTGAAGCGCGTGAGCATGAAGTCCATCACCTCGTCGCTCAGGGCAATACCACGCGCCTGGGCGTTCTCACGCAGCACCTGACGGCGCTGGCTGTCGTCCAGCGCCTGCAATGCAAACACATGACCCCAGCCCAGGCGGGTGCGCAAGTCGTCGCGCAGTTTCAGGTCGGCCGGTGGCAGGCTGCCCGCCGCCAGCACCGCCACCTGTTGGGTTTGGGCGTTGACAAACCAGTTGAACGCGGCCTGCTGCTGGGTGGCGTCATACGCGTGCACATCGTCCATCAGCACCGCAGTCCATGTGTCGTCGTACTCTGCAGCTACGGGAATACTAGCATCTAGCCAACCCACACGCTGACCCTGAGCCAACAAAGCGCTGCGCAAAGCCTGCAACAAATGGGATTTGCCACAGCCACTGCCGCCCCACAGGTAAGTGGGCACCGGCGAACGCCGCTGGCCCGTGCCGGGCTGACCCAGCCACAGTGTCAGGTGGTCCACCGCCGCAGCGTTGGGCCCCACACAAAAATTGCTCAGGCTTGGCCCCTTGGCCAGTCCCATGTCAAGCACCAGTTGTTTCATCATGGTTCGCGGTACAGTGCACTGTCTAGGTAAGTGCTGCGCAGGCGCCGGCCAGCCACCAGCAACACGGCGCTCAAGGGCAAGGCCATCAGCACACCTACAAAACCCAGCAGGTGGCCAAAGGCCAGCAGGGCAAAAATCACCGCCAGCGGGTGCAGGCCAATGCGCTCCCCCACCAGGCGAGGGGTCAGCACAAAACTCTCGACCAGCTGGCCCAGCCCGTAAACCACCGCCACCATCACCAGCGCGCTGATGTGTCCAGTCTGTGTTGCAAACTCCAGAAACCCCGCCAGCAGCGCCATCACCAGCCCCAGGCCAAAACCCACATAGGGAATCGCCACCGCCAGGCCAGTGAACACCCCAATGGGCAGCGCCAGGTCCAGCCCAAATAAAGCCAGCCCCACGCTGTAATACACCGCCAGCACCCCCATCACCAGCAGCTGACCACGCAGGTACTGGCCCAGCACACTGTCGGCCTCGTCGGTGAAACTCTCAACCACGGCGCGCAGGCGCGGCGGCACCAAGTTCAGCAGCATCGCCATAAAACGGCGCCACTCCATCAGCAGGTAAAACAGCACCACCGGGATCAGCACCGCATTGCCCAGCACCGAGAGCGCCACACTGCCGCCAAACTTGGCCGACTCCAGCAGGCGACCCAGGCTGTCCTCAAAGTTGGCGTTGAGGTGCTCCGTGGCAAACGCCTTGAGTCCAGCCACGTCCAACGACACATGCAGGCCAAACTGCGACAAAAAGGGCTGCAAAAAGCCGTTGAAGCGGTCCAGCAGCGGCGGCACCTGCTCACGCAGCAGCGGCAGCTGTTTCACCAGAATCGGCACCACTAGCAGCATCAAGGCCAAGAGCAGCAGCAAAAACACCAGCTCTACCAGCACCACCGCCAGCAGGCGCGGAATACGCCCACGCCCTAGGTCGTCAAGCCAATCCACCACCGGTGTGAGGGCATAGGCCAGGATGGCCGCCACCACAAAGGGGGTGAGCACCGGGGCGAGCAGCCACGACAGCAGCACAATGCCCGCCAGAAGTGACAGCCAGGCCGCAGCCCGTTTTTGAGTGGAGGTGAATTGCATCAAAAACCCGAACAACCGGCTGGGGGCCGTACCCTTAAAATCAGCGCAAATTCTATCGGCCCGGCTCATCTGATCCGGCCGACCCACAAGTAATCCGATCCACCCCGGCATTTGGCCTGATTGAACCCACCCATGAGCACACCC
>NZ_JAHFZF010000059.1 GCF_018619435.1 Rhodoferax sp. U11-2br | reverse complement strand
ACCCACCACACTGCCTGCCCCACCCCGGCTGGAAACACCGGCGTGGCAGCTGTTTTACAAGCAATATCAGGCTCCAGCCCTTATCCATCAAGGGCCAGAAGCTATCAAAAATGGTGTGAGCGAGGCACGTTCGTCTTACCCCTACCACCTGCCCGACTGGGCCGGGGGCGAAAGTGCCGCCCTGGCGCACCTGCGCCGCTACCTGGCCAACAAACAACCCCACAGCTACAAAGCCACACGCAACCAGCTCAGTGGCACCGGTTTTTCCAGCAAGTTCTCACCCTGGCTGGCCTGCGGGGCGCTCTCGGCACGCACGGTGTACGCCGAACTCAAGGCCTTTGAAGCCGAATGGGGCGCCAACGAGGGCAGCTACTGGCTGTGGTTTGAGCTGCTGTGGCGCGACTACTTTCGCCTGCTGCACCACAAATACGGCGTGCGGCTGTACCACGCACAGGGCTTGCGTGAGGCGCAGGCAGCCCAGGCGGGCGCGGGTGTCGGAGCAGGTCTCGGCGCAGCCTGGCGCCCGCACAACCCGCCCCAGCCGCACGCCACCACCGCTGGGTCGCCTAAGCTTGCACGCTGGTGTGCCGGGCGCACCGGCACACCGCTGGTGGATGCCGCCATGCGCGAGCTGCGTGCCAGCGGCTACCTGTCCAACCGCCTGCGCCAGGTGGTGGCGAGTTTCTGGCTGTTTGAGCTGGGCGGCGACTGGCGCGCGGGTGCGGCCTGGTTCGAGTCCCAGCTGGTGGACCATGACGTGTACAGCAACACCGGCAACTGGCTCTACATCGCCGGTCTGGGCACCGACCCGCGCGGTGGCCGCCAGTTTGACCTGGCCAAACAAAGCCGCGAACATGACCCCGAGGGCAGCTACCAGCGGCTGTGGTTGGCGGACTGATCGGGCGCCATGGCCCGCACCCACCGCCCGGTTTCAAACCCAACACAAGGCTAGCCACATGCCCACCACCGCCAACCCAACAAGCACCCACACCCTGCGCCTGATCCTGGGGGACCAGCTCAACCCGCAGCACCCCTGGTTTGCCCAAGTGGACGCTGGCGTGGTCTATGTGCTGATGGAAATTCGCCAGGAAACCGACTACGTCTTGCACCATGCGCAGAAAATCATTGCCATTTTTGCCGCCATGCGTGCGCTGGCGCACCAGTTGGCGCAGGCTGGCCACCGTGTGCACTACCTGCAGATCAACGACCCGGCCAACCAGCACAGCCTGCCCGCCAACCTGGGTGCGCTGATTGAGCGCTACCAGCCCCGGCAGTTCGACTACCAAGACCCCGATGAATACCGGCTGGACCAGCAGCTAAAAGACTTTTTTGCCGCCAGCCCTTATGCAAAAAGGGTCAACAGCTCCCAGGTCGATAGCAAACATTTCTACACCCAGCGCCATGAAGCCGCTGAGTTGTTTGCGCAGCGCAAGCAGTGGCTGATGGAGCACTTTTACCGCCACATGCGCCAACGCCACCGGGTGTTGATCGACGGCCCGGACAAACCCGCAGGCGGCCAGTGGAACTTTGACGCCGAGAACCGCAAACCTTGGAAAGGTGCGCCCCCCGAGCCGCCCGACCTGCGTCCGCGCCATGACCACAGCACTCTCTGGGCCAGCATCCAGGCGGCGGGTGTGCAGAGTTTTGGTGAACCCAGCGCTGACAACTTGCGCTGGCCGCTCAACCGCACTGAGGCATTGCAGCAGCTGGCGCACTTCATCAGCCACGCCCTGCCCCACTTTGGCGACTACCAGGACGCCATGAGCCGCAAGGCCTGGCGGCTGTTTCACAGCCTGCTGTCATTTGCACTGAACGTGAAGATGCTGAACCCGCGTGAGGTGGTGGAGCGGGTCGAAGCCGAGTGGCGCGCGGGCCGCGTTGAACTGGCGGCTGCCGAGGGCTTTGTCCGCCAGATCATCGGCTGGCGTGAATATGTGCGGGGCATTTACTGGGCGCAGATGCCGGGTTACGACCAGCACAATGTCTTTGGGCACAACACGCCGCTGCCAAAGTGGTTCTGGAGCGGCGAAACCCGCATGAACTGCCTGGCCGCCAGCATCACCGGCTCGCTGCAACACGCCCATGCGCACCACATCCAGCGGCTGATGGTGATTGGCAACTTTGCCTTGCTGGCCGGGCTGGACCCGCAGGCGCTGCACCGCTGGTACCTGGGGGTCTACATCGACGCGTTTGAGTGGGTGGAGCTGCCCAACACCCTGGGCATGAGCCAGTTTGCCGACGGCGGCCTGCTGGCCACCAAACCCTATGTGAGCAGCGCCGCCTACATCGACCGCATGAGCGACTACTGCAAAGGCTGCGCTTATGACAAAAAGCAGCGCCTGGGTGAGGCCGCTTGCCCGTTCAACGCGCTGTACTGGGACTTCTACCAGCGCAACGCCGACCCACTCAAAAAGAACCCGCGCATTGGCATGGCCTACCAACACATCGCGCGCATGGACGCTGACACGCTGGCGGCCTTGCAGGCACGCGCCAGCCAGATCCGTGGTCAGCTCGATACCTTATGAGGCGACCACGGGCGCCGTGCCGCACTAGCGGGCGCGCCGCTGCTCTCGCAGCATGAACAGGTACAAGCCTTCGACCTTCTCGCGCGCCCAGGGGGTTTTGCGCAAGAACTTCAGGCTGGACGACACGCTGGGGTCCAGCGCAAAACACCGCACTGGAATACGCTGCGCCAAGCCGTCCCAGCCGTAAAACTCGGCCAGCTGGGTGACTATCATCTCCAGGGTGATGCCGTGCAAGGGGTTACGTGTTTGCGCCGGTGGCGCTTCAGGTTTGGAAGAAGCTTGATTCATGTCAGTATTTTGACGGGTCTTGGTGCAACAATGCCTGCCCATCAACGTTGGACACACCATACCAGAGGCCAGGTGACATGAAAGCATTCCGCTGGGACCCCTGTTTTTTAACGGGCCTGCCCACCGTTGATGAGCAGCACCACTACCTGATCGACATCATCAACCAGTTTGGCGACGCGCTGATGCGCCCTCAGGGCGCCAGCGCTGGTGAGATCGAGTCGCTGTTTCAGGAGTTGCGACGTTACACGGTGTACCACTTCCAGGAAGAAGAAGCGCTGATGGAGAGTTCGGGGGTCTATCCCGGCCACATCACGCACCACCGCCAGCAACACGCGCAGTTTTTGCAGGACGTGATGCACATGCATGCCGGCATGGCCGGTGACAACCGCGAAGCCGCCACCGCCCTGCTGGCTTTTTTGTGCAACTGGCTGGCCTTTCACATCCTGGGCACCGACCGGCTCATGACCTGGCTGAAGAATGCGGCCCAGGCCGGCACCCCGGCCGAAGAAGCGCTTGAGGCCTTCAAGAAAACCCGCGACCCGGCCACTGCCACGCTGTTGCAAGCCATGAGCCAACTGGTCAGCCAGGTGTCAGAACGCAGCCGTGCCTTGTATGAGCTGAACCAGTCACTGGAAGCCCGGGTGGCGGAACGCACGCGGGAGTTGTCAGAGTTGAACCAGCGGCTGGAAACCCTGGCCATGACCGATGCGTTGACCGGCTTACCCAACCGCCGACTCGCCATGCAGGTGCTGGAGCGCGAATGGCAAACGGCGTCAGAACACGACGTGTCATTGGCCTGCATGATGATTGATGCCGACGGCTTCAAAACCATCAACGACAGTTATGGCCACGACGCGGGTGACGCGGTGCTGCGCCACCTGGCGCGCACGCTGCAACACTCAATCCATACCGACGATCTGTTGTGCCGCCTGGGAGGTGACGAGTTTCTGATCATCTGCCCCAACACCCCGCTGGCAGGCGCCTTGCAAACCGCTGAAAAACTGCGCCGAAAAGTCTCGGCACAGCGGGTGGCCGCCGGGGATGGCTTCTGGCATGGCAGCATCAGTGTGGGCGTGGCCGCGCGCCAGGCCGAAATGGGCCAAGCCCATGACTTGCTCAAAGCGGCAGACCAAGGTGTGTATGCCGCCAAAGCAAAAGGGCGCAACTGCGTGGCCAGTGTGCAGTCGGTGGCCGTTGCGTGAACAAATGGCCTGAAACCGGCCCAAACCAGCCCTGATCAACGCCGGTGCTTGGCCTCAGACAGGCGGCGTGCCAGCGCCGTCGTCCGCTGCCATAGCGGCCTTGCTGACCAGGGTGAACACCGGGTGCTGGTGGGTCAGCAGCAGGAACATGGCAAAAATGGGGCCTGGCATGTTGCGCGGGTCAGTGGCACTCTCCAGCGCCTGCCAGGTGCGCGACTGTTGGCCGCCCCGACTGCCCGGCTGCACCGGATAACCCATCAACAACGCCGCCTCGACCTGGCTCAAGCCGGCCCGGGTGCGCGCCGCCTTGAGTTCTTCACCTGTGGGGTCGGGCATAAGAAGGGTCTGGGTCATGGGTTTCCTCTGTGAATAACTGTGAGGGCGTGGCCGGTGGGTGCGGGCCCTGCAAGCACCTTGGCCAAGTCAGGATGACGTGGCGCCCTGCGCACAAGCAGGCCGATTGTGTTAAACCTGCGGCCATGAACGCTACCATCAAAATTGATTTTGTCTCCGACGTGTCGTGCCCCTGGTGCGCGATTGGTCTGAAGTCTCTCGAAACCGCGCTGGATCGCCTGCAGGATGAGGTCCAGACGGAGATCCACTTTCAGCCGTTTGAACTCAACCCGGACATGCCGCCCGAGGGCCAGGACATCACCGAGCACCTGAGCCAAAAATACGGCTCCACACCCCAACAGCTGGAACAGGCCTCAGAGGCCATCCGGCAGCGCGGCGCTGACCTGGGTTTTGAATTCGGCATGGGCAAACGGGATCGCATCTACAACACCTTTGATGCCCACCGCCTGCTGCACTGGGCCGCACTGGAAGGGCCAGCGGGCTCACAACACGCGCTCAAGATGGCGCTGTTTTCCGCCTACTTCACCGAGGGCTTGAGCCCGGCTTCCCATGAGGTGTTGTTGCAAAAGGTTGGTGAAACGGGGCTGGACACCGAACGTGCTCAAGCCGTGCTGGCGAGTGATGAATTTGCTGCCGAGGTGCGCGAAGCAGAACACTTCTATACCAGCCACGGTATCCGCTCGGTGCCAGCCATCATCCTCAATGACAAACATCTGATCTCGGGTGGGCAACCACCCGAGGTGTTTGAACAGGCCTTGCGGCAAATCGCCGCAGAGTTGGCCAGGTAAGCTGCCCCGCCGCAGCCAGGCCAGGTGCGGGGCTGCGGTCTGGCACCCACTCACACAGCCGCGGTCACCACCACCTCGATTTTCCACGCCGGGTCAGCCAGCGCCGCATGAACGGTGGCACGGGGTGGGGTCTGGCCGGGTACCACCCAGGTGTCCCAGACTGCGTTCATGCCTGGAAAGTCGGCCAGGTCCGCCAGGAAAATTTGGGTCATCAAGATCTTGTTTTTGTCACTGCCAACACGGGCCAGCAGCGCATCCACAGCGGCCAGAACCTGCGCCGTTTGCCCCTGGATGTCCAGGCTGGGATCGGTGGGTACCTGACCGGCCAGGTAGGCCGTGCCATTGTGGACCGCCACCTCTGAGAGACGACTTCCAACATCCAGACGTTTGATCATGTTTTCTCCATAAGGTGCTTGTTTCAAAACGCTTGGAGTGTATTCACTGGCCCAACTGCTGCTTGGTCTGAGCCTAGGGGTGCAGGCTGATGACTTGGCATGCTGCTTAAAAACTCTCCCAATCCGACTCCACCCCAGCCGCCACCTTGGCCTTGGCTGAGGCCGGGTTGTTGCTCAGCGCGGGCTTGGTCGCGGTGGCCTGGCTGGCTGGCGCTTTGACTGAGCCGCCCAGCTTCTTGGGTGTTTGCGCTGCTGCTGCCTTGTGCCCCAGCGACTGCGCACGTGGTGTGATGTCGCGTGGCGGGCGTTGGGCCATGGACAGTGCCTGGCCA
>NZ_JAHFZF010000058.1 GCF_018619435.1 Rhodoferax sp. U11-2br | reverse complement strand
AGCCAGGTGGGAGATGCGGTGACACAGATGGACCAGGCCACGCAGCAGAATGCGGCTTTGGTGGAAGAGATGGCTGCAGCGGCGAGCAGCCTCAAGAGCCAGGCGCAGGATTTGGTGCAGGTGGTGGCGGTGTTCAAGCTGGGTGCTGATGACCACGGTATCTTGTCGGCACCTGCGCAGGTGCGCGCCAGCATCCCCAGCCCGACGCCCTTCAAAGGGCCGGAGCGCCGCCAGGCGGGCGTCTCGAAAGGGGCCGCCGCCAGGGCGCCTGTGCCAGCCAAGACCGTCGCCCCGAAGGCAACCAGCACCAGTGGTGGCGAAGGCGACTGGGAAAGTTTCTGACCCAGCGCCCCTGGCCTGTTGTTAATCGACAAACAGCGTCGCCGGGCACTCCAGATAGCTGCGCACCCGCTGGATGAAGCGGGCAGCGGTGTGGCCGTCCACCACCCGGTGGTCGAATGAGCTCGACAGGTTCATCATCTTGCGCGCCACCACCGCGCCGCCCAGAATCACTGGCCGCTCAACAATGCGGTTGGTGCCCACAATCGCCACCTCGGGGTGGTTGATGATGGGTGTGCTGACAATGCCGCCCAGTGCGCCCAGGCTCGTGAGCGTCAGGGTCGAGCCGGTTAATTCCTCACGTGTGGCTTTGCCACTGCGGGCCGCTTGGGCCAGACGGCTGATCTCGGAAGCGCAGGCCCACAGGTCCAGTGCCTCGGCATGGCGGATCACCGGCACCATCAAACCGCCATCACTCTGTGTCGCCAGCCCCAGATGCAAGGCCGCGTGTTGGGTGAGGACCCCAGCATCGTCGTCATACCGCGCATTGACCTCGGGAAACTCACGCAGCGCCAGCACCAGGGCACGCACCAGTAAGGGCAGCAGCGTCAGGTGGCCACGGGTGGCGGCGTGTTGCTGGTTGAGCTGTGCGCGCAGGTGCTCCAGCTCGGTCACGTCGATTTCCTCGACATAGCTGAAATGCGGGATGCGGCGTTTGGCCTCCTGCATCTTTTGCGCGATTTTGCGCCGCAGGCCAATGACGGGGATGGTTTTGGTGGCCTCTAGAGGCGTGTAGCTCTTATTCTGTCTGGGTGGATCACTATCTTTGTTGGAGCATGTGACCGGTTGCTCCAGGTCTGCATGGGTGATGCGCCCGGCGTCGTGGCTGGGCTTGATCTGCGCCAGATCCAGCCCCAGCTCAACCGCCCGGCGGCGCACGGCCGGGGCGGCGATCGGTCTGGCCTGGGTTGGGGCTGATGGCTCGGCAGGTGCTTGGTTACTTCTGGTGGGTATCACCTCCGCTGGCGCGGGTGCTTCAATAGGAATAGCTACCTGACCTTGATCTACCTGGGCTGCAGCCGATTTGATATGAATAATGGGTGTTCCCACCGCCACCACCTGACCCACTGCCGCGTCGAGCGAGATGACGGTGCCAGTTACATGTGAGGGGATTTCCACCGTGGCCTTGTCGGTCATCACGTCGGCCAGGATCTGGTCCTCGACCACCTGGTCACCCACCGCAACGCGCCAGGCCACCAGTTCCACCTCGGCAATGCCTTCGCCGATGTCGGGCATCTTGATGTTGTGGATCGTCATGGTTTATGCCCCCATCACACGGTGGAAGGCCGCCGCCAGACGTGCCGGGCCGGGAAAGTAGGCCCACTCCTGCGCATGCGGGTAGGGGGTGTCCCAACCGGTGACACGTTCAATCGGTGCCTCCAGATGGTAGAAACAATGTTCCTGGATCAGCGCAGACAACTCTGCGCCCAGTCCGTTGGTGCGGGTGGCTTCGTGCACGATGACACAGCGGCCCGTTTTTTTGATCGATGCCACCAAGGTGTCCAGATCGAGCGGCCACAGGCTGCGCAGGTCGATGATTTCGGCGTCGATGCCGCTCTCACGTGCAGCTGCTTCTGCTACATAGATCATAGTGCCATAGGCAATCACTGTGATGGCTTGGCCCGGTTTATACACAGAGGCGCTGTCCAGCGGTACGGTGTAATAGCCATTTGGCACCTGGCCCTGCGGGTGTTTG
Organism: Rhodoferax sp. U11-2br; assembly: GCF_018619435.1. Taxonomy (GTDB): domain Bacteria; phylum Pseudomonadota; class Gammaproteobacteria; order Burkholderiales; family Burkholderiaceae_C; genus Rhodoferax. The sequence goes on along the minus strand of NZ_JAHFZF010000058.1, from coordinate 4,834 downwards.
CTCCAGGGCACCACGGGTTGGTCGTGGTGGCCGTCAAACGGGCCGTTGTACAGGCGTTTGGGTTCCAGAAAAATGACCGGGTCGTCGTTTTCAATCGCCGCTATCAGCAGGCCTTTGGCGTCATAGGGGTTGGACGGCATCACCGTGCGCAGGCCACAGACCTGGGTGAACATGGCCTCGGGGCTCTGGCTGTGGGTCTGGCCGCCGTAGATGCCACCACCACAGGGCATACGAATGGTGATCGGGCAGCTGAAGTCCCCCGCCGAGCGGTATCGCAGCCGCGCCGCCTCTGACACGATCTGGTCAGTGGCCGGGTAGACGTAGTCGGCAAACTGGATCTCGACCACTGGGCGCAGGCCGTAGGCACCCATGCCGACCGCCGTGCCCACAATGCCACCTTCGGAGATCGGTGCGTCAAACACCCGCTGCTTGCCGTGTTTCTGTTGCAGGCCTTCGGTGCAGCGAAACACACCACCAAAGTAGCCGATGTCCTGGCCGTAAACGACCACTTTCGGGTCACGCGTCAGCATCACGTCCATGGCCGAACGCAAGGCCTGGATCATGGTCATTTGGGAGGTGCTGCCGTTGTCTGAAGTCGAGTTCGCGGCTTGTTGGCCGTTGTGTGCCGTCGCCATGGGGCGGGTGTTGTTGTCGCTCATGACGAGGCTCCCAGTTCAGCGCGCTGGCGCACCAAATGCGCAGGCATGTCTTTGTAGACATCCTCAAACATGCTGGCCAGATCCAGCGTGTGGCTGTTGGCCAGGCTGCCGAATTGTTCAGCCTCTTTCTGTGCGGCCAGCACCTCGGCCTCCACCTCTTTTTTCAGCATCTCGTGATCGGCATCACTCCAGATGCCTAGCTGGATCAGGTGTTGTTTCAGGCGGGTGATCGGGTCGCCGAGTGGAAAACGCGCCACATCGTTGGCGGGCCGGTATTTGCTGGGGTCGTCGCTGGTGGAGTGCGGTCCGGCGCGGTAGGTCACCCACTCGATCAGGGTCGGCCCGAGGTTGCTGCGGGCACGCTCCAGCGCCCATTTGGAGGCCGCATACACCGCTAAAAAATCGTTGCCATCGACCCGCAAGGAGGCAATGCCACAGCCCGCACCACGTGCGGCAAAGGTGGTGCCTTCACCACCCGCAATCGCCTGAAAGGTTGAAATCGCCCACTGGTTGTTGACCACATTGATGATCACCGGTGCGTGGTAGACATGCGCAAAAGTCAGTGCGGTGTGGAAGTCGGCCTCGGCGGTGGCGCCGTCGCCAATCCAGGCGCTGGCCACCTTGTCATCGCCCTGAATGGCGCTGGCCATGGCCCAGCCCACCGCCTGGATCACCTGGGTGGCGAGGTTGCCCGAGATCGAGAAAAAGCCCTGTTTTTTGCTCGAATACATCACCGGCAGCTGGCGCCCTTTCATCGGGTCGCGGCTGTTGCTGTAGAGCTGGCAGATCATCTCGACCATGTTGTTGTCCTCGCGCGCCAGCAGCAGGCCTTGCTGGCGGTAGGTGGGAAAACACATGTCACCCGCGCCCAGCGCCAGCGCGTGGGCGCAGGCTATGGCTTCTTCGCCCAGGCACTGCATGTAAAACGACATCTTTTTTTGCCGCTGGGCGATCAGCATGCGGGCGTCAAAAGCGCGTGTGAGCAGCATGGCGCGTAAGCCCCGCTTCAACAGCGCTGTGTCCATCTGCGGTGCCCAGGGCCCCACGGCTTGGCCTGTGTCGTCAAGCACCCGGATCAGGGCAAACGCCAGGTCATTGGTCTGTGCGGCGGCAACGTCGACGGGGGGGCGGCGTTTGGCACCGGCTTTGGATAGGGGGAGGTAAGAGAAATCCGTGTCACAACCAGGGCGCCCGGTGGGCTCTGGCACGTGCAGGTGTAGCGGCTGGCGCTGAGGCATGTTTTTGTCTCCTTGCAAGCTTTTGTCTTGCTTCAGAATGAATCAACCGGCGCAGCAGCAGGCGGGTAGCCTATGTTTTGCCGGACCATGCAGCCAGTAGCGCGGGGTCTCCGTCGGTCTGGCTGGCTGACCTGAGCATAGCGGATTTCGCCAGAAATTACCCCACACACCGGTGGGTTGACCACTGCCGCTAAGCTGCCACTTTTACACAAGGAGGCACCCGTGCTCAATCAGGATCAGACCCAGGATTTTTCGTCCCTGCTGCCAGGCCAGACCACCGAGGCCGGTGCCAACCGCCGCACCGCGCTTAAAGTTGCGCTCGGCGTGGGCTACGCCGCAGCGGCCATGCCGATCATGGCGCAGACCGCGATCAAGACCCCGGCGGACGGCCTGCGCACAGGTGAGAGTGTCTACGACATGCAGGGCTTCACCGTGCCGTTTTATTACGCCGCGCCCGAGGGAAAAACCAATCTGCCGGTGGTGCTGGTGGTGCACGAGATTTTTGGGGTGCACGAGTACATTGCCGACACCTGCCGCCGTTTTGCCAAGGCCGGGTATTTGGCGATTGCGCCTGATCTGTTCGCCCGTCAGGGGGATGCCAGCAGCTACACCCAGATGCCCAAACTGATGGCCGAGGTGGTCTCCAAAGTGCCTGACGCTCAGGTCATGGCCGACCTGGACGGTGCGGTGACCTGGGCCGGTGCCAATGGGGGCAACACCAAAAAAGTGGGTATCACCGGCTTTTGCTGGGGAGGGCGCATCACCTGGCTGTACGCTGAGCAAAGCAAGAACGTGAAGGCCGGTGTGGCCTGGTATGGTCGCCTGGTCGGCACCGCCTCAGACCTCACGCCCAAACACCCGCTGGACCTGGCAGCGGGTTTAAAAGCACCGGTGCTGGGTTTGTATGGCGGACAGGATGGCGGCATCCCGCTCACCACCATCAACCAGATGAAAGACGCGCTGTCCGACGCCGGCGCGCACGGCAACCCCGCCGCCAAAGCCAGCGAGTTTGTCGTCTACAAGGATGCACCCCACGCCTTCCACGCCGACTATCGTTCCAGCTACCGCAAGGACGAGGCGGCTGATGGCTTCGCCCGTGCACTGGCCTGGTTCAAGGCACACGGCGTGGCCTGAGGCTGTTCGCAGACCGGGGGGCGCTGGCGCCTCAACAAAAAAGGGAGGCTTGGGCCTCCCTTTTTCATGGTGGTAAAAAAATTTCTGTTGCTACCTTGTAATGCATAGTAGATGTGTTTATGATTCCGCTACCTTGTATTGCATAGTACATCCACCTACTTGTTGCCACCCATCATCATGAACATGGCTTTAAAAACCCAGCTGCGCAAAGGCGCCATCGAGATGTGTGTGCTGGCCATCCTCCAACGTGCGGACAGCTACACCTATGAACTGGTGCAGCAGCTCAGCGCCCACATGGCCATCAGCGAAGGCACGGTGTACCCCCTGATGCGCCGTCTGCAGGACGAAGGCTGGGTGCAAACCTACCTGCAGGAGTCGGTCACTGGCCCGGCCCGCAAGTACTACCGGCTCAGCGCCAGTGGCGTCGAAGCCCTGGCCATGATGAGCCAGGAATGGCAAGAGTTTGTTGCCGAAATCAACAGCGTGTTACAGCCGCGCCCCACCAACCCCACCCAGAAAGGTGCTCTATGAACCGCGAAACCTTCCTCAAAGCTTTGTCCGAGGCGCTCTCAACCCTCAGCGCCGCCGAGCGCGACGAGATCCTGCAAGACTACGCCAGCTACTTTGCCGATGCCCTGGCCGACGGTCAGAGCGAGACCGATGTGGCAGCCAAACTCGGTGACCCGCTCAAGCTGGCGCGTGAGCTGATTGCACAGCGGCGCCTGGGTGCCTGGGAGTCGCGCCGCTCCCCCAGGAACCTGTGGGCCTTGTGCGCCGCCACCGCCGCGCTGGGTTTCATGAACCTGGCGCTGGCTGTGCCTTTCCTGTGTTACCTAGCGGTGTTGACGGTGCTGTCTGTCGTTGGTGGCAGCCTAGCGCTGGCGGGTCTGGTGCTGCTGGTGGTGTCTACCAGCCAGGGCCTGTTTGGCTGGCCGCCTGCCAACCAGTTTGTCCTCAACACCAGTGGCATCGGCCCGGTGGTGATCGACGCCAGTGTCAACCGCCACACGCCTGGCATTCGCGTCCAGGGCGCCGGTGCCGATGACCACGTGCGTGTGGAACATGGCGCCGACGGTGGCGTGACGATCCAGGCCAGCGAGGGCAACAAAACCTTCAGCCTGGAGAAAGGCGCCGATGGGTCGATCAAAAAGCTCGACATCCGCGACGGTGACCAGCAGGTCGAGTTGTCCCACCTGGGCCATTCAGGCCCCAAGACGCACGCGGTGGTGGGGCTGGTGTTGTTGACTCTGGGTGGCCTGCTGCTGTGGTTGTGCCGCAGCTGGTTTGGCAAGTCGCTGCGCTGGCTGCGCAGCCACCTGGGGCAGCAGCTGCAGCACATCCAGAGTCTGGCCGCCTGAGACCGCTGCAGCAGGCGAGGGTGCTTCAGCAGGCACCCGCCTGTAACCACCAGCGTCTTGGTCCAGACGCTGGTTTGCTGCTTAAAACGTAGCTACTAGCCCTTGATTCATAAGGGCCAGCATCTGATTTTTCATCAAACTATGCCTTTTTGGCCCAGGCGCTGCACCAGCCTTTGGCGGCCACATGTTTGCCGGGGAACAACGGACAGCCGCCCTCGGTGTCACTGGCCTGGCCTTGGTACAAGGCGCAGGTCGCGCAGTGGCTGCCCGCCACAAATGTTTTGTACTTGGCCTTGTCAACCTGGGCCGCATCACTGACATAACCCAGGGCCAGGGCTTGCGGGTCTTTGGCATCCACCAAGGGCATCTTGGCCGAGGTAGCGGGTGCTGCAGGTGTTGCGGTCGGTGCCGGTTCTGCCATGGGTGCAGCGGCGGGGGCTGGCGC
>NZ_JAHFZF010000057.1 GCF_018619435.1 Rhodoferax sp. U11-2br | reverse complement strand
TTTCATGGTGTCGACCACCTGGGCGACCACTTCGCCGCCCTTGATGGCCACAGAGCTGGCGTTTTGGGCCAGTTGGTTGGCCTGGCGGGCGTTGTCGGCGTTTTGTCTGACTGTGGAGCTGAGCTGTTCCATGCTGGCCGCGGTCTCCTGCAATGCACTGGCCTGGGACTCGGTGCGCGAAGACAAGTCCTGGTTGCCTTGGGCGATCTCGGCGCTGGCGGTGGCCACGCCCTCGGCATGTTGGCGCACACTGATCAGCACCGCCTGCACTTTTTCGGCGAACTGGTTGAAGCCCGAACCAATGGCCGCGAGTTCGTCATTGCCACTCACCGGCACACGGTGTGTCAAATCCCCATGACCTGCCCCAACGTCGTCCATCGCATCACGCAGGATCGGCAGGCGTTTGAGCAGGCTGCTCAACAGTGCGGCAATGAGTAGCACCGTGACCAGGGCCAGCACCAAGCTGCTGACGATGGACGACCACATCATTGCGTTGACACCCGCCAGTGCCTCAGAGGGCTTCAGGGCCACGATCAGAACCCAGTCGGTGCCCGGGATCGCTTGCGCCTGGATCAGTCGGGTTTCATGGTTGATCTCCAGCTCCTGCAGGCCTTCACTCTGGATGAGTGATTCCACCGAGCGGCTGGCCAGCGTTGGTGCAACGTCAGACAACGGTTTGAGCAGCAACGCGCTGTCCTCATGCACCACAATGCGCCCGTCTTTGGACACCACCATGCCGTAGGTGCCCGGGGTCGGGCGAATCGAGGCGATGTTGCGGACCACACCGTCCATGAAAACATCTGCTGCCGTCACCGCCTGCAACTGGCCGCCAGACTGGATGGCCGAAGCAAAGGTGATCACCAGCTTTTTGCTAGCGGCGTCCACATAGGGATCGGTCACCACCGGGCCGGTGGCAGCTTCAGCTTTTTTGTACCAAGGCCGGGCAGTCGGGTCGTAACCCGGTGGGAGGTTCTGGTTTTCTGAAAAAACAATGCGCTTGTCGGGGTAGGCGACATACACGCTGTCTACATCGCCAGCGACCTTGGCCTCTTGCAAATAGGGCACCGGGTCGGGTTCTGCGATCTTGCTTGCCACTGACTTGACCACCTGGTGTCGACTCGCCATCCAGTCTGCCACGCCCACCGCATGGGCGTGGGCCAGGGCACGTGTCTGGTCAGCCAAGGAGGCCAGGGCGTTTTGCCGGGCCATCCACAAATTGGTTGTGCTCAGGACCAACAGCCCCAAAAGCACCAGGGCGCCAGTGACACCCACCACTTTGCCGCGCAGGGTACGAAAAAAAGAAAACATGTTCTAAACCTCTCCAACTGAGTAAGTCATCAATGGCGCCGATTGTCCCAAGGCCATATGGCTGTTTTGTTGCGCTGCATCATGTGTTTTGTCATAAACAAGTCGGCAATTCAGTCAGTCAGCAACAACCATGTCACTTTGTGGATTAGGGGCAAATTGACACAAGCATCACCTGTGCCAGCCAGTTGCTTTGCTACACTCAAACCATGTTCATCCACAAAATCATCCTCACAGGTTGCAGCGACCGGGGAGCCTGGCCCTGGCGCCCGCTGCACATGCCGTCGGCCCTGCGCTGACAATCACCGCCTGTTTGAATGAACCGCAGCCCCGCGCTGCAGCCGGATGGAACCTGTTGACGTGCCCTGTCTTGATGTGACGGGTTGGCTCAGGCCAGCGGCGTTTTATGGAAAGAACCCGTTGTCGTGATGTCTCAATCTGAATTTGATGCGTTGGCCGCTCAGGGCTTTAACCGCATTCCGGTCAGCGCCCAGGCGTTTGCCGACCTTGAAACCCCGCTCTCGCTCTACCTGAAACTTACCCGCAGCGCGGCTTTCAGCTTTTTGCTGGAGTCGGTGGTGGGGGGAGAACGGTTTGGCCGCTACAGCTTCATCGGTCTGCCCGCCCGCACCTTATTGCGCGCCAGTGGTTTTGGTGCACACGCCCGCACCGAGGTGGTGACCGACGGTGTGGTGGTGGAAACGTCCAGCGCCAACCCGCTGGATTTCATTGCCGACTACCAGAAGCGCTTCAAGGTGGCGCTGCAGCCCGGCATGCCGCGTTTCTGCGGCGGTTTGGCCGGTTATTTTGGTTATGACGCGGTGCGTTACATCGAGAAAAAGCTGCAAGCCACTTGCCCGCCCGATGAGCTGGGTACCCCTGACATCTTGCTGCTGCAGTGTGAGGAGCTGGCTGTCATCGACAATCTCTCAGGCACCCTGCATCTGATGGTGTATGCCGACCCAGCCCAGGCGGGTGCTTATGAGCGTGCTACCCATAGGCTAGCGGAGCTCAAGGCCTTGCTGCGTGATTCGGTACAGGCGCCCGAGATTCTGCCCAGCACCAGCCAGAGGGCCGTGCGCGACTTTGCCAAGGCCGACTACATCGCCGCGGTGGAGCGTGCCAAAGAGTTGATCGCAGGTGGCGACTTCATGCAGGTGCAGGTGGGTCAGCGCATCAAAAAGCGCTATACCCAAAGCCCTTTGAGCCTGTACCGCGCACTGCGTTCGCTCAACCCCAGCCCCTACATGTATTACTACAACTTCAGCGGTGCTATCGACGGCGGCGCGGACTTCCATGTGGTGGGGGCCAGCCCCGAGATTCTGGTGCGCCAGGAGCAGGTCACGGTGGGTGACAAGATCGCGCAAAAGGTCACCATCCGCCCGCTGGCGGGCACACGCCCGCGCGGCGCCACACCCGAGCTGGACAAAGCCGCCGAAGTTGAATTGATCAACGACCCCAAAGAGCGCGCCGAACACGTCATGCTGATTGATCTGGCGCGCAACGACATTGGCCGCATTGCTCAAATTGGCAGCGTCAAAGTCACCGACGCGTTCTGCGTCGAGCGTTACAGCCATGTGATGCACATCGTGAGCAACGTCGAAGGCACGCTGCTGGACGGCATGAGCAGCATGGACGTGCTCAAAGCCACCTTCCCGGCGGGCACGCTCACAGGTGCACCCAAGGTGCATGCGATGGAGCTGATCGACCAGCTGGAGCCGACCAAACGCGGCATCTATGGTGGCGCCTGCGGTTACCTGAGTTACGCGGGTGACATGGACGTGGCGATTGCGATCCGCACCGGCATCATCAAGGACCAGATGCTCTATGTGCAGGCGGCTGCCGGTGTGGTGGCCGACTCGGTGCCCGAGCTGGAATGGAAAGAAACCGAAGCCAAGGCGCGCGCCTTGTTACTCGCGGCGGAACTGGTTGAAGAAGGACTGGAGTAAATCATGAGCCAAGCCATCCAACTCCTGATGATCGACAACTACGACAGCTTCACCTACAACATCGTCCAGTACCTGGGCGAGTTGGGGGCGCAGGTCACCGTGGCGCGCAACGATGAAATCACACTGGACGAGATCGATGTCTTGCTGGCGGCGGGCCAGCTGGACCGCTTGGTGATCTCTCCCGGCCCGTGTTCCCCTGCCGAGGCGGGCATTTCGGTCGCGGCGATCAAACACTTTGCCGACAAGCTGCCAATTCTGGGCGTCTGTCTGGGCCACCAGGCGATTGGCGCGGCCTTTGGTGGCACCATCGTGCGGGCGCAGCAGCTCATGCACGGCAAAACCTCAACCATCAGCACCACGCAGGAAGGTGTGTTTGCAGGCTTGCCCGCGCAGTTCACCGTGAACCGTTACCACTCGCTGGCGATCAAGCGTGACAACTGCCCGGCCTGCCTGAAAGTCACCGCCTGGACCGATGACGGTGAAATCATGGGGGTCAAACACAGCACGTTGGACATCGAAGGCGTGCAGTTCCACCCGGAGAGCATCCTGACCGAACACGGCCACGCGATGCTGAAGAACTTCCTGGCCCCGCGCACCGCCGACAGCCAGCGCGCTTGAGGCGCAAGCCGCTTCAGTAAACATAGCTTCTAGCCCTTGTTGAATAAGGGCTAGAGGCCAAAAAGGTTTGAAAATATGACGACAATCATTGACCTCCGCAGTGACACCGTCACCCAGCCCACCCCCGCCATGCGTGCCGCCATGGCCGCCGCACCCGTCGGCGACGATGTGTTTGGCGACGACCCCAGCGTGAATGCCCTGCAGACCAAGCTGGCCAACATGCTGGGTTTTGAGGCCGCGTTATTTGTTCCGACCGGCACACAAAGCAATCTGTGTGGCCTGATGGCGCACTGCCAGCGCGGTGACGAGTACATCGTGGGCCAGATGGCGCACACCTACCGCTGGGAGGGCGGTGGCGCGGCGGTGCTGGGCAGCATCCAGCCCCAGCCGCTGGAGCACCAAGCTGACGGCACATTGGCGCTGGTCGACATCGAAGCGGCCATCAAGCCCGACGACGCCCACTTTGCCAAGACCCGGCTGCTCACGCTGGAGAACACCTTTGGCGGCAAGCTGCTGCCCTTGGACTATGTGCAAGCGGCAACCGATTTGGCCAAAAGCCACGGTCTGGCGCGGCACCTGGACGGCGCGCGGCTGTTTAACGCGGCGGTAGCGCAGGCCACGCAGCTGGCTGAAGGGCATGCGTCAAATCAGCCTCAAGCCCTCGTCAATCAAGAGAAAGAAGCTATCACTTATGAAGTAATCGTCCAAGAGGCACGCCGCATCGCCCAGTGTTTTGACAGTGTGTCGGTGTGTTTGAGCAAAGGCCTGGGTGCACCGATCGGCTCGGTCCTGTGCGGCAGCGCCGACTTCATCGCCCGCGCCCACCGCATCCGCAAGATGGTCGGTGGCGGCATGCGTCAGGCTGGCATTCTGGCCGCAGCGGGTAGTCACGCGCTGGACCACCATGTGGCGCGGCTGGCCGACGACCATGCGCTGGCGCGCCGTCTGGCCGACGGACTGCAGGGCCTGCCCGGTGTGGTGGTGGAGCCACCGCAGACCAACATCGTGTTTGTGGACTTGGTGGATGGCGCCAAGGCGCGCGGGGTCGGGCTGATACCGCATCTCAAGTCGCACGGGGTGCTGGCCACCGGCTTGTACCGGTTGCGTTTTGTCACCCACCTGGATGTGGATGCCGCAGGCATCGACCGCGCGGTGTCGGTGATACGTGCCTATTTTGAACACCACTGAGCGCGCGCCATGCCCGATACCCACCAACTTCTGCTGTTCATCGCCGCCGGTTGGTTGCTGAACCTGACTCCCGGCCCCGATGTGTTGTACATCGTGACCCATGCGCTGCGCAGTGGTGCGCGCGCGGGCATCGTGGCCGGGCTGGGCATCACCACCGGCTGTTTTGTGCATATCTTTGCCGCAGCGCTGGGGGTGGGGGCCTTGCTGGCGGCCTCGGCCACCGCGTTTAACCTGCTCAAGTGGGCGGGTGCGGCCTACCTGCTGTATGTGGGTGTTCGTTTGCTGTTCTCGCGTGCTCAGGGGAATTTGCTGCCCAGCGCGGGCACCGAAGCCAGTGCGCCGATACCCGCTGATCTGTGGCGGGTGTACAGCGGCGGTTTCTGGACCAATGTGCTCAACCCCAAGGTGGCGATCTTTTTTCTGGCCTTTGTGCCGCAGTTCATCACCCCAGGCACAACACAGACCACCTGGGTGTTTCTGGCACTTGGAGTGTTGTTCAATGTGAATGCCATTCCGGTCAACACCGGCTGGGCGCTGGCAGCGGCCTGGATGGCGCGCCGGGCCAGCCTAGTGCAGCGTGGCATGCACTGGCTGGACCGCGTCGCTGGCGCCCTGTTCATCACCTTCGGCCTCAAACTGGCCCTGACCGACAATCCCGTCTCGTAGATTCTGTATCGACCGCACCAGGAGCGCGTATGACACACACCATCAAAATCACCCCGCAGGAAGCGCTGTTGCGCACCATTGAGCACCGTGAGATTTTTCACGACGAGATGCTCTACATCATGCGCCAGATCATGGCCGGTGAATGGTCGCCGGTGATGTTGGCGGCCTTCATCACCGGCTTGCGTGTCAAGAAAGAAACCATCGGCGAGATCACCGCCGCCGCGCAGGTGATGCGCGAGTTCGCCACCAAGGTCGATGTCACCGACAAAACCCATCTGGTGGACATCGTGGGCACCGGCGGCGACAGCTCCCACACCTTCAACATCTCGACCTGCGCCATGTTTGTGGCCGCAGCCGCAGGTGCCAAGGTCAGCAAACACGGCGGTCGCAGTGTCAGCAGCAAGAGTGGCAGCGCTGACGTGATGGAGTCGCTCGGTGTCAACATCAACCTCAAGCCCGAAGCGATCGCCCAGTGCATCGCGCAGGTGGGGGTGGGCTTCATGTTTGCGCCGAACCACCACCCTGCTATGAAAAACGTGGCGCCGGTGCGCCGCGAGATGGGTGTCAAGACGATTTTTAACCTGCTCGGGCCATTGACCAACCCGGCGGGCGCACCCAATATTTTGATGGGCGTGTTTCACCCTGATCTGGTCGGTATTCAGGTGCGTGCGCTGGAGCGTCTGGGCACCGAACACGCAGTCGTGGTGTACGGCAAGGACGGCCTGGACGAAGTGTCACTGGGCGCCGCCACCTTGGTGGGTGAACTCAAAGACGGCAAGGTCACCGAGTATGAAATCCACCCCGAAGACTTTGGCCTGACCATGGCCAGCACCCGCGCCTTCAAGGTCGAGACACCCGAGCAATCGCGCGCCATGTTGTTGGGGGTGCTGGACAATGTGGACGGCCCGGCCAAGGAGATTGTGATCTTCAACGCCGGTGTTGCGCTGTATGCGGCCAATGTTGTGGATTCGATGGCGGCCGGTATCCAGAAAGCACGGCTTGCTCTTGAATCAGGCGCGGCCAAAGCCAAGCTGGGTGAACTGGTCACTCTGGCGCACAGCCTGAGTGTGGCCGCATGATGCAGCTGCTCCATACCGATGGTGCCGCCATCGCGATCGGCATTTCGGTCTTTTTCATCGTGGTCGGGGTGCTGATGAAACGTGTGTTTGTCAACATCCTGAAACTAGGCGCCACCCCTGCCGACTCTTTTTCTGCCACCCCTGAGGCCTCCAAACATGACTGATATCCTGAACAACATTGTGGCGGTGAAACACGAAGAAGTGGCCGCCGCCAAAAATCGCAAACCACTCGACGTGGTGCGCGCCGACGCAGAGAGCCGGGTGCTGACCCGTGATTTTGTGGGTGCCCTGCGTACCAAGATCACCGCAGGCCAGCCAGCGGTGATTGCCGAAATCAAAAAAGCCAGTCCGTCCAAAGGCGTTATCCGTGCCGACTTCATCCCGGCCGACATCGCCCAGAGTTACGCCGAATTTGGCGCAGCCTGCCTGTCGGTGCTGACCGACCAGCAGTTTTTCCAGGGCAGCGTGGACTACCTGAAACAGGCCCGCGCATCCTGCCAGTTGCCGGTGTTGCGCAAAGACTTTATGGTGGATGCCTACCAAATCTACGAGTCCCGCGTCATGGGGGCTGATGCGGTGTTACTGATCGCCGCCTGCCTGGATGACGCGCAGATGAAAGAGTTTGAGGCCATCGCCCGCAGCCTGGACATGGCGGTGCTGGTGGAGGTGCATGACGCAGACGAGTTGCAGCGCGCCCTCAAGCTCAAGACCCCGCTGATTGGTATCAACAACCGCAACCTGAAAACCTTTGAGGTGTCACTCGACACCACACTGACGCTGATGAAAGACATCCCCGCAGACCGTTTGCTGGTGTGTGAAAGCGGCATCCACACCCGCGACGATGTGTTGCGCATGGGTGCGGCGGGTGTCAACGCCTTTTTGGTTGGCGAAGCCTTCATGCGGGTGCCTGAGCCGGGTGAAGCACTGGTGGCGTTGTTTGGTTGATCTGAGCCCAGGGAGTCTCACGCGCCATGGTTGAAACGACGCAACTGACATCAGCTGATCCAGAAAATTGGCCTGTAGCCACCGGTTGGCAAGGGTTGGTAGCTCACTTTTTTGAATCTGACAAGGGCGCCGCTTTGTTGGCGTTTCTGCGTCAGCGCCTGGACAGCGGTGCGGTCGTCTTTCCCCCCGCGCCGCTGCGTGCACTGGAATTGACCCCGCCCGACGCGGTGCGAGTGGTCATCCTGGGGCAGGACCCGTACCATGGCCGGGGCCAGGCCGAAGGGCTGGCATTTTCGGTCGCGCCCGGTGTGGCGTTGCCGCCTTCCTTGCGCAATATCTTCAAGGAGTTACAGCGTGATCTGGGTGAACCACCGCCGGTGTTTCCCAGCCCAGGTGGCAGTCTGGTGCGCTGGGCGCGCCATGGCGTGTTACTGCTCAACACCTGTCTGACGGTGGAGGAGGGGCAGCCTGCCAGCCATTCGGGCAAAGGCTGGGAGATGTTGACCGACAGCATCATCCAGACGGTCTCGCAAAATGCGGCGCCCGTTGTCTTCATGTTGTGGGGTAGCCACGCGCAGAGCAAGCGGGCTTTGATTGATGCCAAGCGCCATCTGGTGTTGTGCGCCAACCACCCCTCACCCTTGTCAGCGCTGCGTCCGCCGTTGCCATTTATTGGGTGTGGGCATTTTTCGCAGGCCAGAGCTTGGCGTGAAAAGCATCATGGCCTCAAATGAAGCCATGCATCAGTCTTACCAATGTAATTTTTGTGTTTGATGTTAAAAACATTGCGGTGCTCGCGACAAAAGCAAAACTACATGGCATAATCTTGTGCTCACCCTGGAGAGGTGGCCGAGTGGTTAATGGCAGCAGACTGTAAATCTGCCCTCTTACGAGTACGATGGTTCGAATCCATCCCTCTCCACCAGTGATGAATTGATTGTTGTGTAGCCGATGGGGCGCGTGCTCAAGGCATGGGGCTCTGCAGAAGTTGTCTGTAGGGTTGATTTGTGCGGGGTTCGTATAGTGGTAATACCTTAGCCTTCCAAGCTAAAGCGAGGAGTTCGATTCTCCTACCCCGCTCCACAGTTTGATCGATTTGACAAGATTTCGCCCATTTGGCTCAGTGGCAGAGCACTCCCTTGGTAAGGGAGAGGTCCCGGGTCCGATTCCCGGAATGGGCACCAGATTTTTTAGTTCGACGGTTTTTTACTTTTCGGAGTCACAAAATGGCAAAAGAAAAATTCGCACGTACCAAGCCCCACGTTAATGTGGGCACCATTGGTCACGTTGACCACGGCAAAACCACCCTGACTGCGGCCATCACCACTGTGCTGGCAGCCAAATTTGGTGGTCAAGCCAAGGCGTATGACCAGATT
>NZ_JAHFZF010000056.1 GCF_018619435.1 Rhodoferax sp. U11-2br | reverse complement strand
GGGATACCAGGGGTGGGGTGTCTTTCTGGCGGACCAGGCGGGTGCACTTGCTGGCATTGCCGGGGTGTCGTGTTGGCGCTGATTCTGGATTGATCAGTCCGTGCCTGAGGGGCGTCAATGGATGGTGCACCACGTACATGCCCATGCATAATGGAAAGTCTGAGAGAGCAACCTTGGGAGGCATGCGTTGAAACGCATGTGTGAGGCCAGAACGATGAAAAGATGTCTGATGCGAGTTCGGTTGTGCGCGGCCCTCTGTTTGGCTAGCGTGGTCTGTCACGGCCACGCGGAACCTGTCGTGGCGTCCAGTCACAAAGATTCAACGGCCAACATGGTCGCTGAATTGACGCAGACGGATACCTATCGTGCGTATGCGGCTTTGTTGACCGAGTTAATGCCTTTTTTCGATGCGGCCGACCCCAATGGCATCGTGGCCCTGAACAAATTCCGCTTTTCTGAACCCAGCAGGCAGAAGCTGATCAAGGTCTTCGGCCATGACCATCCCCTGCACCTGAAGGGCACGCGCAAAAAAAATGGGGATGCCGAGTTGGTGTTCTCCATGGATGCTTGGCATGATGATGTACTGGAGGTTTCCGAACTGACGGGCAAGGCGGAATTCGGGCGCAAAGTGCGGCAAAAAAGCCTGGTTGTGAAAGTCCCTTTTGTCCGTAGCAACGACCGCCTGGGATCTGGCGTGGAATTTTCCCAGCTCCAGTACGCCGAGAATGTGCACAAGGGTAGCTTGGGGCTATGGCTGGGCCTCAACCGCTTCACGATGGGGCGGCTCCATGTCCGCCATGGCCCATCGAATACCGACTGGGAGATCGGTGACACCTCGTTTCGACTGGAGACGAAGCCGCATGGCAATCGGGTGGATGTGGCGTTTGAGAGTGCCATCGACTCGGTCCGCTGGCCCTCGGATGGCCTGGGGCGCATCCATCTGGCAGCCCGTGTGGCCGATCTGGACGGCAAGCTGCTGGCCACCTACGTGGCGGGTCAACGGCGAGTGCAAACCAGTGATCTCGCCCAGAGCGCCCTCGCCGCCGTCATCCAGCAGAGCAACAACGCGATGCTCCGGGCCATGTTCCGGCAGGGTCTGACGATAGACATCTCGGATCTGTCGGTTCAGTACCATGGCATGACCGCCCATATGGATGGTCGTATCGCATGGCCGCCAGGCCTGGACCTATCGGCGCCGGAGCAGATGCTCACACAGATGGCATTGCGGTTCAATGTTAGCCTGCCCATGGCCATGGTAGATATGTACATCCGCAACATCGTTGGCACACAACTGCGCGCAGCGGCACAACCCGGTCAGGTCATCTCGCCGCAGCAGCTTGACAAGGCGGCCAAGGAGCAATTGGCGAGCATGCTGGCAACTGGCCTGAACAATGGGCTGCTGACGGTGGAGAACAACACCTTACTCAGCACGATTGAATTCAAATCCTCACAACTGTTCCTGAACGGCCATGTACTTCCCACAGGCAATGCGAATCCGTAGTTCTGTTTTTTGCGCCTGGATGCTGCGCGTCTTCCTGACTGTGCTGGTGCTGCTGGTGCCAGTGCGGGCCCAGACTGCCCAGGACTACCAGATGGTGCCGGTTCCGGCATGGGTGAGTCCTGTCGCCTATGACGACAGCGTCCCAGACGATGCGCAACACCAAAGTGGGGGTGTCACCTATCTTTTGGTGGACAGGCAGACCAGCCTGGTGGGCGTTCAGCAGCAGGCGTTTCAGCATTACGCGTTCAGGATCGCCAGCGTGGCTGGGTTGCAACAGTCATCCAACATCGAGATCCGCTTTGACCCCTCGTACCAGGTCTTGCAGTTGCATACGGTGACGATCTGGCGGGGACGGCAAGCGATTGAGCAGCTCAGGAGTGATGCTGTCAAGGTGTTGCAGCGGGAGCGCTCGTTGGAGCAGTTGGTGTTCGACGGAACCAAGACCGCCAATATCTTTCTGGAAGGTGTGCGGGTGGGCGACGTGGTGGAGTATTCCTACACCTTGCGTGGCAGCAATCCGGTATTCAACGGCCACCTTTTTGGGGGCTTCGAGCTGCAATGGGGCGTGCCGGTGCATCAAGTGCAGGCACGGTTGCTGGCACCCAGTGGCCAAGCCATTGCCACCCGTGTGTTGCATGCGCGTGAGCCGGTCCAGCATTCCGTCAAAGGCGGCGTCAATGAGTACCTGTGGCGCGCCAAAGATGTGGGCGCGATGCCATGGCGGGATGACCTCCCGCGTTGGCATGACCTGCAGCAGCGCCTGCAATGGAGTGACTTTCCCAATTGGAATGCCGTGGTGCGTTGGGCGGAGCCGATGTATCGGTCCACGCTGCCTTTGCCACAGGAACTGCACATGTTGGTAGAACAGATCAAGGCCCGTGGATCGACACCCTCAGACCAAGCCATGGAAGCCTTGCAGTGGGTGCAAAAAAGTATCCGCTACATGGGGGTGGAGGTCGGAGTGAACACCCATGCCCCCAATCCCCCAGCCTTGGTGCTGGCGCGTCGTTATGGGGACTGCAAGGACAAGACCTTGTTGTTGCTCACCTTGCTGCGTGCTCTGGACATCGAGGTCTATCCTGTCCTGGCGCATACCAGTTATGGTGGGGCATTGCGCAACGATCTGCCGTCTCCGCTGTCCTTCAACCATGTGCTGGTGGGCGCGCGTATCGAGGGTCGCGAGTTCTGGCTGGATGCCACCTTGTCACCCCAGATGGGGCGTCTGGGAGATATCTCCCAGCCCAACCACGGTTATGTACTGCCGGTGAGGTCACAGGTGGATGCGTTGCAGCAAATGCAGGATGGCCCGGCCAACACCTATACCCGCCGTGTGCTGACGGTTTACGACAGCTCGGCAGGATGGGGGCGGCCGGTGGATCTCACGGTCACCACCACCTTTGAAGGGCGCAGCGCCGAATCCATGCGCAGCCATTTGAGTCTGGAGTCCGCAGAGCGGACACAGTCGCAATTCGCAAACTTCTATTCGTCCTACTATGCCGGTTTACAGGTACTCAAGCCCTTCAGCGTTTACGACAAGTTGGATTCCAATCAGTTGTTTCTGACCGAGTATTACCGCATCACCGATTTCTGGAAGAAGCGTGATGACAAACACATGGAAGCCTATTTTGCGGCGCCTGACGTGAATGAGTTCCTGCGCAACCCCAAGACGACTTATCGCGAGGTGCCGCTTGGTTTGGCCTATCCGGTGCAGGTGGCGCAGACCTTGCGGATTCTTGTGCCACAGGCATGGCAGCTCAAGGGGGGAAATGCGAAGGTGGAAGACCCCAGTTTTGTCATGGAGTCCAAAGTCAGCGTGACACCAGGCAGCGTCCTCGATGTGTATACCTACAGCTCCAACAAGGATGTCGTTGAGGTGGCCGACATGCCGCACTATCTGGACAACCTGAGAAAGGCGCGTACAGTGCTTGGCTACAGCATTGTCCAGCCCATGGAATAGGCGGTTGGCACCGCCTTCACCCCCTAGCTTCATGCACAACCCCGTCCTCATTCGCCCGATTCAGCCGACTGACCTCCGGGCCTGGAGGCCGCTCTGGGATGGCTACAACGCTTTCTATGGCCGCCAGGGGGATACCAGCTTGGCGCCGGAGATCACAGCAGCCACCTGGCAACGTTTTTTCGATCCGAACGAACCCGTATTTGCACTTGTGGCCGAGGAGGACGGCAAGTTGCTGGGCCTCACACACTATCTGTTCCACCGCAGCACCACCCGGATCGAACTGACCTGCTACCTCCAGGACCTGTTTACCGAGCCGGCAGCGCGAGGCCGTGGTGTCGGAAGACTGCTCATTGAAGCTGTGTACCAAGCGGCCCAGGCTGCAGGCATCAAGCGTGTGTACTGGCAAACCCATGTCACCAATGAGGCTGGCCGCCTGCTCTACGACAAGGTCGCCAAGCATGCCGGTTTCATTGTTTATGGGCATGACTTCTGAAGGCCGCAGGCCAAGCCCCCGCAGTGAAGCCCTCCTGGCGCCCGGATCGCCCCTTCAAGCTGACCCACTGCTGAGCAGATCCCCTTTCTTTGGCATCAACACCCCTACAGCCATGACCAACCCAACCCTGTTCCCCCTAGAAGGCGGCTGCGATTGCCGGGCCGTGCGTTACCGCATGGAGACGGCGCCGCTGTTTGTGCATTGTTGCCACTGCCGCTGGTGCCAGCGCGAGTCGGGCGCCGCGTTTGCGCTCAACGCGATGATCGAAGCGGACCGTGTCAGCAACCTGGGTGTTGAACCCGAGCTGGTGCACACGCCGTCCAACAGCGGCTTGGGGCAAAAGATCGCACGCTGCCCGAGCTGTCGTGTGGCGCTCTGGAGCCACTACGCGGGGGCCGGGCCGGTGCTCACGTTTGTGCGTGTTGGCACGCTGGACCAGCCCGACGTGTTGCCGCCAGACATCCACATCTTCACCCAATCCAAGCAGCCCTGGCTGGCCCTTGGCGACGCTGTACCCGCTGTGCCAGAGTACTACGACCGCGAGCAGCACTGGCCGCCCGACAGCCTGGCGCGCTGGCTGGACGTTCTGCCCGCTGTTCAGGCCTACCGGGCTGCGTTGAAGCGTTGACGTCTGGCGCCACGCGCCAGTGGCGTTGACGCAGGCGCTTCACCTGATGTCGCCCAACTGAGTGGCTGCAATAACTATGCAAGTTGTAGCTGTCTACCCTTATTGGAAAAGGGCTAGAGGCCAATTTGTTGCACAAGTTGTGCGGTTGCCAGCCACCTCCCAGCGCAAGACCATTTGAACCAAGCTGGCGCACGCTTTAACAAGCCTGCGCCGCCATAATGGGATGACCCAGCGTCGCGTTTAACCGCGCAGGTTCCGAGTCCATCGCATCATTTCTCGTCGGCGCACATGCTCAAAAAATCCATCACAAACTACAAAGCAGTTCCTCCTCTGGTGTGGAAGGTCTTGCTCACGCAGTTCTTGATGAACTCTTCGCACTTTATGACTGTGTCGCTGCTGGCGGTGTACATGGTCAACACACTCATGTTCGGCGCATGGGAAGTGGCCACGGTGATGACGGCCAACCTCATTTCTGCCCAAGTGCTGCCGTTTTTGTTTGGGCTGATGGCAGACAAGTACGGCTTTCGGCTTTTTATGGCGGGTGGGCTGTTGCTGCGTGCGTTGGGTTTGCTGGGTTTTGCTTTTGGGCACGGCTGGGTCATGCTTGCGGTGATGGCCTTGGTCATGGGGGTGGGTGTGGCCATGTATGAATCGTCGGTGTACCCGTTCTTTTCAAAACAACCCTTGCCCATTGCCACGCGTGCTTTTGTCTTGAACAACCAGATGCTGAACATGGGTGTGGTGGTGGGGCCGCTGTTGTCGGGCGTGTTGCTGACGTATGACGTGCGGCTGGCGTTTGTGGTGAGCAGCTTTTTGTTTGGCTGTCTGGGGCTATGGGTGTTTGCCCAAAAGAGCATCGACGCCACTTTGACCCAAGGGACGGTTGTGTTGGTGAGTCTGAAGCGGGTGTTGAACGATCGCCGGTTTTTCTTCTTTCTGCTGGCGCTGGTGCCTTGGTATTTTTTGTTCGCCCAACTGTATGTGTCGTTCCCGATTTACCTGAGCCAGATCGCTGGTGACGCGGCTGTACCGAAGATGTTTTTGGTGAATGGTCTGGTGGGCTTGGTGTTCATGGTGGTCACCATGACCGTGATGGAGACGGCCGCACCGCGCACCGTTTTGCCACGGGTGTATGTGATGGCTGCGGTCTTTTTTTTCGCGGCGCCGCTGTTGCCCACGGCCTGGTGGTTTCTGGTCTTTGTGGGGTGTTACACCATGGTGGAGACCCTTATCCTGCCGGCGATTGAAACCCTGGTGACCGAGCTGGCGCCGGACGGCAGCCAAAGCACGTTTTTCGGGACGCTCAGCGTGGCCTCGGCCATCGGTGGTTCGCTGGGGTATTTTGCGGGCAGCTGGATGACGCTCAACATGGAGGGCCACACCATGTGGTCGATCTTTGCGGGTGTGGCCGCGCTTGGGGCCGCCTTGTCTTTCTGGTTTGTTAAAACCCAAAGTGGCTTGCAGCCCGGCCCAAAACAGCTACCCCAATCAACTATTTAAATAGTAGCTATCAGCCCTTATAGAAAAAGGGCTAGAGTCCAATTTCTTGGATAATCACAGTGGCTGATCGAGCCATGCCGCTGCCACCTGTTACCGTGGCCCCAACAACGCACGCACGCCCCAAAAAAATGGGCGACAGCCCAAGCCGTCGCCCACTGAAGTGGCTGTGTTGTCCGTGTTTTATTTCTTGCGTGCTGCAATCGCTTTTTCGGCGCTGGTCACCAGATCGGCGCCAATGGTGGTTTTCCATTTGTTGTAGACCGGGCGGGTGGCGGCCACAAAGGCGTCGCGCTCGGCCGGGCTGAGTTGGGTCACCGTCACGCCCTGGCTGGCGATCTCCTTGAGCAGAGGCTGGCCGGGTTCGACCAGGCCTTTGCGGGCGATCTCAATTTCCTGTTTGCCCGCTTCAATGGCAGCATCACGCACGATGGCCTGGTCCGCCGGTGTCCAGCTGCCCCAGATTTCCTTGTTGACCACAAAAATCAGCGGGTCGGCCACATAACCCCACATCGTGATGTTTTTCTGGCTGACGTTGTGCAACTTGGCGGCGGTGAAGATCGACAGCGGGTTTTCCTGGCCGTCCACCGCACCGCTGGCAAAGGCGGGTTGGGCGTCGGCCCAGCTCATTTGGGTGGGGTTGGCACCCAGCGCGGTGAAGGTGTCCAGAAACAGCGGTGAACCCACCACACGGATCTTCAGGCCCTTGAGGTCAGCCGGTGTACGCACGACACGTTTGGAGTTGCTGAGTTCACGGTAGCCGTTTTCGCCCCAGGCCAATGGCACCACGCCGGACTTGTAGAGCGTGGCAAACACTTTCTCTCCCACCTCGCCCTTGGTCAACGCGTCCACCGCGGCATAGTCAGGCATCAGGAAGGGCAGCGAGAACAGGTTGAGCTGTTTCACCTGCGGTGACCAGTTGATGGTGGAGCCCACCGCCATGTCGATCACGCCCTGACGCAGCGCGCTGAATTCACGCGTCTGGTCACCCTGGATCAGAGAGACGCCGGGGTAGAGCTTGATGTTGATGCGCCCTTTGGTGCGTTCCCTGACCAGGTCGGCCCAGATCTGGCCCCCTTTGCCCCAGGGGAAAGCGGTGCCCAGCACCAGCGACATGCGGTATTCCGATTTGTACGACTGGGCCTGTGCCGTGTTCGACATCGCGCCCAGCGCGGCCGCCACTGCCACCAAACCCATCAATGTTCTACGCATCTTCATCATGGTCAGTCTCCTTTTTGTTAAACAAATCCTTCAATATCCCATTTGACGTGGCAGCCACAAAGCCAGTTCTGGCCAGGCAATCACCGCCAGCATCACCAAAAACATCGACAACAGCAGCCAGCCGACCCAGCGCACCGTGGCCTCCATGCGCACACCGGCAATGCGGCATGACACCATCAGGTTCACTGCCAGCGGTGGGGTGAATTGGCCCAACGCCACCTTGAGCGTCAGGATCACGCCAAACCAGACCGGGTCCCACTGGTAATGTTGCACGATGGGCCACAGCAGCGGCACAAAAATCAAAAAGATCGAGATGCCGTCCAGGAACATGCCCACGGTGATCAGCAACACAATCAGCAGCGCCAGCACCCCGTATTCACCCAGGCCCGAGTTGACTATTGCCGTGGTCAGCGGGTCGATCACCCCCAGGGTCGACAGTGAAAAGGCAAAAATGCCCGCCAGTGCCACCACCAGCAGGATCACCGCCGACAACTCGCCCGACTCGCGCAGGATGTCATACAGGTCGCGCACTTGAATAGTGCGGTGGATCACCATGCCCACAAACAGGCCGTAAAACACCGCCACCACCGCCGCCTCGGTGGGTGTGAACCAACCCGCACGCATGCCGCCCAGAATCAGCACCGGCGCCACCAGGCCCCAGGTCGCTTCGCGCAAGCTGGCCCAGAACGGTGGCCGTGGCAGGCTGGCTTCCAGCGCACCCATGTGGTGTTTGCGTGCCAGCCAGACGGTCGGCACGATCAGCGCAATACCTGCCAACACGCCTGGAATCATGCCCGCTGCAAACAACGCGGGCACCGAGGCGCCGGGCACCAGCACCGAATAGACGATGAAGGCAATCGAGGGCGGGATCAGGATGTCGGTTGCCGCAGCTGCCCCCACCACGCTGGCGGAAAACGCAGCCGGGTAACCGGCGCGCGACATGGCCGCAATCATGACCGCACCCACCGCCGCCGCATTGGCCGGGCCCGAGCCCGAAATGCCGCCCAGGAACATGGCCACCACAATCGCCACCAAGGGCAACATGCCCGGGCCACGCCCGACGATGGCAATCGCGAAGTTGACTAGGCGCAGCGCCACGCCCGAGCGGTCAAAAATCGAGCCCACCAGCACAAACATCGGAATCGCCAGCAGGGGGTACTTGCCCAGCCCGGCGTAAAAGTTCTGCGGCACCGCCAGCAGGCCAAACCACTGTGCGTCTGCATTGGCCAGCGCAATCGCCGCCGCACCGGCCAGGCCTAGCGCCGCACCAATCGGCACACCCACCAACATCATGCCCAGAAACACCACAAACAAAAGCGTGGCGATCATGATGTGGCCTTCAAGAGTAGCGCGGCGCTCATGGCTGTTTGCCCCGGCGGATAAACAGGCCCAAGGCGCGCAGCGCAATCGCAATGGAGAGCACCGGCAGCCAGATCGTGTACCACCACTGCGGCACACCAATGCCGGGTGATGTTTCGCCGTACAGAAAGTCGTCGTACACGGTGCGCACACTCAACACGGCAATCAGGGTGAACAGCAGGGCCATCATCAGCGCGCCAAAACGTGCCAACGCCTTTTGCCGTGCGGCGGGGCCGCTGTCGGCAAAAAACTCGATGCGGATCTGCCGGTTACGCGCCACCGAGGCCGAGCCCGCCACCAGCGCCAACACAATCATCAGGAACACCGAGAACTCCTCGGTCCAGGCAAAGGACTCGTTGGTGAAGTAGCGCACCAGCACATTGCTGAAGGTGATCAGCGCCAGCAGCGCCATCACGATGACCGTGAGCCAGTCTTCGATCTTGAGCGGGACGCGGGTTGTTTCTTCCGGCTGGCTGGGGTCATGGACCTCAAGGGGCAGGTGGCTGGGTTCGTGGGGCAGGTGCATGGTCAAAAGGGGGTTGGTGCTCAAAGGCCCAGGCATGACAACACCAGGTGTTCAGTGTGTGGGTCGGCCATGTCATGTCTGCTTTTTTAAAGAGGTTCAGGGCGTTTTGGGGCTGTTGCCGTGTGCAACAGTGCTGGCGCGAGACGGCGGCAGACCCCGCGCAGAGGCCAATCCTGTCCGTCACATCACCCAGGTCCGGCACTTGCCGGGTTCAAAACTGCTCGTGTGGTGCCAGGTAACGCCATTGCCCAACGGGCAGGTTCCCCAGCATCACGCGGCCAATACGCACGCGTTTTAAACCAACCACTTTCAGGCCAACCTGCTCGCACATGCGCCGGATCTGGCGCTTTTTGCCCTCGGTCAGGACGAAGCGAAGCTGTTCTGGATTTTGCCACTCAACCAGGGCCGGTTTGAGCTTTTGTCCGTCCAGACTCAGGCCATGGCGCAGTAAAGCCAGCTTGGCAGCCGGAAACACCGACTGCACATCGGTACTTACGGGATCGTCATCGTCGATGCGGCTGAGTTGCTGGGTGGCGCCAGTTGCTTGTGGCGCACGGGCAGCGGGTCGGGCGGCGTAGGTGGCAGCGGCCGAGTTGGCTGCGGCGGTGTTCTCGACCCCGGTGTAGATCACCCGCACCAGGTACTCCTTTTCCATGGTGGCGTCTTCACCAATCAGCTGGCGCGCCACCCGCCCGTCTTGGGTCAGCACCAAGAGGCCGGTGGAGTCGATGTCCAGCCGCCCGGCAGGCACCAGGCTTTTGAGCTGGCTGGGGTGGAAGAAAAAGCGCGCGTTGTCCTCGGCCCAGCGGTTTTGCGGCTGCACCAGGGTGATGGCGGGTTGGTGGCCGTCTTCGGCCTGGCCACTCACCAGGCCCAGCGGTTTGTTGATCAGCACCGTGACCTGTTTGGCCTGCGCGCCCTTGGCCTGTTTGTCGATCTCGATCTTGACATCGGGGCTGACCTGCATGCCCATCTCGGCTACCTGGCCGTTGACCTTGACCCAGCCCTTGCTGATCCAGTCATCAGCCTCGCGGCGTGATGCCAGCCCGAGTTCGGCCATGCGTTTGTTCAGCCGCAGCGTGCCGTTGGCACCAAAAGCGGCGGTGTTGTTTTGCCCGGCAGGAATAGGTGCTTTGGGGGCCGGCGGGGCGGCACGGCGGAACACGGGGGGCTGTTGAGGTGTGGTCATGGTATGAAA
>NZ_JAHFZF010000055.1 GCF_018619435.1 Rhodoferax sp. U11-2br | reverse complement strand
AGCCAGGTGGGAGATGCGGTGACACAGATGGACCAGGCCACGCAGCAGAATGCGGCTTTGGTGGAAGAGATGGCTGCAGCGGCGAGCAGCCTCAAGAGCCAGGCGCAGGATCTGGTGCAGACGGTGGCAGTGTTCAAGCTGGGAGCGGGTGACGGCAGCCGCATGGGTGGACTCCAAACGTCTGCGGTGCAGGGGCAGCCAACAACACCAACACAGATCAGAGGGCCCGCTGTGCTGCCAGCAGCTGCCAGCACAGCTCGTCGCCCTCAGGCACAACTACCCGCAGCCAGCACGGCACCGGCACGCGCCGCAACACCAAAAGCAAAAGCACCCAAGGCCGCCGCCAGCGAAGAAGGTGACTGGGAGAGTTTTTGATCCGGCGCGTGGGCGGTCGCCCTAACACAGGCAATCGATCGCTGCCAAGCTTTTTTTGCTTACGCACGCCCAAGCCGTTGAAGCCTCGCAACTTGCATGTTGAAGCGCAACACAGTAGTCTTGTTGGATGGCAAAAATAGATCTTCTTGGCATTTTTTTGAACTAAGGGCTCTTCACCATGCTTTCATTTTTTCGTACCCTGCGCGGCAAAGTGGTGGGTGTCACTGGCGCCCTGGTTCTTTTGGGTCTTTTGGTTCTGAGCGCGACCAATCTGTGGATGGCCCGGCAAAACGCCTTGGCCTCCTTGGCTGACCAGACACGGGCTCTGGCCCATGCCCATGCGGTGGGTGTGGCGGACTGGATGGCGAGCAAGCACCAGGTGGTCAAATCGGTGGCAGGCCGGGTGGCCGAGGCCGACCCTGTTCCCTTTTTGCAAGACGCCAAAATTGCGGGCGACGTTGACACGGTGTACATCGGCTACCCTGACAAACACTATGTTTTTTCTGATTCACGGGTCCAGGCCCCAGAGTACGACCCAACCGCCCGGCCCTGGTACAAAAAGGCAGCCGCCGCCACCGGCCCGGTGGTGACCGATCCCTACATCGGCGCCAAAAGCAAAAAGCTGCTGATCACCTTTGCCTCGGCCATCCAGTCTGGCGGCCAGTTGCAGGCGGTGACGGCAGCCGACGTGCTGATGGAAGCGGTGGTCCGCAACATCGCCTCGATTCGCCCGACCCCGGGCACCTACGGCATGGTGGTGTCCAAAGACGGGCGCATTGTGGTGCATGAGGACGGCGCATTGCTGCTCAAACCGCTGTCTGACCTGGCGCCAGCGCTGGCCAGCCGCTCGGTGGAATCACTCATCCAGAGTGAAGGCCTGCAGGAGCTGGAGATCAACCACGAAATGCGGCTGATCCAGGCACAAGCCATCCCAGGCACCGACTGGGTTCTGATCGTGGCCTTGAAGCCCAGCGAAGCGCTGGCGGGTGTCAACACCATGATGTGGTCGTCCATCGTCAGCAGCCTGGTGCTGGCCGTGGTCACTGTGCTGATCATTGGGGCACTGCTGAGCAGCCTGCTCAAACGCCTGCCGATCCTCCGCGCAGCGATGGAAGACGTTGGTGCAGGTCATGGAGATTTGACACACCGCGTGCCTGTCAGCGGCAACGATGAACTGGCTGCCATTGGCGCTGGCTTCAACCAGTTCGCCGAAAAAGTGCAAACGGTGCTGATCAGTGTGCGCCAACATGCCGAGGGCGTGGCCACCGCCAGCTCCGAGATCGCGCAAGGCAACCAGGATCTCTCCAGCCGCACCGAGTCCCAAGCCAGCGCTCTGGAAGAAACCGCTGCCAGCATGGAAGAACTCAGCTCCACCGTCAAACAAAACGCGGACAACGCGCGTCAGGCCAACCAGCTCGCTTTGAGTGCATCCACCGTCGCAGTGCAAGGTGGGGAGGTGGTGGCCCAGGTGGTGGACACCATGAAAGGCATCAACGAAGCCTCACGCAAGATCAGCGACATCATCAGCGTGATCGACGGCATCGCCTTCCAGACCAACATCCTGGCGCTCAATGCCGCCGTCGAAGCGGCCCGTGCCGGTGAACAAGGCAGAGGCTTTGCGGTGGTGGCCAGTGAAGTGCGTAGCCTGGCAGGCCGTTCAGCCGAAGCCGCCAAGGAAATCAAACTGCTGATCAACAACAGTGTGGAGCGTGTGGAGCAAGGCACAGCCTTGGTCGACAAGGCTGGCAGCACGATGACCGAGGTGGTCAACTCGATCAAACGGGTGACCGACATCATGGGCGAGATCAGCGCGGCCAGCAACGAACAAAGCCTGGGGGTGAGTCAGGTCGGTGAGGCGGTGACACAAATGGACCGGGCCACCCAGCAAAACGCGGCTCTGGTCGAAGAGATGGCCGCAGCCGCCAGTAGCCTGCGATCACAAGCACAAGACCTGGTGCAAACGGTGGCAGTGTTCAAGTTGGGTGCGGGCGATGGGGGTGTCCACACCTCGCCGGTGCGCGCGCAGACAGCGGCCAGCGGTGAGCCCAAACGCCTGAATCGGCCCAGCTCAGATGCGCCCAAGAAGTTGGCACCGCGCACTGCGGCACCGGCCAGATTGACTGCGGCCGCATCACCGGCTGTGTCCTCTCCAGCAAAACCGTCGTCCGCCCCCGCCAGTGGCACATCCGACTCGGACTGGGAAACGTTCTAGAGCTATTTTGAACAGCTGCCAACGCCTGTTTGGCCAGGCCTGACGCCCAAAACGTTGGATGGGCTGACAGTGTGCACCGCGCACGCCGGGGCCAGCCTGTCCAGGCGCAGCGCCCTGTGAAGATTTTTCGCTGGATGATCTTTGGCCGCGCCAGCCACACGCTGCGGCAGTGCCGCCAAAACGAGCCGCACTTATGATGAAATCTGCAAAAACCCAACTGCGGAGAACACCATGAACAAATTGACAATATCGACTCGCCTGTCCATCCTGATTGCCGCAATGGGACTCTTGCTGCTGCTCGTCGGCGGTATTGGCCTGTATGGCATCACACAGACCAATGCCTCGCTCGAAAGCGTTTACAAGGACCGCACGGTGCCCATGCAGCAGTTGGGCGATGTGCAATACCTGATTGTCAGCAACCGCTTGGCAGTGGCCAACGCGCTGATCGTCCAGACGCCCGAGGCAACCAACAGCAACGCGCAACTGGTCGATGCCAATACTGAAAAAATCGCCAAGCTGTGGCAGGCCTATATGGCCACCTACCTGACGGCAGAGGAGTCACAGATCGCCAAGAAGTTCGAGGCGGCCAATAGTCAACTGTTGAAGGATGGCTTGCAAGCTTCCCTGGCGGCAGCGCGCGCCGGCGACTTTGAGGGTGCAAGACATATTGTGATCGAGAAAACAGTGCCCTTGTTCAATGCCGCGATTGAACAGTCGGAGGCTTTGATCAAGCTTCAGGTAGACGAGGCCAAAAAAGCGTTCGACCAAGCCAGTGCCAGTTTTCAGACCATCCGCGCAGTGTCGATCACTGCCATTGTGCTGGGCCTGCTGTTTGCCGCTGGCTTTGGCCTGAGCTTGTTACGTGGCATCACCGTGCCACTGCGCCGCGCGGTGGAGATCACCGAAGCCGTTGCACAAGGGGATTTGACACAAACCGTCGACACTGCGGGCAAAGATGAGCTCTCCGCCTTGTTGCGGGCTGTCGCGAACATGCAAAGCAGCCTGTACAAAGTGGTGCTCCGTGTGCGCCAGGGCTCCGAATCGGTTTCCACCGCCAGCTCCGAGATCGCCCAAGGCAACCATGACCTCTCCAGCCGCACCGAATCCCAAGCCAGTGCCTTGGAAGAAACCGCCGCTTCCATGGAAGAACTCTCCTCCACAGTCAGACAAAACGCCGACAACGCACGCCAAGCCAACCAGCTGGCCCAAAGCGCCAGCTCTGTGGCCATCAAGGGCGGCGAAGTGGTCGCCCAGGTGGTCGACACCATGAAAGGCATCAACGAGGCGTCACGCAAGATCAGCGACATCATCAGCGTGATCGATGGCATTGCTTTCCAGACCAACATCCTGGCCCTGAACGCTGCGGTGGAAGCAGCAAGAGCGGGAGAACAAGGCCGAGGCTTTGCGGTGGTGGCCAGTGAAGTGCGTAGCCTGGCCGGACGCAGTGCCGAAGCCGCCAAAGAAATCAAAACCCTGATCAACAACAGTGTCGAGCGGGTCGAACAAGGCACGACCCTGGTCGATCAGGCCGGTGCCACCATGACCGAGGTGGTGGCGTCTATTCGTCGGGTCAATGACATCATGGGAGAGATCAGCGCGGCCAGCACCGAACAGAGCCAGGGTGTGAGCCAGGTCGGAGATGCGGTCACACAGATGGACCAGGCCACGCAGCAGAACGCGGCCCTGGTGGAGGAGATGGCGGCAGCGGCGAGCAGCCTCAAGAGCCAGGCGCAGGATCTGGTGCAGACGGTGGCAGTGTTCAAGCTGGGAGCGGGTGACCACGATGGCACAGGCGGCATGGGCCACACGGCGCAGGTGCGGGTACAGCCAGCAGCGCCAACTCAGATCAAAGGGACAAGCCACCCCACACCGGGAGCCAACCGGGCGCACAGTACACCCTTGACCCGGCTTCCTGCAGCAAGCGCCACCCCGGCGGCGCCTGCTGCTCCGGTTGCCAAAGCGCCCAAGGCGGCCGCAAGCGAAGAAGGTGACTGGGAGAGTTTTTGACCCGACGCGTGGGTGCTCTCCCAAATACTACTTAATCAATAGCTACCAGCCCTCGACTTATAAGGGATAAATCAGCTTTTGACATCAAGCTCAACCCCCTTCCAGGGCCTCGATCACCGCCAGCACGGCCTCGCCATAGGCTTCCAGCTTGCGCACGCCCAGGCCGCTGATACCTTGCAGTTGCTCCAACGATTGCGGCGCACTCTGGGCAATCGCCACCAGCGTGGCATCGTGAAAAATCACATAAGCGGGCAGGTTGTGTTCTTTGGCGACTTCGGCGCGCCAGGTTTTGAGTGCGGCATAACGCTGTTGCTGAGCAGCGTCCAGCACTGCTGGCGCTTTGGCCGTGCTGCTGGGGCTAGCGCTGCGGCGCGACTTGCGCTCAGGCTTGGCCAGCGCCTGGCGCAGGCGGATCGGCACCTCACCTTTGAGCACCGCGCGTGAGGTTTCGGTGAGCGCCAAGGTGTTGAAGGCCTGCGCGTCCACCGCCACCGCACCGATCGCCAACAGCTGGCGCAAGACGCCGCGCCACTGCGTCTCGGACAAGTCAAGGCCGATGCCAAAGGTGCTCAAACCTTCATGCCCACGCTGGACCACCTTCTCGGTAGCTTTGCCACGCAGGATGTCGATGATGTGCCCGGCGCCAAACCCAAAACCACTCATCTGCTGCACCCGGTAGATGGTGGACAGCAGTTTGCGCGCGGCGTCGGTGGCGTCCCAGACATCCGGCGCCTGCAAACAGTTGTCGCAGTTGCCACAGGGCTGGCTGGCTTCGTCAAAGTAGCGCAACAACCGTACCCGACGGCAATCGGTGGCTTCGGCCAGGCCTAAGAGGGCGTCGAGCTTGCCGCGCAGGCCTTGTTTGAATTCTTCCTCGGCCGGGCTTTCGTCGATCATGCGGCGCTGGTTGACCACATCTTGCAGGCCATAACACATCCAGGCGTCCGCCGCCTCGCCGTCGCGCCCGGCGCGGCCGGTTTCCTGGTAGTAGCCTTCGATGTTTTTGGGCATGTCCAGATGCGCCACAAACCGCACGTCGGGCTTGTCGATGCCCATGCCAAAGGCGATGGTGGCCACCATCACAATGCCCTCGGTTCGCAAAAACCGGTCCTGATTGGCTTGGCGTACCTTGGCGTCGAGCCCGGCGTGGTAGGGCAAGGCGGCGATGCCGTTGTCACACAACAGCTCGGCGGTGTCCTCGACCTTTTTGCGCGACTGGCAATACACCACGCCGGCGTCACCCATGTGTTCGTCGCGGATGAAGCGCAGCAGCTGCTGGCTGGCTTCGCGCTTCTCGACAATCGTGTAGCGGATGTTGGGCCGGTCAAAACTGCTGATGAACAGGCGCGCGTCCTGCAACTGCAGGCGCTCGATGATGTCGGCACGGGTCAGCGCGTCGGCGGTGGCGGTGAGTGCAATACGCGGCACGCTGGCGTAGCGCTCGTGCAGCACGGTGAGCGCCCGGTATTCGGGCCGGAAGTCGTGGCCCCACTGGCTCACACAATGCGCCTCGTCAATCGCAAACAGGCTCAAGTGCCCACGCTCCTGCAGGGAGTCGAGCTGCGCCAAAAAACGCGGTGTGGTGACCCGCTCGGGCGCGGCGTATAACAAGGTGATGTCGCCCTGCATCAGACGGCGCTCGACCTGGCTGGCCTGCTCAAACGTGAGCGTGGAGTTCAAAAACTCGGCCTTGACACCGGCCTCATGCAAGGCGCCGACCTGGTCGTGCATCAGCGCAATCAGCGGAGAGATCACCACCGTGATGCCCTGCCCGGCCTGCTGACGCGCAATCGCCGGGATCTGGTAACACAGGCTTTTGCCGCCGCCCGTGGGCATCAGCACCAGCGCGTCGCCGCCGTGCGTGACGTGTTCAATGATCTCGTGTTGCGGCCCACGGAACGCCTGGTAACCAAAGACGTCTTGGAGAATGGAGGTGATGGACAAGGTGGTCTGCTGATATTTTGATAGCTACTCACCCTTATAAAACAAGGGCTAGAGACCAAAAAAGCTTATCACTTTGGTCCCGACAGCCGGTGCAGCTCAGGCGAGCGGCACTATTGTCCCATCTGGCGCGCTCGGCAGCGCCGTACGCAACCCTGGGCGTCCCGTTTACAGCTGATCACGCCGCCGATGTTGGCTGCGTACAGCCGATCAGTCACCCTTTCGCTCGGTGGGTCAATGCACTTTCAAATGAGAACTGTTGTCATTTAGAATCGAAACATGACCCACGCCACCCCACCCGATCTGATCCCGAGCAGCGCCACCTTCAACCTGAAACCACTGCTGATCGCCAACATGGCCAGCACCATGGCGATGATGGCGTTTGTGGCCATCATCGGCCCCATCGCGCGGCAATTGCACTTGCCTGCATGGCAGGCCGGCACCGCCATCACGGTCGGTGGTGTGTTGTGGATGCTGCTGTCACGCCCCTGGGGTGTGGCCAGTGATCGGCGTGGGCGCCGGGCGGTGCTGCTGACTGGTGTGGGTGGTTTTGCCCTGTCCTACTGGGCGATGTGTGCGGTGTTGGTGCTGTCCTTGCAAACCATGCCCGCGGCAACGTGGGTGTTTGTCGGATTGCTGGTCACGCGTGGGGCCATCGGTGCGTTTTACGCGGCCATTCCGGCCACCGGCCAGGCGCTGGTGGCCGACTTCATCGCGGCAGATCGGCGCGCCGGGGCCATGGCGTCCCTGGGGGCGGCCAACGCGGTGGGGGTGGTGATCGGGCCAGCCATGGCTGCGATGCTGGCGCAACATAGCCTGAGCCTGCCGCTGTATGTCACGGCGATCCTTCCTGCGATCGCCTGGCTGGTGCTTTGGAAGGCCCTGCCCCGGCAGGAACACCCTGTGCAGTCCCAGCCGTCCACCTTGCATTTGCACGATGTACGTCTGCGCCGCCCCATGGCTGTGGCCTTCATCGCCATGTTTTGTGTGGCCATTGCGCAGATCACCGTGGGCTTCTTCGCC
Organism: Rhodoferax sp. U11-2br; assembly: GCF_018619435.1. Classification (GTDB taxonomy): domain Bacteria; phylum Pseudomonadota; class Gammaproteobacteria; order Burkholderiales; family Burkholderiaceae_C; genus Rhodoferax. The sequence goes on along the minus strand of NZ_JAHFZF010000055.1, from coordinate 3,413 downwards.
ATCGACCGCCTGCAGTTGGCGCCCGAACTGGCTGCACGTGCGGCGGGTTTCGCACTGACGGCGGTTGGTATTGGACTGATTGCCTCGCAACTGCTGGTGCGCCAACTCAGCTGGCCGCCGATGCGACTGATCCGCACCGGTGCGGTGGTGGCAGCGGCAGGGTTTGGTGCCACCGCGACAGTGGACACGGCTGCGCTGCTGGCGGCTTGTTACTTCGTCGCGGCGGCGGGCATGGGCTGGATCTTCCCGGCATTTGCCGCGTTGGCGGCCAATGCGGTGGGCGGCCATGAGCAAGGTACAGCAGCTGGCTCCGTCGGTGCGGCCCAAGGGCTGGGCATTGTGCTGGGGCCGCTGGTCGGCACCTTGTTGTATGGCTTCGGCCCTGGGGTTCCCTACCTCCTGGTGGCCTTGATGTTGATGGGTGTGGCACTGTGGCCGAGTATCGCCAGCAACAAACCCGTGACAGCTGTTTGACAAACACCATGCCATCGACCCAACACCTTGTTGACCCATGAACTTGTCACCGCGCGACATGGACCACGTGATTGGCGAACACCATGCGCTGTTGCGCCACTGCGGCCAGATTCAGGCACGCTGCAGCGATCTGGTGCAGGCACAGGCGACCACGATCCAGCAGCTGCAGGCCCAAGTGATGCGCCTGCGCGCGGAAGTCATCGTGCGCGACACCGCGCTGGCGTGGGCACGCGAGGATCGCGCCGAACTGGAGGCCAGCATTCCCGGTCTGCCCAAACGGGTCGTTCTGGCGCGGCGGGTGGAGACACTGCTCGCACGGCTTCAGGATGTGCTGCGTGAACGGTTTCACTGGCAGCAAGCAGGTCCGGCGCAACGTTTGGCGGCCAGCGCCCTTGGCCGCCCCAAAGATGTGGCACCCGTCGACGACTTGGCCAGCCTCGAAAACAGCCTGGTTGCCGCTGATCTGGTGATCTGCCAGACCGGCTGCCTCAGCCACGGCGCGTACTGGCGCGTGCAGGACCATTGCAAGCGCACCGGCAAAACCTGCGTGCTGGTCGCACAGCCCGATGCTGTGCGCATCGTCCACATCCACAACCCGCAGACGCACGAAGCGGCAGCCGACGCGGCGTCTTCGCAGGGCATGGGCCCGTCATGACGCAGGCTGCCACACACCAGGGCCCGTCCATGGGATGCAAGGGCACGCCTGGCTTCTGAAGAAAATGATAGCTATGCACCCTTATGCAATAAGGGCCAACAGCCAAAATAGCTCAAAGTCTGCGGCCCAACACCCGCTTCGGCTCAAGGCAGGCCCAGTTTTTCCTTGAGTTCTCCGAGCAAACGGCGGCTGACCGGGATGCGCCGTTTGTGGCGGGTCAGGATTTCGACCGCGCCAGTTTCCAGAAAGCTGATTTCCTGGATCTGCTCGGGGTTGACCAGGTACTGCCGGTGGCAGCGCAGAAACGGGGTTTTTTCCTCGAGCGTGCGCAAGGTCAGTTCGGTGAAGTGCTCCGTGCCTTCGTTCGTGGTGACATACACACCGGCGGTGCGCGAGGTGGCGTATTCGATGTCGTCGATCTTGATCAGCAACACCCGCTGATGCCCCGGACACGGGATCTGTTTGAGCGGTGCCGCTGCGGTAAACAGGGCTGCGCTGGGTCTGCGGTCACGTCGCAGGCGTTGCAAAGTGAGCGCCAAGCGCGCCGGGTCGATCGGCTTGAGCAGGTAGTCAAAGGCGTTCTGGTCAAAGGCCTGTAACGCGTACTCGTTGAACGCGGTCAGAAACACCACGCTGGGCATTTTCTCGGGGTCCAGCATGCCCAGCATCTCCAGCCCGCTGATGCGCGGCATCTGGATGTCGAGGAAGATGACCTCGGGGTTGAGCCGGTGGATGGCCGAGATGCCTTCGATGGCGTTGCTGCACTGCCCGAGGATCTCGATGTCAGTCTCCTGCCCCAGCAGGCGGGCGATTTCCTCACGCGCGGGCAACTCGTCGTCAATGATCAGGACTTTCATGCCGGGTACACCTCCATGGTGGTTGAAACCTCGCTGGGTGCCAGCGGCAGTTGGAGGGTGACGCGGGTGAACACCTCGCGCTCACAGCTCACCTCCAGCCCGAAGGCCGGGCCGTAACGGGTGGCAATGCGTCGGCGCACCAGGTGCATACCCAGGCCGCTGCCGGTGCCTGGCGCGGGTTCAACATACAGGCCCGCGTTGTCCTCAACGCTGAGCAGCAACATCTCGTCCTGCGCCCGCGCCGAAATCCGGATGCGGCCGATGCCCAGCAACTGCGAGGTGCCGTGTTTGATGGCGTTTTCGACAATCGGCTGCAGAGAAAAAGCGGGCATACGAACATGGCGCAAACCGTCCGGGATGTCAAAGTCCAGCACCAGCTGGCCGAGAAAGCGTGCTTGCTCGATTTCGAGGTAGGCGGTCACATGCTGGACTTCCTCACTCAGGCTGGCCTCTTCGCTGGGGCGTTTGAGGTTGTTGCGGAAAAAGGTCGAGAGGTTCAGCACCAAGTGGCAGGCTCGCTCCGAGTCGCGCCGGATCACGGCCGACAAGGTGTTGAGCGCGTTGAACAAAAAATGCGGGTTGACCTGGGCGTGCAACAACTTGATCTCGGACTGCGCCAGCAACTCGCGCTGGCGCATGTAATGGCCCGCCAGAATCTGGTTGGAGAGCAGCCGAGCAATGCCTTCACCCAAGGCGCGGTTGATGGTGGAAAACAGACGGGTGCGGGGCTCATACAGCTTGACGGTGCCAATCACATGGTTTTCCTCACCGAGCAACGGGATGATCAGCGAGGCCGCCAGCGGGCATTTGGGGTTGATCGAGCAGCGGTAGGCCACCTCGTTGCCATCGGCATAAACCACCTCGTTGTTGGCGATGGCCCGTTGTGTCAACGCCGAATTGATCGGTGTGCCTGGCAAATGGTGGTCGCTGCCGATGCCGATGAAGGCCAGCAGGTTCTGGGTGTCGGTGATGGCGACCGCACCCACCCCGGTTTCTTCGTAAATGATGCGGGCCACCTGGTGGCTGGTGTCGCTGTTGAAGCCCGAGCGCAGCAGGCCCTCCACCCGCGCCGCAATCGCCAGCGCCTTGGTCGAGAACACGCTGGACTGGCGCTCGTAGAGCTGGCGCCGATCCAGCAAGATACGCATGAACAGGCCAGCACCGAGTGAGTTGGCCAGCAGCATCGGCACCGCAATCTGCTCAACCAGATGTCTGGCGACCTCGGGTGGCTCCACCAGCCACAACAGGATCAGCATCTGCGCCACTTCGGCACACAAGGTCACCAGGGCAATCGGCACCGGCCGGAACAAGGTGCCAAAGCGCCCGCGCCGAATCATGTAAAGATGAAACAGACCGCCAATTAGGCCCTCCACCACGGTGGAGACCATGCAGGCAAACGCTGAAGGACCACCCAGCGTATAGCGGTG
>NZ_JAHFZF010000054.1 GCF_018619435.1 Rhodoferax sp. U11-2br | reverse complement strand
GGCTATGCTTGAGGACCAAAGCCCCCATGCCGCATGCCACCTTTTCCTGCCCCACCCCGCCCGCTGACCCCCGCTGACCCCAACACCCGCGCCCCAGCCATGCTGCTGGCGGCTGGCCGGGGCGAGCGCATGCGCCCACTCACCGACAGCTGTCCCAAACCCTTGCTGAGCGTGTACGGCAAACCACTGATGCAGTGGCACCTGGAGGCGCTGCAGCGCGGTGGCACCCGGCAGGTGGTGATCAACACCGCCTGGTTGGAAAACCGGATTGTTCAGACATTTGGTGATGATTTTGGCCTTGAGCCCTTATTGGGTAAGGGTGAAAAGCTATCGAAATCGGAGTCTATGCAGCTGCGCTACTCGCTCGAAGGCCGTGACTTCGGTGGTGCATTGGAGACCGCTGGCGGCATCTGCCGGGCGCTGCCGCAGCTGTTCCCGGTGCAAGGCTCACTGGCGCCGGACGTGTTCTGGGTGCTGGCGGCCGATGTCTACACGCCGGGTTTTGTATTTTCCCAAGCGGCAGTGACGCGCTTTGCGACCAGCGGCCAGCTGGCCCACCTCTGGCTGGTGCCCAACCCGGCCCACAACCCGCGCGGTGATTTTGGTCTGGACACAACCACAAGCCTGGCGCTGAACCTGCCCAAGGATAATCCGCAGCCACGCTACACCTATTCCACCATCGGCCTGTACCACCGCGACCTGTTTGCGCCGCCCTGGTGCACCATCCCGCCGGGCAACCCGCAGGGTGTCAAGGCTGCGCTGGCACCTTTGTTGCGTGCCGCCATGGATGCGGGTCGGGTATCGGCCGAGCTGTATGACGGCCCCTGGACCGACGTTGGCACCCCTGAGCGGCTGGCCCAGCTCAATGTACCCTGAATACACTTGCTTTTCTAGCTCACCCGCTTTTTGAATCCTTCGCCACCACATACACCATGACTTCACCCGACACCCGCACCCTCTACGCCCAACGCCGCGCCGCCCTGGCCCGCCACATCGGCCCGGGTGGCATCGCCATCCTGCCGACTGCACCCGAGCAGCAGCGCAACCGCGACAGCGACTTCCTGTTCCGCCATGACAGTTATTTCTACTACCTGACCGGGTTCACCGAGCCCAAGGCCTGGCTGGTGGTCACCGGAGACGGCCGCAGCACCCTGTTTTGCCAGCCCAAGGACCTGGAGCGCGAAATCTGGGACGGCTACCGCCTGGGCCCGCAGGCCGCGCCCGAAGCGCTGGGGGTGGACGCTGCCTTTTCCGTGGCCGAGCTGGACAAACAACTGCCGAGCCTGATCGACGGCTGTGAGTCGGTCTGGTACCCGTTTGCCACCCACGTTGGGTTGGAGTCGCGCATCGACGGCTGGCTCAGTGGCCTGCGCACCCGCGTGCGTTACGGCACCCTGTGCCCCGAGCAGCAACGCGACCTGTGTGGCCCGCTGGACGAAATGCGTTTGTTCAAGGATGCCCATGAACAAGACGTGATGCGCCGTGCCGCCGCCATCAGCGCCGGTGCCCATGTGCGCGCCATGCAACGCTGCGCGGCGATGCTGCGCGCCGGACAGGACGTGCGTGAGTACCACCTGGACGCCGAGTTGTTGCATGAGTTCCGCCAGCACGGCTCGCAGTACCCGGCCTATGGCTCCATCGTGGCTGCGGGCGCCAATGCCTGTGTGCTGCACTACCGTGCCGACGCGGGCCGAGTGCAGAGCGGCGAGCTGGTGCTGATCGACGCGGGTTGTGAGCTCGACGGTTATGCCAGCGACATCACCCGCACCTTCCCGGCCAACGGCCAATTCACCGGGCCGCAAAAAACACTGTACGAGCTGGTGCTGGCCTCGCAGGAAGCCGCGATTGCCGCCACCAAGGCGGGCGCCCGTTTCACCGACCCGCACGACGCCACCGTCAAGGTGCTGGCCCAAGGCATGCTGGATGTGGGCCTGCTCGACAAAAACAAGGTTGGCAGCTTGGACGATGTGATCGAAAAACGCGCGTACTTCCCGTTTTACATGCACCGCACAGGCCACTGGCTGGGCATGGATGTGCACGACTGCGGCGCCTACACCGAGCCCGGCGAGATCGGCCAGGTCAGCGAACGCCAAGACGCGCTCACCGGAGAGACCATCAAGAACCGCCCAGCCCGCATCCTGCGCAGCGGCATGGTGCTCACCATCGAGCCCGGCATTTATGTGCGCCCTGCGCCCGGTGTGCCCGAGGCTTTCCACAACATCGGTATCCGCATCGAGGACGACGCCATCGTGACTGAAACCGGTTGTGAACTGATCACGCGCGGTGTGCCGGTGGCGGTGGCCGAGATCGAGGCGCTGATGCGATAAACCATCGAGGTGCCGCCGCAACCCCATTGCGGTGGTGCGGATTCAACCTTCAACCGCGTTACATCATGCCTCAGTCCCAGCCCGCTACCTCCCGGCCCAACACCCCCGAGCAGCTTCGCGCCTTTTTCCAGCAGCACGGTGTGCGGGATGTGGAGTGCCTGTTTGCCGACATCTCGGGTTACCCGCGTGGCAAGCTGATGCCGGCGGACCGTTTTGCTGACGGTGCCGAGTTGCGCATCTGCCAGGCGATCCCGATGCAGGCCGTCACCGGTGAATACTCCTACAACCCGGTGTTTCCCGACAGCGACCCCGATGTGCGGATGCTGCCCGACTACAACACGCTCACGCTGGCGCCCTGGGCCAGCACAGCGCGCGCGGTGGCCTTGCACGACTGCCTGGAGCTCAATGGTGAGTTGTGTACCTTTGCGCCGCGCAGCACGCTCAAACGGGTGCTGGCGCAGTACATGACCCTGGGGTTGACGCCGGTGGTGGCGCCGGAGATCGAGTTTTACCTGACCGCAGCCAACAGCGACCCGGCGCTGGCGCTGGCGCCGCCCACCGTGCGTGGTGGCCGGGCCGAGGTGGGCCAGAGCGCCTTCAGCCTGAACATGCTCAATGAACTCGCACCGTTCTGGGACGAGTTCCGCGCTGCGCTGGTCACGCTCCACATCGACGCCGACACCTGGATCCACGAAGTCGGTCCGACCCAGTACGAGATCAACCTGATGCACGGCAACGCGGTGGCCGTGGCCGATCAGGCCTTCCTGTTCAAGTACGCAGCCCGCGAGATCGCCCTCAAACACGGGTTAAACGCGGTGTTCATGGCCAAACCGATTGCGGGCAGCTCAGGCAGCTCGATGCACCTGCACACCAGTGTGGTGGATGCCGCAGGCGCCAATGTGTTCAGCTTGCCCGATGGTTCGGCAAGCCCCTTGTTTGGCCAGTTCATCGCCGGTTTGCAAACCTTTGGGCCTGAGCTGATGCTGATGTTCGCTCCCAACGTGAACTCGTACCGGCGTTATGTGGCGGGCAGCCAGGCACCCACCAACATGGCCTGGGGGTTTGATAACCGCACCACCGGGCTGCGTGTTCCCGCCAGCGCCCCGGTGGCGCGGCGCGTGGAGAACCGTGTGGCTGGTGCCGACGCCAACCCCTACCTGGCCATCGCGGCCACGCTGGCGGCCGGGCTGGCGGGCTTGCAGCAGCAGTTACAAGCCTCAGAGCCACTGGCCAGCAACGGGTATGACGAGGCCCACGGCCTGCCACGCAGCCTTGATGAGGCGCTGCAAAAAATGCAGCAAAGTGCCCTTGCCAGACAAGCGTTTGGTGATGATTTTGTAACGGGATATTGCGCGGTCAAGGCGCTGGAACACGCCCACTACCAGAGTGAGGTCAGCGCCTGGGAGCGGCGGTATTTGCTGCCCCAGGTCTGAGTCCCCAGGCGGTTTTGTGCCTGGCCCAGGCCTTACGTCTGCTTACAGGCCGGTTCAAACCCGTTCCTAGAATGGTTTGATGAACAAACCAATCTTTTCCTTGGCCGCTTGCCTGTGTGCTTTCTCGTTGTCCAGCGCGGTTTTCGCTGCTGATGTGGGGGTCTCGGTCAACATCTCTCAGCCCGGTTTTTATGGCCGCATCGACCTCAGCCGGGTGTCGCAACCGGTGGTGATTTACCCGCAGCCGGTGGTGATTGAACATCGGGGGCCGGTGTGGCGCGAGCCGATCTACCTGCGGGTGCCACCGGGGCACGAACGGCACTGGGACACACATTGCCGCCTCTACAACGCCTGTGGCCAGCCGGTGTACTTTGTGCAGGACCGTTGGTACCGGGAGGTGTATGCACCGCGCCACCACAGAGAACCACCACGGCGTTATGAAGATCGTGACCCGCGTCGGGACGGGCGGTTTGACCATGGCCGCCACGGTCCCAGGGATGCGTGGCGCAACAAGGATTGATCAGATCAAGGCACCGCCGACAGGCGGTGCGGCTTACAAGCTGCCAGTCAGCTTGTAACGTTCGGTGGCAGCCACCAGTGCGTTGGCAATACCCGGCTCGGAAGCCGCATGGCCAGCATCATCCACCACCTCGAATGTGGCCTGTGGCCAGGCCTGGCGCAGTTGCCAGGCGGTACGTGGCGGGCAGACCACGTCATAACGGCCCTGGATGATGACGGCAGGAAGATGCCTGATTCGGTCCATCTGGGCAATCAACTGCCCTTCTGCCAAAAACATCTTGTTGCAAAAATAGTGGGCCCCAAGCCGCCCGACACCCAGCGCCACGCTGGCGGCACTGAACATGCGCGCCACTTCTGGGCGAGGCACCAGGTGCAAGCAATTGGCCTCGTAGCGGCTCCAGGCCTGGGCAGCCCGCAGGTTCTCTTTGGGGTTGTCACTGAAGAGGCGTTTCACATAAGCGGCCAATAAGTCGCCACGCTCGTCCTCGGGGATCTGCTTCACAAACTGGGCGTGTTCGTCCGGGAAAAACAGCGGCATGCCCTGCAAAAACCAGTCAATCTCGGCCTGTGTGCCAAGGAAAATGCCGCGCAGGACAAAACCGGTGCAACGCTGGGGGTGTGCCTGCCCATAGGCCAAGGCCAATGTGGAACCCCAGGAGCCACCAAAAATCAGCCAGTCCTCGATACCCAGCATCTCGCGCAATTGTTCGATGTCGTCGACCAGCAGTTGGGTGGTGTTCTGGCGTGGCTCTCCAAGCGGGGTGGACTGCCCAGAGCCACGTTGGTCAAACAGCACAATGCGGTAATACGCCGGGTCAAAAAACTGCCGATGGCTGGGCGCGGTGCCTGCCCCAGGCCCGCCGTGCAAAAACAGCACCGGTACACCCTCCGGGTTGCCACTCTCTTCCCAATACAGCGTGTGCAAGTCATCAACCTGAAGTCTGCCGTTGCGATAAGGTTTCACGGGCGGAAACAAATCGGTGATGGCGTAGGAGTCAATCTTGTTGTCGCGCACGTTGGTAAGTTGGATGGGGTGAAAAACGAAGTGGACCGAAACATAGCATCGCAGAGCCCTATTGTCGGGGAATCCGCTGAAAAAGTGAAACAGCTTTGTTACAACGCGCGGCATGGACAGCTGAGTGCGTGCGAGTGATTGGCCGTCTTTGTACTAAGCGTTTTCACCCACGGGCTGGCTCCAAGCTCGGGCCTACAATTTGCGCCCTTTACACCCTCATACGGTGTGGCGAACCGCCGCATCGGTGGCCGACGGAGACCCGCATGCCCCATAACAACCCCGAAGACAAGCGTGCCCAATTGCGCCGCGCGGCACTGGACTACCACCAGATGCCAACCCCGGGCAAGATCGCCATCGCCGCGACCAAACAACTGACCAACCAGCACGATCTGGCGCTGGCCTATTCACCCGGCGTGGCCGCGCCCTGTGAAGAAATCGTCAAGGACCCCAACAACGTATTTAAATACACCAGCCGTGGCAACCTGGTGGCGGTGATCACCAATGGCACAGCGGTGCTGGGTCTGGGTGACATCGGCCCGTTGGCGGCCAAGCCGGTGATGGAAGGCAAGGGGGTGCTGTTCAAGAAGTTCGCCGGCATCGACGTGTTTGACATCGAGATCAACGAAAAACACGACCTGGACAAGCTGGTTGACATCATTGCTTCGCTCGAGCCGACTTTTGGTGGCATCAATCTGGAAGACATCAAGGCACCCGACTGCTTCTATGTCGAGCGCAAGCTGCGCGAACGCATGAAGATTCCTGTGTTCCATGACGACCAACACGGCACCGCCATTTGTGTTGGTGCGGCGATTCTGAACGGGCTCAAGGTCGCGGGCAAGGACCCGTCGCAGGTCAAACTCGTCACCTCAGGCGCGGGTGCGGCCGCGTTGGCCTGCCTGAGCTTGCTGGTCAAGCTGGGTTTCGCGCGTGAAAACATCTATGTCACCGATCTGGCGGGGGTGGTCTATGAGGGCCGCACCGAGTTGATGGACGACGACAAGGCCTTTTTTGCGCAGAAAACGACGGCACGCACCTTGGGCGAGGTGATTGAAGGCGCCGATGTGTTTCTGGGCCTGTCCGCAGGAGGTGTGCTCAAGCCCGACATGGTGCGCAGGATGGCGGCGCGCCCCCTGGTGTTTGCATTGGCCAACCCCACGCCCGAAATCCTGCCCGAAGAGGTGAAGGCTGTGCGTGATGACGCGATCATTGCCACTGGACGCTCGGACTACCCTAATCAGGTCAACAATGTCCTGTGTTTTCCGTACATCTTTCGCGGCACGCTGGATGCGGGCGCATCCACCATCACCATCGAGATGGAAATTGCTGCGGTACACGCCATTGCCGAGCTGGCGCAGGCGGAGCAAAGCGAGGTGGTGGCAGCGGCCTATGCGGGTGAAAAGCTCTGTTTTGGCCCAGAGTATCTGATCCCGAAACCGTTTGACCACCGGCTGATGATGAAGATCGCGCCGGCGGTGGCCCAGGCAGCGTTTGACAGTGGTGTGGCCACACGCCCGATCCAGGACATGGCCGCCTACCGCCAGCAGCTGCAAAGTTTTGTGTATGCGTCTGGTACGGTGATGAAACCGATCTTCACTGCCGCCAAAAAAGGTCTCAAAAAGCGCGTGGTTTATTCCGAAGGCGAGGACGAGCGGGTGCTGCGGGCCTGCCAGATTGTGGTTGACGAAGGTCTGGCGCTGCCGACCCTGATCGGTCGCCCGGCAGTGATTGCCGAGCGCATCGAAAAATTTGGCCTGCGCCTGCGCGAGGGAGACGATTACGCTGTAGTCAATGTCGAGAAGGACCACCGCTACCGCGATTTCTGGCAAACCTACCACCGCATGACCGAACGCAAGGGCGTCACTGAGCAGATGGCCAAGATCGACATGCGCCGTCGCTTGAGCCTGATTGCCTCCATGTTGTTGCACAAAGGTGATGTGGATGGCATGATTTGTGGCACCTGGGGCAGCTTGGCGCTGCATCTGAACTACGTGGACCAAGTGGTGGGCAAACGCGCCGGTGTGACCACCTACGCCTGTATGAATGGCTTGCTGCTACCGGATCGTCAGATTTTTCTGGTTGACACTCACATCAACTACGACCCGAGCGCCGCCCAGTTGGCAGAAATCACCACCATGGCTGCCGAGGAAATGAAGCGTTTTGGCATCACCCCTAAAGTAGCCTTGTTGTCGCACTCCAATTTTGGGAGCAGCAACCAGCCCACAGCCGTCAAAATGCGTGACACACTGGATTTGTTACGCGCCAACACCCCATGGCTCGATGTGGATGGTGAAATGCACGGTGATCTGGCCCTGGATAGCAAGTCGCGTGCGGTCCTGATGCCCAACAGCACATTGACAGGTGATGCCAACCTGTTGGTGTTGCCCAATCTCGACGCCGCCAATATCTCCTACAACCTGCTGAAAACCGCCGCCGGTGGCAACATCGCCATTGGCCCGGTGCTGCTGGGTGCGGCCAAACCCGTGCACATTTTGACTGCCAGTACCACGGTGCGGCGCATCGTCAACATGACCGCCTTGACGGTCGCCGATGCCAACGTCAGCCGGTAAAAAACCACCACCACAAAAACCGGAAGAACAGGTCCGCGGAACTGTATTCCCACACAGCCATTGCTCATTGTTTGAGCAATGGCTTGCATTTATTTGGCAAATCACCGACACTTACGCCCTTGAAAGTACGGGTTTACCCTGAGTAAATAAGGAACGCTGGTCCATGTTGCGGTTTGAAAAATTTAAGTTGGTGATCACTGGCTTATGTTTGATCGCAGTGTTGACACCGGGCGCGATCCAGGCCAAAGCAAGCGCGCCGACAAACATCCAAGCGACGATCCGTGTGACGGAGTTGCCCAGACCGGGCGAGCAGATGTTGGCCTTGATTCATCAAGGCGGACCGTTTGCCAGCGAGAAAGATGGCTCGGTGTTTGGCAATCGGGAGAGGTTGTTGCCACCTTTTAAACGGGGTTACTACCGGGAGTACACCGTAGCGACTCCTGGGGTGAGTCATCGGGGAACCAGGCGGATTGTGTGTGGTGGGCCACCAAAAATCCCTGACGTCTGTTACTACACCGCCGATCACTATGCGAGTTTTCGCAAGATCGTGCCCTGAATTTGAATTGTTACTTTGAACAGAAGAGAGAAGATGAATATGTTACTTGACCAGGCAACCCTCAAGCCGCCGGCCACATTGGCCGACGTGCCTTTGCGCGGTGTGCGGCCCAATATTGTTCAGTCCATCCGGGCATTCAGAGTGCCGGATCTGCAGGCCGCAGCGCAAGGTTTGGGGCATCACTTTTTGTATGCCAACCTGGCCAACGCCCAGAGCAAGCAGGATGTGCTGGACCTGATCAGCCAGCAATTCATGCTGACCGTGCAAGTCGGCAAGAACTTCGATTCCCTGTACGACAGCATGACCGACCCGGTCCACAAGTCGGGCCCGCAGCCTGGTTTTATCGCGGTGCTGGAGCATATTCCGGCCAATGCCAAGTTTGACAAGGAAGCGCGCGAGCAGTTGCTTGACATCTTCCGCGACACCGCTGATTACTGGGGGGACAGAAAAATACCCTTCAGGTGTTTCTATTCTTTTCTGTAGCCCGTTCTGCACACACCAGCCAAGCAGAACGGGCGAACGAGGCAAACAACGGCGTGACCACGGACGGTGGCCAAGCTGATGAAGTCCTGTCGGACAACGGCGAGAAGATGCCCACCGACAAATTGTTGGACATTTCGCCACAAGCACTGCGCATGAGCAGCCCCTTCAATGCGGGGTATTGGACAGCCAGTTAAACGGATGTCCCGCATAAGAAAAAAGCCTGACTCGTCAGGCTTTTTTTATGCACTGGCCACGGCCAGCGCCAGCGCGATGTAATCGTCCACTGGCACCTCTTCGGCGCGGCGCTGGACATCAAAGTCGCCCGCAAAATTCCTGGCCTGCAGCCACTGCCCCAGGGTGTGGCGCAGCAGCTTGCGGCGTTGGCTGAAGGCCACTTGCACCAGTTCACTGAGCAGCGCGACATTCACGGCGGCCGGATTGTCACGCGGCACCATGCGCACCACGGCACTGTCGACACGGGGTGGTGGTTCGAAGCTCTCTGGCGGCACCAGCAGCACGTTGTCCATGGCGTAGCGCCACTGGAGCATGACACTCAGGCGTCCGTACGCGGCCGTGGCAGGGCGTGCCACCATGCGGTCGATCACTTCCTTTTGCAGCATGAAATGCTGGTCTTCAATCAGATCCACATACTGCAGCAGATGGAACAGGATCGGTGTCGAGATGTTGTAAGGCAGGTTGCCAACGACTCTTAATTTAAGAGCGCTTGGCTCTTTCAATATAAGGGAAAAGTCGACTTTTAATACATCAGATTCTATCACCTGCAGCTGCCCGTGAGCGCGCAGGCGCAGCGCCAGATCGCGGTCCAGCTCAATCACCGTGAGGGCACCAAGACGCTCTACCAGAGGTTGTGTCAGCGCGGCCAGACCCGGGCCAATCTCGACCATGGCCTGGCCGGGCCTGGGATCAATGGCGTCGACGATGGCATCAATGATGCCGCCGTCGGTCAAAAAGTGTTGTCCGAAACGCTTGCGCGGGATGTGTTTCATGTGTGATGGGTGGAGAAAGGGGCGTGCAGGTCGGGCGTTTTATTGCGGCGGCTCGCGCATTTCCACATAGGCCCGGGCGCGCACTTCTTGGGCCCAGCTCAGATAGGTTTCATCGAGTTTCTTCTCGCGCAACATGGCCCGGGTGGCTTCGCGCTGCTGCTCTGCCGTCAGGCTGACTTTGCGGCGTTCAAGCAACTGGATCAGGTGCAGACCAAAACGGGACAGCAGCGGGTCACTGACCTCGCCAGGAGCCAGGCGGTTCATGGCCGCTTCAAATTCAGGCACAAACATGCCCGGGCTGGTCCAACCCAGGTCACCCCCTTGTGCGGCACTGCCGTCCTGGGAGTTGTCACGCGCCAGGGTCGCAAAATCCGCCTGCTGGGTCACCACCAGTTTTTTGAAATCGCTGAGTTTGCGGCGCGCATCGGCCTCACTCAGACGGGCGCTGGGTATCAGCAAGATGTGGCGTGCATGGCTTTGTGTGACAGCCATGGTGGGCGCGCCGGGGCGGACTTTTTCCACCACTTTGAGAATATGAAAACCTGCTGGCGAGCGCACCAGATCCGCCACATCACCCACCGACAAAGCCGCCGTGGCTTGAACAAACAAATCCGGGTAGCGGCTGGTGCTGCGCAGACCCAGTTGGCCACCATTGGCCTGGTCGACCGCGTCAGAGAACTCGCGCACCAGGGCGGCAAAGTCGTCACCCTTGCGGGCACGCTCTTGGGCACGTTGTGCCCGCAGTTTCAAGGCATCCACCTGCTGGGGGGTGGCTGATTCAGGCACCGCCACCAGAATCTGTGCGATATTGATCTGGGTGTCGCTGGCAGGGGTGGCGCTGGTCTGATCACGCAGGAATTGGTCGATGTCTTGCTCACTCACTCGAATGCGTGACTCCACATCGCGTTCGCGCAGGCGCTGCAACAGGATCTGGTCCGACAGCTGGCTGCGAAACTGGCTCACCGACTGGCCTTCGCGCACCACACGGCGGCGCAGTTCGGCCACATCCAGCTGGTTTTGCGCCGCAATCGACAGTTCGGCTTGGTCGATGGCCGACTCTTCCACACGCAGCCCGGTGTCCCGCGCAGTTTGTAGTTGCGCCTTGCGGTTGATCAGTGCCTCCAGCACCTCCGGCAACAGCAGTCCGATATCTGGCGGCGCCCGCCGCTGTTGCTCCAGTTGCAGGTACTCGCGTTGTGCCTCGCGCAGCACCTCGGTGTTGGTGATGGGCTCCGAATTCACCACCGCCACGATGAAGTCTGCCTGTGCCAGGGCCGACTTGACAGCCACCGGCGATGGCGCAGGTGTGGCATCCGGCAGGCGCAGGCCTTGGGCTTGCGCCTGGCTCAGCACACCAAGTGCCAGCACGGCCATGGAGAGGGTCTTGAGACGGTAGGTCATGGTGGTTCAATCGTAATTGCTGAAACGGCTCGGTGAGCCCGCGGGCTGGCTCAAGCTCTGATAACCGGGAATATTGTTTTTGAGGGCCTGCAGCGGGTTGACACCAAAGCCGGTAAACCCGACAAACACCAACTGGAACATGATGCTCTGGTTGGCACTGCTGGTACCGGTTTGCAGCCGCTCAAACACCACACGCCCAAGCCAGCAGCCCGCATCGTACTCAAAACCCAGCACCGCATTGACCATCTGGCCCTCGTTGATGCCGTAGTTCAGGCGTCCGACGCTATACCAGCGGCCCGCACCGTCGCCCATGTTCCTGGCCTGGCCGTTGCTGCCCCACAGGTCGGCCAGTGGCCATTGCCAGCTGAGGTCGATCTGTTCACTGCTAGCACGTTGAAAGCGGTAGGCAGCGTTCAAGATGCGGTAGCTGCCCGGACGGTAAGTGGCGTTCAAGGTGGAGCGCGAGGTGCGTTCGATGTCCGGGTTGTATTGCACGGTGCCGCCAAAGTTCCAGCGTGGGTCCCAGTTGACCGAACCGCTGAGCAGCAAATCACTGACGCGGTCGGTCAGCGCAGTGCCACCTGGCAAGGTCACTTTTTGATCATCAAACAAAATCCGCTGTGCCACCCCAAAACGGGCTGCCTCGGCACCGGTATCGGGATCGAGCAGGCGGCTGGTCACACCCAGGGTCACCTGATGGCTGTCAGAAATGCGGTCATTGCCAACAAAGGCGTTTTCCGTGTAAACGGTTGACAAATTGAAGTCATTGGCGCCCGAGTCGTAATTGGGCAGATAACTTTGGTCACGGTAAGGGGTGTGGACATAAAAGGCCCGTGGCTCCAGTGTCTGGTTCAGTTTGCGGCCGAAGAATTCGGTGTCGCGTTCAAACACCAAGCCACTGTCCAGGCTGAAGGTCGGCAACACCCGGCTGGCCTGCTTCTGACCCGTGCTCAAGGGGGCGTCAAATTCGTATTGCGTGGCATGTAACTGCAGCTTGGGGGTGATGAAACCTTCTGGGGCGCGCCAGGAACGGCTGACCTGTATCAAAGAAAACAGGCGCTGTCCGTCGGTTTGATTGGATGCCTTCTTATCAGATTCGAAACGTGTGTAGTCCACATCCAGTGCCAGGTTCAGGCCCGAAGCGGTCTCACTCGCGTAATGGGTGGTGAGTTGTGGCATCCGGTTGTACGGTGGCACGATGTTGGCTGCGCTGTCTGCCAGGTCTTGCAAGGTTTGCCACTTGAGCACACGCACCATGCTGGTGAACGGGCCGTTGGTCCAGGACAATTGGGCATCGTTGGCCAGCAAACGCTGGGTGTTGGCGGCCACCAGCGCCGCGTCGTTGACCGACAGCTGGCCGGTGGTGACAGTGGCGCGGGAGAAGTCTTTCCAGTAGTTGTCATCACTGACGCGGTTCAGGTTCAGGTTCAGGTTGAAGCCGTTGTCGGCCCAGTCGCTGTTGATCTTGGCTTGGTGGTTGGCATTCAAACTCCAGCGGCTGCGATCGCGCAAATCGTCGCTGCCCATCCAGTCCATTTTGGCCGTGCCTGTGTAATCCGGCTCCAGGTAGCGGAATTCGGTGCCGAGGTTGAGCCCGCGCTTGGTCATCAGGGTCGGGGTGATGGTGGCATCCCGGTTCGGCGCGATGTTCCAGTAATAGGGTTGTGCCAACTCAAAACCGTTGACGTTGCCCAGGCCGATGGTGGGTGGCAACAAGCCGGACTTGCGCTGGTCACTCAGCGGAAAGGTGACATACGGGATCGGCAGCAAGGGCACGCCTTTGAAGCTCAGTACCGCCCCCTCCGCAGTGCCAACGTCTTCCGCGTTGTCGATGCCGATCCGGCTGGCCTTCAGTATCCAGGCGGGCAGCCAGTCCGGGCCACCGTTGCGTTTGCAGGTGGTGAAGGTGGCGTTGTGGATGACGGCCCGCTGGTCATCGAGAAAGTTCACTCGGTCAGCCTGGCCATGGCCATCATTCTTGAGGAAATGGTAGGTGGGGGTGTTGAAAAAGCCTTCAAACGCATCCACCCGCAGCTCCAGCAGGGGCCCCTCAAAAATGTTGCCGGCGCGGTTGATGCGCACATGACCGATCGCACGTGCCTGATCGGTTGGCTGGTTGTATTCCAGCCGGTCGGCCTTGATCACCATGTCGGCTTTGCGCAGCATGGCATGGCCCTCGACCACGGTTTCCAGATCGGTGCGTCCGGAGACGGTGTCACCAGAAATAAAACTGGGCAACAGGCTGCGCGTCAGCGGGCTGATCGACTCCTCCAGCTTGGCGCTGTTCCTGAGTTGCAAGAGTTCGATGGGGACCTCCTCCTGCGCCAGCACCAGCGTCGGAGCCAGCAGGCCACCGATCACACACAGGCCCAGCTCGCGCCAACGGCCACCATCTGCCCGAAAGAAGGGGTCAAGCATCAGAAAGAACATCGGGCGAGGCATCAGAGGCCATGTTGGGTTGAAGAGGGACAAAAAGGCGGTCAGTAGAATGGATTATCCATGAGCCAAGCCAACCCCACCCC
>NZ_JAHFZF010000053.1 GCF_018619435.1 Rhodoferax sp. U11-2br | reverse complement strand
GATTTTAATCATCTACTCTAATATTAATGGATTATTGGGGTGGGAAGATTTTGCCATGCAAGGCTTTATCAAGTTTCAGGACTACGGTCTTTTGATAACTTTTGCTCTATTATTCTTGGGATTGTTTGCCTTGAATAAGACCGACGAAGGGTATGAATCTATTGTAAGAAAAATGCCTCTTTACAATATGATCAATATTTACTGGGCATATTATATTGCATTGTTTGTATTTTCTATTTTTGCCATGGGTAGTGTGATATGGCCTGTAAAAATGGGGCGTGTATTTTTTTATGGAATTATCTTTTACCTTGTATATCGGGAGTTGCGATCTGATCCTATTGTTAGATTTGAAAAGATTTTAAATTGTTTGATGTATGTAACGATTTTATTTGGTTTGTGCTATATCGCTTACAACACATTAGGCTTGGATATATATCCCAAAGGGGCCTATGAGTCTTTTGAGATTGGCGGTGCTGCAGATGATGTGAAGCGAAACTTCTCGGGTTTTCCGATGTTTGCGTATTACTTCATTTTTGTTTTTACAAATCGTCTTATTGAAGGTATTGGCAACAAATTCATCAACGCCGCTGGTTTGGCCACACTTGTGCTTTGTGTGCTTCTGATGTTGACGCGTGGCACTTTGATTCTCACGGTTTTGATGGTCATTTTTTTGGTGATGTACCGTAGGCCAACTTTGAAGACCATCAAGAGATTTGGTGTACTGATTGTCTTGCTCGCAATCGTCATAGTTCTAATTCCCTATGTTGCAGAAGGTCACTATCTGGCAATGGTTCGTCGATTTGAGGAGTTTTCTGGAACTGGCCTCACTGGAGCTAGAAATTTTGATGTTCGGACGCGCGAGTTTTCACAGATTCTCAAGAATGTACTTGATTTTGATCCGCTGTTCGGTTTTGGATTTACTCTGGCAAGTGCGTTTGGTTATACCTCTTTCCAGTATCACGGCGGATCTGCGGATAATGGTTATTCAAACTTACTTGGCGTAACAGGATTTGTTGGTTTGGGCATATTTTTGATGGTCATTGCGACTTGGTTTATTGTAAATATCAGGCTTCAAGCATTGAAGGTTGAGGAGTTTTCAAAGGTCAATTTTGTTTTCATCATATTTATGCTTGGGGCGTTCATGAACGGTGCGAGTATGAGTTATATGCATACATATGTTTTGTTTATGACGTATGATCTTTTAGCGTATTCGTTTTATATGCATAAAAGCAAGATTAATTCGACTTTATCCTTTAGTGCAAATTCTTCGAATTTTGGTCGAAAACTACGCGCAGATTAAATATATATGCTTATTTCAGTTATAACTGCTACTTTTAATTCAAAGGAATTTATACATATCCTTGCAAATAGTTTGCAGTCTCAGTCGGATCATGATTTTGAATGGGTGGTTGCTGATGGGGGGTCTTCAGATGGAACCATTGAAGTGCTCAAAGATTACCCACTATTGAACATACAAATAGTTCAAAGGAGTGACTTTGGCATCTATGACGCAATTAACGGCGCGATCAGGAAGTGCAAGGGTATGTACTATGTGGTGGCCGGATCGGATGACTACTTCTATCCTGATGCAATTGCAAACTTCAAACGGGAAATCTCTTCTAGTCATGCGGATATGGTGACCTCGCGTCTCAAATTTTGTGGCGTAGAGCGAGGCGTCTTGGGTGGCAACCCTGCTGTCAATCGCCAGTTTGCGTTTGTATCTGGTCATGCTGTCTCTACTGCTTTCCGCACTGCATTGCATGAGAAGTTTGGTTATTACTCCAACAAGTTTCCCATTGCTGCAGATCAAGACTTTATTCTTAAGGTGGCTCATTCGGGTGCCTCCATTCACCGCGCAGACTTTGTTTCTGGTTCTTTTGAACCGGGTGGTGTTAGTGGTCGTGATTTTCTTGGCACTCTTACAGAGAGCTTCAGAATTCAAGTGAAGTATCACAACAAGTTTCAGCAAATGGTTTTGTTTTTTTATAAAGTTCTTCGGTATTACCGAACTTGGAGATAAATTGAAAAAACACCTAAAAGTTGGGGTTTTTAGAACCACTTATCCTTTGCCGTCTGAGGTTTTTATTACAGAGCAGGTTAAAGCTCTGAATGGCTTTGAGCCTTTGTTTGTTTGCCGTGATTATTTTGGTAAAGCCGAAGGTTCAAAGGTCGTCTATCTTCACGAAAAGTTCTCAAAGTGGTGGTGGACATTTACTCGCTCTGCTTCCAGTTTTGATTTATCTCAACTGAAGTCTTTGTCCTTGTTGCATGTTCACTTTGGCCCAGATGCTGTGATGGCCATGCCGTTGGCTAAGAAGCTGAATGTACCTATGTTGGCTACATTTCATGGCATGGATATCACACGCAATAAGTTGGACTTATTAACCAGCAAACGCCCCACCGACTTGCATTACGCAATTCATCTAGACGCATTAAAGCGGCATGGTTCTGGGTTTATTGCGGTTTCAGATTTTGTAAAAAATCTTCTGTTGAAGGCTGGTTTTGATCATGATCGTATTCGCCGCATTTATATTGGTGTTGATACCGCTCGTTTTTGTCCAGTGCCTAAGAAATCTCAACAGCGTTATGTGCTGTGTGTTGGCAGGCACACCCCAAAGAAAGGTTTGGCGACTTTATTTAAGGCGTGGGCTAGAGTTGCAGATCAATTTCCTGATGTGAAACTACTTCAAATTGGTGCAGGCCCCCAAACAGCAGAGTTGGTTCAACTTATTGCCGACTTGTCAATTACGGGGCGGGTTGAACTGTTGGGAAGTAAATCTTCAGAGGATGTGCGATCCTATATGCAGCAAGCGGACGTATTTGCTCTACCCAGTCAAACGGCGCCTAATGGCGACTCGGAAGCACTGGGCATAGTATTCAACGAAGCATCAGCCTGTGGCATACCCATTGTGTCGACCTTGCATGGCGGTATTCCTGAAGCCGTGTTGGATGGCGAAACTGGCCTGCTTGTACCAGAAGGTGATGACGTTGCGCTGGCACGTGCACTGGTAACTCTGTTGAGTAACGCAGATCTTCGTGCGCAGATGGGCAAAAGTGGCCGCGAGTTTGTTCTGGAGTCATTTGATATTGCGAAACAAACCAAGATATTGGAATCGTTTTATGGCGACGCCATCACAAAACATACGGCGTCAGCCGGTAGGCAATCAGCATGAGTTGCTCACCCTCTGTCTGCTTGCAGGGGCTGGCGCTTTCCTTGTCGCTTGTTGCCACAGGCTGTTTGGGTTCGGACCTGAAGATCGCCGTTTTCCTCCCTTCTGCGTTGGCGTCCTCCTCACTGCCGTCATGTGATGTAAATGCCGTGCAAGCCTGCAAGACCACGCTGGCTGACGCTATTCAAGTCATCAAAACTTCGCAGTGGCAGAACGCACTTGTTGGCCGCTATTCAAAAGTACGGTTGGACATTGCGCCTGGTGTCTACCGCTTGAGTACAGCACTGGATTTGCAGTGGGGTAAAGGACCAACTCATGGCATTCCGCTAGAAATCCAGGGTACCGCCCGGAGCACGGTCATCAGCGGTGCAACCCCCCTTGATAACTGGGCCGCTGCTACTGTGGGCAATACCCCTGCTCGCGTGCCCGAATCCATACGTAGCAGGTTGAAAGTCGCAGATATTTCTGCACTCGATTTGCCGCTTCAGATCATTCCACATGCTTGGGGTTATGGTCTACCTATCCGTCCAGTGTTAACGGAACTGTTCGTGTCTGGCTCGGCTCAACCGCTCGCAGGATGGCCCAACGCAGGATATGGCAAGCTGGCTCGCCCTGGCGGTTTGGCTCCTGAAGACAAAAAGACATTTTCAATCGAAGGACGAAACGTTAGCGACTGGTTGGCTGAACCTAGCCTGCAGATTCATGCGTTCTGGGGCAACAACTGGTCAGCACAAAGTTACCTGGTTTCTTCCAAAGACCCGAGCACCAATACCTTGACTTTGCTCGGCAATGGATCGCCGTATGGCATTTTGTCAGGCCAACGCGCTCGTGTTGAAAATGCCTTGGTCGAACTGGACTCACCCGGCGAATGGTATGTGGATCGAGGCGCGGCCAAGTTGTTTTATTTGCCGGGTAGCAGCTTCACAGGGAAGGACACCGAACTTTCTATTGCCGCGCAGCTTTTGAACATCAGAGACTCAGAGCAGGTTACTGTGAAAGGCCTGATTTTTGAAAAAACCACTGGTGATGCGGTGCATGTATCGAGGAGCAGCGGCATTGTTTTTGCCGACCTTGTTATACGGCTCACGGGAAACCGAGGACTAGTGATAGCTGATTCAGCTGACTCCGGCATTCGCAACAGCTTGATTGAAGACAACGGCGAAGGTGGCGTCTATTTGTCTGGTGGCAACCGCACTACATTGCGTGCGGCAGGCAATTTTGTCGACGCCTGCATCATCCGGCGTTACAGCCGTTTGGTGAAGACGTATCGCTACGCCGTAGAGTTCGATGGCGTTGGGCAGCGCGTCAATGGCAGCACCATTTCTGATGCACCTCATGCAGCCATCTTCTTCAAAGGCAATGACCATGTCATCTCAAACAATGAGATATTCAACGTGGTTCGAGAAACTGGCGACTCGGGCGCGATCTATGTAGGCAGGGACTACACGGTGCAAGGCACTGTCATAGAAAACAACTTCTTGCATGACATCACAGCGCAGTCCAAAGAGTTGGACGTCAAAGGTGTTTATGTTGATGACCAAGCGTCTGGCATCACGATTCGAGGGAACATCTTTGCACGCGTGCAACAACCTGTCTTTTTGGGTGGCGGTCGAGATAACGTTGTTGAGAAGAATCTATTCTTCCAAAGCTCACCAGCCTTGCATCTGGACGCTAGGGGGCTTACCTCTCAGCGTCCAGCTACCTTAGATCCAAATGGAACACTGCAACGTGGTCTTGATGCAGTACCTTACCGAGATTCTGTTTACAAAATGCGCTTCCCCAATCTGGCCAAAATACGCGAAGATGATTTAGGCGCTCCTAAATATAACGTGTTTCGAAACAACACCATTATTGAAGGTCAAATGGCAAATGTGCTAGTGAGTGCTCGTTCAGGTATAGAAATATTAAACAATAAAGAGGTAGGTGTTAGTATTTTTGAGAAAAGTATGCCGGATTATTTGCGAGTTACTCGTGAAGATTTTCGAACTAAAGAATATTGAATATCAATTTCAAGGTGATTTTCTCTCCTTCATTCAGAATTCAAGATGAAAAAAGTCGTTTTATTCCAATATCGGTTACTTCACTACCGAACCAAGCTATTTGAGTTATTGCGCAGTGCATGTGCATCAAGGGGGGTGCAGCTTGAACTGGTACATGGGCAAGCTTCTCGCCGAGAGTCGGTCAAAAAGGACGAGGGTTCGCTCCCTTGGGCTCAGAAGGTAACCAACATCTTTTGGGAGGTTGGGTCGCGTGACTTGGTGTGGCAACCCTTCCCCTCAAAGCTCAAAGATGCCGATCTGGTCATCGTGATGCAAGAAAACCGCATCTTGTCCAACTACCCGCTGCTGCTAAGTCGCTTGTGGTCTGCGCGCAAAGTAGCTTACTGGGGGCATGGCAAAAACTTTCAGAGTGATGCTCCCACCGGTCTGCGTGAGCAGTGGAAGAACTTTTTGCTGCGGCGTGTGGACTGGTGGTTTGCCTATACCGGCATGACGGTCGACATTCTGACCAAGGCGGGTTATCCCGCGGCCCAGATCACTTGCCTGGACAACGCCATTGATACAAGCAGTTTCAAGGCTGATCTGGCGTCGTGGTCAGCAGACGAGGTGTTGGCGGCCAAAAGCCAGCTGGGTATAGACGCTGATGCGGCTGTGGGTGTGTTTTGCGGTTCGTTGTACCCAGACAAGAAGCTTGACTTGTTGGTGGCCTCGGCGGATGTGATTCGCCAGCACATGCCCAATTTTGCTTTGGTGGTCATTGGTGATGGCCCGTCCATGCCAGAGATGAAGGCCGCCGCCGCTACCCGGCCGTGGATGCATTTGCTGGGGGTACGCAAGGGGCGCGAAAAGGCCTTGTATTTCCGCATGGGTGACGTGATGCTGAACCCCGGCTTAGTGGGTTTGCACATCGTGGATGCTTTTTGTGCGGGCATGGTGATGATGACCACGCGTACAGCACGGCATTCACCTGAGGTGGCTTACCTGCGTGATGGCGAAAACGGTGTGTACAGCGACGACACGCCGCAAGCCTATGGCCAGGCTGTGCTGGATGTGATTCAAAACACGGGCCGCTTGGCACGCATGAAAGCCAGCGCCTTGGCCGACAGCGAGCACTACACGCTGGAGAACATGGTGCAACGGTTTGCCGATGGCATTGAGGCAGCAGTCCATGGCTAGGTTGGGGCACAAGGTGTTGAGCGCCTTTATTGATGCTGTGGATTGGTCCACGGCGCTGTGTCGCATTGGCACCTGGGCGGCCCAGAACCAGAGCCGTTATGTCTGCATCTGCAACGCCCATTCGGTGGTCACGGCGGGGCAAGACCCGGCTTTTGGCACGGTGGTGGCGCAGGCGGACATGGCCACGCCAGACGGTGCGCCAGTGGCATGGATGATGCGCAAGCTGGGTTTTCCGAACCAGCAGCGTATCAACGGGCCAGACCTGATGTGGAAATACTGCGCCCAGGCGGCGCAGCGCAACGAGTCAATCTACCTGTACGGCGGTGCTGAAGACACGCTGACCATTCTGCAAGCCAGGTTGGCGCAGGCTTTTCCGACGCTGCGGGTGGCGGGGGCGTATTCGCCGCCGTTCAGGCCATTGACGGTGGCCGAAGACACAGCGGTGGTGGAGCGCATCAACGCATCGGGCGCGGGCACGGTGTGGGTCAGCCTGGGCTGCCCCAAGCAAGAGTTGTGGATGGCGGCGCACCGGGGGCGCATCAACGCGGTGATGGTGGGGGTGGGGGCGGCGTTTGACTACCACGCAGGCACCATCCAGCGTGCGCCGCTGTGGATGCAACACGCAGGTTTGGAGTGGCTGCACCGCCTGGTGTCTGAGCCTCGCCGTTTGTGGAAGCGTTATTTGGTGACCAACACGCTGTTTGTTGCAGGTGCGGTGCGCCAGCTGCTGACACGCCGCCGTGTTGTGTAGCCGCTTTTTTGCTATTGATAGAGAAGCTATAAGCCCTTTATATATAAGGGCTAAAGGCACATTTTGTATTTAAAATTGTGTGTATGTATAGGGGGTTAAAAAGATGAAGATCACCGTGATTGGCACTGGCTACGTGGGTTTGGTGTCGGGCGCATGCCTGGCCGACATTGGCAACGATGTGTTGTGCCTGGATGTGGACCCGGCCAAGATCCAGATTCTGGAGGAGGGCGGCATCCCTATTTTTGAGCCCGGCCTGCAAGACCTGGTGCGCCGCAATGTGGCCGCTGGCCGCCTGCACTTCACCACCGACGTGGTGCGCGCCGCACACTTTGGCACCGTGCAGTTCATTGCGGTGGGCACACCGCCCGATGAAGATGGCTCGGCCGACATGAAATATGTGATTGCCGCCGCCCGCAACATTGGCAAACACATGACCGATTACAAGGTGGTGGTAGACAAGAGCACGGTGCCGGTGGGCACCGCAGACCGGGTGAAGGCGGCCATTGCCCAAGAGCTGGCCCAGCGCGGGGCAAACATTCCGTTCAGCGTGGTGAGCAACCCCGAGTTTTTGAAAGAGGGCGCGGCCATTGAAGACTTCATGCGGCCAGACCGCATTGTGGTGGGCTGTGATGACGAGCAGGCCGCCCACAACATGCGTGCTTTGTACGCACCCCTGCAGCGCAACCACGACCGCATGATCGTGATGGACATCCGCAGTGCCGAGCTGACCAAATACGCCGCCAACGCCATGCTGGCCACCCGCATCAGTTTCATGAACGAGCTGGCCAACCTGGCCGAGAAGCTGGGTGCCGACATTGAACATGTGCGCCGGGGCATTGGCTCAGACCCGCGCATTGGCTACGACTTTTTGTATGCCGGGGCGGGTTACGGTGGCTCGTGTTTTCCGAAAGACGTGCAGGCCTTGGTCAAGACCGCGCAAGACGATGCGGGCATGTGCCTGAAGGTGTTGACCTCTGTGGAAGCCGCCAACGACGCACAAAAGCGTGTGTTGGGCCAGAAGGTGCTGGCACGTTTTGGGGCCGATTTGTCCGGCAAACACTTTGCGCTGTGGGGCCTGGCCTTCAAGGCCAATACCGACGACATGCGCAAAGCCACCAGCCGCGAGGTGATAGCCGACCTGCTAGCCGCAGGCGCCACCGTGACCGCCTACGACCCGGTGGCCATGACTGAGGCCAAACACTGTTTCCCCAATGAGCCGCGCCTGACCTATGCCGACAGCCAGAGCGCTGCGCTGGACGGTGCCGACGCGTTGGTCATCGTCACCGAGTGGCGCGAGTTCCGCAGCCCGAACTTTGAGACCATCAAAACCAAGCTCAAAACCCCGGTGATCTTCGACGGCCGCAACCTGTACGACCCGGCGCAGGTGCGGGGTATGGGCTTTGAGTATTTGGCCATTGGGCGATAGGGCGCGGGCAGATTGCTGGCAGGCCTGCCCGTCGCTGGAGTGCACCGCAGTTGTTGTGCGGTATTGCTATCTGGAAGATAGCTGCAGGCCCTTTATTAATAAGGGATATCTGCCAATTTGAACCAATTTCCCACTTTGTGATGATTGGCCATGGCATGAGCCTGACCTTAGTCCGAACGAACTAATTGGAGGGGCTGGGGCGGGCTCTAAAATCAAGGGACACCAATCACCACATTTTTCTGTGGGTCTGACCGGGTGGTTCAAAAACAAGAAGCTCGTCGCCAAACTGTGAAAAATAGATTTCGTTGGGTCATTGCCGCCTTGCTGCTGATGGGCTTTGTCTGGGCTTCTGCCGCGACCTTGAGCTATGGCTTCAACTTGGGCTCGGATTCGGCGGGTGGTTCTGGCGGCGGTTTCCAGATGCCAGCCAGCCCGGCAGCGGCGGTGCGCGCCATCAGGAACGCGCTTCTTGATGGGTATGACAACAAGGTGTCCAGCTCCAATCAGGGTCTGTTGTTGTCCAGTCCGTCTTACTCACCGATCAAGGTGGCGATTGACACCAATCCAATGGTTAGCAGAGACATCAGTTTCAACGACTGGGCAGAAACGACTCAGCCCGCGCTGATTTCATCCGCTGCCCAGCCGACTTACGCACTGTTGCCGACCCAATTTGTGGCGATTGGCAGCAGCCCCGTTGATGGCCAGAGCTTGGGCATCAGTGACCCGACGGTCGTGATTGATCCAACCATTCCTTCACCCGTGCCCGAGCCTGAAACCTGGGCCATGCTGCTGGCGGGTTTGCTGGTGATGGTGTTTGTGAGCCGCCGCCGCGTGCCCCGTTGACCATGCGTTTTGCTGATTTCACCCAAAACTGCCGGTTTATGGTGTCTGCGTTAGTCCGAACGAACTAACGGACCGGTCTAGGGGCCAACCTAGAATTTGTTCAACAGCTCATAAACCGTATTCCATTGTTTCAACAGGCACTTGCCACCACCACCATGATGACTTCTCTCTTCAAAAAAATGACTGTTGCTCTGGCACTGGTCGGCGCGTTGGGCGCGGCAAGTGCTTCCGTTGTGCCAGTGAATCTGGGCACACTGAATGACACGTTGACTTACAGCGCAGACATCAGCGGCCCGTTTGAACAGGTGCTGAGTTTTAAGGCCGACAAATTGCTCGGTGCTGATGCCAGACTCGTGATGTTTGACTTCATGGGTGATATCGGGGGCTCTTACAGTTTTGGGTTTGGCAGCAGTCTGGATTCTGTGACTTGGCTGGACGCTTTGAATGGTGAGCTGGTGGCGGTGGATGACTTCGTATCCGCCTATTCGCTGGAGCTGCCTGTTTTGACTGCAGGTGAGACCTATTGGTTCAGGCTCGTTGGCGAGGTGTCTGACGCGTCTTACACGTTCAAGGTGGCGCCTTTCAGCGTCCCTGAACCGGGTTCAATGGCTTTGGTGTTGTTGGGTGCTGGTGGTATGGCCTTTGTTGCACGCCGGCGTTCTAACCTGACTGACAAAAAGGGAGCATGAAAATGAAGAAAACATTGCGTCAGGTGTTGGTGGCTGGTTTGCTGGTGTCGGCTGGCTGGGCCTCTGCGGCAGTCTCCGTGCCCTCGTTGAGTACCACCGATTTTTCCACCGCCTCGGGTACATCGTTTCTCAATTCTTTTTTGATCACCCCGACGCTTGACAACACCTTGTTTGTGTCAATTTATGGGGCTGACACCCAGTACAGCAGCCTGAGTTTTCAGATTGCAGGTGGCCCGATGGTGTCGGCAACTAACAGGGGCGGCAATCTGATTGCCAGCTTTAACGATGGGGCCAATAACACTTTGGGCAATGCCTACACGCTGTTGGCGGGTGAGTCTTATGTGCTGACGGTGACCGGTGTCACCAAGGCATTGACCAGCGGTGTGAATGGCAGCTTGAGTATCACGGTCAGAAGCGGCGGCGTCAGCATCTTGCCCGATCAGTCCTTGCCTGCCATCACACCAGTGCCCGAGCCCGAAACCTGGGCCATGTTGTTGGCTGGTTTGGGTTTTGTGGGGTTTGTTGCCCGTCGCCGGGCCCGCAAGGTCTGATTTACTTCACCTGTTTCCCACTCCCGAACAAACCCTGCTGATGCAGGGTTTTTTTTGATATGAACCCAAACAATTTTGCAGACAGAGTCGCCCGCTCTGGCGTAGCTTTTGGCACCAGTGGTGCCCGTGGCCTGGTGGCCGATATGACCGACGAGCTGTGTTATGCCTATGCCAGCGCTTTTCTGCAAACGGTGGCCAGCGGTGCCAACACGCTGGTGCTGGGCCACGATTTGCGCCCCAGCAGCCCGCGCATGGCGGTGGCGTGTGCGGCGGCAGCGGCGGCACATGGCGCCCGCGTGATTTATGCCGGGGCCTTGCCCACACCGGCGCTGGCGTATTACGCGGCGCAGTTGCGGGTGCCTGCGCTGGTGATCACCGGCAGCCATATTCCGTTTGACCGCAACGGCATCAAGTTTTACCGCGCTGATGGCGAGATCAGCAAGGCCGACGAACAAGCCATGCTGGCGGCCACGGTCGAGCTGCCAGCCAGCTTGGACCTGGCAGCTTTGCCCGAGCCGGATGCGCAGGTGGCCCAGGCCTATGTGCAGCGTTACACCCAGTTTTTTGGCAGCCAGGCATTGGTCGGGATGCGGGTGGCGGTGTATGAGCATTCCAGCGTGGGGCGCGACATCATTGGCCAGATCTTGCACGCACTGGGCGCGCAGGTGCTGCCGCTGGGTCGCACCGATGTGTTTGTGCCGATTGACACCGAGGCGGTGCGCCCCGAAGACATTGCCCAGGCAAGGGCGTGGGCGGCCGAGCACCGTTTTGACGCGATTGTGTCGACCGACGGCGACGCCGACCGCCCGCTGCTGGGTGACGAGCGCGGCCAGTGGCTGCGTGGTGATGTGGTGGGTATCTTGTGTGCGCAGTTTTTGCGGGCGCAGGTGGTGGTTACGCCGGTGAGCAGCAACACCGCGCTGGAAAAGAGTGGTGCTTTTGCCCAGGTGCTGCGCACACGTATTGGCTCGCCCTATGTGATTGCGGGCATGGACACGGCGTTGGCCGCGCAGATGCAAGACGCTGCAGTGCAAGCTGGGCCGGTGGTGGGGTTTGAGGCCAATGGCGGCTTTTTGCTGGCCAGTGATGTGCTGCAACACGGGCGCAAGCTGGCAGCCTTGCCTACGCGTGACGCGGTGTTGCCGATGTTGGCATTGCTGAGCCTGGCCCGCCAACGCGGCAGCCTGTTGTCTGATCTGTCAGCCGATTTGCCCAAGCGCTTTACCGCCAGCGACCGCCTGCAGGCTTTTGCCACCGAAAAGAGCCGTACGCTGATTCAGAACCTGCTGGCTGATGCGGCACGGATGGCCGCCACGCTGGCCCCCGGCGCTGGTGCGGTGGCCGAGGTGGACCAGACCGATGGCTTGCGTGTGACTTTTGCCAACCAGGATATCGTGCACCTGCGCCCCAGTGGCAACGCCCCCGAGCTGCGCTGTTACGCCGAGTCCGCGACAGTAGAGTCGGCCAAAGCGCTGTGTGATGCCTGCCTGGCGCGCATCGGGCAGCTGTAGGGGAACTGGCCAGCCATAGTCCGAACGGACTAATCCGGCGTCACGGGTTTGTCACACCCCCTGTTGAGACTTGTACCTGTGTTTTTAACTAGGTACAACCAATGAAATTTGTCAGGAAATCTCTTGTGGTTGCCGCGGCTGTTGTGCTGTCGGCAGGGGTCAGTTTGGCGCAGGCTGCGGTCAGCGTGACCGAGGTTGCACCGTGGAGCAGCGGTAATTCGCCGGTGGACGCGGACTGGTTTGAATTGACCAACACGGGTACATCGGCGCTGGACATCACGGGCTGGAAGGTAGATGACAGCAGTGCGTCGTTTGCCAAGGCCATTGCCTTGTCTGGCGTCAGCAGCATCGCAGCCGGGCAGTCGGTGATTTTTGTGGAAGGCACTGCGGGCAAGGCCAGCACCTTTGCGAGCAATTGGTTCGGAACCAGCGTACCAGCGGGTTTGGTGGTGGGGTATTACAGCGGCAGTAGCGTTGGTTTGAGTGCAGAAGGTGATGCGGTCAACATCTACAACGCCAGCGGTGTGTTGCAAGCCAGCGTTGCTTTTGGGGCATCGGATGCGACAAAGCCTTATCAAACCTTTGACAACGCGGCTGGCCTGAACAACACCACCCTCTCGCAACTGAGCGTGGTGGGGGTGAATGGGGCATTTGCCGCAGCGCGCAGTGTGGGCGAGATTGGTTCGCCGGGCAGCATTGCCGCTGTACCGGAGCCCGAAACCTACGCGATGTTGTTGGCTGGCCTGGGTCTGGTGGGGGCCATCGCCCGCCGGCGCCGGGTTTGATCGGGAGCACGCTTCATGATCAAAGCCAAACATCTGGTCTGCGCCGCTGCCTGTGTGGCTGCTTTTTCTGCGCAGGCGGCCAGTTCGCTCAATCTGGGGAGTTATTCGGTGAGCGGCATCTATGGGCTGGACACGGCGGTGGGTGCAGTGTCGGGCCTGGAGGCCTCGGCGGTGACCTATGCGCGTGACCGTGGCACGCTGTTTTATGTGGGTGACGAGGGCACGGGGGTGGTCGAGGTCTCGCTCACCGGCCAGACACTGGGTAGCATGGCCTTTAACTGGGCCGGCACCAACAGCAAAAAACACGACACCGAGGGTCTGACGTATCTGGGCAACGGGCAGCTGGTGGTGACCGAAGAGCGTTTGTTTGACGCCTACAGTTTCAGCTACGTGGCGGGCGGCAAGGCCAACCTGGCGGCCAACTCGGTGTCGATCAGCAATGCTGATGTGGGCAACAGCGGCTTGGAAGGCATCAGCTACGACGCGCGTAATGGCGGCAGTTTTGTGGTCATCAAGCAGGAGGATCCGCAGGACATTCTGGCTGGCAAGCTGACGTTTGCAGCGGCCGCTACGGGGACGTCCACCCTGACCAATCTGTTCAACCCGGTGTCGCTGGGTGTGAGCACTTTGTCAGACGTGCAGACGCTGTCGTCGGTGGACTCGTTTGCGGGCACTGCGGCGGCAGACCATCTGCTTGTGCTGAGCCTGGGCTCGCGCACCTTGCTGGAGGTAAACCGCGCAGGCCAGGTCATCAGCAGCCTGGACCTGAGTGGTGTGCTGGCCAACAACGGCATTGAAGGTGTGACGGTGGATGAGAAGGGCACGATTTACCTGGTGGCCGAGCAGTTGCAGGACGAATTTGCTGTGGGTGTGGCTGACCCGAAGTCGCAACTGATTGTGCTGACTGCCCCGGTGCCGGAGCCAGAAACCTTTGCCATGCTGCTGGCCGGCCTGGGTGTGCTGGGCGCTGTGGCACGACGCCGCAAGCCAAGCCGGGGCTGATGCGAGCGGCCGTCAGCGGCGTATGAATAAGGGAGCTGCGGCTCCCTTTTTTGTGAGAGAGTGTGTGTGTTGAGACGGGATGCTGGTGGCACTGAATTTGCTACCCAAAAGCGTAGCTATGGATACAAGTAGCGCCAAGGCCGAATGTACAAATGGCTTGCATCAAGTTTGCGGTATTAACAGGGAGTTCAGCATGGCAAAAGGCATGATTTTGGCGGCGGGGCAGGGCACACGGGTGCGGCCTTTGACCACGGATTTACCCAAACCCATGGTGCCGATCCTGGGCAAGCCGCTGATGGAGTACCAGATTGAGCATCTGGCGCGCCACGGCATCAAGCAGATCATGGTGAATGTGGCCTACAACCACCAGAAGATTGAGCGTTATTTTGGCGACGGCCACCGCTGGGGGGTGGAGCTGGGCTACTCATACGAAGGTGTGCTGGAGCATGGTGAGGTGGTGCCGCGCCCGCTGGGCTCGGCCGGGGGCATGCGGCGCATTCAGGACTTCAGCGGCTTTTTTGACGAGACCACGCTGGTGCTGTGTGGTGATGCGCTGATTGACCTGGACATTGGCTCGGCCCTGCATGAGCACAAGACCAAGGGGGCGATGGCCAGTCTGGTGGCGCTGGAGGTGCCATTGGCCGAGGTCGAGTCCTACGGCATTGTGGTGGCCGAGTCGGGTGGCAAGATTGTGTCGTTTCAAGAAAAGCCCAAGCCCACTGAGGCCAAGTCCAAGCTGGCCAGCACCGGGATTTACATCTTTGAGCCTGCGGTGCTGGACCTGGTGCCGCCAGACCAGGCCTATGACATTGGCTCGCAGCTGTTTCCTCAGCTGGTGGCCGACAAGCTGCCGTTTTTTGCGCAGAAGCGCTTTTTTAACTGGATCGACATTGGCCGGGTGAGCGACTACTGGCTGGTGCTGCAGCGGGTGCTG
Organism: Rhodoferax sp. U11-2br; assembly: GCF_018619435.1. GTDB lineage: Bacteria > Pseudomonadota > Gammaproteobacteria > Burkholderiales > Burkholderiaceae_C > Rhodoferax. Next base: position 60 of record NZ_JAHFZF010000053.1, on the reverse strand, counting down.
CGCGGCGCCATTGCCGGGGTGGAGATGCCGGGGGTCGAGGTGAGGCCGGGGGTGTGGGTG
>NZ_JAHFZF010000052.1 GCF_018619435.1 Rhodoferax sp. U11-2br | reverse complement strand
GAGTGTGAACAGCGTGATCACACCAACCACAGCGAGCACCCAGAAAATCACGCGCCAGGTCCAGAAGTGGATGATTTGTCCGCCGATCAAGGGGCCGATCAACGGTGCCACGCCCATCATCAGAATCAACACCGAGAGCATCTGAGCGGATCGTTCTCTGGCATACAGATCGCGCACCATGGCCCGCGCCAGCACCGGTCCGGCGCATGCGCCGAGCGCCTGTACCACACGCCAGACGAGCATCTGCTCGGAAGTCTGTGACATGGCACAGCCGACCGAGCCCAGAATAAACAGCAGCAAGCCAACACCAATGGGTACACGGCGGCCATAGGTGTCACTGATCGGACCCCAGAACAACTGGCCAATGCTGAAACCGATCAGAAAGGTTGAGATCGTGAGCTCGATGCGGGCAATGTCGGCGTGAAGATCCACGACCAGCGTTGGCAGGGCTGGTAGATACATGTCCACCGAAATGGAGGCGAAAGACATCAGCGCGCTGAGAATGATCAGGATGCGCAGGTCGTGCTGGTGGCGTTCTTCAGGCACTGTGGCTGTTAGGGTGTTGGGTGTGCTCATGTGACTTTCTGTGCAGGCCAGTCATGCCTACACTTTGTTTTTGATAGTGCAACTACTATTTGGGAGATGGCTCGGACAGGTATTGCGCGTCGCTGACGAGCTCCATCCAGGTCACCACCTTGCCATCGAGTTGCTCAGCAAAAGCCAGATGGCTCATGGCTGAGGTGGCACTGGCGCCATGCCAGTGCTTGACGCCAGGTGGAATCAAGACGATGTCGCCAGTTTTCATTTCTTGCACCGGCTTGCCCCATTGCTGGACCCGGCCGTTACCAGAGATGACGTAGAGCGTCTGACCCAGAGGGTGGGTATGCCACGCGGTTCTGGCGCTAGCGTTGAAACTGACCACACCTCCAGAAATGGTGGCAGGTGCGGTGCCGCGAAAGAGCTGGCCGACCAGGACTTCGCCACTGAAGAGTTGCGCAGAACCTTGGGTTTGCGGTGTGTCCCCTGGACGGGATACCGAAATACCGGGGTCTTCAGCGGCCATGGCCGCGCCGGAGATCATCAGGGCCAAGATTGCGGCGTGAATGGTGGTTTTCATGGGGTCATCCTCCAGGTTGGGTTGTCGAAACAGGCGTGGAAACCGCCGGGGTTGGCGCTGCGCTGCGCCACCAGGCGCTGCCGGGGTGGGGCGCGAGCAGGCTGGCGCGCTCGCCCATCATCGGCGTGGTGATGGCGACCTGGTGTTCGGCGGCAAGGCTGGTGATGCGTTCGAAGGGGTCGTCCCACACATGCATGGCGAGATCAAAAGTGCCGTTGTGGATCGGAAACAGCCACTTGCCGCGCAAATCGCGGAAGGCTTGAAGGCTTTCTTCCGGTTGCATGTGGACATAGGCCCATTTGTGATCGTAGGCACCCGTTTCGATGAAGCTCATGTCGAACGGACCGTAGCGCTCTCCAATGGTCTTGAATCCCGGGAAATAGCCGCTGTCGCCGCTGAAGAAGAGGCGAAACTGCGCGTCCAGCATGACCCACGACGCCCACAGCGTGCGATCACTGTCGGAGAAGCCGCGCCCCGAGAAGTGCTGCGCGGGCGTGGCGACAAAGCGGATGCCGTCGACCTCGGTCTCATCCCACCAATCCAGTTCACGCACCTGCTGCGCTGCAATGCCCCAGGACAGCAGCAGGCGCCCCACACCCAGCGGTGCCAGGAAGACTTTGGTCTTGGCTGCCAGCTTGAGAACGGCATCATGATCGAGATGGTCGTAATGGTTGTGCGAAAGGATCACTGCTTCGATCGGCGGCAGTTCTTCCAGCGTGATGGGTGGCGCGTGAAAGCGCGCCGGGCCGAACCATTGCATGGGTGAGGCACGTTCACTGAATACTGGATCAGTCAGCCAGAACTTGTTGTGCATTTTCAGCAGTAGCGAAGAGTGACCCAGGCGATAGACGCTGTTGTCTGGTGCGTCAAGAAGCTCGGCCTGGGTGATGGTGCGGACCGGAATGGGGCGATCCGGCACCGTGCCAGGTGGTTTCTTGAAGAAGAACTCGTAATAGAGCTTCATGTGCTGTATGAAGCTCTGTGGCGGGCGTGGCACGGGGTTGTGAAACCTGCCGTCATAGAACTGGGCGGAGGCTGAATAGTCAGGATCGGCAGGCAAAAGCAGCGAGGCAGCAGCGGTCAATGAAAGGACTCCGAGCAGGAGGGCAGCAAGAGACTTGCCTGCCCAGGTGTGGATGACGGGTATTGTTTTCATTGAGCTGGCTCAGTCAGCCTGTTCACGCATGGACGTGGTGCAGTAGCGCCTGCAGAAACCATCACAGGTTGAACGAAGCCAGAAGAAAGTGCGGACAAACGGGTTTTTGTAGCCTTTGTAGGCTTGCAACGCGTAATACGCCAAGCAAGCATAGAGCCCCATGATGGTCAGATATTGAATGAAAAATCCAGCCACTGATTCACCGAAATCCCAGTAATCAAACGAGTAGTACGCCACCAGCTTGGACAAAATGCCACGCTCGAACGAGGCGTAGATGCCAGTGACAAGGATGGCGCAGGTGGTGGCATGCAGCACAAAGCTGCGTTGTCGAGAGGGTTGATGGACATCGACAACACGGCGACCTTCGGCCATGACCATCTTCCAGTGCATGCCAAGATGGATGCCGGTGAGGATCAGGAACCAGTGAGCGGCGGCGGTATGGAATTCTCGTGACAGTAGATCAAGTTCGACATGAGTCAGTGAGAACTGCAGGTCCGAGTTCAGCACACCGCTCACCACCATCAGCAGCGCAGAGAGGAACACCGCGCTGTTGATCAGCAGCGTGGTGATGCGCAGACCACTGTAGCGGCCTTTGAACAAGGCGGTGAACCATTTCCAGTTCAGCCCGCCGTGCAGCACAAAGAGCAAAAACATCGAGATGCCAAGCCATTCATGCACCGTGCTACCGGTGAGTTCATAGGCGAACTCCACCAGAATCAGCGTCGTCATGAAGGCGTCGAGCGAGAGTTTCCTGGACAGACTACGGGTCAACACCTTGGCTTTCTCCGCTCAGTGCGCCAGCTCAATGCGCATCTCGACCACCTCGCCCAGAGTGTCAAACAGCTTGAGGTCTGAGCTGATTTTGCCGATGACGATCAGGTCCGAGATGTCCGGATTGACCTTGTTGTTGAAGAAGATCGCAAAGGAGCCACCGCTGGGCCACCAGGCGATGTCACCATTGTCGAAATCATTGCGTTTAGGGGATTGGTCGGACAGCTTTAAACCGGGTTTGCCATAGTACTCACGGTCACCCCAGCGCGTCATCGTCAAGGTGATCGGCAAGGCAGCGATGAAGTCGCGCGCCGTTGCATTGTTGTTGAGTGTGGCGTTGAATACGGTGTTGCCCGCGCGAACCGTGATCGGTGTACTGGTCAGCTCGGCGGCAGTGCAGATGCCGGTCGTGAGCGCGGCGGCGACCATCCATGTGCCAACTTTGGCGTAGCTCGATTGTTTTGTGTCAGCCATTGAGCATGCCCAGCTTGCGTAGCCAGTCGCTGACATCGCGCTGGGCCGAATCCGATTGCACCTTGTCGACGCCACCGCCACGCAGGGCCAGTCCGTCAAGCAAAGTGGCATTGGGACAAATCGCGCGGACATCGCCCAGGCTGCTGCCAAAGTGGCTGCCTTCGTGTGTGCAGAACGGGATCAGGGTTTTGCCGGCAAAACGGTATTGCTCAAGAAAGCTGAAGAAGGCCATCGGCAGCGTGTCCCACCAGTTCGGGAAACCGATGAAGATGAGATCGTAAGAGGCTGCGTCCTGCACTTCTGCCGTGAGCTTTGGCCTAAAGGCTGCTTGTTGCTCCTTTTGGGCCTGGTTGGTGGTGGCGCGGTATGCCGCTGGATAACTGTGGGCGGTTTGCAGCTCGAACAGCGTGCCACCCGTCTGGCGCTGAATCTGGTTCGCCACATCTCGCGTGGTGCCAGTGCGAGAGTAGTAGGCAATCAGGATTTTGCCGCTACGGCGTGGCGCGGCGAATGCCGAGGCACTGCCGGTTATCAGCGGGACAGCCACGCCGGCGACCAAGCCGGTTGTGGCTGCATGCAGGAACTTGCGTTTGGATGCCTTCAGCCCGGCTTTGCTGGAAGCGGCGTCATTTTCATCGTTGGCAGAGACTGCCGCGTGAGCATGGATGTTTTCAGTCAAAGCAGTGCCTTTCAGAAGTTGGTGTGATGAGACGGGAGGTCAGCGGCCAACGCGTTGCTGAAGGTGGGGCGGATAGCGGTCACCCTCGACCTTTATGGATGTGACTGTTTGTGCAATGTCACTCAGGTTCTGCGCTGTGAGCACCACGGCAGCCGCGCCGATGTTCTCTTCCAGCCGAGGGATCTTGGTGGTACCGGGAATAGGTGCAATCCAGGGTTTCTGTGCAAGCAGCCAGGCAATAGCGATTTGGGCACGGGTTACCCCTTTGCTGCTGGCCAGATCACCCAACACCTCAACAAGACCACGGTTGGCCTTGCGCGCCTCCTCGTCAAAGCGCGGCACCACGTTGCGGAAGTCGGTGCTGTCGAACTGGGTGTTTTCGTCAATCGCACCGGTCAGGAATCCCTTTCCGAGCGGACTAAATGGCACGAAGCCGATGCCGAGTTCTTCGAGCACTGGGAGGATAGCCTGCTCCGGTTCGCGCCACCACAACGAGTATTCACTCTGCAGCGCCGTGACCGGCTGCACCGCATGGGCACGGCGAATGGACTCGACACCCGCTTCGGACAGGCCGAAGTGGCGCACTTTGCCCTCGTTAATCAGGTCGCGCACCGTACCAGCCACGTCTTCCATCGGCACATCCGGATCGACTCGGTGCTGGTAAAAAAGGTCAATGACATCGGTCTTCAAGCGACGCAACGACGCTTCAGCCACGGTGCGGATGTTTTCAGGTCGGCTGTTCATGCCATCCGATACCTTGCCACCGGCGAACCCGAACTTGGTGGCAATCACCACCTTGTCACGGAAGGGCGCCAGTGCTTCGCCAAGTAGTTCCTCATTGACGAAAGGGCCATAGGCTTCGGCGCTGTCAAAGAAGGTCACTCCAAGTTCATAGGCGTGGTGAATCAGTTCGATGGCTGCAGCTCTGTCGGTAGCGGGTCCGTAGCCGTAGCTCAGGCCCATGCACCCCAGGCCGATGGCCGAGACTTCAAGGCCGCTGTTGCCGAGTTTGCGCTTTTGCATGTTCTGCTCCTGATAGTGAGAGGGTAAATAAAAGCTCAGCGCGGGTATTGCTCGTCACTGACCTTTTCCATCCAGTCGGCGCTTTTTCCATCGATCGCTTCCTGGATGGCGATGTGCGACATGGCGGTGTCTGGCGCGGCGCCATGCCAATGTTTGACACCTGCGGGAATAGTCACCACATCACCCGGGCGAATCTCCTGTAGCGGACCATCCCAGTGCTGGACACGGCCGAATCCGGAGGTGACAACCAGGGTCTGACCCAGTGGATGTGTGTGCCAGTCGGTGCGGGCACCGGGCAGAAAGGTCACCAGACCACCGGAGACGGTGGCTGGTTCCGGTGCAGTGAAAAGCATCTCGACATTGACTGTGCCGGTAAACCATTCGGCTGGCCCGGCAAAGGTCTTGTGGTCACCGGCGCGTTCAACGCTGACTGCGCCGGGCTTGTCTTGAATCGTACTCATGAGGAACTCCTTGTGGGGTCGCGAGGATGATGGTGAGCATCAGGCCACGATGCGACAGCGAGAACGCGTTGTCAGTGGTCGTGGTTATGCTTTTGCCGGCTATCTTGCTAGGCAAAAGATGTCAGTATTCCTGGCGCGTTGGGCGAAACAGGATTTCGTTGATGTCCACGTCATCCGGTTGGCAGATCGCGAAGGCCACCGTCCTGGCGAACGATTCGGCAGGAATTGCATAGGCGTCATAGAAATCCTTCAAACGCTTGGCTACATCGGCTTCGGTGGCACTGCCGGGCAGTTCGGTGGCCACTGCCCCTGGAGAAATGATGGTGCTGCGGATGTTCCAGGGCTTGACCTCCTGGCGCAGACCTTCTGAGAGGGCACGCACCGCATGCTTGGTGGCGCTATACACCGCACCACCCGGGCCAACCTTATGACCGGCAACCGAGGAGACGTTGATGATGTGCCCAGCCTTTTGGCGCTGCATGTGAGGCAGCGCCGCGGCAATGCCATATAGCACCCCCTTGATGTTGACATCAATCATCTGGTCCCAGTCTTCCACCTTGAGACGGTCCAGTGGGGATTGAGGCATCAGGCCTGCGTTGTTGATCAAGACGTCAATGCGGCCAAAAGTCTGAACTGCAGCGTCGACAAGTGCCGACACCTGTTCGCGCTTGGTGACGTCGGTGGCAACAGCCAGTGCCTGAGCGCCTTTGGCAATTAGCTCATCGGCGAGGCCACGCACGCGCTCCAAGCGGCGCGCGCCCAGCACCACTGTTGCACCCTGAGCACTGAGCAATCGTGCCGAGGCTTCGCCAAGACCGCTACTGGCGCCAGTAATAACAATGACTTTTCCTGCGATGTTTTCCATTTTTTCAGCTCCTATCAAGTTGAGCTGAACTTTAGGTATATTGTTAGCAATTGAATAGACGTCAAAAGCTTTAATCAGAGTAAACTAATAGTTGTTAATTAAAAGGCAAAACCTCTGATGTATGGAAACCGACGCAAGCGTAGTACCGCGTTGAGCCTTCGCTTGCCATCACTAGCCTGCACGCTGCTTTGGTAACCATCCCCCGGCAAAGCCGGGGGCAGATATTGAAGTTGGTTAGTGGCTATAAATGATCTGCTCTGCTGCTGGTGCAGTTGACCACCTGAAGATTGACTGCACCCGATTTGGGCCAGCAGCGGTCTCTGTCAAATGTCCGCTTCAAGGGGGGAATTGCGAAACCTTGCTCTGTTGCGCACCGAATTTCGGTCGGCGTTCAGCCAGGTTTTGAGATGAGACGCGATTTCGCCTTGGGTATGGGGGCTCTGTTTGTATCCGGCACGGCCAAGGAGCACAGCGTCCAGCCGAACGTCGAGCTGGCGGGTTGGTCGCTTGCCGTAAATGCTCTCAACCCCGGATGCTGGCGGCCAGTCTGCCGACATCAGCAAGCGTTTCTTCCCTGACCTGACCACTCGCGGCGCTATCGGCCAGGTAGGCGGTCACAAATATGGGCGCCCCCTGCGGAGGCAGCAGTATTCCAATGTCATTGGCATCGGTCCTGTTGGTACCTGTTTTGTCGCCAATGGCCCAGCCCTTGGGCAGCCCCGCTTTGAGACGCTTGTCCCCGGTGGTGTTGGCCAGCAGCCACTGGTGCAACATCTGCCGGTACTGCGAGGAAAGCGCGTTACCGGTGAGCAACAGCTGCAGGGTCTTGGCCATGGCACGGGGCGATGTGGTGTCCAGTGGCTCTGCCCCTGAGCGGACATTCAGCCTAGGCTCGTTGCGATCCAGCCGGGTAACGGTATCGCCAAGTTGACGGGCAAACCTTGTCAGTGCCTTGGGGCCGCCATAACTGGCCAGGATGAGATTTGCCGCCGTGTTGTCACTGGTGGTGATGGCGGCTTCGCACAGTTGCGACAATGTAAGTCCCTCGCCATCGGCATGCAATTCGGTCACGGGTGACCATGAAACTAAGTCTTGCTTTTGATAGCGAATCCGCCGCTCCAGGGACTCTTCTCCGCGCTCCACACGCGCCAGCACCAGTGCACTTGCCAGCAACTTGAAGGTACTGAGCATCATGAAGCGCTCGTCGGAGCGGTACCCGTACTCCTGGCCAGAGGCGGTATCCACCATATGCACCCCTAAGCGCCCCCGAGCTTTGGCCTCTAGGCGTTTGAGCTCTTCTTGGATTTGCACTTGCCTGTTTGTGGCAAAGCTATTTTTGGGGTAGCCAAAGGTGCCGCCCATGGCAACACAGGCCACGGCGGAAGAGAAAGTGCGTCTATGCATAGCGAGTCCCTATAAAAAGATGCGAATCATAAGAACGGCGCCTGGCTAGTTCAAACGGGAATAATTGCACCTTAACCAAAGAAAAACTTGGGTCTTTATGGATTTACCACTGAACGCCTTGCGAGCTTTTGAAGTCTCTGCTCGCCATTTGAGTTTCACCCGCGCGGGGTTGGAGTTGCATCTGACGCAAACCGCCGTGAGCCAGCATGTGAAGAACCTGGAAGACCGGCTCGGCAAGAAACTGTTCCGTCGCGTTCCCAAAGGACTGGCCCTGACGGACGAAGGCTTGGCCTTGCTGCCGGTTCTTGTGGACGCGTTTGAACGCATTGAATCAAGCCTTGAGACCTTCAAAGTGGGCCATCAAAAAGAAGTGCTTTCCGTTGGGGTGGTGGGCACCTTTGCGGTCGGTTGGTTGCTGCCGCACATGCGCGAATTTCAGACGCGGTATCCCTTTGTAGAGCTACGGATGTTCACCAACAACAACCGGGTCGACCTGGCTGGGGACGGCTTGGACTATGCAATTCGCTTTGGTGACGGTCATTGGCACGGCACAGAAGCCGTCCATCTGTTGTCTGCCCCACTTGCGCCCATGTGTGCGCCGTCCATGGCGAGTCGTATCCACGCTATTCGAGACCTGGGGCGAGAAACCTTGTTGCGCTCCTATCGCGCTGATGAATGGGCGGCCTGGTTCAAGCAAGCCGGGCTGGAGTCACCGCTTTTAACCGGCCCCATGTTCGACTCCTCGCTGGTGTTGGCCGATGCCGCCGCTCAAGGGGCGGGTGTGGCGCTACTGCCAATGCGCCTCTTCAGCCGGGATCTGCGTGGCGGACGCCTGGTTCGCTTGTTCGACACGCAAGTGGAATTGGGTGGCTACTGGCTGACACGGCTTACTACCCGCAGAGAGACCCCTGCGATGCTGGCATTTCGGGAATGGCTAGAACGACGTTGCGTGGGGAGTACCGAGCTCGGAACCTGAAGCGTCGCGTCCGGCCGTTCGACGCAAATGGGTCAAAACACAACGATCTCCAGCATGCGATGAATAGAGGTTACGCCCTTTCGCCACGTTTGGGTCAGTTGCTGACGTTCACGAATGACCGCTGTCCGGTCGCCAAATGACTCTGACGATTTGCCACATCAGGAATCCCATTCAGCAGGGGCTACCTGGAATACCAGCGGATCATCGGCGTGTCCGAACCCTTAGCGAACGTTGATTTGACATAAACGGCGAGGTGTCGAGGTTTGCGGTTCGCCTTTAGCTGACCATGTATTTCGGTAGATCATCGATGCAGTTGTTGTGCCGAGAACAACGCATTGCACATTTGAGTTGTTTATTGTATGATGCGCATCATGCGAAAGTCATCCGTCAATATCCGCACTGCTGCCAAAGAGGCCTCCCACGAGCGCATCGTGAGTGCCGCTGCAAAAGCTATACGGCGCAGCGGTTATGACGGCACGGGGGTCGCTGACATCATGAAGGAAGCTGGTCTGACGCATGGAGCGTTTTATGCCCATTTCGCGTCCCGCGAGGCCATGTTGGCTGAGGCTGCCGACCGTGCGGGTGCGGAATCCAATGCCGTTGCGGCGAGTGTGATTGCCGCAGTCCCGCCGGAGCAGTCCCTGCAGGCGCTGCTACAGGTTTATCTCTCCAAAGAACATCTCGAAGGCATTGAAACAGGGTGCCCAATCTCCGCCCTTGCCTCTGAAATGCCGCGCCAGTCGCCGGAGGTGCGCCGTGCTGCCACGCTGCGCATCAAAGAGATGATTGATCTGGTGGCCCGACAGTTCCCGGATTGGGGGCAACCCAGTGCACACGAGCGCGCGCTGGTGACAGTGGCCGCGATGGTGGGCACATTGATGATGGCGCGTGCGGTCGACGACCAAGCCTTGTCGGATGCGTTTTGCCGCGCAACCTTAAAAAGCCTGGCTCTCGCCGAGGCTTAGGCCATTGCGGGACTTTTTTTACCCATGAATATGATGATCATCATGCCAAATATCTACATGAAACCAAACACTGCGTTCCAAGCACACACTTTCTTGCAAAGAGGAAAGCCATGAAAGCATTCGTCGTTGATCGTTACGGAAAAAATGAGTCTTTGCGGGCTGCCGATGTGCCAGAACCCGTGCTGCGCGAGGACGAGGTACTGATTCAAGTGCATGCCACTGGCGTCAATCTGCTGGACTCCAAAATCCGAAGTGGTGAATTCAAGCTGATTCTTCCGTACCACACGCCTTTTGCGCTGGGGCACGACGTGGCCGGCGTGGTGGTGCGTGTTGGACCACGGGTGCGGCAATTCAAACCTGGCGACGAGGTTTACTCCCGACCGGATGACTTCCGGATCGGCACCTTCGCAGAGTTGGTCGCGGTCAAAGAGGCCTCGGTGGCAATCAAACCCCGCAACCTCAGCATGGAAGAGGCTGCATCCATCCCACTGGTGGGCTTGACGGCCTGGCAGGCTTTAGTTGAAAAAGCCAAGCTGAGAAGAGGGCAGAAGATCTTTATCCAGGCGGGCTCCGGTGGCGTGGGCACGTTTGCCATCCAGTTGGCTAAGCACCTTGGCGCGACCGTGGCCACCACCACCAGCACAGGCAATGTGGCGTGGGTGAAAGACCTGGGCGCGGATGTGGTGGTCGACTACAAGACAGAAGCGTTTGACAAGGTTTTGGGTGGCTACGACGCCGTGCTGAATAGCCAGGACGGCAAGACGCTGGTGAAGTCCCTGTCTGTGCTTCGAGTCGGTGGGCAACTGATCTCGATATCAGGCCCACCTGATGTGCAGTTTGCGCAAGAAATCAAGGCGCCCTGGTTGGTGAAACAGGTCATGCGCGTGTTGAGTTTTGGTACCCGCAGAAAAGCAAATCGCCTCAAGGTCGGGTATTCCTTTCTCTTCATGAAAGCCAGCGGCAGCCAGTTACGCCAGATCACAGCGCTGATTGAGTCGGGGGCCATACGCCCAGTCATTGACAAAGTTTTCCCGTTTGAAGCCACCAATGAAGCACTTGCTTACGTCGAAAGCGGGCGCGCCAAAGGCAAGGTGGTAATCAAGGTTCGTTGAGTCGTTGACAACGCCTACGGGTGTAGGTGTGTCTTTTTGCATGACGTCCGTCATATGTTTTTTCCTTTAACCCTCTGGAGTCCCCATGAAAATCGAAAATTCTGTTGTTCTTGTGACGGGTGCCAACCGTGGCATCGGTCTGGCCTTTGCGCAAGCCTTGCTCGCACGTGGCGCACGCAAGGTTTACGCTGCCGCTCGCAATCCCGCCAGCGTGACGCTACCGGGTGTCGAAGCCTTGCAGCTTGATGTCACCAATCCCCTGGAAATCGCTGCCGCAGTGCAGAGGGCGCCGGATGTGATGCTGGTGATCAATAACGCGGGCATTGCCCAGCCCGGTGGGTTTCTGGATCAGGACAGTGAAGCCGTGACACGCCGTATTTTTGAGACCAATGTCTTTGGTGTGCTGAACATGAGCAAAGCTTTTGCACCGGTGCTCAAGGTGAATGGCGGAGGCGCTCTGCTCAATGTGTTGTCGATTGCCTCGTGGGTCAATGCAGGCGATCTCGCGGCCTACTCGGCCAGCAAATCGGCCGCCTGGTCACTGACCAATGCATTGCGCTACGAGCTGTTGGGGCAGAAGACGCAGGTACTGGGCTTGCACATGGCCTACGTGGACACCGATCTCACCAGAGGCTTTGATGTTCCCAAGACCAGTGCTGAAGACATCGTCCAGCGCGCACTCGATGGGTTGGAAGCAGGTGCAGATGAAGTCTTGGCTGACGCCTTGACCCAACAAGTGCACCAAGCCCTGACGGCACCACGCCCGTTCTACCTGCCCCAGACCAACTGAACAACCATTGGAGCCTGACCATGAAGACACATGCCATGCAACACTTATTGAAGACCGCTCTGGTTGGGCTCGCAATGGCCAGCACGCTCCTACCCGCCTTAGTTGTTGCAGCCGAGGCGGCGCCCAAAGAGATGCCCCAAACCCTGACGACATCGTGGAAGACGGTGGCCACGCAAACCGTCACGGCGGGAGGCGTCAGCTTCGCCTACCGGGAGCTGGGAGCGCAAAACGGTGGAACACCCGTGGTGTTTCTGGCCCATTTGGCTGCCGTTCTGGACAACTGGGACCCCCGGATCATCGACGGCATTGCGGCGAAGCACCATGTTATTGCCTTCGACAACCGAGGTGTCGGCGCATCCAGCGGGTCAGCTTCAAACGCCATGGAGGACATGGCAGACGATGCCATCAGCTTCATCAAAGCCAAGGGGCTCACGCAGGTTGATCTCTTGGGATTTTCCATGGGCGGCATGATTGCCCAGGAAATGGCGCTGAAGGCGCCGCAACTCATCCGCAAGATGGTTCTTGCGGGCACAGGTCCTGCCGGTGGCGAGGGGATCAGCACGGTAGCAGGCGTTGCCAACTACGATCTGCTGCGGGGGCTGCTGACGGGCCAAGACCCCAAGCAGTACCTGTTTTTCACCCGCACGCCAAACGGCATCGAAGCCGGCAAAGCGTTTCTGGCGCGATTGAACGAGCGCACCAACAACCGTGACAAAGAGATCAGCTTGGCTGCCTACATCGCGCAGTTGCAGGCGTTGCGCGCCTGGGGACAGAAGAGCCCGGCCGATCTCTCCGTGGTGAAACAGCCCGTACTCGTCGTCAACGGCGACGCTGACCGCATGGTTCCCACACACAACACCTACGACTTGGCGCGGCGACTCCCAAATACTCAGCTCATCATTTATCCAGATGCGGGCCATGGTGGCATTTTTCAGTTCCACGCCGACTTCGTCCCAAGCACGCTTGCGTTTCTGGCCCGGTAAGACAGATACGAACATTCCTCACCTATTTCACTTCACTAGAAAGCCATCCATGACAAACGCCAACTCCCCAAAAACTGCCCTGATTACTGGAGCCTCCTCCGGCATAGGTGCCGTCTATGCAGATCGTCTCGCAGCGCGTGGGTACAACCTCATCCTTGTTGCCCGCCGCGCTGACCGCCTGCAAGCCTTGTGCGCGCAGATCGCCAAGGCGCACGGCGTCAAAGCCGAGCCCATCGTGGCTGATCTGACCCAAGATCAGGATGTGGCGCGCATCGAGACGCTTCTGGCCACCCACCAGGATGTGCAAGTCCTGGTGAACAACGCCGGTATTGCACGCTTGGCACCCGCAGCCCAGACGTCTGCGAACGACGCGCTCACCCAGATTGCTCTCAACATCACTGCTCTGACCCGTCTGACGCAAGCTGCGATCCCTGCCTTTGTGGCGAGAAAGCAGGGCCTGATCATCAACATCGCTTCCGTCCTGGCGGTCCACTCGCTGCCGATCAGCGCCATCTACAGCGGCACCAAGGCCTTCGTTTTGCAATACAGCCGAGGTTTGCAACAAGAACTGACTGACACCGGGGTACAGGTTCAACTGGTTTTGCCCGCGTCCACAGCCACAGAGCTCTGGGATCTGTCGGGTGTTCCGCTGGCGGCCCTTAACAAAAGCACCTTGATGACAACCGAACACATGGTGGATGCGGCGCTCGCGGGTCTGGACCAAGGCGAAACGATCACCTGGCCCTCGGTCGCTGATACCAGTCTGTGGGACAAGTACGAAGCAGCTCGCACCGAATTGTTCGCGGGCTCTCAAGCTGGAACATCGGCACCTCGTTACAAGATCGCTTGACACCAGCTAACAGGCCGTTGCAGCACTTGCCTTTCTCTCCCTCCCTTTTTCATTCTTCCAAGGACAGCCCATGCTTTTCGAATCCTTCTCCCTACGTTCTACACCGCTCAGCAATCGCATTGTGATGTCGCCTCTGACCCGTAGCCGCGCCAACAGTGACAACACGCCCAACAGCCTGATGGCAACCTACTACGCTCAACGTGCCAGCGCCGGCCTCATCATCACGGAAGGAACCTCGCCGTCGCCCAACGGCCTGGGTTATCCCCGCATCCCAGGCCTGTTCAATGACGCCCAGGTGCAAGGCTGGAAACTGGTGACCGATGCAGTCCATGCCAAGGGCGGCAAAATCGTTGTTCAGCTGATGCATACCGGCCGGGTTTCTCATCAGGCCAACCTGCCGGCTGGCGCGGAAGTGCTTGGACCATCGCCCGAGATCTGCCCCGGCGAAATGTGGACGGACACCCAGGGCAGCCAGCCCCACACGCCGCCACGCGCCATGACCGAGGCCGACATCCAGACCGTGATCGGCGAATACGCCACGGCCGCACGCCTGGCCATCCAGGCCGGCTTTGACGGCATTGAACTGCACGCCGCCAACGGCTATTTTCTTGAGCAATTCCTGAACGCGAACATCAACCGCCGTACCGACGGCTACGGTGGCACGGCAGAAGGGCGCAACCGGCTGGTGCTGGAGGTGGCCCGCGCTGCCGTGAAGGAGATCGGCGCTGAGCGCGTGGGCATCCGCCTGTCACCCCATGGCGTGGTCAATGCTGCCGGCGCATTTGATGGCGTGGACGAACAGTACCTGGCACTGGTGAAACAACTGTCTGAACTCGGCCTCATGTACATTCACGTTCTGGACCATTCGGCCATGGGCACCCCGCCTGTTCCGGCGAAGCTGAAGGCGGATTTGAAAGCAGCATTCGACGGACCCTTCATCCTCGCCGGCGGACAGAACAAAGCCAGCGCACAGCAGGTGTTGAGCGAAGGCCGTGCGGACCTCGTCGCCTATGGCAGGCCTTTCATCGCCAACCCTGACCTGGTCGAGCGCATTCGCCAGGACGCGGCACTGAACGCGCCCGACTCCACCACGTTCTATACACCCGGTGCCAAAGGCTACACGGACTATCCGACGCTCACAGTCCGGGCCTGAAGCGATCGCCGTAAGCTGCAAGGGCGTGAAGGTCGAGATCATCACCACAGATCTCGGCAAGCCCGACGCTGCGCACGCACCGTGGGTGGCTGTCACTGCCAGCGGCCCAAGAAACATCCTGTTCAATAACGCCGGGTTTGGCTACCTTCGCCGGTTCGACGAAGTCGCCTGATCGGGTGATGCTGAGCTCGTCCAACTTGCATAATGCTTCGTCCATGCGCACAAGGCAAGTACCGTATCCTCACGCTTGCTGGACATCGCGTCGGCCGGCCGCGTCGGGCTAACAGCCTGAACGCCGATGCCATACTGCGTCCTATGCAGTCAAATTCAGTTCTCGAAAGCTATTTTCTTGAAGTCGGCAAGGACCTTCACGTAGATGTAAACCAGTCGCTGTTACGCGCAGGGGATGTGGCCAAACACATCTATCTCATTGAGGGCGGTGCTATGCGGCTTTGTGTGTGTAACGCCCAGGGAGTAGAGACCAGCATCCAATTTTTCTTTGAGGGGGATATGGTCAGCTCACTGGAAAGCATGGTGAGCGGTTGTACCAGTGGCTTGGATTTGATCACGATCGAAGCGTGCGACTTGCGCGTGATCGATCGAGATACGTTGCTTGCGCTGGTGCGGTCAAACCCTCTCTTGCAATCCCAATTGCTGGCTCTCACGCAGCAGCGGCTCATCGACTACATCCATCTCTATACCAGTGCCATCTCTGAAACACCGACGCAACGCTACCAGGCCATGCTGGCGACGCACAAGGACCAATTGGCGCGTATTCCACTACACATTCTGGCCAGTTACTTGGGCGTTACCCCGGTGCATCTGAGCCGAATAAGGCGAAGGTTAAAAGCCAGTCAGCTTTCGCAATCCGTCTGAACATTTGTAAATGACAGGTTGACGTTGGACACGCACCATCGCCCCCTTTCTTGGAGGTACTTCAATGGTGTTCGATGCGTTTTTCCTGTTTCCAATTCTTGGCGCTACTGTCCTCGCCCTGGCGGGCGCGAAGGCGGCCCGGTGGCTTTGGTT
>NZ_JAHFZF010000051.1 GCF_018619435.1 Rhodoferax sp. U11-2br | reverse complement strand
GTGGGTGGGAGCAAGCTGGGTCTGAAGCTCTGTGTTGGTCAGGTTCAACATGCCAGGTGCTCCGTTCCTTAAGGGCCGATCAGGCTTTGACTTCCTTGAACTCTTGCAGTTGTCCAAAACCTGTGGGCGAGGTTTTGGACATGGTTTTTTCGCAGGTACCCTTGGGAACCATCGACCAGGCATTGCCTTGGTAGTCCATCTTGGAGGTGCCTGCGCAGGTGGTACCCGCACCTGCTTTGCAGTCGTTTTTGCCTTTGAGGGCCACGCCAAAACACTTCTCCATGTCGGCCGCTTGGGCGGCGATAGGGGTTGCCGCAATGGTCAGGGCCGCGCTCATGGCCAGCGCCAGGCCAGCAGCTGTGGTGTAACGTGAAGTGGTGGTTTGGGTTGTCATGTGACTGTCCTTTAAAAAGTTGACATAGGGGAAGTAGGGGAACCGCACGAAACACTTTTTGTACCGTGCTGATGGTTTAGTCGGTGGGGCGGTCGATTTCTTACACCACACAACCAAAAAAGTGTGCTGGCTGGTAAAGTGACCCGATGCACATCGCCATCCTGACCTTCGACGGGTTTAATGAACTCGACTCGCTGATTGCCCTGGGCATTCTCAATCGCATCAAGACGCCAGATTGGCGTGTGTCACTGTGCTGCCCGACGCCAACGGTGACGTCCATGAACGGCGTCACCTTGCACGCGCAATCCACTCTGGCGCAGGCCTGTGCGGCGGACGCGGTGCTGTTTGGCAGTGGCATGAAAACCCGTGAGATTGCCAATGACCCGCGTGTCATGGAGCAGTTGCAGCTTGACCCGGCCAGGCAGCTGATTGGCGCCCAATGTTCAGGCACCTTGATGTTGGCCAAACTGGGGCTGCTGCGGTCGATACCCGCTTGCACTGACCTGCTGACCAAACCGTGGGTGCAGGAAGCCGGGGTGGATGTGCTGAACCAAGCTTTTTACGCGGACGGCAATGTGGCGACCTCTGGTGGGTGTCTGGCCTCCCAGTATTTGGCAACCTGGGTCATCGCCCGCCTGGCGGGGCTGGAGGCGGCCAAGGAAGCGATGTTCTACGTGGCCCCAGTCGGTGAAAAAGAGCTGTATGTTGACCGTGCGATGGCCAATATCACGCCTTATATGCTCGTGAACTGCTAATCTGGATCTGATGACGGCGCCATTGGCTGGTAGCTGCGAATGTGCTCTTGAGCCTGGTGCTGCCGGGGTGGAGTCCTGACCTGTGTTACACCCATCCAGCGTCAGAGTTCGCCACCCGGTGTCCTTGCCTTCACCCTGACGGAGACAGGAAAAAATTACCAACCCTAAAATCCGCGCGCTGTCGCTGCCTTGGTGACGGTCCACAGCAGGGACGACTTTGCTTGGTGACATTCATTGGGGACGGCCCCACTACACAGTGGAGCGTCTATGAATTGGTTGGTCCTTCTGGTTGCTGGGTTGTTTGAAGTGGGCTGGGCTGTGGGGTTGAAGTACACCGATGGTTTCAGCCGCCTTTGGCCGTCTGTGGGGACCGTTGTCGCCATGGCCATCAGCGTCGGGTTGTTGGGCTGGGCCATGCGCGACTTGCCCGTGGGAACCGCTTATGCCGTCTGGGTGGGTGTTGGCGCGGTGGGCACAGCCATTGTGGGCATGATCCTGCTGGGTGAGCCTGTCTCGGCAGCGCGCCTTTTCAGCCTGGGCCTGGTGGTGGCAGGCATTGTGGGCTTGAAACTGTCGTCTGCGGCCTGAGCGTTATTGCATGGCTTGGTGCACCAGCAGTGTGTCGGTGAACTGCTCGAAAGCCACCACCTCGCCGTCTTTCAATGTCCAGACATGGGTAACCCGGGCCTGCATGGGTTTGCCTGTGGCGCGGTAAGTGCCGTGGTAGGTTCCTATACCAACGATGTGGTTACCTCCATCAATGAGTTGCTCGAGTTCAAAGTGAAAGCCGTCCCAATCCCGACCCAGCGCGGCGAAGACGTTGTTGATCACGGCTTGTGGCCCGACCCACGTGCCTGCGCAGGGAAATCCGGCCATCTCCGTCCAGCGCACTTGGGGTGACATATGCGCCATCATGGCCTGAATATCTCTTTGGGCCGACGCGGTGTAATGCGCGCGGACGATGTCGATTGGGGGTGTGTGGGCTTCCATAACTTCCTTTTGTGTGTGGCTTAAGCCGTGATGGCCGCCAGCAGAGTGTCGATCTTGCCAAACAGTAGCTCACTGCGCAGCAAGCGCATCTTGCCGCCCTGGATCAGCACCAAGGCGGGCACACCTCGAACACCCAAGGTTTGCATCAGTTGTTGTGCTTGCTGCAAACGTGTGTTGTTGGCCACCTTGAGCTGTGATTCACCAGCCAGCAGACGCTCGGCAGCAGGGGCCAGGCCGTGCTCGTGCAGGATGTCGGTCACGGTAGACAACTCGCTGGTGTCTTGCCCTTGCACATAACGGGCTTCCTGCAGCAGCTTCAAGGCTGACAGTTCTCGCTGCGGCTCGGTCAGTGATACCGCAGTCAAGGCCAGTGTGACCGCAGCAGAGTCAAAACGGACACCGGATTTGCCCAGAACCTGCGCCCTATAGGCCTCGGTAAAACGCTGGCCGGTGAGTTTTTGAATGCGTGTGTCGTTGGACCAGGCGTAAGCCGCAAAACCCGCATCCATGACACGCCCACCCGCGCCACTGAAAAGACCCGTGGGGGCTAGTTCCAGGTGAATGGTGTGGTGCTGCGCCAGTTGCTGGAGCGCGGGTGAGGCGCCATAACACCAGCCACACAGCGGGTCAAACAGGTAGGTGAGCTTGCTTGTCATGTTGTTGCTTACCACTTCATTTCGCCGGTGTTGACCTTGGCACCGATGTCCAGCGACATGACGCCATCAGTGAGTTGTGGGTAGGTTTTTTTCATTGCGTTGATCAGCTCGGCGCTGGTTTTGCTGGCAGCCAGGTTCTTCTCGAAGCTCAGCAGGTAGTCCTTGGTGAAGCTGATCGCGCTGGCATCCACCGCACTGCCTGCCTTCATGTGGCCGGGTACCACCAAGGCGGGCTTCAGCGCGGCCATCTCATCGAGTTGCGCGACCCAGGCGGCGCGTTCAGCGGCAGTCTGGGTATCAGCGGTCCACACATGCATGTTGCCAAATACGCCGATGTTGCCCACAACAGCCTGGATCGACGGAATCCAGACATAGGGGCGGTGCGCCAGCAGGCCTTGGGTGCCACGGATCTCAATCGCTTGGCCTTCCAGCGTCAGGGTGTTGCCCTCCAATGCGCGTGGCACCACCGGTGTGTGCGGCGCATTGGCACCCATCTTGGGGCCCCAGAAGGCGACCTTGCCTGCCAGCTTGGCGGTGAGTTTGGCCAGCACGGCGGGTGTGCTCACCACATCGGCCTGGGGGAAGAACGTTTTCAGGGTTTCCACACCAAAGTAGTAGTCCGGGTCGGCCTGGCTGACGTAGATGGTGGTGAGCTGTTTGCCGCTGTCGAGCACATTGGCGGCGATACGCAGGGCGTCGGCGCGGGTGAAGCCGGCGTCAATCACCAAAGCGTCTTTTTCGCCATAGACCAGTGCGGAGTTGACATTGAAGCTGTTGCCACCCGCGTTGTAGACCTTGATGCTCAGAGGTTGGGCGGCTTGGGCGGTGAAAGCGATGGCGAGCGAGGCGGCGATAACGGTGGTGCGGATCATGGAAAACTCCTGGTGTGTGGTTTAAACAGTGGCTACTCTGTAGCGCTGGAATGAACTGTAATTGCAATATTCGCGCAGATAAACCCCATAATCCGGCCATTACTGTTTCTTAAAACGAGCAAATATGGACCGTTTAACCGCCATGCAGGTGTTTGTCGACGTGGCCAACAGTGGCAGCTTCAGCGCCACGGCCGACAAGCTCGACATGTCGCGCGCCATGGTTACGCGTTATGTGGCTGAGCTGGAGCAGTGGCTGGGCGCACGCCTGTTGCAACGCACCACCCGCAGCGTGACACTGACCGATGCCGGTGAACACTGCCTGCGCCGCAGCCAGCAAATGCTGGCACTGATGCTTGACGTGGAGGAGGAAACCAGCAGCCCCGACAGTGCGTTACGTGGGCAGTTGCGCATCACCTGCAGTGTGTCGTTTGCCTACGCGCAGTTGGCGGCGGCTGTGGCCGGTTTTCTGGTGCAGTACCCGCAGCTCAAGATCGACCTCAATGCCAGCGAGGGGGCGCTCAATTTGGTGGACACGCGCATTGACTTGGCCATCCGTATCAGCGCCGAGCCTGACCCGGCGCTGATTGGCCGCGTGTTGGCACCGTGTGCTTCGGTGCTGGTGGCCTCCAGGTCTTACCTGGCGACACACGGTGTGCCTGAGAGCCCGGCCGACCTGGCCAAACACCGCTGCCTGAGTTATGCCAACTTTGGCAAAAGTATCTGGACACTGCGCCGTGGGGAAGAACAAGCCAAAGTCAGCGTGGGCAGCCACTTCAGTGCCAACGAGGCCACCGCCTTGTTGAGCGCCGCGTTGGCCGGTGGTGGTATCGCGCTGCAACCAACCTACCTGGCCAACCGCCATCTGGCCGACGGCAGTCTGCAGCAGGTGTTGCCCGAATGGACACTGCCCGACATGGCGATCTACGCGCTGTACCCCTCACGCAAGAATTTGTCCCCGGCGGTGCGCGCTTTGCTGGACTATCTGGTGGCGCGTTTTGCCACGGTGCCGTGGTAACGCACAAAAAGAAAAACGCGCTTGCCCCGAATCCGGGACAAGCGCGTTGGCGCTAGCTTTTTTATCAGCCGATTTGTGCGATACGCATCAAATTGGTGGTGCCTGAGGTGTTGAAGGGAACACCAGCTGACACCACGATGGTGTCGCCCGTTTTGCCCAGACCTTCTTTTTTGGCAGTTTCGCAGGCCCAGTCGCTCATTTCCAGCACGTCTTGAACGTCATGGCACAGCACGGGGTAGACGCCCCAGGTCAGGGCCAACTGACGTGCAACGGCACGCTTTGGTGTCATGCCTATGATGGGTGCCTGAGGGCGTTCGCGTGCCATACGCAGCGCGGAATAACCTGAGCTGGTATAGGCCACAACAGCTGCCACATTCAGTAGCTCAGCCACGTTGCGCACCGCCACACCGATGGCGTCAGACGGTACCGGGATGTGGGTGGTCTGAGAGGCTTTGATCGCCTCACGGTAGTAGGGGTCAGCTTCGGTTTGCGCAATGATGGAGTTCATCATGCTCACGGCTTCGACTGGGTATTTGCCGGAGGCGGACTCGGCGGACAACATCACGGCATCGGCGCCGTCGTAAATCGCGGTGGCCACGTCGGAGGCTTCGGCACGGGTGGGCACCGGTGCGGTGACCATGGATTCGAGCATCTGTGTGGCCACAATCACCGGTTTGCCGGCTTCGCGGCACGCACGGACGATGCGTTTCTGAATGGCTGGCACTTGTTCTGGCGGCATTTCCACACCCAGATCACCACGTGCCACCATCACCGCATCCGTTTCAGCCACGATGGCATCGAGGCTCAGGATGGCTGCCGGTTTTTCAAGCTTGGCCACAATACGTGCCCGGCCTTTGACGATGGCTTTGATTTCGACGATGTCTTCTGGGCGCTGAACAAATGACAAGGCGATCCAGTCGATGCCCAGTGTCAGTCCGTAGTCCAGGTCTGAGCGGTCTTTTTCGGTCAGGGCCGACAGCGGCAAAACGACGCCTGGCACATTGACACCCTTGCGGTCAGACACAGCACCACCGGCGATCACGCGGGTTTCTGCAAAGTCGGGGCCAAAACTCTCCACACGCAGACGCACCCGGCCGTCATCCACCAACAAGTCAGTGCCAACTTCCAAGGCATTAAAAATTTCGGGGTGGGGCATCGGTGCCCGGGTTTGGTCACCGGGCTTGTCGGTGTTCAAGTCCAGACGGAAAGACGCGCCTTCGGCCAGCATGATCGGTCCCTTGGCAAATGTGCCCAGGCGCAACTTGGGGCCTTGCAGGTCCAACAAAACGCCAATCGGGCGGCCGGCATGCCGTTCAATCGCGCGGATGGTGTCCAGGCGTTGTTTGTGGTCTTCTTGTGTGCCGTGGCTGAAATTCAGACGGAAAACGTCGGCACCCGCCTCAAACAGGGCCTGAATGGTTTCGCGATCAGCGCTGGCTGGTCCGAGGGTTGCGACGATTTTGGCGTTACGGTTACGATGCATTTTTTTAATCCTTGGTCGTTTTAAATAGTCTGGCTCTGTGATTTTTAACGTTCACGAGATGATCCGATTGGAGACATCAAGTCAGGTGGAGCCTGTTCACGGCTGGTGCCTTCGAAGGTCGACTTGCGCCAGATCGTGCAGGTGGTCATTGTGGATAGTCAGTTTTTTGTTAGCTTATTGATGTAAAACGCACGGCCCTGCATTTTGCCTTCTTCAAGGGTTCATAACTCGCTCATGGCCAATTTGATACCGATCTCCTTGATCCGGATCAAAGCGCTGGCCGTCTGCTGTGCCAAGCCAGGAACCTGGGTCAGGTCCTCGCCCCACAGCCGGACGTCTGCAAGCAGCGTTGATGCGACTTGGTTCAAGTCCGTGGCGCCATTCCAAGCCGCGTGCATGATCGCCAGGATGTCGGCGTTGTCTTTGATCGGATAGGTTTGATCCTGGCGCAGACCCTGGTAGTCCCCGTTGGCAGCGAACTGTCCCTTGTAAAAAGTGAGCAGCGCAGCCAATGAGAACGAGAGCCCTGCAGGTGCTTTGCCGTGTTTGGCGGCGTAATCCTTGATGGTTGGCAACACGCGCACTTGCCACTTGGAGACCGAGTTCAGCGCAATCGAGATCAGCTCATGGCGGATGTGTGGGTTGGCAAAACGCTCCACAATCGTCTCCGCATAGGCCTTGCGCTCGGCCTCTGGCAGCGGCACGAAGGGGACAATTTCTTCGAACATCACCTTGTTCAGGAACTTGGACACTACAGCGTCTTCGGTCATCTCGCGTACAGTGTCCAGCCCGGCGCAGTAGGCAGCCAGTGAACTGGCGGTATGGGCGCCATTGAGGATGCGAACCTTGCGCGTGCGGTAGGGCTGTAAGTCCTCTGTCCACACCACATCCAGACCCGCCTTGTGCAGTGGCAGCTCGTCGGCAATCTTGGCTGGTCCTTCGATGACCCACAGCAGGAACGGCTCGGCCGCCACGGTCAACGGGTCCTTGTAGCCAAAATCGGCGAACAGCGCCTCAGCCTCGGCTGCAGGAAAACCCGGGACGATGCGGTCCACCAGTGTGTTGCAGAACACGTTGTGTTCCTTGACCCACGCGACGAACTCGGCGGGCAAGTCCCAGGCCTGTGCAAACTGCAACACATAGTTTTTGAGCTTGGTGCCGTTGGCTTCGATCAGTTCGGCCGGCAGGAACACCAAGCCCGATTCTGGGGAGCCGCCAAATGCTTTGAAACGGGCCAACAGCAGCGCCGTCACCTTGGCCGGGAAGTTGACCGGGCACTTGCCTTCGACCAAGGCTTCAGCGACATAAGCGATACCGGCCTCGGTGGTGTTGGAGACGACAAAACGCAAAGCCGGGTCCTGCATGGTGGCCAGCATGGCGTCCCAATGGGTGTAGGGGTTGAGGGTGTCTTTGACGCAGCTCACCAAGCGTTTGGACTGGACCGGTTGGCCGTTTTGCACACCGCGCAGCAATACCGTGAACAGCTGGTCCTGGGCTTTCATGAGGTCGGCGATACCGCGGTCGATGGGCTGCGCCATGATCACTTCGGCGTTCATCAGGCCCGCACCATTGGTGACATCGACCATCCAGTCGACAAAGGCGCGCAGGAAATTGCCGTCACCAATTTGCAGGATGCGCACGGGCTTCAGGGACGAGGGGGCGCTTGATTCAACGCCCAGCTTGCCCTCGGCAAGCTTCTGGCGGTTCAGTTCATACATGTCTTGATCCTTTCTGGTCATTTATTCCGCCGCGCATCCAAGAGCGCAGCGCACTTCAGGTGTTTGTCAGAATGTGCCGTCAAAGCGGCCAATGGTGGTTAGGCTTGCCCTGGACAGGCGCTTGATCGCTCGATTCACACTTGTGTGTGCTTGACAGGCGCGGACTCTACACCAAATCGGGTCAAAATCCAAGAAACATGAAACACTGTTTTGTTTACGATGACTATTTTCACAAATAATTGAAACGATGTTTCATAAATTACAGACTTTGTCGTATATTCTCGGTACTGCCTGAAATGATTTGTCGTCAATTGGGCGTTGTCCAACCAACACAGTGAAAAGTGAACATGACCAAGCACAAAGCCTATCTGGTGCTCAACGCCGGTTCTTCGAGCCTCAAGTTCTCGGTATTTCGGCAAGCGACTGACTCCACCGAACTGCAGACTATTTTGTCCGGGCAGATTGCGGGTATTGGTAGTCTTGCCACCTTTGAAGCCAAAGATGCTAGTCGCCGCGTTTTGGCCAAACACAGCTGGAACGAAAGCGACTCGAACAGCCGCGACGTCATGCTCCAGTATTTGCTGGACTGGATCAGCACCACCCTGGTGGACGATCAGATTGTTGCCGCCGGCCACCGTGTGGTTCATGGCGGGCGCTTCCTGGGTCTGCCAATGAAGGTCACACCTGCGTTGTTGAACGATCTGGAGCAGCTGGTTCCACTGGCGCCGCTGCATCAGCCACACAATTTGGCGCCCATCCACATCCTGGCACGCAATCATCCTGAACTGGATCAGGTGGCTTGTTTTGATACCGCTTTTCATAGCACCCAACCCAAGCAGGCCAAGACCTATGCACTGCCACGGGCACTCAGCGACGAGGGTGTATGCAAATACGGTTTTCACGGCCTGTCTTACGAGTACGTCAGCAAACAACTGCTGGCCACGCGCCCGGAGTTGGCCTCAGGCCACATAGTGATCTGTCATTTGGGCAATGGATCCAGCCTGTGTGCCGTCAAGGACGGTCGCAGCATGGACACCACCATGGGCTTCACGGCGCTGGACGGTGTGCCAATGGGCACCCGCTCGGGCAGCATTGATCCGGGGGTGCTTCTGTACCTGATGCGTGAGAAGAAGATGGACCTGGAAGCCATTGAGGATCTGCTGTATCGGCGTTCGGGTTTGCTCGGTGTATCCGGCCTGTCCAATGACATGAAGGTGCTCGAGGAATCGAATGATCCCCACGCCAGAGAAGCTGTTGACCTGTTCTGCTTTCGCGTAGCCAAGGAAGTTGCTGCGATGGCTGCCTCCATGGGTGGACTTGATGCTTTGGTTTTTACGGCTGGTATTGGGGAAAACTCGCCCTACATCCGCAACACGATTGCCCAACGTCTGGCCTGGCTTGGTGTCAAGCTGGATGCTGATGCCAACTCTTCACGTCAATTCAACATTTCGGCCGCAGATGCACGCGTTCCCACCTTTGTGGTGCCGACCAACGAAGAAATGATGATTGCCAAACACGCGATGAATCTGCTTGCGGCTGCTTAGATGTTGTGCGTGTGTCAACACCAGGGTGTTGGACACCTTCGGTAAGTCTGTCTAAAGCATGACAACACGGGGGCCACGGGTCCCCGTTTGCCTATGTGGCGTAGCGAGTTTGCACGCCTGGCGTTGATCCGGTCATTGGTTTTGGGCCTTGGATGGCGTACCTGTGAAAGCTGCCTTGGCGTGTATCACGGGGATTCAGCCGTGCCAGATACAATCATTGGCGCCTGAGTCAGATGCTTGGTTTGGGTATAAGCCTATGATTTATATTAAAAAAATATCCATGTCGCGTTGTCTGTGGCTGTCTGTTGAGGCCACCACGGTGGGCGTGGGTGGGCGTCGCTTTGACTGACCAAGCCTTGGCAGCGCTGTCGCTGGCCGCGTTTGACCAGATGGTCGCCAGCACCCCGGCGTTCCGGTCGCGTCCCGGCCAGCGCGAGATGGCCGAACGCATCGCCACCGCCTTGCACAACGTCACCTTGGGTGACCATGCCGATCCCGAAAAAGCCATTGCGGTGATCCAGGCCGGTACCGGTGTCGGCAAATCGGCAGCTTATTTGTCGACCACGGTGGCGCTGGCGCTGGCACGCAAGACACGGGTGGTGGTCTCTACCGCCACGGTGGCGCTGCAAGAACAGCTCATGACCAAAGACCTGCCCGCGCTGGCCGCAGCGTTGGACACCCCGTTTGTGTACGCATTGGCCAAAGGTCGCGGGCGTTATGTCTGCAAACTCAAGCTGGAACGTCTGGCTGGAGCTGGTGAGGATGACAGCAGCGAGTTATTTGGCGTGGATGAAGACGCGCCACCGCCCCCAACCGCGTATGCCAAACAGCTCAAGAGCCAAGACTGGCAAGACCCCGAAGAGCGTCGGATGGCCTTGTACGACACCCTGGCCAATGCGCTGGCCGCTGGCCGTTGGGATGGTGACCGCGATAGCCTGGCTGAACAACCTGACCCGCGCGATTGGTCTACAGTGGCAGCCGAGCGCCACACTTGCACGGCACGGCACTGCCCCTTGTTTCGCAGTTGCAGTTATTACAACGCGCGCACCTTATTGGCACAGGCCCAGGTGATTGTGGCGAATCACGATCTGGTGCTGGCCTCACTTGGCATGAAGGCGCTGCCCGAACTCGACAACTGCCTAGTGGTATTTGACGAAGGCCACCACCTGCCTGCGGTGGCACTCGACCAGTTTTCTGGCGCCATGGACCTGAGTGGCCTGCGCTGGCTCGACAAGTTGCCCAAAATCCTGCACGAGGTCGCTGAAAAAATGGGTGTGGCGGTCGAGCAAGACGTGATCACCCTGGCCCAGCAGCTCAAAACCGCGCTGCTGGACGCGGGCCGTATCGCCATGGACCTGCTGCGTGGTGTGGCCGCGGGTTACGACATCGTGCACCGTTTTCCTGATGGTGTGTTGCCCGATGCTTTCGTGGAACCGATGACGCTGATTCACGGCCACGCTCAGGGTTTGTCGGCGGTGCTGGAAGCCCTGGGCGCTGAGCTCAAACTGCGTGCCAAGGAAGACCCAACACAGGCCGCACAGAACTCGGTGCAGTACGCCAAACTGGGACAGATGGCGCCCAAACTCAACAGTGTGCTGGGTACCAGCGCGATGTTACTGGCGCATGAAGCGCAGCCGATGGCCAAGTGGCTCAAGTCCGACACCAGCAGCGGCCTGGTGTCGCTGAGTGCCCATGCCTGCCCGATCGTGCCCGGCAGCCTGCTGCACCATCACCTGTGGCGCCAAGTGCGCGGTGCGGTCGTCACCTCGGCATCCCTCACCAGCTGTGGCAGTTTTGACTACTTTCTGGCTGAAACCGGGCTGGACCAGCTCGAGCATGTCAGCACCTTGGCGGTGGACAGCCCGTTTGATTACCGCCAGCAAGGCCAACTGCTGGTGGTCGACACCGTGGCCGACCCGCGCCATGTCGAGGGTTTTACGCGCGAAATGGTGGCCGCCTTGCTGGCCGACTTGCGCGAAGTGGCACACGGTGCACTGGTGTTGTTCACCTCGCGTGTGCAGATGAAAGCATCGGTGGACGCACTGGACGCCACGCTGCTGGGCGTGGTGCTGGTGCAGGGCCAGTTGTCGCGCGCGCGTCTGCTTGGCACCCACATGGCGCGTGTCGAGGCAGGCCAACCTTCGGTGATTTTTGGTTTGCAGTCGTTTGGCGAAGGGCTGGATTTGCCGGGCCATTTGTGTGAGACAGTGTTTATCACCAAGCTACCGTTTGCGTCCCCCTCAGACCCGGTGGAAGAGGCCCGTTCTGAGTGGCTCAAGCGCGAGGGGCGCGACCCGTTTTCTGAATTGGTGGTGCCCGCCACCGGCATCCGCCTGCTGCAGTGGACTGGCCGCGCCATCCGCACCGAAGACGATTTAGCGCGGGTGGTGTGTTATGACAAACGCCTGCTGTCCACTGCATATGGCCGGCGCATGTTGCAGGGCTTGCCGCCCTATGCGGTGCTGCGCCGTGTGCGCGGGCAGATACAAGCCGTTGCCGGGTCGCTTTGAAGAAGAAAGCGCTTGTGCCACAGAGTGTGGTGGCTTGTATCGGCGAGGTAAAGTGGCTTGCAAAAGGGGATGGATGCCCCATTTGAACGTTTCACAAGGAGCAATGTTTTGAGTGATGTGTTGTTGAAACTACTGGGTTTTATTGTGCGTGTGGGTTTGCTGCTGGCCGGTCTGGTGTTTTTTGCCAGCCTGCTGGCCGCTGGCTTTTTGGTCCTGATCCTGTGGCTGTTGCGTGCGTTGTGGGCCAAGTTGACCGGCCAGCCGGTGAGCCCATGGACGTTTCAGATGAATCGCCAGGCCATGTGGCAACGTTTTAACCAAGGCGGCTTTGGGCAGTCTGGCAGGGCAGCGCCGAGCCCTGACAACGTGGTGGATGCAGAGGTGACGGACGTGACAGAGGTCACCGATGTAGAGCCCAAACGCATCACACCGCGTTGATCCGGAGTTGCTCCGCCGCTTTTTTGTAAAAATTCCCAGGTGTTCTCGGCATGCATGCAACAACCCATGTGAATCTGCATCAGCACTGCGCGGCCTTCGCAGCGGGGTGATCGAGATTTAATGGCCTTATCTCGCTTTCGGATTCGAGAGCGGAATTTTGGCAGTGTCGTGATGTTATAATTTTGGGCACGGTGGCTGTAGCTCAGTTGGTAGAGTCCAGGATTGTGATTCCTGTTGTCGTGGGTTCGAGCCCCATCAGCCACCCCAAGTCATTCAAAAAACCTGCTGTTTAAAACTAGCAGGTTTTTTTTTGCACCGGTGATGGCCAGAGTCGTCATGGGTACATGGTTTGAAGAAGCAATCTGCGTTGCTGTGTATGGTCGGTATGTTGCCTCTTGGTCACCATCGAGATGACGTGTAAGGGTTGCAGAGATAGAGAGGAGGACGTGTCACTAGGTGGTGGCCTGGTGTCTCAGGCAGTCATTTGTTGCGGTCTGCCGCTGGCAGCCAAAACCTGGTCAAGGGCAGTGTGTACTTTGCACGAAGCCCTGTGCGTCGTTTCTTTTTTGCAGCACCTTTGCGGTGTGCCTCTATGTCTCGTCATAAAAATAGCCATTTGATCACGCCCGATGGGGCAGCCCCCAATTCTGCCGTGGTTTCCAAGTCGGGGCTTACGCGTGTTGGCTTCAGCACCGGCTTTGGTGTGCTGGCAGCCACACTGGGCTCCGCTGTTGGCCTGGGCAACATCTGGAAATTTCCGTACCTGACCGGGGCCAATGGCGGTGCCGGTTTCCTGTTGGTGTATGTGCTGGCCACGCTGCTGGTCGGCTTGCCGGTGATGATGGCCGAGATCTCGCTCGGGCGTGTGGGCAAGGCCAACCCCATTTCCACCTTGCAGGCTTTGGCACCCAAAGGTCAGCCCTGGTGGCTGATTGGTGCGGCAGGCATGTTGGGGGCTTTTCTGATCCTGTCGTTTTATTCCGAAGTGGTCGCCTGGGTGTTTGCCTATGTGGTCAAAGCCATGCGTGGCTCGATCCTCAGCAGTGACCCGAAGGTGACGGAGGCCGCGTTTGGCGCCTTGATCAGCGACCCGATGCAGTCACTGTTGTGGCAGTGGGGGGTGCTGGTGTTTATTGGGGGCATCTTGCTGATGGGGGTCACCAAGGGCATTGAGGCCATCACCAAAAAGCTGATGCCGATCCTGTTGTTGCTGCTGGTGCTGTTGTGTGCCGTCAGTCTGACCCTGGACAAGGCGCTGGACGGCCTGGCCTTTTTGTTCCAGCCGGATTTCAGCAAAATCACCGCTTCGGTCGTACTCACCGCCATGGGGCTAGCCTTCTTCAAACTGTCGATCGGCATGGGCACCATGATGACCTATGGCAGTTATTTCCGTGACGATCAGAACATCCCGCTCACCACGGTGCGTGTCATGGCGGCGGATCTGTGTATCTCGATGCTGGCAGGCATCGCCATCTTTCCGGCGGTGTTCACCTTTGGTTTTGCACCTACCGCCGGGCCCGCCCTGGTGTTTATCACGATCCCGGCGGTGTTTTCCCAGATCCCGATGGGGCAGGGCTTGATGGTGGTTTTCTTTGTGCTGGCCTCCATCGCTGCCACCGGTGCCATGCTGTCGCTGATGGAGGTGCCGGTGGTGATCCTGCATGAGCGTGTGGGTCTGTCGCGCCCGAAAGCCACGCTGTTGACCATTGCTTTGCTGGTGGTCCTGGGCTCGGCCAGTGCCCTGAGCAACAGCACGCTGGCTGACTTCAAGCTGTTTGGCCTGACGCCGTTTGATGTGGCTGACTTTGTATCGTCCAACATCATTTTGCCGATCGGGGGCATTTTCATTGCCTTGTTTGTCGGCTGGGCCTGGGGGCTGGACAAATTCAGCCAAGCCATGAGCAACCAAGGCCAACTGCGCAACCAACAGCTGATCCGGGTGGTGTTTTTCTTGCTGTGTTATGTGTCGCCAGCCTTGATCCTGATCGTGATGCTCAAGGGCCTCAAGCTGTTTTAGTAGGTACTGCCGTCGCTTTTGAGATGGTTGTAAGCCATTTCCGTGACCCAGAAGCCCATGCATCTCTGGTTCCGGATGCGATGATTTGATCATGGTCGCAAGCTAGTTGTTCAGAATCAGGACATCAGCCTGTTCGTCAGAACAAATGACTGAACA
This sequence comes from Rhodoferax sp. U11-2br, assembly GCF_018619435.1. Classification (GTDB taxonomy): domain Bacteria; phylum Pseudomonadota; class Gammaproteobacteria; order Burkholderiales; family Burkholderiaceae_C; genus Rhodoferax. The sequence continues at coordinate 3,110 of NZ_JAHFZF010000051.1, read as the reverse complement.
TTCGAACTGTCATATCTGCTGACGAAATCGTTGTTCAACTCGCTTGGGCCGAAATCGTTGAGGTCAGTGATTGGTTTGGTTCAGTTTGCGGCGGCGCGCGATGCCACTCATGAGTGCCAGGCCAGCCAGCAGCAGGGCGTAGGTTTCGGGTTCAGGAACAGGTGCGTAGATCACGCTGCCGGCACCAGAATCGCCGAGTTGGGTGTCGTAGGCCAAATAGGCTTCGCTGATGTTGCTGTAGCCGGTTATCAGCGTGAAGCCTTCCGTTGTGGTGCCTGCGCTATAGGAGAGGCCAAGGAAGGTGCCGTAGTTGTAGTTGACCTCGACGGTACCGCTGGCCTCGGCAAGTGTGTAGTTGTTCCCAAGGAAAGACATGGTCATCTGGTTGACAGGAATCCATTCGTCGCTGAGGTTGGTGAGGGTGGCATCGTCGAAACTGAAGGAGCCAGAAAAGGTCTGGCCGATGTACGCGCCGGAGTCGATCAAACCAGAGAAGCTGTAGTTCTGGATGGCCGCTTGAGCTGCCGGAAGGGTGATGAGGAATGCGCTAACGAGTGCAACTTTGCGGATCAAGGCGTTCATGTTGAAAGACTCCTGTTGGGTTTGATGAAAGGGTTAGGGTCAATAAGCGAAATCACGACCGGGAGCGAGCTGTTTGGCTGTCAGCCCCTTAAGCGTGAGCAGTGCACGGGCGGGTGCCGAACCGTTGTTGCCATCGGTATCAATTTGCACGCTGGTGCCACCCGTCACATCAACCAGTTTCAGGTAGCCGTCGGCCACTGGCTGGCAGCCATTGGCCACTTTGCAGCCGATGCTGGCCAGCAGAGCCGACAGGTCGATCTTGTCGGCATAGGGTGTGAAGTCGGTGATGATGTCGCCCGCATCACGCATGCTGGTGTAGACAAAGCGGTCGTTACCCGCGCCACCTGTCAGCGTGTCGGCGCCAATGCCACCGTTGATGACATCTTCACCCGCCGTGCCAACGATCACATCACGCCCCGCAGTGCCGGTTTTGTTCAGACCGGGGGTGGTTTTTGCAATGGCCAGATCGATCAGGCGGCCGCCTTTGTCGTAGGCGTTTTCCAGGCCATACATGTTGGTTGTGATCTCGTCACCATCAGCCGCGCTGTCGCGTTGGAGACCACCAGTGGCTTTGGCTGCCTTGATGAAGTTTGCTAGCGCTTCCTGATAGGTGATGGTGAACGGGTCGTTCTCGAAAACCACGCCGTTGGCGGCAAACGGGTAGTTGTCGCCACCGGCGGCGGTGAAATCGATGGTGGTAAAGGAGAATGTGCGCAAAGGGGCGACCACCACGCCGTTGTCAATCAGCACGGTGCCGTCATCCAGCACAACGCGGCGAACACGGTCACCGGTGCCCACATTGGCCACCACTGTGCTGCGCGCGGTACGGGTGGTGTCGTAAAACACCTGTATACCTGAGATCTGGGCAAACTTGCCATTGACCGCGCCATTGGGGCTGGCGGAGCTGACCGAGTGCTCCAGAATGTCTTTGAGTTGGGTTGCGTTCATCACCGGTGCACGCTTGACCAAGTTGGTGAAGGGCAAGATGTTGAATGTGTCACCCACGGTCACGTCGCCTGGCACGGCGATGCTGGTGCGGATACCTCCGCCGTTTTGGATGGCAATGTCAGTCTTGCCAGCAAAGCGCATAGCGTCGGCCACCAAGTTGCCCAAGCCGGTGTCAGCGTTACGAACGCCTGCGGTGTAGGTGCAAGTGGTGGCAGGTGCCACTGGCGTGCACGCGGCATGGGTGGGGCCGTTGAGCTTGACTGCGGTGGTGCCAATGATTTGTGCGTTGAGCTCGCTGATGTAGTTCAGGACCGGGGTGACAACGCTGGCGTTGAGGGTGGCGTCGCCAGTTACCTTGTCGGCGTCGGTCGCTGCACCAGTCACGCGGATCATGCGTGTGTTGTCCAGGCTGGTGACTTTGCCGGTGCTGTCGTCCAGGGTCAGGTTGACTTCACCGACATAGCGGTTGCCAAAGTGGCCGGTGACCACCGGCACTTGTTTGCCGGTACTGTCGGTGGCATAGACCGGGTCGGTGTTGTAGCTGGGTTCAACGCCGCCGTTGATGACAGCGTCGTCGGGGTCTTTCATCAGCTCGTGGCCACCACCGGAGATGACCAGGTCAACATGGTGCAGTGCAGGAACCAGGATGTTGATTTCGTTGTTGGCGTTTTGCAGGTGGCTCATGACGATGACCGCGCTAACACCATCTGTACTGCGCAGGCGATCCACCTCGGCCTGGACCAGCGGAATCATGTCAGCCAGATTCTCGGCCTCAGTGTTGGCCTCGCTCCAGTTTTTCATGATGCCATCTGGTGGCGACGAGATGCCAGGCAGCAGAGGCGTGGTGGCGCCCACGATGCCGACCTTTTTGCCGCCTTGGGTGGTGACGATCTTGGATGCGGCTACTTTGCCCGACTCTGCCAGTGCCTGGAATTCAGGTGTGACAGAGAAGTCGAGGTTGACAGACAAATAGGTCGAGCCAGATACCTTGGCAAAGCGGGCTGCAATCGGGCCGGTGTTGTCCAGGTCGAATTCGTGGTTGCCGAAAGTGGTGGCGTCAAAGCCGATACGACGGCTGGCAATGGCGTCGTAGAAGTCTTGACCGCCATCGGCTGCGGCGTTGGCCAAGTTGACAAAGCTGGCGTTCAGGCGCGGACCGGCCAAGAAGGAGTCACCGGCATTGAGGGTGATGACGGACTTGCCTGCAGCAGCCGCAGCAGATTTGGCGTTGGCAATCACCGTTGCCAGACGGTCAATGCCGCCGTAATACGAGATGACTTGTCCAGCGTTGTCGCGCAGATTGCCCTGGGCGGAAATGAGCCAAGACTCCTGGTCACCCACGTGCAAAATGGTCAATCCTTCGGCCCAAGTGGTGCCGTAGCTGGTGGCCAGCACCAGAGAAATGGCCGCGTACGAGGCCTTGCGGCGCCAAATGTTGCGAGCAGCTTTCATGAGATCGATCTCCAAAGTGTCAAGTTGTAGGTTGAAAGAGGGAAGTGGGTTCACAAACCGAGGTCACGGCGTGGGTCAATCTGGGCGGCGCGCACGCCGGTGAGCACCACCAGCGGGTGGGCCTGGGC
>NZ_JAHFZF010000050.1 GCF_018619435.1 Rhodoferax sp. U11-2br | reverse complement strand
CCCATGCCCAGCCCCCGACCCATCACCTTGCGTGGCAACCCCATCGCAGGCGGCAAACTGCCGCTGATCTGCGCCCCACTGGTCGGACGCAGTCTTGACGCACTGATGGCCGAGCTGGCGGTGGTGCTGCCCAAACAGCCCGATGTGTTGGAGTGGCGTGTTGATTTTTTTGAGCAGCTGGCAGACACCCAGGCCGTGATCGCCGCAGCCCGCGCCATCAAAAAGGTGGCGGGCCCGCTGCCGCTGCTGTTCACCCGGCGCTCCACCCTCGAAGGCGGTGAACCCATCACACTGACCGAACCGCAGGTGATTGCCCTGTACCAGGCGGTGTGTGAGAGCCAGGCCATCGACCTGATCGACTACGAAATGGCCAACGACCCAGCCCACGTGGCGCAGGTGCAGGCCTGTGCCCGCGCCAACGGTGTGGCGCTGGTGCTGTCGTTCCACAACTTCTCAGACACCCCGGCGCCCGAGGTGCTGGCCGCCAAGTTCTTGTTGGCCGAACAACTCGGCGCCGATGTGGCCAAGGTGGCGGTCATGCCGCGTGACCTGGACGACGTGTTGACCCTGCTGAATGCGACCCGCCGCGCCAGCCAGCAGCTGCAGATCCCGCTCATCAGCATGTCGATGGGGCCGTATGGTGCGGTCAGCCGTCTGGTCGGTGGCGTGTTTGGTTCGGCCCTGAGTTTTGCCGTGGGCGCCGCCAGCTCTGCCCCCGGCCAGGTGCCGATCGAGGACCTGGCAGCGGTGCTGCAGGTGCTGGAGCGGGCCATGGGCCAGCTCCAGATTTAGGCCTTGATGGCCCTCTATCCCTTATTGGGAAAGGGACAACAGCTACGGTTTAGATAGTTCCACAGCTGCGGTTGGCGCCAGCCATCAGGGCATGTACTGGCCACCGTTGACGTTGATGACCTGGCCGGTGATGTAACCGCTGCAGGCGTGTGAGGCCAGGAACAGGAAGCTCGGTGCCACCTCCTGCGCCGTGGCAAAACGGCCCATCGGGATGCTGGCATTGATCTGGGCACGCACAGCGTCGTTTTTGTCGGCGTGGAATGCGGTGTCCACGGTACCCGGCGCCACCACGTTGAAGCGCACACCATCCTTGGTGTAGGACGTCACCCAGTTTTTCTGGATGGTATGGATCCAGGCCTTGGCAGCCGCGTACAGCGACGCACCCGGGCCACCGCCCATGTAGCTGGCAAACGAGCCCACCAGAATCACCGATGCGGTGGTGCCACTGGCCTGCGCCGACGCCTTCAGGTGGGGCATGGCGTATTTGGTGACCATGTGTGCCGAGCGGGCGTTGAGGTCAAACACCCGGTCAAAAAAGGAGTCGTCGATGTCAGCAATCTGCTGGCGGCCCACCAGACCCCCGACGTTGTTGATGAGCACATCGATGCCACCGAATCGGGCCACAAACTGCGCCACCACGTCTTGGCAGGCCTGGGTGTTGCACAGATCTCCCTCGAAAAACGCGGCCTCCCCACCGAGCTGGCGCAAAGCCTCCAGCGTTTGTGGCACACCCTCGCTCATGGCCTGGGCGGTGATGCCAACCTTGGCGCCATACCGCGCAAAGGCTTGTGCGGTCGCCAGCCCGATACCGGCGCTGGAGCCGGTGATCAAAACCCGTTTGTCTTTCAAGTCATTGAACAATTTTTTCTCCTTGTGATGAAAAGCGGCTGTCAGATGGGACAAATTTTCAGATAAATGTCTCACTATATGGACAGATAAAAACTATTTGACACAATGGTACTTTGATCCTAATATTTGGTCAACCAACCAAATAGTTGAGACATAGTCGAGGTTCATATGAACACCACAGACACAACAACGCTGCAGAGCGACACCAAAGACGCCCAGAAGGGCAACGGCACACAGACCCTGTTGCGTGGGCTGGCCCTGCTGGAATGTGTGGCGCAGGGCATCTCGGACGTCAAAGGCATTGCCGCCCATCTGGGCACACCACGCAGCACCACCCACCGCATGCTCAACAGCCTGGTGGCCGAGGGTTATCTGCACCATGTGCCCTACGGCGGTTATTCGCTGGGTTTTCGGTTGATCTACCTGGGCACCAAGGCCCAGGAGCAACGCCCGCTGGGGGCACTGGCCCGGCCGTTCCTGGAAGAGCTGGCGGCCATGACCGGCGACACCGTGCACCTGGGCACCCAAGAAGGCAACCGGGTGTTTTATCTGGACAAGATCTCTGGCACCAAGGGCCTGGAAATGCGTTCACGCATCGGCAACCGCATGCCCTTGGCCTCCACCGGTGTCGGCAAAGCCTTGATGCTGGGCCTGGTACCAGAGGCCTGGCAAGCGCTCTACAACGAGGCTGTGGCTGAAAAGGTGGCAGCCGGTGAACCGGTTTTGCTGAGCCCGTGGCCACAGTTCCAGGAAGACATGCTGAGCTACCGGGCGCAGGGCTGGGTGATGGACCTGGAAGAAAACGAAATCGGCATCCGCTGCGTGGGCGCACCTGTCCGCGACGTCAGTGGTGAGGTGGTGGCGGCCGTCAGTGTGGCCAGCGCAGCGCCTTACATCACCCGCGAACGTATGTTGGCCCTGGGCCCCACTGTGCGCAACGTGGCGCACAAGATCTCCGAACAACTGGGACTGGGGACCAACCGCCATGCCTGATAACCACACACCACAGCACCCCGAACTGATTGCGCTGGACTGGGGCACATCGAGCCTGCGTGCCTTTTTGCTGGCAGACGCAGGTCAGATATTGCAGACCCGCAGCACCGCCCAGGGTTTACAAGCGCTGCCCCTGCCGGGAGCCGCCGGTTTCGAGAAAGCCTTTGCCGACATCGCCGGAGACTGGTTAACCAGCTGGCCGCAGTTGCCGGTGGTGGCCGGTGGCATGGTTGGCAGTGCCCAGGGCTGGAAAGAAGCACCGTATGTGCGTTGCCCGGTGGATGTGGGTGCGCTGGCCAAACACAGCGTCTCGGTGCCCAGTGGTTTGGGGATGGATGTGGTGATTGCCCCCGGCTTGTTGCTCGACGAAGCCGATAACGCACCCGATGTGATCCGTGGTGAGGAAATCCAGATTGCAGGCGCCCTGGCGACCAACCCGGCGCTGGCCGAGGCCGCTACCCTGGTGATGCCCGGCACCCATTCCAAATGGGTGCAGATCACAGCGGGCCAGATCACCCATTTCTCCAGCTACATGACAGGTGAAATTTTCTCGGTGCTGGTCAAACACTCCATCCTGGGCCGGTTGATGACCGAGCCAGTCAGCGAGGAGCCCAGCAGCGCCCAGGCTGCCTTTGCGCAAGGTGTCGAGGCCGCGCGCCACAGCCAACCTGGCGACTTCACACACCAGATTTTTGCCGCCCGCACACTGGGGCTGACCCAGCGTTTGCCGCAGCCTGTGCTCAAACACTACCTCTCAGGCCTGTTGATTGGCCATGAGCTGGTGTCTGGCCTGGCCAAATCCGCAGCCAAGCTGCAGACCCAGGGGCCGCTGTTGCTGATTGGTGAGCCCAGCCTGTGCCAGCGTTATGCCCAGGCCTTTGCCATCCTGGGTGTCCCGGTGACCGGCATCCTCGACAACCCGGCCCCACGCGGCTTGTGGGAGTTTGCCAAAGCATTGGGGCTGATCCACCAACCACTGGATGTACTTCACTGAGAACACATGATGACCAACACCCTCCACACCCGATTTGAAGCTGCGCTGCAGCATTTACCCCTGGTCGCCATTCTTCGCGGGCTGACCCCGGCCGAAGCCGAGCCCGTGGCCCAGACCCTGTACCAGGCCGGTTTTCGCCTGATCGAAGTGCCGCTGAACTCACCAGACCCGTTCACCAGCATTGCCAGCATCCGCCAGTGCCTGCCCAGCGATGCGCTGGTGGGTGCCGGGACGGTGCTCGAGGCGGAGGATGTGACACGCCTCAAAAACATCGGCGGCGAACTGGTGGTCATGCCCCATGCCGACACCAGCGTGATCAGTGCGGCCAAGGCCCAGGGGCTGATCAGCATGCCCGGCATCGTCACACCCACCGAGGCGTTTGCTGCGCTCAAAGCCGGTGCCAACGCACTGAAGCTGTTCCCGGCCGAGCTGGTATCGCCCGCCATCGTCAAGGCGATGCGGCCCATCTTGCCCAAGGGCACACGTTTGTTTCCGGTGGGTGGCATCACGCCAGACACCATGGCCCCTTTCCTTGCCGTGGGTGTGAGCGGTTTTGGACTGGGTTCCGCCCTGTATTCGCCTGGCGTGCCTCTGGCACAGCTGGCCAGGCAAGCTGAATGCTTTGTGGCTGCGTGGAAAACGCAGCACGCTGCATAGAGAGGTTCCGACCACCGCGCCGGGAACTTCAGTGTGAGTCGTTTTTCGCCAACATGACATCTAAAAACCAGGAGCAAAGATGAAATCGAAAACAGTGATAACGCGTTTGTTGACAGCCATGTGTGCCTCTACCCTGTTACTGGGTGTGTCGGTCCGGGCCGCCGAGTACCCGACCAAGCCGATCGAAGTGATCGTGCCATTCGCCGCCGGTGGGGGCACCGATCTGGTGACACGGGCTTTTGTCGACACCGCCAAGAAGTACCTACCCAAGGCCATCGGTGTGGTCAACAAAACCGGTGGTGGGGGCGCGGTGGGCTTCTCTGAGATCGTTATGGCCCGCCCCGATGGGTACAAACTGGGTACCGGCACGGTGGAAATCGCGATGTTGCCGCACATGGGTCTGGTGCAGTTCAGCGCCGATGACTTTGCGCCAATTGCCCGCCTGAATGCCGAACCCTCGGCCATTTCGGTCAATGTGAGTGCACCCTGGAACACCTATGAAGAGTTCATCACCTATGCCAAGGCCAACCCGGGCAAGGTGCGCATCGGCAACTCAGGCACCGGCGCTATCTGGCACCTGGCGGCAGAGGCTTTGTCCGAAAAAACCGGCGCCAAGTTCAACAACATTCCTTATGACGGCGCCAACCCCGCTGTGACCGCCCTGCTGGGTAACCACATTGAAGCTGTCACGGTCAGCCCGGCTGAAGTGGTGAGCCATGTCACCGCTGGCAAGATCAAGATCCTGGCAGTGATGGCTGACCAGCGCCTGCCCGCGTTTGACAAGGTGCCTACGCTGAAGGAAAAAGGCGTGGACCTGAGCATCCAGACCTGGCGCGGCATTGTGGTACCCAAGAAGACACCACAAGACGTTCAGGACGTGTTGCGCGCCGCTGCCAAAAAGACGGCCGAAGACCCTGCCTTCAAGGAGCAGCTGGCCAAGATGAACCTGACCTACGCCTACCTTGACGCGCCGGCCTTCAAGGCGGCCATCGACAAGGACAACGTCTTCTTCAAGACATTGATGACCAAACTCGGTATCGCCAAATAAGGCCTGGCAGCGCCCGCACACTGCGGGCGCTTCTGACAAATAACCTGGCTAGACAATGTATTTCGGGGGGCTCACCTGCCCTGCCCGCTGGGGTTGTGCGGCCATCTCTTGAGGAGACAAACCATGAATTCATCTGAAACATCTGCTGGGACCAGCCTGAAACCGTTTGGCTGGAATATGGAGGTTGTCATTGGCGTCCTGGTGTCCTTGTTGGCCATCGCCTCGCTTTTCTTCTCGTACAAGTTCCCAAGCACCGGCCTGGCCACCGACATCGGGGCGGCACGCTTCCCCCAAATTTATGCAGGTGCTCTGCTGGTGTTGTGCGCCCTTTTGATCAGCCGCCACCTGATCAAGAGCAAACAGCCCCCTGCCCAAGAAGCCGAGGCGCCAGCCGTGCAAGAGGAGGTTCGCAGCTACCGCAGAGCCTTTGTGGGCATTGCCAGCTCGGTGCTGGCCCTGGCGGCCATGCCCTACCTGGGATATGGCGTGGTCACCAGCTGTTATCTGTCCTTTCTGATGTGGCTGATGGGCATGAGACACAAGCTCTGGAATCCGCTGCTGGCGGTGCTGATCACGGCCACCTTGTATTTCACTTTCTCGGCCGGTTTGAACGTGCCTTTGCCGCTCGGCAGCCTGTTTGAATAAAACGACTATTCCCGTTGGAGACTTGCCATGCAAGAACTGAATTTGCTTCTGAACGGCTTTGCCGCCCTGGCGCACCAACCGCTGGCCTTGCTGCTGTCGGTGATTGGTGTTGCCGTGGGGATTGTGATCGGCGCCATGCCGGGGCTGACCGCAACCATGGGGGTGGCGATCCTGCTGCCCTTCACTTTTGGCATGGACCCGGTGTCGGGGCTGCTGATGATTTCCGGTGTCTATTTCGGTGGTGTCTATGGCGGCTCCATCACCGCCATCCTGCTGAAGATTCCCGGCACACCTGCCGCAGCCGCCACCGCGATTGACGGTTTCGAGCTGACCAAGAAGGGTATGGCCGGCATTGCGCTGGGCACGGCAACCATTTCCTCGTTCATCGGCGGTACCTTGAGCGTCATTGTGCTGGTGTTCATGGCGCCCCTGCTGGCCGGTGTGGCGCTCGAGTTCAGCGCGTCCGAAACCTTTGCCCTGGCGGTTTTTGGCCTGAGCATCATTGCCAGCATCTCGGGCAAGTCCTTGGTCAAGGGGTTGATTGCCGGTTTTGTCGGCCTGCTGATCTCGACCGTGGGGCTGGATCCCATGGGGGGTTATCCGCGTTTTACCGGCGGCTTTGTGGAGCTGATGAGTGTGCCCTTCATCCCGGTGATGATTGGCCTGTTTGCCGCAGCGGAGGCCTTCAAGTCAATGGAAACCAGTGGTTTGCTCAAAAAGAAAGCGGCAGCGCTGGGCCGGATCATTCCGCCGTGGCGGGTTTACAAGGGCCTATTGTTCACGGTGTTGCGCTCATCCGGCCTGGGTATTTTCATCGGGGCGATCCCCGGCGCTGGGGCCGATATTGCAGCGTTTGTGGCCTACAACGAAGCCAAACGTTTCAGCAAACACCCTGAGAACTTCGGCAAAGGTGAGTTGGCGGCTGTGGCAGCCTGCGAATCCGGTGCCAATGGTTGTACCGGTGGCGCCATGTTGCCGATGCTGACCCTGGGCATTCCCGGTGATGCCACCACCGCCGTCATGTTAGGCGCACTGACGCTGCAGGGCTTGCAACCCGGCCCGCTGCTGTTCAAGGACCACAGCGACCTGGTGTTCACACTGTTTGCCGGCCTGTTGTTTTGTTATGTGGTGATGCTGCTGGTGGGCCTGGGCTCCTTGCGTTTCATCGGCAAGATTTTGCAGATGCCCAAGTCGATCCTGACACCCACCATCCTGGCGCTGTGTGTGGTGGGCACCTATGCCATCAACAACAGCATGTTCGACATCGGCATCATGCTGGCCGCTGGTGTGCTGGGCTACTTCATGGAGAAGTGGGACTTCCCGCCATCACCGATTGTTCTGGCATTGATCATGGGCCCGATGGCTGAGAGCAACTTCCGGCGCGCCTTGTCGCTGTCCAACGGCAGCTACGACTTCCTTTACACCCGCCCGATCACAGCCACCTTCCTGGTCATCGCCCTGTTGTCGATGTTCTACCCGGTGCTGCGCCGGTTCCAGCAAAAGCGCAAGGCAGCCCGCCTGGGCAGCACCAGCGCGGCCTGACCAAACCACTTTGCACTGGACCCTCTGATGAAGTTAAACACATTGGGCGCTGACGCCCTAATCTGCCCAGACGTGCGCAACGCCGTGGGTGAAAGCCCGGTCTGGGACCACAACACGGGCTGCTGGCAGTGGATCGACCAGGCGTGCAAGGTCTTTCGCCTGGACCCGGCCAGCGGTGAAGTCCGCCACTGGTCGGTGGCGGAGAAAATCGGCAGCATGGTGCTGCGCCCCGACGGTGGCATGGTGTGCAGCTGCGAGACCGGCATTTTTGACCTGGAACTCGGTGAGACCGAGGCCGCTGGCATGACACGCCTGGCCTCGATCACCCATCCCCAACCCGGCATGCGCTTCAACGACGGGCGTTGTGACCGCCAGGGCCGACTCTGGGTGTCCACCATGGTGATGGACATTTCGCTCGGTGAGCCTACCGGGCGCTGGTATCGTTTCACCCGCCAGGAGGGACTCGTTCCTTCCGAATTCGGCGGCTTTGTGATCCCGAACGGTTCGGCCTTCAGCCCGGACGGCAAAACCCTGTATTGCTCCGACACCCACCGCGATGTGCGCATGTTGTGGCAATTCGACTATGACACCGACACCGGTTTACCCAGCAACCAACGCCCATTTGTTGACCTGCGCCAGGAGGTCGGGCGTCCGGATGGCGCGGCCGTGGACGTGGATGGCTGTTACTGGGTGTGTGGTCTGGACGAGGGCTGCATCATGCGCTTCACCCCACAGGGCCAACTCGACCGCAAGATTTTGCTGCCGATGCAAAAGCCGACGATGTGTGCTTTCGGCGGTGCCGATGGGCAGACCATGCTGGTGACCTCACTGTGCCGCGGTGAGAAGGATCTGGAGACCGACCCCCATGCCGGGCGGCTGCTGATGTTCAGACCGGGTGCACAGGGCATCGTGGAGCCGCGCCTTCTGGCTTGAGTGCCAAATATGCCTGTAGCCCTTGTTTCAAAAGGACTTCGTGCTATCAAAGATAGCCTGGTTCAGGCTTGACACCCCCAACAAGAGACAGAACTTGGGGGGGTAGTTTCAGCTCAGGGCAAGAACTTGGTTGGCGCCAAACGCCGCAGTTGCCGCCCCACGTTGTCGCGAAAGCGCGGGCTGTGCAGGCAGATGCCACCCATCAGCCCCAGCACCGAACCCAGCACCGTGTCAATCAGGCGCGCCGCCAGCAGCGCGTCCGGTGAACCCACGCCCTGGCGTGCGGACTCGGCAAGGAAGATGGTGGTTGGGGTGATAAAAATCACGGCCAGACCATAGTGGCGCACCACCAGCATTTCGGTCAGAAAAGCCAGCACCATCATGACCAGTGCAAAACGCCACGGGTCCAGCGGCAGCATCAGCAGCCCCCAGGCCAGGAACAACCCGATGCCGGTGCCAATGATGCGGTGCACCTGCTTGTTCCAGACAGCGCGTTTGGACATGCCTTGCATCACGGCCAGACAGCTCACGGGCACCCAGTAGGCCCGGTCGAGCTGCAGCGTCTGGGCCAGCAGCAGTGACAGGCCCACAAACACACCGGTCACCACCGAATCCACAATCACAAAATCAAAGCTGGCCGGTGGCAAGGGACTCACCGGCTGGGGTGCCTCTCGCCGCAGGATGAAAAGGCTGTAGAAAAAGGCGATCAGGCAGGCCAGCAGACAGCCCATGGTGAGCAGCCCGACAAACAGGGGCACCTGCACCACCTCGATGCCCGAATAGGCCCCAATCGCGGCCGACATGATGAAGAACAGGCTGCCCGGTGGGCCGACCCGATAAAACCGGCACACCATGGTGACCACGATGGTGATGAAGCCCAGTACCGGCACCAGCAGCACGGGAAAGAAGTGGGTCATCAAGCCCAAGGCATAACAGGCGCTGAAGCCAAACGCACAGGTCATCAGCGTCACCATACGGTGCGACAGCGGCGTCTTAGGGCAATACACAAACACCAGGCCACCCAGCGAAGAGACCAGGCCGAAGTTCAGGTGGTTGAAATAGGCGCCGATCAGCAGCGGCAGGCCCGATGCCAGCGCCGCACAAAACGGCATCTGCCAGCGCCGGTCAGTGGGGTGGATGGTGGCCAGGTGGGCCAACTCGACCCGAACCATCGCTTGAAACTGGCGCCAAGCCTGCCAACTGATCATGTCTATCCTGTTCATGTGCGGCCCAACCCGTTTGGACCGTGCTATCTATTTTATAGTTTTGATGTCTATCAAGCGTCTGGCCCGTCGGTTCTGCCAAACCGGTGTGGGCGTCAAGCGCCACCGGGAGTGACAATCGGCCAGTATGGGCTTCATGGATATGGGCCACTTGTCTGCGTGGGCTGGTCGCCGGAGGTGCACCTGCGTTGACATACCAAATTAGCGCCTGGCCCTTATTCATCAAGGGATAAACGCTATCAAATGAGGATCAAACATGCATGATGCCGATCTCCAGGGGCGTCTGGCCTTTATCCAGGCGGCAGAACAACTCAAGAGTGTGCTGCGCTGTGCCTACACCGCCACCGGGCGGCAAGAAAGCACGCCCGAACACACTTGGCGTCTGTGCTTGCTGGCCATGGTGTTGCAGGACGGCCTGGGGCCGCTGGACTTCGAGCGCCTGCTCAAGATGTGTGTCATCCATGACCTGGGCGAGGCCTTGCACGGCGACGTGCCGGCCGTTTCCCAAAGCGCTGACAGCAACAAGTCTGAGAGTGAACGCCAGGACCTGATCGCGCTGATGGCCCCGCTGCCGGCACAGCTTCAAAGCGAGTTCCTGGCGCTGTGGGACGACTACGACCAAGCGACCTCTCCTGAGGCCCGCGTGGTGAAAGCGCTCGACAAGCTGGAGACCATCATCCAGCACAACCAGGGTCACAACCCGCCGGATTTCGACTACGCCTTCAACCTGACTTACGGCCAGCACTACACCGCCGCCAACCCGCTGTTGGCGCAGTTGCGCCAGCTGGTGGATGCCCAAACACAGCAGAAGCTGGCGGCCACCACCCGGTCATCGTCGCCCTGAGCTGCTCCACGGGTGATCAACCGGCCGCCCGCGCCTCTTTGAGCAGCCAGGCCCGAAAGGCCTGAACAACAGGCCGCTGGCTGATGGCCTCGGGCACCACCAGGTAGTAGGCATAGTTCTGCGCCACCGCCAACTCAAACGGCGCCACCAGACGGCCCTGGGCCAGCGCCGTGGCCACCAGCGGCTTGGACGCCAACGCCACCCCCAGCCCGTCCAGCGCGGCCACATAGACCAGACCCGAGTCGCTGAAATGGGGGCCAGCGCTGCTGTCCACGCCCTTGACCCCGGCGAGCTTGAACCAGTCGGCCCAGCCTGGGCTCGTGTGGTCGCTGGCGATGGCATCGGTGTGCAGGCGCACATGGTGGCGCATGTCATCGGGCGTGCGTAGCGGCGGGCCTGCGGCCAGCAGCTTGGGGCTGCACACCGCGACGTACTCCGAGCCAAACAGGTGATCCACCTGGCAGCCCGGGTAGACACCGGTGCCAAAACGGATCACCACCGTGGAGTCTTCCTCACGCGGGTCCACCGGCGTCAACGGTGCTGAGACAGGGGCCTGGTCACTGTCTATGGCCTTGAGCGAGCGGATGATCTGCAGGTTGAGCTGGGGCTCGGCCTGGGCGAAGCCTTTGAGCCGCGGCACCATCCAGCGGGTCGCAATCGAGGGCGGCAACACCACCACCAGCTTGCCGCTGCTGGCGCGCGCCTGGGCACTCTCGACCGCTACCGCAAAACAGGCCAGACCTTCGCGCACCTTGGGCAACATGGCCTGCCCCTGGACCGTGAGCTCCAGCGCACGGGTCAGGCGGCGAAACAGCGCATAACCTAAAAAATCTTCCAGAAGCTTGATCTGGTGGCTGATCGCGGTGGGTGTCACCGACAGCTCCAGTGCCGCGTTCTTGAAACTCAGGTGGCGTGCGGCAGCCTCAAAGGCGCGCAAGGCATTCAGCGGGGGCAAGCGGTAGGACATGGATGAGTTTTTCTGATCTGTTGCCTGAAAAATGCTCGTTTGCCGCTAGGCAGCACAGCCATTAACCTCGCGCCACGCTCCCACAAGGGGCTTTTGTTGAACAAGGATTTGCCACCATGCCCCAGAACTACATCGACATCTACGCCCAGGTGCGCTTGGCCAACCAGCAACGCTCAGACGCCATGGGTGAGATTTTGGCATCGGGCTGGCGCCGTTTGAAACACCGGGTCAGCCGCCTGGTGTTTCACAACACACCGCCACGGGGTGACTTCGCCCAGCCTTGATCAGGCGCCTATTTGGCCGCAGAACCGGGAACGTCGTTGGGATGTTTCTTTTTATAAGCCTCGGTCCGCGGCACTTTTTTATCGATCGCCTTGCCGGTGTCGCTGATGGCCTCGGCGGTGGCATGGGCAGCCTTCTTGGTGGCTTTTTGGGTGCGCTCCAGCAAGCTGGGTGCAGGTGCGCTGGCTTGGCTGGCAGCGGCCGTGGCGGCCAGCACGCTGCTGGTGTGGCCCAGGCCCAGCGCCGTGGTCAAGACCAGGGCGCCCAGAGAGGCGCTGCGAGTAAGAAAACGGCTCATGGTTGATCCTTGGTGGTGTTAAAACCAGCACATTGTGATGCCTTTTGGGCAGGCTGACGCAGCCTTCAGAAGCCCGGCTGCAGTCCCCCAGCACATCCAGCCGATCAAGCAAGCTATCAAAAACAAGAGCATACTGCCCTTGTTACATAAGGGCCAGGAGCCATTTTGAGTACTTTTTTACTCAGTCGACCAGCGAGCGTGTAGCGGTAAACCGCTTCTCCATCTCGCGGCGCATGTCCTTGCGCACCAGGGCGGCGGCGTGGCGGCGGATCTCATCGGGGGTCTGGGGCTCCAGCGGCGGCACGGCCACCGGTTTGCGGTCGTCATCCACTGCCACCATGGTGAAAAAGCAGCTGTTGACGTGACGCACCGAGCGGTTCTGGATGTTCTCGGCAATCACCTTGATGCCCACCTCCATCGACGAGGAACCGGTGTGGTTGACCGACGACAAAAAGGTCACCAGCTCCCCCACATGGATCGGCTGGCGGAACATCACCTGATCCACACTGAGCGTGACCACATACCGCCCGGCATAACGGCTGGCACAGGCGTAGGCCACCTGGTCGAGCAGCTTGAGGATGTTGCCGCCGTGCACGTTGCCCGAAAAGTTAGCGGTGTCGGGCGTCATCAGCACCGTCATCGAGAGCTGGTGCAGGGGTAAATCCATGGGGTGTTCCTCGTGAGGTCGGCAAACAGGGCGGTGAATGATATCGCCCACCCCGCGTCAGCCGCCCGGACGACTGCGGGCTAGTCCCTGTAGACACTTTGGCATGTGGCTTGCTAGCATGAAATCTGAACTTGACCAAACGGTCAGATTTAACAGGAGTAAATCGCGTGTCCTTGTCCCTTGCCCCTGATATCCAAGCCGGTCGGCTCGAAACCACCGACTACGCCCAGCGTTTTGCCGATGCCACGCCGCGCCTGACCCGCGCCCAAGCGATGCTGGAAGCCGAGCGCTGCCTGTACTGTTATGACGCGCCCTGCGCCACCGCCTGCCCCACCCATATTGATGTGCCCTCGTTCATCAAACGCATTGGTGACGGCAACCTGCGTGGCTCAGCCCGCGCCATTCTGGAGGCCAACCCGCTGGGCGGCATGTGCGCCCGCGTCTGCCCCACGGAGAACCTGTGTGAAGCGGTCTGCGTGCGCAACACCCAAGAGGGCAAACCGGTGGCGATTGGTCGCCTGCAACGCCACGCGGTGGATGCGCTGATGGACAGCGCCAAGCCACAGATCTTCACCCGCGCCGCACCCACCGGCAAGAAGATTGCGGTGGTCGGCGCCGGCCCGGCCGGGCTGTCCTGCGCCCATACCTTGGCCAAGTTGGGCCACGACGTGGTGGTGTTTGACGCCAAGCCCAAGGCCGGCGGCCTCAACGAATATGGTCTGGCCAGCTACAAAACCACCAACAACTTTGCCCAGGCCGAGGTGTTGTGGCTGTTGTCCATCGGTGGCATCGAGCTACGCCACAGCTGGCGCCTCAGCGGCGTGGCCCAACTCGACGCACTGCGCCGGGACTTTGACGCCCTTTTTCTGGGCATGGGTCTGCCCAACACGCACCAGCTTGGCGTACCTGGTGAAGCGCTCTACGGTGTGCAGGACGCGGTCGATTTCATCGCCACCCTGCGCCAGGCTGAAGACTTGTCGACCTTGCCAATTGGTCGCCAGGTGGTGGTGATTGGCGGCGGCATGACCGCCGTGGACGCCGCCGTGCAGGCCAAGCTGCTGGGCGCGCAGGACGTGCACATGGTGTACCGGCGCGGGCCGGAATCGATGAGCGCGTCCAAGGCCGAACAGGAATGGGCCTTGACCAATGGCGTGGTGATCCACCACTGGCTCAGCCCCGTGGCCGTGTTGCCCAACAGCGTCGACGCCCACTGCGCGGGTGCTGTGTCTTTTGCCCGGCAGAAGATGCAGGACGGCAAGTTGGTGGCCACTGGCGAGACGCTGGTGCTGGAAGCCGACATGGTGCTCAAGGCGATTGGCCAGACGCTGGGCAACCCGCTGCTGGCGCAAGCCAACTTTGAACTACAAGGCGGCCGCATTGCCACCGACGCCAACGGCCTGACCAATCAGCCGGGCGTCTGGGCCGGTGGCGACTGCCGCGCGGGTGGACTGGACTTGACGGTGGAAGCCGTTGAACACGGCAAGCTGTCGGCGCAGGCGATCCACGCGCAGCTGAGCGCCTGAAGCCGCCAACACAGACCGCACCAAGCCCTTGCACAAAAAGTGCCTCTAGCCCTTGCAGGTCAAGCACATATAACTATGCAAGTTGTAGCAAATCGATTTGAAAGCACACCATGGCCAATTTGACAACCCACTTCATCGGCATCTCCAGCCCGAACCCGTTCTGGCTGGCCTCGGCGCCGCCCACCGACAAGGCCTACAACGTCAACCGCGCTTTTGAGGCCGGTTGGGGCGGCGTGGTCTGGAAAACGTTGGGCGAGGAAGGCCCGCCCGTGGTCAATGTGAACGGCCCGCGTTACGGTGCGCTGATGAGTGCGGACCGGCGCCTGAACGGCTTCAACAACATCGAGCTGATCACCGACCGTGACCTGGCGCTCAACCTGAAGGAAATCACCGAGGTCAAACGCCTGTGGCCAGACCGCGCGGTGGTGGTGTCGATCATGGTGCCGTGCAACGAAGACGC
Organism: Rhodoferax sp. U11-2br; assembly: GCF_018619435.1. GTDB lineage: Bacteria > Pseudomonadota > Gammaproteobacteria > Burkholderiales > Burkholderiaceae_C > Rhodoferax. Next base: position 3,065 of record NZ_JAHFZF010000050.1, on the reverse strand, counting down.
CTGGCGCGCCATCCTGCCGCGCGTGGAGGCCACCGGCTGCGACGGCATTGAGCTCAATTTTGGCTGCCCGCACGGCATGAGTGAACGCGGCATGGGCGCGGCGGTGGGCCAGGTGCCCGAATACATCCAGATGGTGACCCACTGGTGCAAACAGTATTGCAAGCTGCCGGTGATTGTGAAGCTCACGCCCAACATCACCGACATCCGCCTGCCCGCACGCGCCGCCAAAAACGGCGGTGCCGACGCGGTGTCACTCATCAACACCATCAACTCGATTGTGGGCGTGGACCCCTACAGTCTGACCATGGTGCCCAGCACTGGCGGCAAAGGCTCACACGGTGGTTACTGCGGCCCGGCGGTCAAACCGATTGCGCTCAACATGGTGGCCGAGATCGCGCGTGACCCACTCACCGCTGGGCTGCCGATCTCGGGCATTGGCGGCATCGGCACCTGGCGCGACGCGTTTGACTACATCGCCTTGGGCGCGGGCAATGTGCAGGTCTGCACTGCGGCCATGGTCTATGGCTTCAAAATTGTGCAAGAGATGGCTGACGGTCTGTCCAACTACATGGACGAGATGGGTTTCAGCAGCATCGAGGACTTCCGGGGCCGCGCCATCCCAACCGTGTCGGACTGGAAATACCTCAACCTCAACCACATCAGCAAAGCCGTCATCAACCAGGACAGCTGTATCGAATGTGGCCGCTGCCACATCGCCTGCGAAGACACCAGCCACCAGGCGATCACATTTGAGAAAGACGGCAAACGCCACTTTGAGGTCAAGGAAGACGAATGTGTGGGCTGCAACCTGTGCACCCTGGTTTGCCCGGTGCCCGACTGCATCACCCTGCGCACCGTGGCCCCCGGCGAGCTTGATTTGCGCACCGGTAAAACCGTGCAAGCGACCCATGCCGACTGGACCACCCATGCAAACAACCCGGGGCGGGTGGCGGCGTAGGATTTGTGGCCGCTGCCTGGATGTTCACCGCATCTATCAAACCAAATTGGCCTCTAACCCTTATTCCGTAAGCATTCACAGCTATTAACGAAGGAGTATTTATGAGCAGCATCCTGATCCGAGGCGGCACCGTCGTCAATGCCGACCATGCCTTCCAAGCCGATGTGTTGACCCAAGACGGCAAGATCATCGCCGTCGGCCCCAACCTACAGGCGCCCGCTGGCGCAGACGTGGTGGACGCCGGGGGCCAGTATGTGATGCCCGGCGGCATCGACCCACACACCCACATGCAGCTGCCGTTCATGGGCACCACCACCATGGACGACTTTTACACCGGCACCGCCGCTGGCCTGGCCGGTGGCACCACCAGCATCATCGACTTTGTCATCCCCAACCCCAAACAGCCGCTGATGGAGGCGTATCAGACTTGGCGCGGCTGGGCCGAGAAGTCTGCGGCTGACTACGGCTTTCACGTCGCTATCACCTGGTGGGACGAGTCGGTCAAACGCGACATGGGCACCCTGGTGCAGCAGGAAGGCGTGAACAGCTTCAAACACTTCATGGCCTACAAAAACGCCATCATGTGTGACGACGAAACCCTGGTGAACAGCTTCAAACGCGCGCTGGAACTCGGCGCCATGCCCACCGTGCACGCCGAAAATGGCGAGCTGGTCTACCTGCTACAACAAGAGGTGGCCAAGCGCGGCATCACCGGCCCAGAAGGTCACCCGCTGTCCCGCCCGCCAACGGTGGAAGGTGAAGCCGCCAACCGCGCCATCGCCATTGCCGAAGTGCTCAACGTGCCAATTTACGTGGTGCATGTGTCCTGCGTCGAATCGGCCGAGGCCATTGCCCGTGCCCGTGCACGCGGCCAGCGCGTGTACGGCGAGGTGCTGGCCGGGCACCTGACGGTGGACGACAGCGTCTACCGCCACCCCGACTTTGCAACCGCCGCCGCTCATGTGATGAGCCCACCGTTCCGCCCCAAGGGCCACCAGGAAGCGCTGTGGCGGGGCCTGCAAAGCGGCAGCTTACACACCACCGCCACCGACCATTGCACCTTCTGCGCCGCGCAAAAAGCCGCTGGCCAGGACAACTTTGCCAAGATCCCCAACGGCTGCGGCGGCGTCGAGGAACGCCTGGCAGTGATCTGGGACGAAGGCGTCAACACCGGGCGCCTGACCCCCAGCGAATTTGTCGCCATCACCTCGGCCAACACCGCCAAACTGTTCAACCTGTACCCGAACAAGGGCAGTGTGTCGGTCGGCGCCGATGCTGACATCGTGGTCTGGGACCCGGCGGGCACCAAGACCTTGTCCGCCAAAACCCAGTTCAGCAAAGGCGACTACAACATCTTCGAAGGCCGCACCGTCAAAGGTATCCCTAGCCACACGCTGAGCCAGGGCAAGTTGGTGTTTGTGCAAGGTGATTTGCGCGCTGAGCGGGGTGTGGGGCGGTATATCAAACGGCCGGCGTTTAATGCGAATTTCACGGCGAGCAAGTTGAGGGCGGATGTGATGGCGGTTGGGGCGGTGAAGCGCTGACTTTTTGCACGACGGGCATGGACGTTTTCCACATGGCTCTTGCTGGTGCGCCAGCGCTTGCGCCTGCTGGCCGGGAATGGCCCGGCGGCCACTCCCTTTCTTTTGCTTCGCCAAAAGAAAGGAAGCAAAGAAAAAGCGAGCCCGCTGTTTGTGACCCTGCGCTGCGCTCCGGGCAACCTGCGGTGCTCGCTTCAGGGAGGGGCGCGCTCGAACTCGCTACGCTCAAACAATCGCGCGCCCTGATCTCCCTGAAGCTGTGCTCCTCGGCACAAACAGAAGGGCGACGGACAGCCCAGTCAGCCCGGCTCGTGGCGCTGTGCGCCACCTTGCCGGGTTATGTGTTTTCTGCGGACGAATTGGCCTGCCACCATACGACGACGCGCCCTCGCATATCGACCTCAGACGATTGCCTCACCAGCGAACAACGAAAATGTTTGAACACAACCAAAGCGGGGCAAAAAACCGGCTTTCTCGCGGCACGAGCGAAGCAAAGTGCCGCAGCTCTCGCTGCCGTTGAGGCCGGGCTGAGCAGCGCAGGGGCGGGCGGGAAAAGGGCTGGCGAT
>NZ_JAHFZF010000049.1 GCF_018619435.1 Rhodoferax sp. U11-2br | reverse complement strand
AATCTGGTCATACGCCTTGGCTTGACCACCAAATTTGGCTGCCAGCACAGTGGTGATGGCCGCAGTCAGGGTGGTTTTGCCGTGGTCAACGTGACCAATGGTGCCCACATTGACGTGGGGCTTGGTACGTGCGAATTTTTCTTTTGCCATTTTTCAGTTCCTTAAAAGAGCAATGCCCGTGGATTGGTTTAATGTTTGCATGCCGTCACGGGATCCCTCGCCACGGGCAGCGAGGGGTGCGACATCGCAGACAGATTCTTTTTACTTGGCGCGAGCTGCCATGATGGCTTCAGACACGTTACGCGGTGCTTCCGTGTAGTGCTTGAACTCCATCGTGTAAGTCGCACGTCCCTGAGACATGGATCGCAGAGTGGTTGAGTAACCAAACATTTCAGACAGCGGCACTTCAGCCTTGATGGCCTTGCCACCACCAACCATGTCTTCCATGCCTTGAACCATGCCGCGGCGTGAGGACAAATCGCCCATCACGTTGCCAGCGTAGTCTTCAGGGGTTTCTACTTCCACAGCCATCATGGGCTCAAGAATCACCGGACCAGCCTTGCGGCAGCCTTCCTTGAAACCAAAGATAGCAGCCATCTTGAACGCCAGTTCATTGGAGTCCACATCGTGGTACGAACCGAAGTGCAGCGTGACCTTGACGTCAACCACGGGGTAGCCAGCCAACACACCTTGTGTAACAGCTTCGTTGATACCCTTTTCGACCGCCGGAATGAACTCGCGCGGCACCACACCACCCTTGATCGCATCGACAAACTCAATACCCTTACCAGCTTCATTGGGTTCAATCTTCAGCACCACGTGGCCGTACTGACCCTTACCACCGGACTGACGCACAAATTTGCCTTCAGCATCTTCAATAGTTTTGCGGATGGTTTCGCGGTAGGCAACCTGTGGCTTGCCCACGTTGGCTTCCACACCGAATTCACGCTTCATGCGATCCACAATGATTTCCAAGTGGAGCTCACCCATACCACCAATCAAGGTCTGCCCGGACTCTTCGTCCGTCTTGACGCGGAATGACGGATCTTCCTGAGCCAGACGCTGCAAGGCAATACCCATCTTTTCCTGATCCGCCTTGGTCTTGGGCTCAACAGCCTGCGTAATCACCGGCTCAGGGAACACCATGCGCTCCAACATAATGACCGCGCTTGGATCACACAGGGTTTCACCGGTGGTCACATCTTTCAAGCCGATGCACGCAGCAATGTCACCAGCAACAATTTCGCTGACTTCTTCGCGCTTGTTGGCGTGCATTTGCACGATACGGCCAATACGCTCTTTCTTGCCGCGAACCGGGTTGTAAACCGTGTCACCCTTGGTCAGCACACCTGAATAAACGCGCACAAACGTCAATTGCCCGACAAACGGATCGGTCATCAACTTGAAGGCCAAGGCAGAGAATTTTTCGTTGTCATCCGCCTTGCGGGTGGTTTCTTTCTCTTCATCATCAAAACCAACCACCGGTGGCACATCCAGCGGCGATGGCATGAGCTCAATCACCGCATCAAGCATGCGCTGGACGCCCTTGTTCTTGAACGCAGTGCCACACAACATCGGCTGAATCTCACAAGCGATTGTGCGTGTACGCAAGCCAAAGGTGATCTCGGCTTCAGTCAAATCACCTTCTTCAAGGTATTTGTTCATCAACTCTTCGTTGGCTTCTGCTGCAGCCTCAACCATTTTTTCACGCCACTCTTTGGCCTTCGCCAGCAAGTCAGCAGGGATTTCTTCGTAGTTGAATTTCATACCCTGAGACGCCTCATCCCAGATGATGGCTTTCATCTTGCGCAGATCAACCACACCCGTGAAACCTTCTTCAGCACCAATCGGAATCACGATCGGCACAGGATTGGCCTTCAGACGCAGCTTCATCTGGTCAACAACCTTGAAGAAGTTGGCACCTGTGCGGTCCATCTTGTTTACAAAGGCCAGACGTGGCACCTTGTACTTGTTAGCCTGGCGCCACACGGTTTCAGACTGAGGCTGAACACCACCCACAGCACAGTAAACCATGCAGGCACCGTCGAGCACACGCATGGAGCGCTCAACTTCAATTGTGAAGTCAACGTGGCCAGGGGTATCAATGATATTGATGCGATGCTCTTGGAAAGAGGACTCCATCCCCTTCCAAAAACAGGTAGTGGCAGCCGAGGTGATCGTGATACCACGCTCTTGCTCTTGCTCCATCCAGTCCATGGTGGCCGCACCATCGTGCACTTCACCAATCTTGTGGTTCACACCGGTGTAGAAAAGAATACGCTCGGTGGTGGTGGTTTTACCAGCGTCAATGTGAGCAGAGATACCGATGTTGCGATAACGCTCAATGGGGGTATGGCGGGCCATGATGGATCCTTGGTTGATCTATATTTTCAAACTACTACGCCGCTGAAGGCTTTTGACCTCAGCGGCGCAGGGAGCAGCTTTCAAACTGGACAGTCTTGCAAGTGACACAAAGAACACAAGCACAGACTGCAGCGACGCATGAAAACCGCGCAGTAACCGCTGATTAGAAGCGGAAGTGAGAGAAAGCCTTGTTGGCTTCAGCCATGCGGTGAACTTCGTCACGTTTCTTCATGGCACCGCCACGGCCTTCAGTCGCTTCCAGCAACTCATTGGCCAGACGCAGGGCCATGGACTTCTCACCACGCTTGCGGGCAGCTTCCTTGATCCAGCGCATGCTTAAGGCCAAGCGGCGAACCGGACGCACTTCCACTGGCACTTGGTAGTTAGCACCACCGACACGGCGAGACTTCACCTCAACCAATGGCTTGACATTGTTGATCGCCACGGTAAACGCTTCGAGTGCGTCTTTATCGGGGTGCTTCTTGGCGATTTGCTCCAGCGCACCATAAATGATGCGCTCAGCAACCGCTTTTTTGCCGCCTTCCATGATCACGTTCATGAATTTGGACAGCTCGACATTGCCGAATTTAGGATCCGGCAGGATTTCACGTTTAGGGACTTCGCGACGACGTGGCATTTTTTCACCTCTATTGCTTCAGTTGGTGTTTCAACAACACCGCGAGAGTTAACAAATAAGACTCTCACTTACTCGACCCGAACCTTGGGTCACTACGTTTGCCGACTGCGCCACGCAGCAACAAACACCTTTTCAAACCAACAAACCAAAAGCTTATTTAGCCTTAGGACGTTTTGCACCGTATTTGGAACGCGACTGCTTGCGGTCTTTCACGCCTTGCAAATCGAGCGAACCACGCACGATGTGGTAACGCACACCGGGCAAATCCTTGACACGACCGCCACGAACCAGCACCACGCTGTGTTCCTGCAGGTTGTGGCCTTCACCGCCAATGTAAGAAATCACCTCAAACCCATTGGTCAAGCGCACTTTGGCAACTTTACGCAAAGCCGAGTTGGGCTTCTTGGGGGTGGTGGTGTAGACGCGGGTGCAAACACCGCGGCGTTGTGGAGAATTTTCCATCGCCGGGCTTTTGGACTTGATCGTTTCGACCGCGCGCCCTTGACGAATTAACTGATTAATGGTTGGCACCTGAGCCTCCTAAAAACTAAACGTCCCTAAACGCTTAAGAAAACATGAAAATAACGAGAACGTGAACCCCTTCGGAAATCCCGAAAAGCCCGCTACTATATCAGGTAGCCCTGACGAGGGCAATGGACTTTATTTGATCCAGAGCCTCACGGCATCCCACGCGCGGCCAATCACCCCTGCCTGCTCAATCTCTTGCAGTGCCAGCAGCGGCACCTCCGCCACCAGGTTACCCTGGCTACTGACTTTGAGCGTCCCGACAGCCTGCCATTTGGTCAACGGGGCCACCAGCGGCTCAGGACGCGCCACCTCGGTGGACAATTTGGCAGTGCTGCCAGCGGGCACAGCCACAATGATCGGCCGGGGTTGCCCGAGCCCAACCGTGGACTGGGTCCCCTTCCAGATGGCTGGCGTCACCACTGCCTGGTTACCGTCAAACAACTTGACCGCCTCAAAGGCGGTGTAACCCCAGTTCAGCAGTTTTTGCGACTCGTTGGCGCGGGCGTTTTCGCTGGCCGTCCCCAACATCACCGACAACAGGCGACGGCTGCCAATACCAGCCACATCACGGTGCGCCGTGGCAATCAGGCAATAACCAGCCGCATCGGTGTGCCCGGTTTTCAAGCCATCCACCGTCGGATCGCGAAACAGCAGGGAATTGCGGTTGTTGTCATTGGCCGCAGGTGTGCCTGGGTAGCGGTAATGTTTGATCGCGTAGTAGTGCACATAGTCGGGAAAATCACGCATCAGTCGCATGGCCAGCACACTCAGGTCACGCGCTGTGGTGGTGTGGCCCGCTTCGGTCAGACCTTCCGGGTTCTTGTAACTGGTGGACTTCATGCCAAGAATCTTGGCCTGCTCGTTCATCATTTGCACAAAACGCTCAGCATTGCCCCCGACACCTTCGGCCAGCGCCATAGTGGCGTCGTTGCCGCTTTGCACAATCATGCCCTTGATCAGGTCTTCCACCGGCACCTGCATCTTCGGGTCAATGAACATGCGAGAACCGGGCATTTTCCAGGCTCGCTCACTCACCGACAGGGTTTGTTTGAGGTCGATTTTTTTGTTGCGCAGGGCATCAAACACCAGGTAAGCCGTCATCAGCTTGGTCAAAGACGCCGGCTCCACCGGCATGTCGATGTCTTTCTGCGCCAGGATCTGGTTCGCCGTCACATCCAGCAGCACATAAGAGCGGGCGGCAATTTCAGGCGCTTGCGGGGTTTGTGCCGCAGCACTCAACGCCATCCAAGTCACCAAAATCAAGAAGATTTTTTTCATAGAGAGGAATACATCGCCCCACCCGCAGGTAAGCCATTCATTACTATTATTAATGTAGCCTTCAGCCCTTTACAAACAAGGGCTGGAGCACGATTTGGTTTAAAACGGATCAGTGCCCCACGTCTGGCGGCACCAGCAGGCGCTCCACCACCTGCCCGTGTTTCAGATGGGATTCCACAATCTCTTCAATGTCAGCCTTGTCCACATAGCTGTACCAGACCGCTTCAGGGTACACCACCGCCACCGGCCCAGCAGCACAACGGTCCAAGCATCCGGCCTTATTCACCCGCACCTGACCTGGACCCGCCAGCCCGGCCGTTTTCACCAGCACCTTGCAGTGCTCAAAAGCGCCTTGGGCGTCAAACTGCGCGCAGCTGGTCTGGCCATTGCTTCGCTCGTTGGTGCAGAAAAAAATGTGCCGCTGAAAATAACTGGCGGCGGGCGCCTGCGTGGCAGCGGCAGCCTCTGGGGATGTGGGATGTGTCATGCCCGAATTTTAGTTGCGCGGCTCTTTTCCCCACACCCGACTCAGAACATACAGCAGTGTCGCAAAAGGCCACAACCAACCCAGCCACTGCGCCAACCCGTGAAAGCGGATGAAACGGCCCTGCTCCCACATGAACAAGGTCTGCTCAAAATAGGGGTCGGTCGAAGTCTGGTTGATCAGGCTCAGATCCACCCCCAACGCCAGCACCGCGAGGGCAGCAGCAGCTCGTGGCGGCACGGCCAACAGCACCGCCAGCAGCACCAGCGCGACCACCAAGGCACTCCGCACCGATTCACTCAACCAGACCCAGGCATGCTCTGGCCCAAAACTCAGTGTTGCACTCAAACTGGTCACCCCCACACCCAGCACCACCATCCAGATCAGGAACCACAGGCGCTTGCCGGCCTGGCTAACGATGCAATACCCCAACAGACCCGGAATCAGCACCCCCAGCAGCACACACAACCATTCGGTCACCGGCCACAGCGGCTGCAACTCAATGTCGCGCACCGGCAACCACTCGAGAAAAGGACTGTCGGTCAGCAAGTCAGCCAGCGTGGCTTCCAGACGCTCCATCACCTGACCCAAGCCGAACGGCACCGTGGTCGGAAACAACAAGGCCAGGGGCCACAGCGCCAACAACACCAAGGCACCACGCGCGTCCGGCACAAACCAATTGGCCCGAAACCGGCTCCAGCGCTGCAGCAGCCCCAGTTTTTCCAGACCCCAGGCCACCAACGCACCCAGTGCCGCACCTGAAATGTTCAAGACCAAATCCAGGTTGGATGGCACCCGCGCGGACAAGTAGATTTGCAGGGTTTCCATGGCCACCGACAAGACGGCGGCGGTTGGCACCGCCAGCCAGACGGCCCAGCGCAGGTGGCCGGTGCGCAAGGCCCCCAGGGTCATGAAAAAACCCAGTGGCATGTACCCCAGCACATTGGAGATGACATCAAACGCCGTCCAGTACCTGGGCCAGGGTGCCGTCAGAAACAACCAGGCTGACACCCCCTGATCGCGCCAACCCACAAACGGGTACAGGCTGGCGTAAACGATCAGGCCGACATACACCGCCGCCAAGGGCCAGGCCGAGGTTTTGTGCGCAGGCATGCTGGTATCACAGGAAAGGGGTCGGGGTCATGCGGCCAGTTTAGGGGAGAACACAGAGCGGCCAAAAAAAACCCCAGCACAAGGGCTGGGGTGGTAAGCCTATTTGCTGTCACACATCAAGGCCCCGCTCAGGGAGGAAAAGCGGGGGGCAGTAAACTGCCCGGGTCGTAATTTAACAAAAATTTTTCCTTGTATCAAGTCAAGCACGAAATAATGTCTTTACGACGACAAAATCAAGCAAAGGAATTTAAACATGACCCCTTACGCGCCTTTTCCCCTTGGCCGTGCGCGCCGTCTGCGCCGCGACAGTTTCACCCGCAACCTGGTCCGTGAACATGCGGTGACGGCCAATGATTTGATTTACCCGGTGTTTGTGGTGGATGGTACGCAACAGCGCCAGGCGGTGTTGTCGATGCCTGGTGTGGAGCGCCTGAGTCTGGACCTGCTGCTGCCGGTGGCCGAAGACTGCGTGAAGCTGGGCATCCCGGTGATGGCCTTGTTCCCGGTGATTGACCAGTCCTTGAAAACCCCGGATGGCCGTGAAGCCCTCAACCCCGACGGCCTGGTGCCACGAGTGGTGCAGGCCCTCAAGAAAGAGTTTCCCGAGCTCGGCATCATGTGCGACGTGGCCCTGGACCCGTTCACCAGCCACGGCCAGGACGGCCTGATTGACCCGGACCCGGCCGAGGACGGCTACATCATGAACGACGCCACCGTCGAGATTCTGGTCAAACAGGCGCTGACCCAAGCCGGGGCCGGGGCCGACATCGTGGCACCGAGCGACATGATGGACGGACGCATTGGTGCCGTGCGCCAGGCGCTGGAAGCCAACCACTTCGTCCACACCCGCATCATGGCCTACAGCGCCAAATACGCCTCGGCCTTCTACGGACCGTTCCGCGATGCCGTGGGCTCGGCGGGCAACCTCGGCAAGAGTAACAAAAAGGTCTACCAGATGGATCCCGGCAACAGCAACGAGGCGCTGCGCGAAGTGGCGCTGGACATTGCCGAAGGTGCCGACATGGTGATGGTCAAACCCGGCATGCCGTACCTGGACGTGGTGCGCCGTGTCAAGGACGAGTTCCAGATTCCCACCTTCGCCTACCAGGTGTCCGGTGAATACGCGATGCTCAAGGCCGCCGCACAAAACGGCTGGCTCGACCACGACGCCGTCATGCTGGAGAGCCTGCTGGCTTTCAAACGTGCTGGCGCCGACGGTGTGCTCACCTACTTTGCCCGCGACGCTGCTCGCTTGCTTAAGAAATAAGAGCTACTGGCCCTTTATCCATAAGGGCTAGACGGCTTTTTCTTATATAACTACTGGGCATGCGCATCTTTGCCATCCACGCGGGCAGCGTGGCGGAGAACCTCACCAACACGCTGGAAGAGCTGCGCCTGCCCACCCCCGGCTTTCTGTGGCTAAGCTGCACCCGCTCCGAATTCGAGCAGATGCAACATAGACTGCAGGCCACACTTCAGCGTTTGTGTGGCCTGCAGTTGCTGAACCTGCATGTCTCTGACCTGCTGAACCAGCAACTACCCTCGCGCTTTGACTACACCTCGCAATACGACATGCTGGTGTTTCGCCGTCTGGCAGAAAGCCAGAATGACGCGGCGCTGGCGCCAGCCGCTCCACGCAGCAACAAACGTAGCGGGCCGCCCCTGCTGCGGCGCATCGACACCCGGGCCGTCGGGCTGGTGGTGTTTGACCAGCTTTTGCTCAGTGTGCACCCGGACGATTGCAGCCAGCGCGACAGTTATGCACAACGCCTGCTGGCCGCAGGTGGTCACCCGGCCGCTCTGCCCGAAGGTCACACAGCGGCAGGTGCGCGTGATTTACCCGGCAGCCCGGCCGATTTGATGCTGCGCATCGTCAACCACATGGTGGACGGTTTCCTGGCCTTGCGCCGTGAACTCAGCCACCAGCTTGACCACTGGCAAACCGAGCTGATCGACCCCAAAACCCGTTTCACCAACTGGCGCACCGTGCTCGACGCGCGCCAGACCCTGCACCAGCTCGACGAAATCTGCGACGACCAGCGCAGCGCCATCCAGGACTGGATCGAAGCGCTGAAAACCTGGCCGCAGAGTGAAGGCCACCTGGGCCAGCAAGAGCGCGACCTGCTGCAGGTGCGCAGCCGCGACGTGCTGGAGCACATTGACCGGGTGGTGCACCATGTCAGCCAGCTGGAGCGCAATGCCGAGACCGCAGTGCAGATCCACTTCAATGCGCAGAGCCACCGCACCAACGAGATCATGCGCACCCTGACCGTGCTGACGGCGGTGTTCCTGCCACTGAACCTGATTGCCGGCATTTTTGGCATGAACTTCGACGCCATTCCGCTGCTACACCGCGCCTATGGTTTTTGGCTGGCCATGGGCTCGATGGGCCTCATCGCACTGGGCCTGATCGTCTTTTTCTGGCGCAAGCGTTACCTGGACCGCTCGGCGGCGCGCTAGTTTGTTGCTTGTTTTGCCCATGTTGATCCTGCTCCTGAGCCTGTGGCTGTTGTGGACCCCCGATCTGGACCGGGCCGACCTGGAACGCCGTTACCTGGCCGCCCCGAGTGACCTGGTTGAGGTGCAGGGCATCAGGCTGCATGTGCGCGACAGTGGCCCGCGTGAAGCGCCAGCGGTGCTGATGCTCCATGGTTTTGGTGGCAGCCTGCAGACTTGGGACGCCTGGGCCCAAGGTTTGTCAGGGTCGTTGCGGGTGATTCGGCTGGACCTGCCCGGCAGCGGCCTGAGTACGCCCGACCCCACGGGCGACTACAGTGATGGCCGCGCCATCGCGCTGATCCTGGCGCTGATGGACCAGCTGCAGCTCAAGCGCGCCAGCCTGGCCGGCCACTCGATGGGCGGGCGCATCGCCTGGACCCTGGCCGCCACCCACCCGCAACGGGTCGACAAACTGGTGCTGGTGGCACCCGATGGTTTTACCAGCCCGGGCGAAGCCTATGGCGAGAAGCCGGAGGTGCCGGTCACGCTGCAACTGATGCGCTTCACCCTGCCCAAATGGCTTCTGCGTTTGAACCTGGCGCCCGCATACGCCAACACCAGCACACTCACCGATGAACGAACCACGCTCTACCACGACCTGATGCTGGCACCCGGTTCCCGCCAGGCGCTGATGGCACGTTTGCGACAACGGGTGCTGGTGGACCCACGGCCATTGCTGCAAAGCATCCGTGCCCCCACACTGCTGGTCTGGGGCCAACAAGACGCGATGATCCCGTTTACCAACGCGGCCGACTACACCCAGGCCATACCACACAGCCAACTGCTGGCGCTGGCGTCGGTGGGCCACCTGCCGCAAGAAGAAACGCCCGAACTGTCCCTGCCCGCAGTGCGCGACTTTCTGACTCAAAAATAATAGCTATCGGCCCATACAAATCAAGGGCGAAGACGAGTTTTTCTCTGTAAGGATGTATCTTGTGCTGGCCCGTGTGAGGGGCGGCACAAAAGGCTGTCTTGAGGGCTGACGCAAGGCCTGCCACAGCACGAGGTTGCGGCTGCGCAGGCAATGTAAGAATCAGGCCTTACCCATAGGCCCGCCATGCAGTTTTTCAAAGACCTTTCCCCCAGTGCTTTCACCGCCGGTTTTGTCGCCGTCCTGGTCGGTTTCACCAGTTCGGTGGCCATCGTGTTCCAAGCCGCGCTGGCGTTTGGCGCCACCCCCGAACACATCACCTCCTGGATGTGGGCGCTGGGCCTGGGCATGGGCTTTTGCAGCGCGGTGCCCTCGCTGATCCTGAAAAAGCCGGTGATGGTGGCCTGGAGCACACCCGGCGCCGCAGTGCTGGCCACTGCGGGTGTTGCGGGTGGCTTCAGCATGGCGGAAGCGGTGGGCGCCTTCATGCTGTGTGCGGCGCTGATCACGCTGGTGGGTGCCACCGGCTGGTTTGAGCGCGCCATGAACCACTTGCCCATGGCGATTGCCTCTGGCTTGCTGGCCGGGGTGTTGGCGCGCTTTGGCATGCAGGCCTTCACCGCAGCACAAACCAATTTGCCGCTGGTGTTGATCATGCTGCTGACCTACCTGGTGGGCAAACGCTGGCTTAGCCGTTACGCGGTGCCTGCGACCTTGCTGGTTGCTATTGCCTATGTAGCTATGACCTCAGGATTCACGGGGGCTAGCGTGCAATTTGGCTTGGCTATGCCGGTGTTCACCCAGCCGCAGTTCAGCTGGAGTGCTGCCATCAGCCTGGCGCTGCCGCTGTTTGTGGTGACCATGGCCTCACAAAACCTGCCGGGGGTGGCCGTGATCAACGCCGCCGGTTATGGCCGCACGGCGGAGCAGCGCGGCATCCCGGTGTCGGGGATGATCACGCTGACCGGCCTGGTCACGCTGGTGCTGGCGCCGTTTGGGGGCTATGCGCTGAACCTGGCCGCCATCACCGCAGCCATTTGTATGGGCCGTGAGGTCCATCCCGACCCCGACAAACGCTACACCGCAGCGGTGTCGTGTGGCCTGTTGTACATCCTGATCGGTATTTTTGGCACCGCCATCACCGGCGCCCTGACCGCCTTCCCCAAGGAGCTGATCGCGGCGATTGCCGGCCTGGCCTTGCTCGGCACGATTGGCTCGGCGCTGACGACGGCGCTGCGCGACGACTTCCACCGCGAGGCCGCACTCATCACCTTTTTGGTCACCCTGAGCGGTGTGGTGATTGCGGGTGTGGGCTCGGCGTTTTGGGGGGTGATTGCCGGGGCGCTGGCACTGTTGGTGCAAAGGGCGGGAAAATCGCACTTTGACCTGCCGCCGCGCTGATCTTTGCAGTGCGCGGCAGTCTCGTTTTGCGTCCCAGGCCCGATGTGGCCCACCCAGAAAGTGATGTTTCCATGAAGTTGTTGTTTGTTGCCGACCCGCTCGAATCGTTCAAGATTTACAAGGACACCACCTTTGCCATGATGCGTGAGGCACAAAAGCGCGGCCACAGCATCAGCAGTTGTGAGCCCACAGACATCCTGTGGCAGCGTGGTGCCCCGGTGACCGCCAGCGTGCGCCACATCACGTTGACCGGCCAGAGCCCTGACTGGTTCACCGAAGCGCCACAAGCGGCCGATGCGCCGCCGCTGGCCCTGAGGGACTTTGACGCCATCGTGATGCGCAAGGACCCGCCGTTTGACAGCGAGTTTTTCTACGCCACCCATTTGCTGGAGCAGGCTGAGCGCGAAGGCGCCCGGGTCTTCAACAAACCCCGTGCACTGCGGGACCACCCAGAAAAACTGGCGATCCTCGAGTGGCCGCAGTTCATTGGCCCCACGCTGGTCACCCGTGACGCCCAGGCCATCCGGCGCTTTCACGCGGAGCACAAAGACATCATCCTCAAGCCGCTGGACGGCATGGGCGGCATGGGCATTTTCAGGGTCAAAGAAGACGGCCTGAACCTGGGCGCCATCATCGAAACCCTCAACAAGGACGGTGCCGAGACGGTGATGGTGCAGGCTTTTCTGCCAGCGATTGCCCAGGGCGACAAACGGGTGCTGGTGATTGGTGGCCAGCCAGTTCCCTACAGCCTGGCGCGTATCCCGCAAGGTGGTGAGGTGCGCGGCAACCTGGCCGCCGGTGGCAAAGGCGTGGCCCAGCCGTTGACCGAGCGTGACCGCGAGATTGCCCAGGCGATTGGCCCGGTGCTGGCCGCGCGCGGTTTGCTGCTGATCGGGCTCGATGTGATTGGGGACCACCTCACCGAGATCAACGTCACCAGCCCGACCTGTTTCCAGGAGATTTCTGACCAGACCGGGTTTGACGTGGCCGCCATGTTTGTGGACGCCCTGGAAGCGGCTTGCGCCGCCGCTTGATCCACGAGGCCCTGGATGCGCATCACCGTTTGTGAAATCCGCGGGGACGATCCGGCCAGCGCCCAGGAGGATTGGACCCGGCTGTGCCAACACACCGCCAAACACCAGCCAGACCTGGTATTGCTGCCCGAGTTTGCTTTTTTGCCCGCCGTGTGGGAGCAGGCACGCTTTGACCAGACGGTTTGGAACGACGCTGTGGCGCAGGCCGAGCAGCGGGTGGAGCGGCTCGGTGAGCTGAGATGTACCTGGGTGCTCGGTGCGTTTCCTGTCAGCCGCTCAGGCAGGCCGCTGAACCAAGGCTTTCTTTGGCATCGCGAGCAAGGCCTGGTGCCGCTGCGCTGCAAGGCGTATTTGCCCAATGAGGCCGGTGGTTGGGAGGCCACCTGGTTTGACCGGGGTGAAGCGGTGTTCCCAGCCTTTGCGGCAGGGGACCTGGTGTTTGGCCTGAATATTTGCACCGAGCTGTGGGCCCTGGACTCGGTCTGCGGCTACCCGGCGCAAGGCGTGCAGGCGATTGTGACGCCGCGTGCCAGTGGGCAGGCCACCACCGAGCGCTGGGTGGCTTTGGCCAAAACCATTGCGGTGCGCTGCGGCGCCTACAGCCTCTCGTCCAACCGCAGGCACGCTGACGGCGCCTGTGGCGGTGTGGGCTGGATCATTGACCCCAAAGGTGCTGAGATCGCACGCACCTCCCAGGCGGAGCCCTTTGTCACCCGCGAGATCGATCTCAGCCAGTCGAAAGCGGCACAGTCGGTCTACCCGCGTTATGTGTTTGCCAACCCACCACGCCGCTGAGGCGGGCTGAGCACTGCATTCTGTGCCGTCCTTGGGTGCTCAGACCGCGGTGGCGGTGGTCGCCATCCTGGTGCAGGCGCTTGAGGCCGCACAGGCCCGTTGGCACTGGGGCGCCGGTCCTTCGGGCACCACCGGCACCGGGCCCAACGGGTCGGTGATCGGCGCCGGGCGCGGTGGTGCGGCGCACTGGCAGCTGCAATGCGCCAAGGTACCATCCACAAACACCTTGAGTTCACCTGGGGTAAAGACCGTCCAATCCTCGTCGGTGGTTAAGGGCTCGGTCACGATGATGGCCAGACGGTCCTGTGGGCTGTTGAGCTGCGCCAGGTTCACCGTCACGTCGTCGTCTTTCAGGTGCACCTCATGGAACGGGTGGGCACGCAACACGTAACACAGCTTGGTGGTGGCATGCGCCCACAGCGCCTGGCCGTTGCTGAGCAAAAAGTTGAAGGTACCGTGTTTGGAGATTTGCGGCACCAACTCCTGCAGGGTGCGCGTGAGCTCATCCACCGAGGGCACGTCGGCATGCGATTTGTCCAGCTCCTGCATCAGCCAGCAAAAAGCGCGCTCGCTGTCGGTGTTGCCGACCGGCTTGAAATGGCCGTGCAGGTAGGGGTTGAAGTTCTTCAGGTCACCGTTGTGGGCAAACACCCAGTAGCGCCCCCACAACTCGCGCACAAAGGGGTGGGTGTTCTCCAGCGTGACCTGGCCCACCGTGGCCTTGCGCACATGGGCCACCACGTTGTGGCTCTTGATCGGGTAATTCTTGAGCATCTGCGCAATCGGTGAGGTGGCTGCGCTTTGTTTGTCGACAAAATGCCGCACACCTTTGCTTGGCAAGGCACCATCACTCTCAAAAAACGCGATGCCCCAGCCATCGCCATGGTGGTCGGTGCAGCCGCCGCGCTGTGAAAACCCGGTAAAGCTCAGCGTCAAGCTGGCTGGCAAATGGCTGTTCATTCCGAGGAGTTGGCACATGGTGGGTGTTCTGGTGGCTTGGCACTGACAAGCGAAATGTTGCACTGAGGCCCAAAGCTTATAGATTTCCTGCTATGTTTAGTTTGAAAGGGGCAAGATGGCAGAAAATAAAGCTGTCTTGCGAGTATGCTTTCAGGGTATTCGTTTGGACTTTATTTTGTCAGATCAGCTGGTACACCTGTGCCGGTCACTGGGTCTTTTTCGATGCGTCAATCAACACAACGTGGGACAGCTGTCTTGAAGAACAGAGTCAGTTATTTTGTTGCCTTGATGGCAGTCCTGACGGGTGCAGCGGCATCCAGCCACGCTTTTACCCTGGGTGACTTGCGCGGCAACGCGGTGGTTGGCCGTTCTCTGGATGTGTCTGTTCCGGTGTTGTTAGGCTCTGGCGAAGAAGCGTTGGCGTCCTGCCTGTCGGCCGATGTTCTGTTTGCCGACGTGCAACAGGTCAATCCGTCCGTGACCGTGACACCCGTCACCACCGGGCCCGTTCCGACGGCCATGGTACGCATCAGGTCAACTTCGGCGGTTGACGAGCCGGTGGTGTCCGTGGTGCTGCGCGCCACCTGTGGTGCAGCCACCTCGCGCCGCTATGTGCTGTTGTCCGACTTTCCTGCGCCAGACCTGCCCAGAGCAAGCGCCGCATCGATCGCGGATGCCACCGCACATGCCGCATCAACACCGCAGAAGGTGCCAGCGTCTGGCCCGGTGGACACCAACAGCGCAACTTCATCGGCAACGACCTCCTCCTTGGTGCGAGAGACCACCCCGGCCAGAGCACCCGTTGTTGGCAAACTCCCCCCCAAGCCGGTGGTGAAAAAACCAGCCGCCCCGATCAAGCGGGTGGCACCAGCAGAACCTGTGGCGGCCAAGCCGGTCCTGAAGCTGGATGCCCAGCCCGTGGCGCCGGTCCAGGCAGTAGCAGCTTTGCCGGTGACCTTACCGGCCTCAGCGCCCGCATCTGCACCGGCACCCAGCGATGAGGTGGTGCAGCAGGCTCTGCTCATCCAGGCCCTGCAAAATGATGTCAAAACCCTCAAAGACCTGGCCGTGATCAATCAGGCCAGCTTGGCCGAGTTCCAGTCCAAGCTGCGCCAGGCCGAGGCCGACCGTGTGCCAATGACCTGGTTCTACCTGGTGCTGGGGCTGTTGCTGGCCTCGCTCGGTGCACTGGCCTGGGTGCTGCGCAAACAGCAAAAGGCCCAACAGGGAGACTGGTGGCAGCATGCCCAGAAGGATGCTTCAGAAACACTGGTGATCACACCGGCCACCACCATTCAACCCTCGGCACCACTGTCTGATTTTGGCAAGTTCATCCACCAGCAGGCCGTGCCACTTGCCGCCGTGGCGCCCAGCACACAACCTGAAGCGGACCCCGATCACGACCTGGACATTGATCTGGACAGCCTGGCTCCCTCCAATGTGGCGCCATCTATCTCGACCGAGCCTCTGGCCGTGGTGCCTGTGGATGGGTTTGGCAGCGGCCACAACATCAATGTAGAGAGCATCTCCGACATTCGCCAGCAAGCCGAGTTTTTTGTGTCCCTGGGGCAGACGGATCGTGCACTCAACATCCTGCGCCGCCAGATCATGGAAAGCACCGAGCCCAACCCGCTGGTCTATCTGGACCTGCTGTCGCTCTACCATGCGCAGGGTTTGAAGGCCGATTTCCGCGAGCTGCGCGTGGCCTTCAGCCAGTTCTTCAATGTGTCGGTGCCCGATTTTCCGGCCTACAACAACGAAGGCCGCGACCTGTTGGCCTACGCCGAACCACTGGCTGTGCTGACCCGATTCTGGCCCAACATCGAAGCCATCGCTTTTCTGGAGGCTTGCATCTTCCACAACGACGCCGCCCCGATGCAACTGTCGTTTGACCTGGCTGCGTTCCGTGACCTGCTGATGCTGCACGCCGTGGCCGAAAAAGTCACCTCGGACTCCCCCTGGAAGATGACCTCACACGGCGGCCTGGGTACATCCAGCGCAGCGGCAGAAATGGCCGAACTGGCCATGACCATGCGTGGTCAATTTGACGAGACCCCAGCCGACGCCAGCCCCCTAGAGGCCATGGACAGCAGCGGCGGCAGCGGTCCGCTGACACTGGACCTCTCGGTGATCGACCAGCCAGCGCAAAGTCTGGACCTTGATCTGGACCTGGACGCACCGGGACAGAACCAGGTCCCCCGCGGTTCAGGCCCGGTATAAACACCAACAGCAGAGAGACACGCTATTGCGTGACGGTGTCGACGCTGCGCGCATCGACGATCCGGCACCACCGCCTTTTCCGCCAGTGATGGCGCCCTGATCTGGCCTGTTCACACCTCTTTTTTTGTGGCGCACGTGGCGCAAACACACGCGAGGTGTTGGCCTGCGGCAGGGATGCTGTCGAGCAGGCTCTGGCTGAAAGTGACCTGGAGGCACCAGCAGGGCGCCTGTTCCTGGCCGGTGACACGCTGCGCCTCCATCGCGCACTGGTTGGGTTGACCGCAGAGTGGGCACAAGGAGGCGTCGGTTGGGGTGGAGGGGATGGCGCTGAGTGGCATGGGTGTCGATCTGCTGAGGTAGTCGATGGGCCAAGTGTATCGACCGGAGTCCGCGCAAGATGTGATGACTTGTCATAAGTCTCGGGTCTGTACGCCAGACGCGCCCCTATTCCCAGAACCATCCGTTGTGGATGTGGGCGCGCGCCTGCGTACGGGTTAGTCCAATGTCCGAAAGCTGAGCGTCCGATAGCTGCCTGAGTGTCTGTTGTTTGCGTCTTGTGATCAGGTATTGTTGGCACGCCGTCAAGGCGCGTCTTGCCATGCTATCCACCAGATCAGCCCGCCTCTGGGCGTGCTTTTTTGCCAATGTGGTCATTCCTGCTGTCATTTTTCATTCCTGTTTTCTCTTCAATGCGACCAACCTCTGCCAGGGTGTCCAACTCGCCTCAGGCGGGGAAAAACTCGCTGTTATGGACAAGGCAGTGCCATCATCGACGGAGATCCATCAAAAAGGAAGCTTATGATTCATATGCAATCCATAAGGAATTCTTTGAATGCTGAACCTGGACCACCTCTACGCTTTTATCAGTGTTGTTGACTTGGGCAGCTTTACTGCTGCCGCCGAAAAAATCGGATTGACCCAGCCCGCAGTCAGCCTGCAGGTCAAACTGCTTGAGAAACGTTTGGGGATTCGTCTGATTGAGCGCGTCGGGCGACGCGCACTGCCCTCACAAGCAGGCACAGAGTTGCTCAGCTACGCACGTCGGGTTCTAGAGGAGTGTGCGTCGGCCGAGCTGGCCATGGCGCCTTACAAGCAAGGTGTTGTTGGGCGCGTGCGTATTGGCAGCGGCGGCACGGCCTCCATCCACTTGCTGCCACGCGCCATAGCGGCCGCCAAAAAACGTATGCCTGGGCTGGACATCATGGTCCGCATTGGCAATACCGACCAGCTGCTGCGCGATCTTGAGGCCAATGTGATTGATCTTGCTGTTGTGACTTTGCCGGCCTCGGGCCGCTCCTTGGAGATCGAGCCGTTTTATGAAGACGAGTTTCTGGCCGTGGCGCCCAAAAACAGTCGTATGCCGCAAGGTGGTCCCGACGCGGACTTCCTCAACGGCAAGACGCTGTTGCTTTATGAGGGGGGCAATACGCGGCGCACAACCAATGCATGGTTTGAAGCCGCAGCTGTCAAAAACAAGCCAGCCATGGAGTTTGGCAGTGTCGAAGCCATCAAAGAGTTGGTAGCGGCGGGTGTTGGCTGGTCAGTTCTGCCAGGGCTGGCGCTCAAGCGAGGTGGTACGACGGCTCTGTTGACGTCGCCCGTCAAGCCGAAACTTGTGCGCCAACTCGGCATGGTCGTGCGCCGCGACAAACACCTGACCAAAGGCCTGAACGAAGTCATGCAGTGTCTTCGCGATCAAGACCATACATGAAAAATCAGGCCCTAGCCCTCTGGAAACGAGGGCTAGTAGCTACTATTTATATAGTAAATGCCGATTGCGGCATCAAGCCGCCGCCTTCACCTTGAGCCGCCACCCATGCAGCAGCGGTTCGGTGTAGCCGCTGGGTTGGGCCAGGCCTTTGAACACCAGGTCGCAGGCGGCTTGGTAGGCTTTTGAAGTGCCAAAGTGGCCCGCCATGGGTTGGTACAGCGGGTCACCCGCGTTTTGTGCATCGACCACGGCAGCCATGCGTTTGAAAGTTTCGGTGACTTGGGCTTTGGTCACCACACCGTGGTGTACCCAGTTGGCCATGTGTTGGCTGCTGATGCGCAGCGTGGCGCGGTCTTCCATCAGGCCGATGTTGTGGATGTCAGGCACCTTGGAGCAGCCCACACCCTGATCCACCCAGCGCACCACATAACCCAGGATGCCCTGGGCGTTGTTGTCGAGTTCCTGCTGTTTCTCGGCGGCGCTCCAGTTGGGGGTGGCGGTGACCGGGATGTGCAACAGACCGGCCAGCAGCGCATCGTGTTCACTCTGTGCGTCGCGCTTGGCGTGGGTTTTTTCGATGTCTTTTTGCACCTCGCTGACCAGCACCTGGTGGTAGTGCAGCGCATGCAGGGTGGCGCCGGTCGGGCTGGGCACCCAAGCGGTGTTGGCACCGGCTTTGGGGTGGGCAATCTTTTGCTCCAACATGGCTTTCATGAGGTCGGGCATGGCCCACATGCCTTTGCCGATTTGTGCCTTGCCGCGCAGGCCACATTGCAGGCCGACCAGCACGTTGTTGCGCTCGTAGGCGTGGATCCAGGTGCTGGCTTTCATGTCGGCTTTGCGAACCATCGGGCCCGCTTGCATGGCGCTGTGCATCTCATCCCCGGTGCGGTCCAGGAAGCCGGTGTTGATGAAGGCGACGCGGCTCGCGGCGGCCGCAATACAGGCCTTGAGGTTGACGCTGGTGCGGCGCTCTTCGTCCATGATGCCGAGCTTGACGGTGCTCTCCGGCAGGCCCAGCAGCTTCTCGACGCGGCCAAACAGCTCGCTGGCAAAGGCCACTTCCGCCGGGCCGTGCATCTTGGGTTTGACGATGTAGACCGAGCCTTTGCGCGAGTTGCGGATGGCGTCCTTCTTGGTCTTGGTCAAGTCGTGCATCGCAATCGTGGTGGTGACCACCGCGTCCAGAATGCCCTCGGGAATCTCACGCACTTCACCGGCTTTGTCGGTGTAGAGAATGGCCGGGTTGGTCATCAGGTGGCCAACATTGCGCACAAACATCAGGCTGCGGCCATGCAGGCGCACCGGTTTTTTGCCGTCGGGCGCGGTGTAGAGACGGTCGGGGTTGAGGCCACGGGTGAAGGTTTTGTTGCCTTTGGCGACTTCTTCGGTCAGGGTGCCTTTGAGGATGCCGAGCCAGTTGCTGTAGGCCAGCACCTTGTCGTCGGCATCCACCGCCGCGACCGAGTCTTCCAGGTCAAGGATGGTGGAGAGGGCCGCTTCCACCACCAGGTCAGCCACACCGGCTGGGTCGCTGGCGCCAATGGGTGTGGCGCGGTTGATGATCAGATCCAGATGCAGGCCGTGGTGCACGAACAAGACGCTGGACGGTGCTTTGGCATCACCCTGAAAACCCACCAGCTGGTCGTGGTCGGCCAGGCCGGTGGTGCTGCCGTCAGCAAGTTTGACGGCCAGCTTGCCACCCTTGATGCTGTAGGCCACCGAGTCGATGTGGGAGCCTTTCTTCAGCGGGACGCAGCGGTCCAGCACGTAGCGTGCGTACTCGATCACCTTGGCGCCGCGTTTGGGGTTGTAGCCGCCTTTTTTGCCGACTTTTTGACAGCCCTTGGCCTCGTCGATCACATCGGTGCCGTACAGCGCGTCGTACAAACTGCCCCAGCGGGCGTTGGCGGCGTTGAGTGCGTAGCGGGCGTTGAGGATCGGCACCACCAACTGCGGGCCCGCCTGTTTGGCCAGTTCGCTGTCCACATTGCTGGTGGTAATGCGGGTTTTGGAGGGTACCGGCACCAGGTAACCGATGCGCTCCAGAAAGGCACGGTAGACGGGCATGTTGGTGATCGGGCCGGGGTGGGCTGTGTGCCAGGCATCCAGCTCGGTCTGCAGACGGTCACGCTCCTTGAGCAAGGCGATGTTTTTGGGTGCCAGGTCGGCCACGATGCCATCCAGCCCTTTCCAGAACTTGGCGGGTGTGATGCCGGTGCCAGGCAAAACCTGCTGTTCAACGAACTGGCACAAGTTGGATGCCACTTGCAGGCGGTGTTTGGAAATGCGTTGCGTCATGGTGGTGGGTGTCAATTGATGAAGCCAAAGAAAAGAAAACCTCAACAGGGCAAGCGCGGCTTGGAGTAGTTTGTGGCCGCTGGGGCCTGACCGCGCTGACCAGAGCCAACATCCTCTGGTTTTGCCAACATTTATTGCATTTTAGTGAGGCAAACGACCGAATTGAACGCCTGCCCAGGCACGCAGTTGTGACAAAAAAGGAGGTAATCCGTCGGATAAACACGGGATTGGGAAATAATCTGCCGCTCATCACCCCCAACGCCACC
>NZ_JAHFZF010000048.1 GCF_018619435.1 Rhodoferax sp. U11-2br | reverse complement strand
TTCCCACCCCCATCGTCTGGACCGATTCGCAACGTGCTGCACAGTTTGAGCGCTGGTTGCTTTCCACCTCAGCGCAACACGACTTACAACCGGACACGTTGCGTCTGGCCAGCGCTGATGCCAGCTTCAGGCGTTATTTCCGCATCAACAGTGCAGCAGGTAGTCGCATCATCATGGACGCGCCACCCAAACTTGAAAACAGCCAGCCCTTTGTCAAAGTGGCGCAGCTCATGCACGACGCGGGACTACATGCGCCCGAGGTGCTGGCCTGGGACGAGTCTCTGGGCTTCATGTTGCTGAGTGATCTGGGTGGCCAGACCATGATGCAAGTCATCGACAAGGCCCAGCCACAAGCCAATCTGCCGCTGTACCTGATGGCGGTTGACGCGTTGATCACTTGGCAGCTGGCTTCCAAACCGGGTGTGCTACCTCCCTACGACGACGCCCTGCTGCGGCGCGAGCTGGAACTTTTCCCCGACTGGTACCTGGTACAGCACAAGGGTGTGGCCATCGACCAGGGCATGCGTTTCACGCTGGACAACACGTTCAAACAGATCATTGCCACCAACCTGGCGCAGCCGAGCGTGTTTGTGCACCGGGATTTCATGCCCAGGAACCTGATGGTTCGGGACGAAGATGCCGTGCAATTTTTTGCCGGGCCGCCCCAAGAAAAATTACCCCCCTCGGGGGGCAGCGCAGTACGCGCAGCGACAAGCGTGGGGGCTTGTCTCGGTGTGCTGGACTTCCAGGACGCGGTCTACGGCCCGATCACCTACGACATTGCCAGCCTGATGCGGGATGCCTTCCTGAGCTGGGAAGAGGATTTTTGCCTGGACGTGACGGTGCGTTATTGGGAAAAAGCACGCAAGGCGGGTTTGCCGGTGGGTGACGACTTTGGCGAGTTCTACCGTGGTGTGGAGTGGATGGGCCTGCAGCGCCACCTCAAAGTGGCCGGCATCTTTGCCCGCCTGACGCTGCGCGACGGCAAGCCGCAGTACCTGGCCGACACACCGCGTTTTATCCAGTACATCCGCAGCACCTGTGCCCGTTACCGCGAACTCAAACCGCTGCTGCGGCTGATTGACAAAGTCGAAGGTTTTGTGGAGCCCGATGTTTTTGGTTTTGGGCGTCAAGCATAAAATCAGGCTCTGCCCTTTTATAACAAGGACTAACAGCTATTTAATTGATAGTTATCGAAGTCACCCATGCCGCGTTTTTACTGCCCGACTCCCCTCCACCCTGGCGCTTTACTGGAGCTGCCTGCGGGCGCGGCGCGCCATGTGCAGGTGTTGCGGCTGCAGCCGGGGGACGGCATCACGCTGTTCACCGGTGACAGCCCGGGTGAATACAGCGCCAGCGTGACCCAGATGGGCCGCAGCCATGTGCAGGTGCAGGTGGGCGACTATCTACCCACCCAACGCGAGCCCGCCTTGCGGGTGCATCTGGTGGTGGGCATGCCCGCCAACGAGCGCATGGACTGGCTCGTGGAAAAAGCCACCGAACTCGGTGTGGCCAGCATCCAGCCGCTGATGACCGAACGCAGCGTGCTGCGCCTGAGTGGTGAGCGTGCCGACAAAAAGGTGGCGCACTGGCACAGCGTGGCGGTGGCCGCCTGTGAGCAATGTGGTGGCAACCGGGTGCCGACGGTCCACCCTGTGACCACGTTGGCACAGTGGCTCGCAAGCCACACCGAGCGTGTTGCTGCCGCCCCCGCTGCTGACCAGCCGCTTGGGCTGTTGTTGTCCTTGGCTGCGGGTGCGCGGGCGGTGCGTGAGGCCGTGGCTACGCGCCTAACCCAGAGCGACAGCTCACCCGACATCCACTTTCTGTCTGGCCCCGAGGGTGGCTTGAGCCCGGCCGAAGAGGCCGCCGCTTTGCAGGCAGGTCTGAACCCGGTGACCCTGGGTCCGCGGGTGTTACGCGCCGAAACCGCCGCACTGGTCGCGTTGAGCGCCTTGTTGGTGTAGACGGTGTTTTGGCGGTGATGCGCGCCAAGGACTGTCTCTTCAGCAGCAGCTGTGTTGGTGAAAAACCTTTGAGTGGCGCTGCAAAAGCCCGCCCAATCCGGCGGCGCCGGGAAAAGAGTGTGGTAAGTTGCAACAGCGGCTCTGCCGCGCTACCTATTGCCACCCATCACGAGGAACTTTGTACCCATGCCACATGACGTCAGCCTGATTGCCACCATTGCCGCCGCTTTTGGGCTGGCGTTGTTATTCGGGCTGGTCGCTGCGCGTTTAAAAATGCCACCGCTGGTGGGGTATCTGCTGGCGGGCATCATGGTCGGGCCAGCCACACCGGGGTTTGTGGCCGATGTGGGCCTGGCCGGACAGCTGGCCGAAATCGGCGTCATGCTGCTGATGTTTGGGGTCGGCCTGCACTTTTCGCTGGATGATTTGATGGCGGTGAAACGCATCGCGGTACCCGGTGCCATCGTTCAGATTGCGGTGGCCACCCTGCTGGGCATGGCTACTGCGTCCCTGTGGGGCTGGGGCCTGGGCGCGTCGGTGGTGTTTGGTCTGTGTTTGTCGGTGGCCAGCACGGTGGTGCTGCTGCGTGCGTTGGAGGCCAGGGGCATCCTGAAATCGATCAACGGGCAGATTGCGGTGGGCTGGCTGGTGGTGGAAGACCTAGTGATGGTGCTGGTCCTGGTGCTGCTGCCCGCATTGGCAGGCCTGCTGGCCGAACCCGGCGACGCCGCAGCCGTTGGGACTTCCTCGGGGGCCATCTGGACCACCGTGGGCATCACCCTGGCCAAGGTCAGCAGCTTTGTGGTGTTGATGCTGGTGGTAGGGCGTCGCGTGTTGCCCAAGCTGTTGTGGGCCGTGGCCAAGACGGGATCACAGGAACTGTTCACCTTGTGTGTGGTGGCCATCGCCGTGGGTGTGGCTTTTGGTGCGGCCAAGCTGTTTGATGTGTCGTTTGCCTTGGGGGCGTTTTTTGCCGGCATGATGATGCGCGAGTCGGAGTTCAGCCACCGCGCGGCGCAAGAATCGCTGCCGCTGCGCGACGCGTTTGCGGTGCTGTTTTTTGTCTCGGTCGGCATGTTGTTTGACCCGAGTGTGATCTTGGGCCAACCGTTCAAACTGCTGGTGGTGGTGGCCATCATCATGGTCGGGAAAACCGTGGCCGCCGTCGGCCTGGCGTTGCTGTTCCGGTACCCGCTCAATACCGCCTTGACGGTGGGCGCCAGCCTGGCGCAGATTGGTGAGTTCTCGTTCATCCTGGCCGGGCTCGGCGTGGCGCTGGGCCTGTTGCCCACGGAGGGCCAAAGTCTGGTGCTGGCGGGTGCACTGATCTCGATTGCGGCCAACTCGGCGGTGTTTGCGGTCATCGAACCCGTGCGCGCCTGGATTCTGCAGCGCTCAGAGTTGGCCCGTCGCATGGAGCAGCGCGAAGACCCGTTGGCCGAGCTGCCCGTGGCCACCCCCAGAGCGGTGTTGACCGGGCAAGTGGTGCTGGTGGGTTATGGCCGTGTTGGTCGGCGCATTGCGGAGGACCTGCAGGCGCACCAGGTGCCGTTTGTGGTGGCCGAGCAAAACCGAGACCTGGTAGACAGCTTGCGCGCTGACGGGATTCATGCCGTCAGCGGTGATGCCTTGGCACCTGATGTGCTGATCCAGGCCCATGTGGCCGAGGCCGCGATGCTGGTCATCGCCATTCCGGACTCGGTGCAGGCGCGCAAGATGGTCGAGATCGCCACCACCCTCAACCCCAGCATCGCAGTGGTGCTGCGCAGCCACAACGAGGAAGAGGCCAGCCTGCTGCGCCAGGACAGCCTGGGCACGGTGTTTCTGGGTGAGCAGGAGCTGGCACGCGGCATGAGTGCACACATCCTGCAGCAATTCAACGCTGCCCCAGCTGCCGCTGCCTGAGGCCCGTCCCCCAGGGGGCTGGGTTGTCGGGCAGTCTGGGTCAGGCTTTTTTGCGGGTGGTGGCACGTCGCCGCAGCACGGCTGGGGTGACGGCCGGGTCCGGCAAGATCTGGCGAATCACGTTTTCACACTCAGCCTGGGTCAGGTAGCGCGGCACCGGGTAGTTGGTTTCGGCTTCGTGGCAGGCGGCGCTGGCCAGTGCAGGGATGTCTTTCTTGCGCAGCGCCGCCAGTGTGGGCGGAATGCCCAGCCGGGTGTTCAAGGCATCGATGGCATCCAGAAACTTCTGGGCCAAGGCGGCTTCACTCTCGCCTGCGTCGCCCAGCTTGGCCCGCAGTGCCAAAGTGGCCAGCTGTGGCTGGATCGCCGGGCTCAAAAAGCGCAGCACATGCGGCAGCACAATGGCATTGGCGAGGCCGTGGGGGGTGTGGTAGAGGCCACCCAGCTGGTGGGCGATGGCGTGCACATAACCCACATTGGCACGGGTGAAGGCCTGACCGGCATCGTTGGCGGCGAGCGCCATTTTTTCGCGAGCGGCCAGGTTCTGGCCGTTGGCGAAGGCGACCGGCAGGGCCTCAAAAATTTTGCTGACGGCGGACAGTGCCATCTGCTTGGTGAAGCGTGTGCCCCAGCGGCCAATATAGGCTTCGATGGCATGGGTCAGCGCGTCCATGCCGGTGGCGGCAGTGATGTCGGGTGGCAAGCCCAGCATCAGGCTGGGGTCCAGCGCCGCCATGCGTGGCACGATGCGGGTGTCGGCAATCACCAGTTTGCTGTGGGTGTCGGGGTCTGAGATGACGGCCGCCACTGTGACCTCGGAGCCGGTGCCTGCGGTGGTGGGCACCGCGTAGATGGGCGCAGGTGCGCGCAGCCCCTTGAAGTAGCCCGCCAGTTGCACTGGGTGTTTGTTGTTGGCCGCCGCCAGCGCAATGGCTTTGCCCGCGTCGATGGCGGAGCCGCCGCCAAAGGCCAGGACGGCGTCACAGCCCTGGCTTTTGAACAGCGCCACCCCTTGTTCAATCAGCGCCACGGGTGCGTCGGGCAACATCTTGTCGAACACCACATAGGCCAAACCACCGGCTTTGAGCGCCTGAAACATCGGCAACATCAGGCCCAGTTTGGCGATCACCGGGTCGGTCACGATCAATACCCGTTGGTGATCAAAGTCACAGATGGCCTGCCCCAGGCGTGCGCTGGCCCCCGGGCCGACCAATAAGGTCGGCTGGGGAATCGGCAGCAAGCGTGTGGCCACGCCAACTGCGCGCATCAGCGTCGATAAGCCCGCCGAACGAAGCCCACTTGTCAGTAAATTCGCCAACATTGCGCTTACCCTTCTTCATAGAATGAAACACCCACCCGCGCCATCACAGGCGGCATGATGCACTGCGTGCCATCGTCCGTGTAGTTGTGGCTCTCCAAACCAGCATTGAGTGATGTTCTTCTATGAAAACAGTGATTGGTATCAGCCTTGGGTCCAGCGCCCGAAACTTCGAGTTCAGCACCCGTTTTCTGGGTGAGTCCTTGCATGTCCAGCGCCTGGGCACCGACGGCAGCCTGGCCAAGGCCAGCAAGCTGGTGAAAACCTGGGACAAACGTGCCGATGCCATTGGCCTGGGGGTGCTCAAGGACAGCTACAAAGCGGGCAGCCACCGCTTTGTTGACAAAGACAGCGCCAAACTCAAATCGGTGGCGCACAAAGCGCCAGTCACCATGGGCGGACCGCTGGGTGACATCCTGCAGGAGTGGGCATTGCGCCACACCCAGGTGGCGCTGGGCCACTATTTCAACAACGCGCGGGTGCTGTTTTTCTCGGGTTTAAAAAACTACAAACTCGCGATGTCGATGGCCGAATACACCAGCAACCTGCAGTTTGCTGACCCGTTGACCCAACTGGCGGTGCCCAAGTTGTTGACCAGCCTGCAGGCGCTGCAGCTGTATGCCAGTGGTGCCCATTACGTCAAGGACTGGTCGCTGCCATCGGCCTTGTCCAGTGGGCCGGTCAAGGAGTGGACACGGTTCTTGCTGCGCAAAGCCATGCAAAAGGCCAGTGTCATCGTCGCGCCTGTCCATGAACTTGACGAATTTGGCCTGGAAGAGCTGGCGGGCAAAACCATCATCACCTCCACCGTGAGCGACGAGCGCCTGGCGAGTTTTGCCGCCAAGGGGGTGCACCTGGTGATCGACGGTGCACCAGTGTTGCACGGCCACAGCCTGGGGCCGGATCTGCTGGACGCCATGATTTGTGCCGCCAGCGGCAAGGCGCCCGAAGACATTATGGAAGACGATTACCTGGAGATCATCACCGGCCTGCAACTGGAGCCACGCATCCTCTACCCCAATGGTTTCAAGCGTGTGAACCGTTTTGCCTTTGTGATCCACCCGCTGTCGCAAGAGTATTTCAAGAAGGTCAAACCGATTGACCTGCTGTCCCAGGTGTCGCCACCGGTGATGATGAATTCGCTGGAAAAGATCATGGCCTATGCGCCGCCGTTTGTGTATTCCCATGTGAGTGGCATCCAGTCACCCACCGGGGTGGAGGCCGAGGGCTGGTTGATTTCGGTGGGCGGCACCCCCAAAGAGATCATGCGCCACAGCCCCGAATTCACCTACCGCCGCCTGTTGGATGCCGCAGCCACCGCGCAGCGACTGGGTGCGCAGATCATGGGTCTGGGGGCTTTCACCAAGGTGGTGGGGGATGCCGGGGTGACGGTGGCCAAACGCTCGCCGCTGCCGATCACCACCGGCAACAGCTACAGCGCTTCCGGCGCCTTGTGGGCCGCGCATGACGCACTGATGCGCCTGAACCTCTTGCCCAAACCCCGTGGTAAAGAACGTATCCAATTCAAGGCCATGGTGGTCGGTGCCACCGGCGCCATTGGCTCGGTGTGTGCACGCCTGATCGCCAAGGTGGCGCAAGAGGTCTACCTGGTGTCCCCCGAGACCGCCAAGCTGCTGGCGCTGAAAGAATCCATACTGCGTGAAACGCCTGACGCGCAGCTGTTTCTGTCCGCCAAGGCCGACAAGGACATCGCCGAGATGGACATGATCGTCACCGCCACCTCGGGGGCTGGCAAAAAGGTGCTCGACATCATGCAGGTGAAACCGGGCTGCGTGATCACCGACGTGGCGCGCCCGCTGGATCTGCCCGCCAGCGAGGTGGCCAAACGCCCCGATGTGCTGGTGATCGAGTCGGGCGAGATCCAGCTGCCCGGTGAGCACATCCGCATGAAAAACATCGGCCTGCCCAAGGGGGTGGCTTACGCTTGCCTGGCCGAGACGATTGTGCTGGCGTTGGAGGGGCGGTTTGAGAACTTCACCGTCGGTCGCGCCATCGAGTGGGAGAAGGTGCGTGAGATCTACAAGCTCGGCCTCAAACACGGCATGAAGTTGGCCGCCATCAGCGGTGTCAACGGGCCGTTCAGCGACGAAGACATTGCCCAGGTGCGTAAGCTGGCGCTGGCGGCTCGCAAAAAAAGCCAAGTCAGTCGAACCAAATTGCCCAAAGTCGCTCCGACAGAGATCAGGAAACGCCCCCGCGCACCCAGAAGGTTGACCGTTGATGCCACACAGCAAGTTTGAATCGAAGGCGCTGGCCGTTCCCAGCGGCCGCCTGTCACGCCTGGCCCGTTTTGGCGGCATGGCGTCCAACATTGCCGGGGGCATGTTGCTCGACGGCGCCCGCCAGCTGGCCCAGGGCAAACGCCCCTCGGTGAGTGATCTGCTGCTGACCCCGGCCAACGCGATCAAGGTCACCCACCAGCTGGCCCAGCTGCGCGGTGCGGCGATGAAGGTGGGCCAACTGCTGTCGATGGATGCGGGTGACATGCTGCCGCCTGAGCTGGCCGAGATCCTGGGCCGCCTGCGCTCCGAGGGGCACCACATGCCACAAAGCCAGCTCAACGCCGCACTCAACGCCCACTGGGGCAGCGGCTGGCAACAACGTTTTGAAACTTTTTTATTCCAACCCATCGCTGCTGCGTCCATCGGCCAGGTGCACCGCGCCACCACCAAAGACGGGCGCGAGCTGGCGATCAAGATCCAGTACCCCGGCGTGCGCCGCAGCATCGACAGCGACGTGGACAACGTCGCCTCACTGATGCGCCTCTCAGGTGTGTTGCCCAAGACGCTCAACATCGCGCCGATGCTGCTTGAAGCCAAGCGCCAGCTGCATCAGGAGGCCGATTACCAACGCGAAGGTCAGTACCTGCAGCGTTTTGCCGAGCTGCTGGCCGACTCGCCTGAGTTCCTGGTGCCCAAGTTACATGCCGACTTCACCACCCAGAGTGTGCTGGCGATGGATTTTGTGGACGGTGTACCGATTGAGTCGCTGGTGGACGCACCGCAGGAAGAGCGCGACCGCCTCATGACGCTGCTGATTGGCCTGCTGTTTCGGGAGCTGTTCGAGTTTGCGCTGATGCAGACCGACCCCAACTTTGCCAACTACCGCTACAACACGCACACAAAACAGCTGATCCTCCTTGACTTTGGCGCCACACGTGTCTTTCCGCCAGAGATGGCGCCAGCCTACCGCCAGCTGATGCAGGCCGGTCTGGCCGGCGACCGTGCTGGCGCGCGCCAGGCCATGATCAACATCGGCTTTTTTGACGAACAGACGCTGCAGCGCCATCAGGACGCGGTGGTCAACATCTTTGAGCTGTCGCTGGAGCCGCTGATCGAAAACGGCGACTACGACTTTGGCAACACCGACGTGGCGCTGCGCCTGCGTGACGCCGGTATGGCGATTGGTGAGCAGCGCGATTTCTGGCACATCCCGCCGATGGACACGCTGTTTTTGCAGCGCAAGTTTGGCGGCGTCTACATGCTGGCCAGCCGCCTCAAGGCGCGCGTCAATGTGCGCGCGCTGATGGAAAAGTACCTGTCCACCAGCGCCGCTTGATAATCCTATTTATGTAGCTATCAGCCCTTGTATTTATTGGGCTAAAGGCATATTTGATCCTTTGTTGGCCACCGCCAGCAGGGGCTTGTCTGTGCTGAGGTGTTTGACCGCAGACGCGGTGCCAAACTGGATGTCCCCCGAGAGTTGGCCGCCTTCTTCCACCACCAGCATGCCGTAGCGGATCTTGCCGGTGACACGACCGGTGGCGTAGATCACCAGCTTTTGCCGCACCGTCAAATCGCCGTCAAACTGGCCATGGATCTCGGCCAGGTCGATCTCGGCCGAGCCCTTGAACGCACCCTGCTCGGCAATCTCCATCAGCCGCGAGTCCATCGTGGCCTCGACCAGACCCTCGACAAACAAGGTGTCGCAGTCGGTGATCTCCACGCCTTTGAGTTTGATGTTGGGCCCCACCGTGAGTTTGCTGCCGATGCTGCTGGGGGCGGCTCCGGCATCGCCCGCAGGCGGGGAGACGGCGCCGCGCTGGCTGATGTGGGTGCTGTGGCTGCGGCCAGCTTCCGGGCTGACCTGTGTGCTGACCGTGGGGGTTTTGCTGGCCACCTGGGGCAGCGGCACCACATGCCGGTCGGTGGCGGCTTCGGACTCGCGTTTGTTGAAAAAGTGGGGTGTTATGGCCATAAGAGCTCCTTGAAAACCCCAGCTTAAAGCCGCCTGCCGCAGAAGTCGCCACCGGTTTTGCAAGTGTTGTAACAGGATGGGTGAGCAAGCCGCGCTGCTGAACGCGTCCTTTTGCCCGACTTTGATGCGCGGAAACATCAGCGTGTGGGTATGGCTCAAACATATCCATGGCTGTGTGGGGCAACGCACAGCCAGCCGGTTGCGCTGGCCCTAGAGTCAGCTGGCATCTGTCAGCCTGCTTGTTGGCAGCCACCCGATCAAAACCATGAAACATCAGCCACACCCACTTACATTTTTGAACCCGCTGTCCAGCCATCCGGGCCGACTGCCAGCGGTTCCCGGTTCTGGTGGGCGTCGTGTGTGGTCGTTGGTACGCCACCCGGTGGTGCTGCCGGGTGTGGCGGTGCTGCTGGTGGCTGGCCTGTTGCTGGTCTATCACACGGTGCTCACCCAGGCGGTGAACCAGAGTGTGCTGCAGCAAAAGGCGCGTTCCGCACAGGCCCAGGCGCTCTGGCGCTGTCAACAGCTGTCGGTTGTGTCGGCGCGTCAGGCCTGCCTGCGCGAGCTGGCTGCGCCGCTGCCCAGCGGAACCTAGCGCCTAGTTGGCGGGGCTCACTGTGGTGCTCTGGCGCAGCAGGCCGCCAGCCTGTGATTCTTTGCTGATGTCACCCTGGCCTTGGATACGTGCCTCGCAGGCCGCGCGGTCATCACTGTTTTTGTGAACCGCACAGCGTTGCAGCGCGTTGCTGGCGTAATCGCGCGTGTTGTTGCCCAGGTCCCCGCGCCTGGCTTGTGTCAGGGCGGCACCTGCTTCACGGCGGCAGGTGGCCGGGTCCTGGTAGGACTGGCCACTGGCGCACGCGGCCATGTCCTGCTGGTAACGCTCTTGCGCCTGTGCCAAAGCATTGGGCTGGGCTGCCAGCGCAGCAGAGGTGCAGGCCAGCGTTGTGAATGCGGCGAACGCATAGCGACGCCAGGAAACAAACGTGAAGGTCATGGTCAGGCTTTCGTTCAGTGGTTGAGTCGGACTGACGATACGCGGCGACGCGGTGGCTGTCGGTGCGGTGCGACACACCCGGGCGTCGCCCAATTCCTAGATTCATTGCGTCTTTTCTTCCGTCGTTAACATGGTCTGGCCATTGTGGGATCGGCCTTGGCGCTGTGTCCAAATGTTTGTTTTTTCCAAACCAGGAGTTGCCATGCCCACTGCTTTTGACATGTCTTGGCGCCCAGCGACCGCCGTGCTGGTGTTGACCATTGCTTCGTTGGCCATGCCCTCTGTGGCGCAGGCCAAACGTCTGTTCGGCGGTGTGAAACCCATGCCGCGCAACAGCGTCACCAAAGCCCCGACGCCACCTGCCGCACCTGTGGCACCGGCTGCGACCCATGCTCCGGCAACGACCGTGGCACCTGCCAAACGCAGCCCAGGCTTACTGGGCACGGTGGGTGCTGTGGCGGTGGGCGCCGCCGCAGGCACCTTGGCTGGCACAGCCTTGGCGGGTGGCAAGTCGTCCGATGAAGATCGCCAGGCCAAAGAGGCTCAGGCTCTGGCCGCAGAAAAAGAGGCCCATGAATTGCAACGCCAGGCCGACGCAGCCAAGCACCGCGCTGAGGCGGCGCGCGCTGCTGTCAATTGACCTGGACCCGTGGTGCAGGCCGGGGTGTCCCCTCTGGGGATTCCATGGGGTTCAGCACACCAGAGTCCACGCGTGACTTTGGCTGCTTTGCAGAACTTGCCCCCTCTTCGTGGTGGCTTGCCTGATGACCGTCGAGAGCCTAAAGAACTATAAAAATAATATCTATCAGCCCTTATTTCAAAAGGGCTGGAGGCCAATTTCCCTCATAAACCCAGCGTCTGCCAAATCTGGTCGACCTTGGCTGTGACTTCCGGGCTCATGGTCAGCGGTTGGCCCCATTCACGCGTTGTCTCCCCGGGCCATTTGTTGGTGGCATCAATGCCCATCTTGCTGCCCAGGCCGCTCACGGGGGAGGCAAAGTCCAGATAGTCGATGGGTGTGTTGTCCACCAGCATGGTGTCGCGGGTGGGGTCGACGCGGGTGGTGATGGCCCAGATCACGTCGGTCCAGCTGCGCGGGTTCACGTCGTCGTCCACCACCACGATGAACTTGGTGTACATGAACTGGCGCAAAAAGCTCCAGATGCCAAACATCACGCGCCGCGCGTGGCCGGGGTAAGCCTTTTTGATCTGCACCACCGCCATGCGGTAGCTGCAGCCTTCGGGTGGCAGGTAGAAGTCGGTGATCTCGGGGTACTGGCGTTGCAGCAGTGGCACAAACACCTCGTTGAGGGCCAGAGCCAGCATGGCGGGCTCGTCTGGTGGTTTGCCGGTGTAGGTGGAGTGGTAGATCGGGTCACGGCGCAGGGTGATGCGGTCGATGGTGAACACCGGAAAGTAGTCCTGCTCGTTGTAATACCCGGTGTGGTCACCAAACGGGCCTTCCAGCGCGTGCTCGAAACCACTTTTGTGGCTGGCGTCGGGGTAGATGTGGCCCTCTAGCACGATCTCAGCCGATGCCGGTACCTGCAAGTCACTGCCGAGCGCCTTGACCAGTTCGGTGCGGCTGCCGCGCAGCAAGCCAGCAAACTGGTATTCACTCAAAGAATCGGGCACAGGGGTGACCGCACCGAGGATGGTGGCCGGGTCGGTGCCCAGCGCCACACACACCGGGTAAGGTTGGCCAGGGTTTTGTTTGGCGTGGTCACGAAAATCGAGCGCGCCGCCACGGTGGGCCAGCCAGCGCATGATGACCTTGTTGGGTGCAATCACCTGTTGGCGGTAGACGCCCAGGTTTTGCCGTGTTTTGTGTGGGCCACGGGTGATGACCAGGCCCCATGTGATCAGGGGGGCGACGTCACCGGGCCAGCAGTGTTGCACCGGCAGCTTGGCCAGGTCCACGTCCTGGCCTTCCCACACCACGTCCTGACACGGTGCGCTGCGCTGCTCTTTGGGGGCCATGCTCCACAGGGTTTTGACCAAGTTGCCCATGCCCATCAGTTCCTTGAAGCCTTTGGGCGCTTCCGGCTCTTTGAGCGTGGCCAGCACATGGCCAAACTGGCGCAACTCGCTCATGTCTTTGACACCCATGCCCAGCGCCACCCGTCGTGTGGTGCCAAACAGGTTGCCCAGCACCGGGATGGTGTGGCCGGTGGGGTGCTCGAACAACAAGGCCGGGCCGCCGGCCTGCAGGGTGCGGTCACACACCGCGGTCATTTCAAGGTGGGGGGACACCGGCACCGCCACACGTTTGAGTTCACCCATCTGTTCGAGCTGGGTGATGAAGTCGCGGAGGTCGTGGTAGGCCATGGTGTCGATGGAGGTTGAAAAGTACAGGTGGCAGGCGCGAGCTGCCCGGGGTTTACAGCCCGGTCCAGCGTTGGCTGCTGGCTTGCGGCAGACCCAGCAAGTCGATCACGCGGCTGACCGTGTGGTCCACCAGTTCGGCGATGCTCTGGGGCTTGTTGTAGAAGGCCGGTACCGGCGGAAA
The DNA here is from genome assembly GCF_018619435.1 of Rhodoferax sp. U11-2br. Classification (GTDB taxonomy): domain Bacteria; phylum Pseudomonadota; class Gammaproteobacteria; order Burkholderiales; family Burkholderiaceae_C; genus Rhodoferax. The sequence goes on along the minus strand of NZ_JAHFZF010000048.1, from coordinate 8,139 downwards.
GACGATGCCACCCATCTCGGTCACACTGGTCATGCTGCGCAAGTGGGCCAGATTCAAGGGAGTCTCGCGCACCATCAGGACCAGGCGGCGGCGCTCCTTGAGCATCACGTCGGCGGCGCGGGTGATCAGGTTGTCGGACAGGCCATGGGCCACCGCAGCCAGGGTGCGCATCGAACACGGCGCGATGACCATACCCTCACACTGGAACGAGCCGCTGGCCAATGCCGCACCGATATTGCGCACCGGGTAAACCACATCCGCCAAGGCTTCCACCTGCTCGCGGGGCAAGTCCAGCTCTTGCTGCAGATTGAGCCAGCCTGCGTCGGACACCACCAGATGGGTTTTTACACCACCCAGCTCGCGCAGCAGCTGCAGCAGGCGCACACCATAGACGGCACCGCTGGCGCCGGAAATGGCCACCACAATGCGCTTGGGCGCCGGGCTCAAGACCGCTAGCTCGGTCATCGGCTCAACGCGGCCGCAGTGCCGCCAGACGGGCCATCAAATGTTCACGCGCTTGCGCCATCACATGGCGCGGGTGGAGTTTGGCTGCGTTGAACACCGGCAACTCAATCGCGTCGATGGTGTTCTTGACCAGCAGGCCCAACTCGGTGTCACCCTCCATGGCCAGTCGGCGGCTGAAAAACAGGGTGTCGGGGTCTTCCTGGCGGCGGGCCAGCAGCACAAAGTCATAGGCGCTGGCGCTGATGGTCAGGTCGGCCGGGCCGGTGTTTTTGGTGGCGGCAAAACGACCGTTCTTCCAGACAAAGTCAAACGCCCACTGCGCGTCGGTGACACACAGGCGCAACTTTTTGCCAACCAGCATCTCGGTCACATCGGGCGCCAATTGTTTGGCCAATGCCAGATTCAGGCCGGTGACAAACAACATCGAACCCGGCAAGGCGGGCAGGCGTCCCAAGGCTTGGCCGACCGGTTTGGGCAACACAAAAGGCGATGTTTGCATGGTGAGTCCTTGGAAGTGTCAAAAAGGGGTCAGGCGCTAACCAGCGCAGGCGTCACCTGTTCCAGCCCGGGTTTGCCGTACCAGTAGCCGTTGCAGGATTTCTCGGGCATCAGGGTGTGCAGTTCGGCGTCTGCGTCTTGCGCTGTTTTCTGGCCAGCCATCACCGCAGCAAACAGCTCGACGATACGCAGCGTGTGTTGCGCTTGTGGGCTGATGCGAATCACATCCACACCGATGGCACGCAGGGCATTCACTTCAGGCAGCAGGTTGTACACACGGGCCGACTGGGTCTGGATGCCGTTGAGCACCAGGAATTCTTCACTCTCGCGGGTGCGCATCAGCAGGCCGTCGGGGTGCTCCATACATTTGAACTGGCAGTCGTCCTTGGGCAGGTTGGCGTGGCGCGCGGTGAAACAACGCGCCGAGAATGCCAGCGGCATACGACCATAGGCAAACACCTCGGTTTGTAGGCCTGCCGGGCGGCCTTGCTGGATCAGCGCCAAGTCATCACGCCCCATCTCCAGCGGCGGCACCCAGCGTTGCATGCCCAGGGGCGCCATCCACTCCAGGGTGGGCAGGTTGTAGATGTTGAGGTGGGGTCCACCCACAAATGGAACCTTGCCTTCCACACAATGCACGGCGCCCATGTCGTTGGCTTCGACCATGAACTCACCGTTGTCGGCAATCTTGTGCAACACGGTGACATCTGCGCCTGATTCGATCAGCACCTGGGTCGACAACACCACCTCTTTGCCCGCATCCCGCAGTTTTTTGGCGATATCGAGCCAGTCCGCCAAACGCAACTCATGGCGGCGCGAACACACGGCTTCGCCCAGGTAAACGATGTCCACCGGGCTGTTGGCGACTGATTCGTAAAACGCCAGCACCTGAGCGCGTGGCCAGTAATAAAGAAGAGGACCTAGTGCTAGTTTCATAAAGCTATTCTCAAATCGTGGCGGACGCTCGCAAAGCCGTCCTGGCTAGGCGCGCCGCCGCAGGCAGTACGCGCTTGTACGACAAGGCGGCGCAACGACGTCAGGGCGGTTTTTCGTGCGTCTTTTGTTTTCACTTCCAGGGGCGGTGGTAGGCGCCTAGCGTGTGCTGCTGGCCTTCGGCCACCTTGTCCAGATCGCTGATCCAGGCTGGTTTGGCGCTGTAGCGGTGCGGGTTCTCATAACAGCTGTCAATCGCCTGGCGCCAGACCTTGGTGACCTGTGCCACATAAGCCGGGCTGCGTTGGCGGCCCTCGATCTTGAGGGCGCGCACACCCATTTTCATCATTTGGGGCAACAAACTCAGGGTGTTGAGGCTGGTGGGCTCTTCGATGGCGTAATAGTTGTGGTCATCCCCCACGTCAAAACGGCCTTTGCACAGCGTCGGGTAGCCGGCGTTTTCACCCGGGGCGTAACGGTCAATCAACACACCGTTCAAGCGTGACTCCCGGCCCTGGGGTGTTTCCATCCAGCGCACCGCTTTGGGTGGTGAACAGACGCCGTTGGTATTGGGCGCCTCACCGGTGACGTAGCTGGACAAGGCACATCGGCCTTCGACCATCACGCACAAACTGCCAAAACCAAAAACCTCGATCTCAATCGGCACCCGCTCCATCAGCTGTTCGACCTGTGCCAAAGACAACACGCGCGGCAGCACGGCACGTGTTATGCCGAAATGCTGGTAGTAAAAATCCACCGCCTCGTAATTGGTGGCCGAGCCTTGCACCGACAAATGCAGCGGCAACTGCGGCTGGTGTTTGGCGGCGTAGGCCATCAGCCCAGGATCAGCCAGCAAAACAGCGTCCACACCACTGTCGGCCGCCCGGTCAATCGCGCTGCGCCAGAGGTCTGCCTTGGCCGTCTGCGGGTAGGTGTTGAGTGCAACCAGAACCTTGCGGCCCCGCTCATGGGCGTAATGAATACCGGCGGTGATGGCCGCGGCGTCAAAGTTCAGGCCGGCAAAATTGCGGGCATTGGTGGCATCGCGAAAACCCAAGTAAACACTGTCGGCACCGTTGTCGATGGCCGCTTTCAGCGCAGGCAGGCTGCCAGCAGGGCACAACAGCTCCATCCGGTTCTGGGCAGGTGCCCCCGGCTTCAGATTCAGGGAAGAGTCAATGGCGGCATTCATAGGCTGAGGTGCAGCGCTGGAGCCAGCGCCGGTAAAGTCGAGCCGTCGAGGGTACCCAAGCACCACATACCGGCCAATGACGTAGGTCAACCAAGTCTCAAAAAGTCGCGCCACCCCGTCATGAATGCGGCGTAGAGGCCCACGGGCAGCAGGGATGGCTTGAAATTGCGCCCGTTGTTGATAGACTTCAAACTGCTTGGGGGGGTACGCCTACCACCTGATGGCCGTCAAATCGGGGATAGACATGTCCCCTTGCCGCCTGCTGGAGGAAAACGGCCGAGCCCATTTCATGACCAGGCGCTTTGACCGTGCGCTAGGAAATGCCCGTCACCACAGACAGACCTTGTGTGCGATGAACCATCTGGACTACAAGAAGAAAGGCACCAACAGCTCTTTTGCGCACAACCCCAAGGGGGAGTGGACCCACCAGCATCTGATGTCGATCAATGGGCGCTTCAAAGACTTTGCGCTTGCGGATCTGCTGACACTGGCCGACCGGTTTGGCTTAGGGAGTGCTGCCACGGTGATTGATCAGGTGCTCACCTCTGTTGTCTGCGGGTCTCCCTGTCCATTCGACGATTTGGCCGACGTGTGCGATCCGCCAAGCTCTGCAAAAAATACCCCCCAGCAGGTCAAAGACACACAAGGCTATTGGGGCCACTAGGCAAAGAGTTCCCGATCAAAGACTTTGCGTGGGTCGGTGTAGTCTTCATCCCACCATGGTTTCTGGCCGGCTTTGGGGGCTTTCTTCAGTTGGATGGGCTTGTTGGACGCGTCGGCTTTGGCCTGCAGGACACGGAAATGGTAGTGGTCGAAGAGGGTCAGGGCCTGGATCATGTAGGACACCGCGATGCGGCGGTTTTTGATCAGGAGCAGGTTCTCGCCGTTTTCGTTGTCAGCAGGTTTCGAGAAGTTGTATGAGCCTGTGTAGACGCGTGCGCTCGGTTTGTCGAAATCGATCACAACAAACTTGTGGTGCATGCGTGTGCCCCCGCCGTTGGCGCTCAGAGCCGTGGGTTCACTCTTGAATGGCTCAGGAAGATGTTCACTGAGGTTGGCGGCGAAAACCGGCGCCACCTTGCCGTCAGGTAGGTGAACGTCCAGGCCACCTGTTCGTTTGTCGGAAATGCCATAAACAAAGATCCCCTGCTTATTGGTGACTGCCTTGATGGCGTCGGTGACCGGGCCGCCCGTCTGATTCAGAAAAGCCAATGAATAAAAGACCGAAGATTTTGCGCTGAGGATGTCATCGGCAATGGCTTGCAGCACCCCTTCATTCTTGGCGTGGGGCGAGAAAGTGACTTGGGCATTGATGCCGGTGAGCGCAAGGCTCTGCCAGTCTGCGGATGGTGTTGTCCCGAAGCCTTTGGCGAAATCGTTCTTCCAGTAGTTTTCAAACGCATCGATGAACGGCTGAATGGCCTTCTTGCCGTGCACGACGATGGCGTTGTTGGACTGCACGAACTGGCCGCGCCAGGTGAAGTTGGTGGAGCCGCAGATGGCGGCCTTCACTTTTTTGCCATCAATCACCATCGTCTTGTTGTGCTGGAGGTTGCTCATGTGCTGACGCTTGACCTGATCGGCGCCAGCGCTGGTGGCAAGGCGCTTGGCCGATTGCGACTCGGCCGAGGTTTCTGGCTTGTGCTCACCGCTGTTGTCGATGATGATGTACAGGCGCTTCTTGAGTTGCTCCAGCCGGGAAACAATCGCAGGGTCATTGAGGTCGTAACAAGCCACTCGCACGATTGCGCTCGTGTCGGCGATGGCCGCGTCCAGGGTGTCCAGAATCGTGCTGCGGGCCTCGAAGCCCATCCATTGGAGTGCTTCATCGGCTTTCGGATGGCTTGGTACGAACCCGATACCCTCGTCGGCCTTGGCGGGAATCAGGGTCTCCAGGCCATCGGTTTGGGTGACATAGCGGTCCACGAAGGCCTGTGACGAGACGAAACCCCGTGTGAACGCCACGTTCAGTTTCCCAGGATAGGTTTCACGCGCCAGGACAATGCCTGCTTCCTGGGCCTCGCCGTAACTGAGTTCGCCCGAAGCATGCATGAACACCGGTGTGACCCGGTAGATGAAAGAGCCTGTTTTTTCGGCGTTCACAGGGAAGTGGACCCAGCGGAATTTCTGGATGGGCGCAAGGCGGCTTGAGGTCCGCGCCTTGTTCACACTGCCGTCGGGGTTCGGAAAGTTGATGCGGTTCTTGACCGTCCAGAAGCGGTCACCGTCAGGCTCTTTGTACTCGAGCGCAAACCCCACAAAATCGCGAGGGGGCGGTGCTGACTTCCAGTTCATGGCGAGCAAAACCATGCCATCACCCCGGTGCAGTTTCAAGCTGAAAAGGGCGTTGACGCTCTTGGCAACAATCTGGACATCGTCGGACATGGCTGACTCCTTTCAAACGTATTGCATGGCGTTCTCTTGTCAAACAAGTCGGGGCGTCAGGCAGTCTCAGTTCTTGCCACTGGCCTCGATACGGATGTCTTCGGGGCATGCAGCACCCATGGCTTGTGCGCTGGGTGATGTTCCAATCAGTTCGCGCAGTCCGGCTCCCTCTTTGAAGTCCAGCGGCAGGCGGATGCGGATTTCCTGCAGGTACTCACCCGCGCAGACCAGTCCCACCTGGTTCTGTGGATTGGCCAGCCCTGTTGCCTGTGAGAACAGCCGCAAGAACTCGCTGCGAGACATCCTGCCGCCGATGTTGGTGCGGATGTACTGGCCCACAGTGGCGTCATTGACGGTACGGACAGCATCCACCGCACGCCGGAAGTAGGTGTTGGCGTCCATCGTGGTCTGGCAGGTGCCGTGTTTTTTCCATTCATAGTTCCCGAACGTGTTTTCAAAGAAAAAGTTGGGCATCCACGGTGCGATGTAGGACACGGTGTCTTCGGACAGGGACAGTGGTGTGTTGCCGCAATCGGCGTAGTTCGTACCGCATTGTTTGCGGTTGGGCCACAGTCCGTGTAGCGTCAGATTGGACACAACCAGGTGACCATCGGCCATGTTGTCGCATTCGGGTTTGGCCCCGTTGTATTTGAAGTGTTCACAAAACCCAGGCTGCCAGGTGATGGCCAGGACATAGCTGTCTTGCAGGCCTGGCTGGCTGCAGGACTTGTCAGCAACCGTTGAGGGGCGGCCGAACGTGAACTCACTGACCACGCCGCATTCAGCGGCCACCCAGCGCAGAGGCTCGTTGAGCTCGGGAATCTGGATGCGCAGCCAACGGGCCTCGCGTGTGTTCACCTCCCGGATGTCGTAATCTGTTCCCGGCACCACCTTGACCAGACCCGGGTTGCTGCCTTTGGCAAATGACAGATAGGCCTCGCACGAGCGGGACGGGCGGAACTGGCCGCTGGCAGTTTCGCTGGCTGCCGCAGGTGCCACGGCCAGCACGATCATCATGAGCAGAACCCAGGCCAGACCCGCGCCAAATGTTGGCAGGCTAGGCAGCAGGGTGATGGCCCGGACCTGGGTGCTTGAGTGTGATGTGAGCATGTTCTTCCCCCGTTATGAGAAGTGGCACCCATCCCGATCTGCAGTGGCCTGCTTGCTGGGCGCCTTCTGATCCAACAACAGCTTACCCAAGCCTGGCGGTCGATGCAATCCCCATTTTGGGGATGTCAGATGGTTTCAGAACCGAGCGGCAGAGCCATGCATCCTGTGGCCAAGGTGTTTTGTTGAAACGGTGGTTTGCTGACCGTGCTGGCGCTACGATCACGCCAGGTGACAACGCGGCAATACCGCATAGAAAACAACATCATGGATATACGTGGACTCAGATATTTCATCGTGACGGCGCAAGAGCGCAACATCAGCCGTGCGGCAGAGCGGTTGCACATGACGCAACCTCCGCTTACCCGGCACATCCAGGCGCTTGAAGAGGAGCTTGGGGTCCAGCTGTTCACCCGCACCAGCGCGGGGGTTGAGCTCACGCAGGCTGGAGAGGCGCTGCTGGGGCATGCACACAACATCAGTTCCCACGTTGAGCTGGCCACCGAACACATCCGGCGCGTTGCCTCTGGTCAGGAGGGACGCATCGACATCGGCATCTTTGGTTCTCCCATGCTCAATGCCGTTCCCCGCATACTCGGTGCGTTTTCGCGCTCACGCCCCAAGGTCAATGTGGTGTTGCACAACGCACCGAAGCTGCGTCAGCTAGAAGCCCTGCGGCAGGGGCGCATCATGGTGGCCTTTGACCGCTATTTCCCAGAGTCGCCCGAACTTGAGTCTGAACTGGTGGTTGAAGAGCCTTTGTGGGTGGCGCTCAACCAGAGAAACCCGCTGGCGCTCAAAACCAGCATCAGCCTGGCTGACCTGGCGCATGAACCGCTGATTGGTGAGCAGGACCAGAGCATCTTTTTTGCCAGTCCGGCCTTGTCCCAGCTCCAGAAAGTCAACCCGCTCATCGTTCACAAAGCGGCGGACATGGTGTCGGCGGTGGTCATGGTGTCCGGTGGCTTTGGCAGCGCGCTGGTGCCGGAGTCGGTCCTTAACCTGAAGTTGCCCGAGCTTGTGTTCCGGCCTTTGGCCGCAGACAGTGCGTCGATGGTTAGTTTGCACTGCATTTACCGCAAGGACGAGTCATCGCCCTTGCTGGCGGGTTTGCTGGCCTGTGTCAGGGATTACCGTCACCAATATGCCTCCGGCTTGGCAGGCACCAGCAGCCCTTAGCAGTCAGGCCGTTCCGGCCGGCTTGTCACCCAGATCGGCCTGCCATGCTGTGGAGGTATCGCCCTATGCCCCAATAACATTGGACCGCATCCAAGGCTGAACCCTACAATTTTTCCGAACAAGGGTCATGGAATTGCCCTTGCAACAACAGTGACGTTTCCTCAAGCAGGACCAGGCCATACCGTGGCGTGGTTTGATTGAGGCTGTATCGCTGTCTCCAAACTGTCTACATCCCAAACCATGTCAGCCACCATGCATCTGAACGAAAAAAGCCTGCCCCACCTTCCCGAGTCGGTCACCCGGCCATCCTACGACCGCAGCCGGGTAGTTGGCTCCATCGTGCATCTGGGCATAGGCGCCTTTCACCGGGCGCACCAAGC
>NZ_JAHFZF010000047.1 GCF_018619435.1 Rhodoferax sp. U11-2br | reverse complement strand
GGGGTGGGTGGGCTAGCGCCCTTTGAGTGCACCGAACAGGAAGCTGACAACGGCCAGCACAATAAAAACAAAAAACAGGATCTTGGCAATGCCCACAGCGCCAGCGGCGATGCCGCCAAAGCCGAACAGGGCCGCAATCAAAGCAATGACAAAAAATACAACGGCGTAATGCAGCATGGTGAGTCTCCGGTTGGGTGAAGGGGTGAAACAGACCGGCAGCAAGCCGGCCTACTTGGCTTACAACTTGCCAAAAGCGGCTTTGGCGTCTTTCAGACAGTTGTCTTTGGCGGTGGATGCCATGGCATCACACTTTTCTTCAGCCACCTTCAACTGGGCCGCACGTTTGTCGGCAGCAGCGTCGGCCCGGACTTCCTTGTTCTCGCTGTTGGCTTGGGCTTTGGCTTCGGTGGTTTTTTCCTTGGCCGTGGTGTTGGCGGCGGAGGTCTTCATTTGCACCTTGGCATCGGCTTTGGCGGCGGTCAGGGCGGCCTTGGCTTCTTTCACACAGACATCCTTGGGGTTGCCAGCCAGGTCATCACATTTTTCTTTGGCCACGTCATAGGTGGCCTCGGCCTTGGCGATGCTGACTTTGCTGTGGGTTTTGGCGGTCGGTTTATGGCTGTTGTCCAGCTCGGCCAGTGCCACGGCTTCTTTGCCTTTGGCTTCGGCGATACAGATGTCCTTGGCGTTGTCTGCCTGCGCGTCACAGGCTTTTTTGTCGACCTTGTAGTCGGCCTTGATGCGGGTTTTGGCAGCGCTGAAATCGCTGGAAGACATGGTTTGTGCCATGGTGTTGCTGCCAAACAGCAAACAGACCGCCATAGCAACACCACTGAGCAGATTGAGAGGGTTCTTCATGAGTATTCCTTAAAGTTAAGACCTTCGCGAGCAGCAAAGGCTCCGAAGTCCTGACCTTAAGGGGTGGCAAGCGTCTGGTCTGTTCGCTTGCGCACATTCAAAGGACTGACGCCAAGCCGCCCCAGCGTTGTTGCATCGCCTTGCCGTACCGGGATGTACTGTCTGCGGCGATACGCCTAGCTGGGGCAGCTTGGCGTCAGTCCTGAAGTAAATGTTTAGTGTTTGCGCAGCTTGAACAAGTCCAGCGACAACGCGGTACCGCACAGAATCACAGCGCCACAGATCAGCATCCACGGTGTGACCAGCTCACCCAGAAACACCAGACCGTAGATCACCGCAAACACCGGGATCAGGAAGGTCACCGTCAGGGTGCTGGCCGCACCGACTTTGTCGATCAGCCGGAAGAACAGCACATACGCCACGCCGGTGCACAACACACCCACTGCCAACAGCGCCAGCCAGGCCGTCATGCTGGGCGTAGTTGTTGGCCAGAGCCACAGGGTGGGCACAGCCAGACCCAGGGTGGCGCCGATTTGGCTGCCAGTGGCCACCGCCAGCGACGGCACCCCGGCCAGGTAACGTTTGGTGAAACTGGCGGCGATGCCGTAACACAGACACGCCACCAGACAGGCCACCACCGCCCAGCCGCTGGAAAGACCCGAGGCATCGGGTTTGAAACTGGCTTTGCCCCAGGCCAGCATGGCCACACCCACAAACCCGATCAGCAGGCCCAGAATTTTTAGGCGGTGTGGGCGGTCACGCAACCAGACCCAGGCCACCAGCGCACCAAACAGTGGCACCGTGGCGTTGAGCAGGGCCGACAAACCGGTGGTGATGCTCATCAGTGCGTAGGAGTAACAGGCAAACGGGATGCCGGAGTTGATCAGGCCCAGAAAGAAAATCTTTTTCCAGTGCTGGCCCAGCGCCGCCCCCTGGCCACGTGCCAGCAGCAGCGGCAGCAAAAACAATGCAGCAATTCCGACCCGCAGGCCCGCCGTGGGCAGCGCACCAAATTCGGCGGCGCCCAGGCGCATGAACAAAAACGAGGCACCCCAGATGGCGCCCAGCAGGACAAATTCGATCAGCCAGGGTTGTTTGTTGGGGTGAGAAATCAAAGGACACCTTCAAGTTGCAACAGAGCGGTTTTTCGGTCCAGACCACCTGCGTAGCCGGTCAAGCTGCCCTTGGTGCCAATCACCCGGTGACAGGGCACGATGATAGTCAAGGGGTTGCGCCCCACCGCGGCACCCACCGCCCGCACCGCGCTTGGCTTGCCAATGCGGCTGGCCAGCTGGCCGTAACTGCAGGTGGCACCGAACGGGATATCCAGCAACGCCTGCCACACGGCCTGCTGGAACGCGGTGCCAGCGGCCAGGGTCACAGGCAGGTCGAACTGGCGGCGCTGCCCGGCAAAGTAGTCCTGCAACTGGACCTTGGCCTGCTGCAACACCGGCTGCCCGGCATCGGGGGCGTAACCGGACAGGTCCGGCAGATGCGCCTGGCCCTCAAACCAGATGCCGACCAGCTGGTTGTTGCAAGCCGCCAGCAGCATGGTGCCCAGCGGGCTGGTGAGCTGGGTGACTTGGGTGTGTTTTGGGAGTTTCATGTGTTTTGGCCTCTAGCCCTTGTATCAAAAGGGCTGGTAGCTATTTAAGTCATAGTGATGGGGCGAGATTCGACGGGGCTGGTGGGCGGCGACAGATTGGCCCAGGCACGGATCACCGCGTAACTGCGCCAGGGTTGCCAGGCGGTGGCGGCTGCCAACGCGGCCTGCGCCGGGTTGGGCTGCTGGCGCACACCCAGCGCGTTGTGCAAGGCCACATCACCGGCTGGAAACGCATCGGGCCAGTGCAGGGCGCGCATGCAGATGTACTGTGCTGTCCAGTCACCAATACCCGGCAGGGCTTGTAACGCCGCGCGGGTCTGGTCGGGGTCGGCGCCGGGCTGCAACTGCAAGGTGCCGCTGGCCACCGCGTGTGCCAATGCCAGGATGGCGTTCTGGCGTTGCTTCACGATGCCGAGTTGGCCGAGGACTTCGCCGCTGGTTGTGGCCAGTGTCTCGGCACTTGGGAACAGCCGGTCCAGCCCGGCCACCGGTGTCTGGATCGGCTCACCCAACTGGGCCACCAGCCGCTGGCACAGAGTGCGTGCGGCGGCCACGGTGATTTGTTGTCCCAGCACCGCACGCACCGCCAGCTCAAAACCGTCCAGCGCGCCGGGCAGACGCAGGCCGTCACTGTTCGGAAAATGGCTATGCAACACCTGGTTGATGGCGCGCGGGTCAGCGTCCAGGTCGAGCAGGGCGCGTACCTTTGCCATCACCTGGGGCAACACCTCAGCCAGAGAGTCACTCACCGTCAGGTCGACACGGCAGCGGGTGTCATCAAACTGCGCCACCAGCCAGCCGGTGGTGCGCTGGGAACCAGCGTGGATGGACAGGGTTTTGGCGAAACACAGGCTTTTGGGTGCCAGGCTCACCAGCTCGGTGCCTTGGACTTGGCGTCTGGCCAAAAACTGCAGCATGGCCGCCACGTCATAGGGCGGGCGGTAGGCCAGTTTGAGATGGATGCCGCTGTGGCCTGCGGCGCTGCTGGGTGGTCCGTTGCGCCGCAACTGGGTTGGGTTCAGGCCATATTGCTCGGCAAATGCCGCATTAAAACGCCGCACGCTGGCAAACCCGCTGATCTGCGCCACCTGCGAGGCTGGCAAGCGGGTGTCGGTCAGCAGCTGTTTGGCGCACAACAGGCGCCGGGTCTGCAAGTATTGCAGCGGCGAGACACCAAACTGCGCCTCAAAAATGCGCCGCAAATGCCGGTCGCTGATGCCCAGGCGCTGCGCCAGTGTGGCCACACCCAGCGCCTGCCCGGGGCTGCCGGGCGCTGCGTCCATCAGCCGGGCGGCCTGCTGCGCCAGGATGCTGGAGGCGTCCTGCATTGACCAGACCTGGGCTCCCCCGCCACCGGGCGCCAGCTCGGGTCGACAGCGCAGGCAGGGCCGAAAACCGGCCTGCTCTGCCAGCGCCGCGTGCGGGAAAAAGCGGCAGTTGTCACGCTTGGGGGTGCGCACCCGGCACACCGGTCGGCAATAAATGCCGGTAGAGGTGACACCGGTGAAAAAATTGCCGTCAAAACGCGCGTCCCGGGCTTTCAGAGCCAGGTAACAGGCATCGTCGTAGGCGGTGGTGGGCGGCAAGGACATGGGCTGGATGATAGGTGCCGCAGCGCCTTGTGTGCTGCCAGTTCTGGTCGTTTTCGGACATCTCCCTGACTTGGTTGGCGGCCTACAATGCCCAGCGCAAAAACGGAACTTCTCCAACCAGCAAGGGACCTTCATGCAGTTATCTCCTACGATTTTCAAAGCCTATGACATCCGTGGTGTGGTGCCCAGCACCGTGAATGAGGCCATGGCCGAAGCCCTGGGCCGGGCCTTTGGCACCGTGGCCTTGCGTGAGGGGCAAAAAGTGGTCGCGGTCGGGCGCGACGGGCGCCTGAGTGGCCCGGCGCTGAGTGCCGCGCTGATCCAGGGTCTGGTGTCGGTCGGTGTCGAGGTGATCGACATTGGCAAAGCCACGACACCGATGTTGTACTTTGCCGCCACCACCTTGTGCGCCAGCGGCATCCAGGTCACCGGCAGCCACAACCCCAAGGACTACAACGGTTTCAAGATGGTGATGGACGGCCGCGCCATCTACGGCGACGAGATCCAGACCCTGCGCCAGATCATGGAAAACGACAGCTGGGTGCTGCAGGATGGCGGCTCGGTGCGCCATGTGGATGTGTTGCCCGCTTACTCCGCACGCATTGTGGGTGGCATCACACTCTCGCGCCCGATGAAGATTGTGGTCGACTCGGGCAACGGCATTGCCGGCGCCTCGGCCCCCGGCATCCTGCGTGCGATTGGTTGTGAGGTGACCGAGTTACACAGCGAAGTGGACGGCAACTTCCCCAACCACCACCCCGACCCCAGCAAACCCGAAAACCTACGTGACGTGGTGGCCGCACTCAAGGCCGGTGACGCCGAAATTGGTCTGGCTTTTGACGGCGACGGTGACCGCCTCGGCATCGTCACCAAAGAGGGCAACACGATTTACCCTGACCGCCAGATGATGCTGTTTGCACGTGATGTGCTCAAACGTGCCCCCGGTGGCACCGTTATTTTTGACGTGAAGTGTTCCCAACGCCTGGCGCCCACGATCGCCGAGGCCGGTGGTGTGCCGATGATGTTCAAGACCGGCCACTCGTTGATCAAGGCCAAGATGAAAGAGATCGGCTCGCCTCTGGGTGGCGAGATGAGTGGCCACATCTTCTTCAAGGAACGCTGGTACGGCTTTGACGACGGCACCTACGCCGGTTGCCGCCTGTTGGAGATTTTGAGCCAGTCGCCTGACGCCAATGCGGTGCTCAATGCGCTGCCCACCAGCTTCTCCACGCCCGAACTCAATGTGAAATGTGCCGAGGGTGAACCACACCGTCTGGTCGACCAACTGGTGGCCAAGGTCAACTTCCCGGCACCGGCCACCGTCAACACCATTGACGGCCTGCGCGTGGATTGGCCGGACGGTTTTGGCCTGATCCGCGGCTCCAACACCACACCGGTGCTGGTGCTGCGGTTTGAGGGCCACACGCCTGAGGCGCTGGCGCGTATTGAGGCCGACATGCTGGCCCTGTTGCGCTCGGTCAAACCCGACGCACAGTTTGACACCGCTGCCCATTGACGTTCATGCGTCGTGTGTGGGGCTGGGGCGGCTGACGTGCGGATCCTGATTGTCAAACTCTCCTCGCTGGGGGATGTGGTGCACACCATGGCGGCGGTGCAGGACATCCGCCAGGCCCACCCGTATGCGCAGATCGACTGGGTGGTCGAGCGTGCATTTGCGCCGCTGGTGCTGCGTTGCAAAGGGGTGCACCGGGTGATCCACTGTGAGCTGCGGCGCTGGCGCAAGGCGCCTTTGGCCGCAGAGACACGCCAAGCCTGGAAAGAGTTCAAGCAGGAGTTGCAGCAGACCCCCTACGACGCGGTGATTGACCTGCAGGGTTTGAGCAAATCGGCCCTGGTGTCCAAGCTGGCCCGGCTGGCACCGGGCGGCAAACGCTACGGCATAGCCAACCAGACCGAGGGCTCCAGCTTTGAGGCACCGGCACGCTGGGTGGCCGATGTGGCGATCACCTTGCCGACCCACTGCCACGCGGTCACACGGGCACGCCTGCTGTGTGCCGAGATATTTGGCTACACCCTGCCGTTTTACATGCATTTTGGGCTGTTGGCCCAGATGGATAAAGGGCTGGCAGATGCCAAAAAAGTAGCATTCCGAACCGGCTTGCAAGGTCTGGTGGCCTTGGTGCATGGCACCTCGCGCGCCGACAAATGCTGGCCGCTGGACCATTGGCGTGCCTTGGCGAGCCGACTGAATGCCGCCGGTTTTATGGTGGCCCTGCCGCATGGCAGCGCGGCCGAAGAAGCCGTGTGCCACGAGATCGCCCAAGACCTGGCCCATGTGCAGGTCTGGCCGCGCTTGGCGCTGGACGCCCTGACCGACTCCCTGGCCAACTGCGACGGTGTGATTGGTGTGGACAGCGGCCTGAGCCACATCGCGGTGGCGCTGGACCTGGCCCATGTGCAGCTCTACAACTTTGACACCGCCTGGCGCACCGGCCCGCTGGCCGAGCAGCAGGTCGAACACGGTGGCCCGGCGCCGCGCCAGGTCAGTGTTTATGCCGATCCGATACCCACCGTGGACAGCGTCTGGCAAGCCTGGACGTCTGTGCTGGCCGCTGCGCAGGCGCATCGGCAGGCGGCGGGTCACAACCGTCCTTCGAGTTTTGCCCACCTATGATCCGTGCCCTGTATTCCGTCGCCATGTGGCTGGCTCAGCCGCTGCTGATCCTCAAACTCAAACGCCGTGGCGCCAAAGAGCCCGGTTACCTGCATGCCATCCCCGAGCGTTTTGGCCACTACAGCCAACCGCTGCCGCCGCACGACGGCCCCACTGTCTGGCTGCACACCGTCTCGCTGGGTGAAACCCGTGCGGCTGCGGTGCTGGTCACCGCGCTGCGCCAGATCTTGCCCGACATGCGCCTGCTGCTGACCCACGGCACCGCCACCGGCCGCGCCGAGGGTGCCAAACTGCTGTTGCCGGGTGACCTGCAGGCTTGGCAACCCTGGGACACCGTGGGCGCCACCCAGCGTTTTCTGCGCCACTTCAAGCCGCAGATTGGTGTGCTGATGGAAACCGAAATCTGGCCGAATCTGGTGGCCACCTGCCATGCGCGTCAGATGCCGCTGGTGCTGGCCAGCGCCCGCCTGAGTGACAAGTCGCTGCGCCAGGCCGAGCAACTGGCTTGGCTGGCACGCCCGGCCTATGCGGGCCTGAACGCGGTCTGGCCACAAACCCCGCAGGACGCCCAGCGTTTCAACACCCTGGGCGCGCCGGTGCGGGCGGTGCTGGGTAACCTCAAATTTGACGCCACACCCGATGCACAGCAGATCGCCACCGGGCGCGGCTGGCGTCAGCAGGCGGGTCGGCCGGTGGTGATGATCGCCAGCTCGCGTGAAGGCGAAGAGCTGGCTTTGTTGCAGATTCTCAAGACACTTAGCCCTCCAGACCTTGTCGATCAAGGGCAGGCAGCTATTGATAATGAAGCAAAAAAGATCCAGTGGCTGATCGTGCCACGCCATCCGCAGCGTTTTGAGGTGGTGGCTGAGCTGATCCAGGCCCAGGATTTCACGGTGTCGCGCCGCAGCAGCTGGGGCACAGAAGGGCCGACCCTGTCAGAGGGGGCACCAGACATCTGGCTCGGCGACTCCCTGGGGGAGATGGCGCTGTACTTTGGCCTGGCCGATGTGGCCTTGCTGGGTGGCAGTTTTGAGCCGCTCGGTGGCCAGAACCTGATCGAAGCCGCCGCTTGTGGCTGCCCGGTGGTGATGGGGCCACACACATTTAACTTCGCGCTGGCCTCCGAGCAGGCACAAGAGGCCGGTGCCGCACTGCGGGTGGCCGACCTGAGTGCGGGTGTGGCGCTGGCTGCCGAGCTGGTAGTGGACGAGACGCGGCTGGATCAGGCGCGTCAGGCCTGTGGCCAGTTTTCCCAGGCGCACCGGGGTGCGGCGCAACGCCTGGCTCGCGCCATTGTGCATGTGATGAACGCCTCGGTGGCGGGGCTGGTGCGTACCGGTTGAGCGTGGGTGCGGCGCCGGCCGGGCGCTGGTTCAGTGCTCAAGCAGCGCGTTGATGGCGTTGATGTCTTCTTCTTTGAGTGAGCCATTGGCTTGGCGCAACTTGAGGTTGCCCAGCAATACGTCATAACGCGCCTTGGCCAGCTTGGCCTTGGTGTCATACAGGGTGGTTTGGGCGTTGAGCACATCGATGTTGATGCGCACCCCCACCTGGTAACCCAGTTTGGTCGCATCCAGCGCACTCTGGCTTGAGGCTTCGGCTGCTTCGTAAGCCTTCACTTGGCCCATGCCCGACTGCACGCCAAAAAAGGCGCTGCGTGTGGCCTGGGCCACCCCACGGCGAGCGGCGTCCAGGTCAGAGCGGGACTTTTCTTCCAGCGCCACGGTTTCTTTGAGGCGGTTCTGGATCGCAAAACCGGCAAACAGCGGCAGGTTAAAACTCAGGCCGACCGTGGCCACATTGGTGCGGTAGTCCTGGGTCAGGCTGCTGGAGCCGTTGTTGTGGGTGACGCCGTAGCTGCCGGTCAGGTCGAGTGTGGGTTTGTGGCCAGCTTGGGCCTTTTGGGTTTCGAGCTCGGCCACCTCAAGGGCAATGCGCGCCTGGCGCACGCTCGGGTGGATGTCTTCAGACTCGGCCACCCAGGGGCTGACCTCTGCGGGCAGGATGACGGGCAGGGCTGTTGGCAAGTGCAAGGGCTTGGGGGCCGCGTTTTGGCCGGTGAGCTGGTCCAGCGCCAGCTTCTTGACGCGTAAATCGTTGTCGGCGGCGATTTCCTGGGCCAGCACCAGATCAGCCTTGGCCTGCGCTTCGCGGGTGTCGGTGATGGTGGCGGTGCCGACTTCAAAGTTGCGCTTGGCCGAGGCCAGTTGCTCCGAAACTGCGGACTTCTGCGCGGTGACAAACCTCAGGGTGTCCTGGGCGGCCAGCACGTCAAAGTAGGCTTGGCTGACCCGCACAATCAGATCCTGGTTGGCGGCCTCCAACTGGGCCTGTGCCAGGGCTGCCTGTTTTTTACCTTGTTCGGCGGTGGCCACATTGGCCGGGCGGTACAGCGGCTGAGAGGCGCTCAGGGTGACACCCTGGTTGCCGTAGCTGCGCTCCATCGCCGCGATGTCGCTGTTAACGTTGTTGCGGTTGACCGAGCTGCCCAGGTTAACGCTGGGCAGCAACCCGGCCCGGGCTTGCTCCCCTTTGGCCAGGGTGGCCTCAAACTGGGATTTGGCCGATTGGTAGCTGGCGTCAAAGGCCTTGGCGGACTGGTACAGGTCGGTCAGACTTTGCGCCTGCGTCGGCAGGGCCAGCAGCGTGCTGATGGCCAGCGTTAGGGGGAGGAGGCGCAGAGTCTTCATGATGGGGTACCCGGTGAGGCAAATTCAGTAACGCGGTATGCGGGCGTCCACTTCGGCAGACCAGGCGTTGATACCACCCGCGATGTTGGCCACATGGGTGAACCCACGCGCGCTCAGGAACGAGGCCACCTGCATGCTACGGCCACCGTGGTGGCACAGGCAGGCCACCGGGCGGCTCGGGTCCAGCTCAGACAGACGCGGTGGGATCAGCCCCATCGGGATGCAAAGCAGCTCAAATCCGTCTGCCTGGATGCTGGCCAGTGCCAGCTCATGGGGTTCGCGCACATCCAGCACCACGGGCTGACCATGTTGTTGGACCGAGGCCAGCCAGGCTGGCAGCTGAGAGGGGCTGATCTGCGCAACCATGCTCAGAACCTGAAGCTGGAAGCCTGCGCAAAATTTTGCAGGCGTGGGGCGTTGTCGTCCCATTTTTCGGTGCTTTGGAAGTTGCTGTCGCTGGTGCGGGTGATCACGGTGGCGTGCATGATGGGCTCCTGGCCCACGATGGCCACCAGGCGGCCACCCACCTTGAGCTGCTGCAACAGCGCCGGGGGCACTTCACTGACCGAGCCACCGAGCAGGATCACATCAAACGGGGCATCGGCGGCGGCGCCCTGGGCACCGTCAGCACAACGCACCTCGGCGTTGTGGATGCCGGCGCGTTGCAGGTTGGCGCGGGCCAGGTCGGCGAGCTCGGGGTGGATCTCGAGCGAAATCACACGTTGCGCCTGTTTGGCCAGCAGTGCGGTGGTGAAGCCACTGCCTGTGCCAATCTCCAGCACCTTGTCGGTGGCCTGGACGGCGGCATCTTGTAACAAGCGGGCTTGTTGGCGCGGCGCCATCATGACCTGTTGACCCGGCAGCGGGATGGCCATGTCGGCAAACGCCATCGCTTTGTAAGACGCTGGCACAAAGTCTTCGCGTTTGACCACCGCCAGCAGTTCCAGCACGGCGCTGTCTGCCACGTCCCAGGGGCGGATCTGTTGCTCGATCATGTTGAAGCGCGCTTGCTCGACGTTATGCAGGGTCATGTTGTGTACTCCGGGGGGTATGTTAGCAATGTTTGTCAATTTTAGCTGGCCTGGTGTTTGGCGCGGGTTTGGATGGCTGTCTTTACAGTGCGTCGGGTGTGGTTTGGCGTACCCCCGAGCGGCGACCCAGCCAACGCGCCAAGTCATCCATGTAGCAGTACATCACAGGCACCACCACCAGGGTCAGCAGCGACGAGGTGATGACCCCCCCAATCACCGCCTGGCCCATGGGCGCGCGCATCTCGGAACCCTCGGTCATGGCAAAAGCCAGCGGCACCATGCCAAAAATCATGGCCAGGGTGGTCATCAGGATTGGGCGCAGGCGCACCCGGGCGGCCAGCAGCAGGGCCTCTACACGTGGCAGACCGGGCAAGACTTTGCCATCTGCGTCCAGTGTCGATTCGCGCGCGCGAATGGCAAAGTCCACCAGCAAAATTGCGTTTTTTGTGACCAGACCCATCAGCATCACCACCCCGATCACCGAGAACATCGACAGTGTCGAGTTGAACAGCATCAGGGCCAGCACCACACCGATCAGGGTCAGTGGCAGGGCGGTCATGAGTGCGAGCGGCTGGAAAAAGCTCTTGAACTGGCTGGCCAGGATCATGTAGATGAAGATCACCGCGAGCACCAGGGCCGAGACCGCGTAGCCGAAGGCTTCGGCCATGTCCTTGGTGGAGCCGCTGAACTTGTAGCTGTAGCCTGCAGGCATGGCAATGCTGTCCATGGCGGTTTTGATGTCCTTGGAGATCTCACCGGCCGAGCGGCCCGCCACATTGCCGGAGATAGCCACCTCGCGCGTCAGGTCGCGCCGGTTGATCTGGTTGGAGCCGGTGGACTCGACGACACTGGCAACCTGGTTCAGCCGCACCACGCGGGTGCTGCCGTCGCTGGTGCTGCTCAGGGCAAACGGCAGTTGGGCCAGGTCTGCGGGCTGGTTGCGCGCCTCGGGCGACAGGCGCACGTTGACGTCATAGGTCTGGTCGTCGGGGGCGCGCCAGTTGCCCACGGTTTTTCCGGCCACCAGGGTGCGCAGGGCGTTGCCAATCTGCGCTACGCTCAGGCCCAGGTCGGAGGCGGCGTCGCGGTGCACTTGCACGTCCAGCGTGGGTTTGTCGGGTTTGAGCGAGGAGTCCAGGTCCACCAGGCCGGGCACGTCGCGGATCTTGTCTAGTGCCAGGCTCGACAAGCGCGCCAGTTCCCCCATGTCGGGCCCCTGGATCGAGAACGCAATCTGTTTTTGCCCGCCAATCGGGTCGAGCAGACCCACATGGGTGATGGTGATGCCCGGCACCTGGCGCAAACGCAGGCGCAGGATGTTGGACATCTCATCCAGGCTGCGCTGGCGCAGATGGCGGTCCACCAGGCGGATGTAGACATTGGCGTAGATCTTGCCCGCTGCATTGCCGGTGTTGATGGTGGCCAGGGTGTAGTTGACCTCGGGGAAAGAGCGCACGATGGCTTCCACTTGGCGTGCACGGGCTTCGGTGACTTCCAGCGAGGAACCCACCGGGGTGTTGAAGGTGACGCTGGTCTCCGAAAAATCGGACTTGGGCACAAACTCGGTGCCCAGCAGCGGCACCATTGCGATGCTGATCACAAAAATCACCAGCGCCAGTGCCAGGGTGCCCAGTTTGTGCATCAAGGCCCGGCGCAAAATCGCCTGGTAGATCTCTGCCAGGGTGTCGGTGGCCTGGTCAAACAGCGCGGTGACACGGCCCACCGTGCGGTCGTAGAACGAGACCGGCCGATGTCGCTGGCCATGCGCTTCAATGCTCGGGTCGTGCCACAGGCTGGAGAGCATCGGATCCAGCGTGAAGCTGACAAACATCGAGATCAGCACCGCCGCCACAATGGTCAGGCCAAACTCGTGGAAAAACTTGCCGATGATGCCGCCCATGAACCCAATCGGCAAAAACACCCCAACGATGGACAAGGTTGTGGCCAACACCGCCAGGCCAATTTCATTGGTGCCGTCCATCGCGGCCTGGTAGGCGCCTTTGCCCATCTGCACATGGCGCACGATGTTTTCGCGCACCACAATGGCATCGTCGATCAACAACCCCACACACAGGCTCAGCGCCATCATGGTGATCATGTTGATGGTGAAACCAAACAGGTTCATGAAGAAAAAGGTGCCAATCAGCGCAATCGGCAGCGTCAGACCGGTGATGATGGTGGAGCGCCAGGAGTTCAGAAACAGGAACACGATCAGCATGGTCAGCCCGGCGCCCTCGATCAGGGTCTGGCGCACATTGGCCACCGACACCCGGATCTGGCGCGAGTTGTCGGTGATCTGGGCCAGCTTGACACCCGGAGGCAGCTGGGTTTGCATCGTTTCCAGCGTTTTTTTCAGGTTGTCGACCACCGCAATGGTGTTTTCGTCCTGGGCCTTTTGCACATTGAGCAACAGCGTGCGTTGGCCGTTGTAGAGCGCCAGGCTCTCGATTTCCTGGGCACCGTCAGACACTTTGGCGACTTGATCTACCCGCACCGGTGCGCCGTTTTTGCGGGTGATGATGATGCGCCCGAAGTCTTCGGGGCGCTGCACCCGGGCGGCGATCTGGATCACCCGGTCCTGATCGACGGATCGGATGGTGCCGGCAGGGTAGTCCTGGTTCTCGCCATTCACCGCGTTCACCACCTGGTCAGGCGTGATGCCAAACGCTTCCAGCGCCTGCGGGTTAAGGTAGATGTTGATCTCGCGTTTGCTGCCGCCCACCAGCGTGACCGAGCCAACGCCTCGCACGTTCTCCAGGCGCTTCTTGAACACCTGTTCGGCCCAGTTGGTGAGCTCCACTGGGCTCATGGCCTGGCCTTGGGCGGTGGTGTCGGGTAGCACCGCCACCGACCAGACCGCCCGGCTGGCTGGATCAAAACGCAGCACACGTGGTTCTTTGACCTCGGTGCGCAGCGAGGGGCGAACCGAGGCCACCTTTTCTCGCACATCGTCAGCGGCCTTGCGGCCATCCATGTGCAAACCAAATTCGATGATCACCACCGAGGTGCCCTCGTAGGAGCGCGAGGTCAGGGCGTTGATGCCGGCAATGGCGTTGACGCCTTCCTCGATTTTTTTGGTGACTTCGCTCTCGACAATTTCAGGCGAGGCACCGGGGTAGTCGGTGCTGATCACCACCACCGGGAAGTCGATGTTGGGGAACTGGTCCACCTGCAGGCGCTGCATCGAAAACAGGCCCAGTACCACCAGCGCCAGCATCATCATGGTGGCAAACACCGGGTTGTTCAGGCTGACACGGGTGAACCACATTCAGACAGCCCCTTTGACCGGGGCGGCCAGCTTGACTTGGGTGCCTTCACGCAACACCCCCGCCGCACCCGAGATGACGCTCATGCCCTCGGTGGCGCCCGTGAGGCTGACCAGGGTCTGGCCATCCACCTCGCTGCGTGGGCCCAGTGTCACGGCCACATGGCGCACCTGCTGGTTCTGGACAATCTGGATGTAGGGCTGGGGCTTGTCGGTGCGCACCGCGCTCAAAGGCACAGCCAGGCCGGTCATCGAGCCAATGGCCAGCGCACCCTGTGCAAACAGGCCGTGGCGCAGCTCGGTGCCCGGCGCAATCGCCAGGTACACCAGCACCGCGCGGCTGCCCACCGAGGCGCTCGGGTTGATGCGCACCACCGTGGCGGATACGGGCTGCTGTAAGCCTTCGACGCGCAACTCCGCTTTTTGGCCGACCTTGACCTGCAAGGCGTCCGCTGCGCTGAGTTCGGCCTGCATCTCCAGGCGGCTCAGGTCCACAATCTCGACCACCTTGGCATCCACCGCCAAGCGCTCACCGGGCTGGGCCAGGCGTTGGGACACCCAGCCGCCGATGGGTGCGCGCAGCACCGTGTCGCTGAGGGTTTTAGCCGACACATCGGCCGCAGACTGGGCCGCAGCATAGGTGGCCTGGGCATTGGCCAGGTTGGCCTGGGATGAGACCAGGGCGGTGTTGGAGATAAAGCCCTGGGTCACCAGGGCCTGGTTGTTCTCGTGTGTGCGTTGGGCAATATCCACCTGGGCCTTGGCCGCTTGTGCCTGCTGGCGGACCTGGCGCAAACGGGCGTCAGACTCGGTCGGGTCAATCTGACCCAGCACCTGGGCTGCCCGCACACGGTCGCCCTCGCGCACCGTCAAGCCTTGCAACTCACCCGCCACCCGGGCCTTGACCATGGCGGTGTTGACGGCGGTGATTGCACCGGAAATGGCCACAGACAGCGGCAGCTCGCGGCTGCTCAACGCGATCAGGTCACTGGGCGGCAGCTCAATTGACACCTGTGTTTTTTGCTCGGTTTGCAGCGCCGCCAGCGCAGCCTGTTTGTCCTTGCGGGCCGACAGTGTGCGCACTGTGCCGCCCGCCAAGACTGCCACCACCACACCGAGAAGGGTCCATTTGAGCCAGGGTTTCATGCGCTTGGATGCTCCAGAATCTAAGACAGACCAGCGTCCGGGTCGGTGCTGGTGGTACTGAAACCACGCAACAACAAATCGAGTTGCATGGCCAGGTAGTGTTCGGGTTCGATCTGTGAGGCCGGGTCGCAGCAGGTGCCCAGCGAATGGTTCCATGTGGTCAGAAACAGCAGCGGCGCCAGCACCATGTAGACAGCGTATTTGAGGTCCATTGGTCGGAATTCACCGCGGTCCACACCACGCTGCAAGATGCGGGCGATCAGGGCGCAGCCGGGCTGGATCACCTCCTGCTGGTAAAAAGCCGCCAGTTCCGGGAAGTTGCGCGCCTCGCTCATCATCAGTTTGGGGATGCCCGAGGCCTTGGTGGCGCCAATACGCTCCCACCAGCAGTTCAGGCAATAACGCAGCATCTCCTGCGAGTTGCCATCGAAGTGTTCAATCTCCTCGCTCCACTGGGTAAAGCGCCCCGAAATGTGCTCACGCACCACGGCCTTGAACAGTTCCTCTTTGCTGGAGAAATACAGGAACAGGGTGCCTTTGGACACACCTGCGAGGGTGGCCACTTCTTCCACCCGGGTGGCGGCAAAACCTTTGTCCACAAACAGATCGAGTGCAGCTGCCAGCAGTTCGCCGGGCCGCGCGTCCTTGCGGCGCAAGCGCCGGTTGTGGGTGTCTGTGGGGGTGGCTTCGGAGACGGGCGACAAGGGCATGAGTTAATGACTGATCGGTTATTAATGTAGCCTTGGGTGGCCCAGGTGTCAATCTCAGGAGCCAAAGCTCAGGGGGTGTCCAGACACAGCACCACCGGGGCGTGGTCGCTGGGGCGCTCGTTCTTGCGGGGTGTCTTGTCGATCTGGCAGGCGCTGACCAGCGGTTTGAGCGCCCGGCTGACCAGGATGTGGTCGATGCGCAAACCCCGGTTGCGCCGGAATGCCATGTCACGGTAGTCCCACCAGGAGTAACTTTTGGCTGGCTGGGGAAACAAGCGGTGCGCGTCACTCAGGCCCAGCGCCACCAGCGCCTGCAGGTGGTAACGCTCTTCGTCGGTGCAGTGGATCTGGTCGCGCATGCCCTCGGGGTCCCAGACGTCGGCATCGTCAAAGGTGATGTTGAAGTCACCCATCAGCACCAGGTTCGGGTGCATCAACAACTCGCTGCGTAACCAGGCGCGCAAGCCGTCGAGCCAGGCCATCTTGTACTCAAACTTGTCGCTGCCAGGCTCCTGGCCATTGGGGAAATAGGCCCCAATCACCCTCAAGCCCTTATTGGATAAGGGTGGGGTGCTCTCATTTGTGGCATTTTCCACGGGCGTCTCACCCAGTGGGAAGCTGCCGCTGATGACGCGTGCCATGTCGTCGTCAAACCCCGGGATGTTTTTCACCACGTCCAGGGCGGGCGTGCGCGAGATCAGCGCCACGCCGTTGTAGGTTTTCTGGCCAAAACATTGGGCGGTGTAACCGGCCTGGGCAAAGGCATCGTGCGGAAACTTGTCGTCGGTCAGCTTGAGCTCTTGCAGGGCCAGCACGTCGACCGGATTGGCGACCAGCCAGTCCAGCACTTGGGGCAGGCGCACGGTGAGTGAGTTGACGTTCCAGGTGGCGAGTTTCATAGGATGTATCGGGCGCTAGCCCTTTAAGAATCTGGCTGGATTGCTATCAAAGATGTAAGAATGCCATGGCGCCCACCGCCAGCCCCACGCCACCAGCGGCAAACATGGCGACCTCGAGCCACTTCTTTTTGGTCAGCAGGGCAATGGCGGCCAGGGCAATGGACACCTGCAGCACCGTGGTGGACTGCGCCCAGCGGTGGTGCTGGTGCATTTGTTCGTCGCTCTGGCGGTCCCACTCGGTGGCCTCGGCTTCGAGCTTGTCGGCCACGACCTTGATCTCGCCTTTTTCCTTCTCGTAACGGTCCATCTTGGCCTGGTAGGTGGGTTTTTTGTCCTCCGGAGCCAGGTCGCGGGCGAGTTCAGCCAGTGACTGTTTGGTGCTTTTGGCCTGGAAGAAATTCCACTGGTTGGCGGCCTCGGTCTTTTTGATCGCCGCGTTGTTTTTGTACAGGCCGGCATTGGCCTGGGTGGCACCGCCCATGTAGCCAAACAGGGCGCCGACGGTGGCGATGATGGCAGTGAAGAGGGCGATCTGGTTGGTCATGCGGCTGTGATCGCCGTGGCCGCCACCTTGTTGTGCGTGCTCCAATTCGTGGTCGTGTGGGCCGTGGACGTGAAAACCGTGTCCTGACATGTCTCAAATTCCTTGCTGACGCGTGTAGGTGACAAAACTGTAGGCCAGAGCGTTGCTGGCGGTGTGTGATTCTCGGGCCGTTTCTTGCCACTCCGGTCCGAAGCGGGGTGCAAAAGCATCCCCTTCAAAGGCCGCCTCAATCTCGGTGACCACGGCCTGTGTGGCCAATGGCAGAGCCTGGGCATAGACCTCGGCACCACCAATCACCCAGGCGGTGCTGTCTGGCGGGCACAGATCACAGGCTTGGCTGATGCTGTGCGCCACCAGCGCGCCCTCGGCCTGCCAATCGGTCTGGCGGGTCACCACCACGTTGAGCCGACCGGGCAGTGGGCGGAATTTGGCGGGCAGCGAGTCCCAGGTTTTCCGGCCCATGATCACCGGGCAGCCCAGGGTGCTGCGTTTGAAATGCGCCATGTCTTCGGGCAGGTGCCAGGGCAGGGTGTTGTTGTGGCCTATCACACCATTGCTGGCGCGGGCAAAAATAAGTTTGAGTTGCATCAGAGAAGGCTCCGGGGGATAGGTGTCCGCAAGGCTGAATTGTCACCTTGTGCTGCGCACCCTCAGGTCAGCTGGTTGAGCCGTTCGGTCACCCACAACAAGGCTAGCAAGATCAACACCAGCGTGGGCATCACCATCGGCAAGCCAGCATACGCCGCCAGCAAGCCACAGGCGGCAGGCACGGCAGCACTGCCCACATACGACAAACCAATCTGCCGCCCGATGACCTTGGCAGTGAGTTCGGCCGGGAAACGGCGCGCGGTCTCGTGCATCATCGACGGGTACACAGGCGCACAGCCCAGCCCCATCAGCACCAGACCCGCCAGCGACAACGCTGCAGGCAGGCCAGGAATGGCAAACACCACCCCACCCAGCGTGGCCGTCACCAGACCGAGCCGGATCAGCCGACGGTTGCCCAGCCGGTTGGCCACCAGGCCCACCGCAAAGCGCCCGGCCGTGATCGAACCAAAGAAAAACGACACCCACAAGCCCGCAGTGGCCGGGCTGCTGCCTCGGCTGTTGACCAGAATGCTGGCCGCCCACAAACCGGTACCGGCCTCCGCCGCCACATAGAGTAAAAAGCCCAGCGGCGCCAGCCAGGTGGCGGCAACCGAGACCGGCTTGAGGCGCGCCTGTTGTGCCTCGTTGTGCACTTCAGGAGGTGGTTTGGCGTTTTCGCGCTGCCATAAAGAGAGTGACAGCAGCAGGATGACTGCCAGCGACAGCTGCATCGTTGCCAGCGTCTGGTAACCCGCTTGCCAGCCTTGTGTGGCCAGGGTGGCACCCATGATCAGCGGCCCCAAGGTGGCGCCAATACCCCAGCAGCCGTGTAACCAGTTCATATGGCGCGAGGAATAGTGTGCTGCCACAAAGTGGTTGAGCCCTGCGTCCACCGCACCCGCGCCCAGGCCCAGCGGCACCGAGAGGGCCAGCAACCAGCCCATCGACGGCGCCAGCGAAAAACCCAGCAGTGCCAGCCCGGTCAGGAAACCGCTGATCATCACCACCACGCCGGTACCGAGTTTGTTTAGCACATAGCTACTCACCACGGTGCTCAGGCCCGAGCAGGCGGTCAGGGTGATGGTGAGCAGGCCCACGGCGGCCAGTGGCTGCTGCAGGTCCTGCCGCATCGCGGTCCAGGCCACACCGAGCACGCCGTCGGGCAGGCCCAGGCTGATGAAGGCCAGGTAAATGATGGTCAGCAGAGCCAGGTGCACCAGCGGCACCTTGTTGTTCAAAGACACCTTGGCAGCTCTCAAACAGCGACCGGTGCCTTGATGGCCGGGTGGCTCTGGTAACCCTGAACCTCAAAGTCCTCAAACTGGTAATCAAAAATGCTAGCAGGTCGGTTTTTGATCACAAGGGCTGGATAGGCAAAAGGCGCACGACTCAGCTGCAGCGCCACCTGCTCCTGGTGGTTGCTGTAGATGTGGCAGTCGCCGCCGGTCCAGATGAAGTCACCCACGTCCAGGTCACACTGCTGCGCCACCATGTGGGTCAGCAGCGCATAACTGGCGATGTTGAAAGGCACGCCCAGAAAGATGTCGGCGCTGCGCTGGTAGAGCTGGCAACTGAGTTTGCCGCGTCCGCCCGGTGTGGTGGGCGGCGCCACATAAAACTGGAAGAAGGCGTGGCAGGGCATCAACGCCATCTTGTCCAGGTCGGCCACATTCCAGGCGCTCACGATGATGCGGCGGCTGTCCGGGTTGGTTTTGAGGGTGTTGATCACCTGCTGGATCTGGTCGATGTGGCCACCATCAGGGGTGGGCCAACTGCGCCATTGCACACCATAGACCGGGCCCAGGTCACCGTCGGCGCGCGCCCATTCGTCCCAGATGGTGCAGCCGTTGTCCTGCAGCCATTTGACATTGCTGTCACCACGCAGGAACCACAGCAATTCCACAATGATGGCGCGCAGGAACACCTTCTTGGTGGTCACCAGCGGAAAGCCTTCGTTCAAATCGAACCGCATTTGGTAACCAAACACGCTGGTGGTGCCGGTGCCGGTGCGGTCGGCCTTGAACACACCGTGGGTGTGGACGTGGCGCAGGAAATCTTCGTATTGGGAGCGGATGGGGGCAGAGGTCATAGGTGGGATTTTCCTACAAACCCCGTCCCCTCAAACGGACAGCACGCGACCCGGGTTCATCAGGTTCTCCGGGTCCAGCGCCTGTTTGATGGCGCGCATCATGGTAAGCGCCACCTGCGACTTGTAGTGCTCCAGTTGGTGCAGCTTGAGGCTGCCGATGCCGTGTTCGGCGGAAATCGAGCCGCCAAAGCGCGTCACCGCATCAAACACCAAGCGATTGACCTCGGGCTCGTGCTCGCGCAAAAAGGCGGCTGCGTCGACACCCTCCGGGGCCTGCACGTTGTAGTGCAGGTTGCCGTCACCCAGGTGGCCAAAATTGACCAGACGCACGCCCGGTATGGCTTGCGCCAGCGCCGCATCGGTGCTCTGGACAAAGGCGGGAATGTTCGAGATCGGCAGCGAGATGTCGTGTTTGATGTTGAGCCCCTCTTGGGACTGCGCCAGCGAGATGCTCTCGCGCACCTGCCACAAGGCCTTGGCCTGGCCCAGGTTTTCGGCCACCACCGCGTCGGTGACACAACCATCGGCCAAGGCGGCTTCCAGCAGACCTTCAAATTGCAAGCGCGCGTGGGCCTCGGACTCGTGGTCGGAGTTCTCGAGCAGCACACAGAATGGCCCGTCCTGCCATAGTGGCACGCGCAACTGTTTGAAATGTTTGTCCACCAGGCGCAGGGCAAACTGCCCCATCACCTCAAAACCGGTTAAGCCCGCGCCCAGATGGCGATGCGCCAGGCCTAGCAGCGTCACGGCGGCCTGCATCGATGGCACGACCGCCCAGGCGGTGAGCTGGGCCGCGGGAAGTGGGTAGAGCTTCATCGTGGCGGCGGTGATGATGCCCAGCGTGCCTTCGGAGCCGATGAACAGGTGGCGCAGGTCGTAGCCGGTGTTGTCCTTGCGCAGGCCACTCAAGCCGTTCCAGACCTCACCTTGTGCAGTCACCACTTCGAGACCCAGGCACAACTCGCGGGTGTTGCCAAAACGCAGCACCTGGGTGCCACCGGCGTTGCTACCCAGATTGCCACCCAGGGTGCAGGAGCCTTCAGCGGCCAGACTCAGGGGAAACAGATAACCGGCGCTCAGGGCGTGTTCCTGCACGGCTTGCAGCACACAACCGGCTTCGGCGGTGAGGGTTTGGTTGGCAGCATCCAGGCCGCGCACCTTGTTCATTCGTTGCAGGCTCAGCACAATTTGCCGACCCGACTCATCCGGTGTGGCACCCACCACCAGCGAGGTGTTGCCACCCTGCGGCACGATGCTCAGCGCCTGATCCGGGTGTGCAGCCCGGTGCCGGGCGCAGGCCTGGACCACCGCTGCCACCTCGGCCGTGTTGCCCGGGCGCACCACCGCGAGCGCCTTGCCGCGCGCACGTTGGCGCCAGTCCTGCTCCCAGGCGCTTAAATCCCCCTCGCTGAGCACATGGGCCTCGCCGACGAGGCTGCGGAGTTCACTCAGCAGGTTTTGCATGGCTTGCCGCTTCTAATTGGGCCTTCTTGACATCGCGAAAACGCCAGCGGATGTGCATCGCGCTGGCCGCAAACAGGGACAGGCACAGCGCAATCTCGACCATGGCCAGGTAATTGCTCGGCGGCCGGTCACTGTAGGCGCGCACCACGCCTTCGGTGAAATACAGCCAGACCATCAGCGTGACCCAGCGGTGGGTGTACATGCGGTTTTTGAGCAGTCCGATCAGTGGTAGGCACAGCGGCAGTACCTTGAGCGCCAGCAGCGAGCCGCCCGGGCGCACCGGGGCCAGCACCAGCTCCCAGGCCAGGCCAAGCACGATCAGGCCGAGC
>NZ_JAHFZF010000046.1 GCF_018619435.1 Rhodoferax sp. U11-2br | reverse complement strand
ACAGAACCCACCCACCCGAGGCGTCTTTGCCAACCAGAGCGGATGCTCAGCCGAAGATGATGTCTAATTTGCTATGTTTTAAATAGCTGTAAGCGCTTATTAAAAAAGGGTTTTAGGCATAAAAGGCATATGAATCTAAACGGATTTCTATGCTGGCCGAGCTAGGGCATGCCCTAGGTGGATTCAGCCTTTGCTGACATACAAATCAGCCGTACCCGATGGCGTAGCCTGATCGGTCTGTGCACGATCGGACCATGCCTATGGATGTCTTGATCGTTGATGACTCACAAGCGGTTCGTACCAGTTTGCGGGCTTTGCTGGGTTGCATCACGGGCGTGGGGTCGGTTCGTGAGGCGGCCACATTACATGCTGCACTGGACGGTATCCGGTGTGATCCTCCCACATTGCTGATTCTGGATCTGCACTTGCCTGACGGTCGGGGTGACGTCGCCCTACAGACCCTCAAACAGCTGGCGCCCGAGATGCGTATTGCTGTCTTTTCTTTGCATGCAGACAACAGCCAACAGCAGCAGTGCCGGGTTCAGGGCGCTGACTGGTTTTTTGACAAGGCCACACAAGCGGATGCACTGCTTGACAGGCTGCTTCTGGAAGTCCGGCACGGTGTGTCCACCAAGTCCGATGTGATTGCCCCCAACCCTGAGAACACACCATGAAATTGACGATTGCCCAACGCCTGGGCCTGCTGATTGCGAGTGCGCTGGTCGGCATTTTGGTCCTGGTCGCTGTATTTTTGTACACCGAGCGCAACCTGCTGATGCAGGAGCGTGAGCTGGGTCTGCAGCAAGCGGTGGAGACTGCACATGGGCTGATCTCTCACTACCAGGACTTGTCGACGCAAGGCAACATGCCGGTTGACGAGGCCAAACAGCGCGCCATCGCCGCGCTCAAGGCCTTGCGTTACAGCGGCAACGAGTACTTCTTTATCCAGGACTACCAGCTCAAGATGGTCATGCATCCAACCAGTCCCAACCTGGATGGTCAGGATGTCTCGGGGCTCAAAGACCCCAACGGCAAGCTGTTTATGCTGGAACTCAACAGACTGGCCAAAGAAGCCGGGTCTGGTTTTGTGAGCTACATGTGGCCCAAGCCAGGTAGCCAGACACCGGTGGACAAAATTTCCTACGTCAAGGCGTTTGCGCCCTGGGGTTGGGTGCTGGGTTCAGGTGTGTATGTGGACAATGTGAATGCAGTGATCCAGGCCCGCGTCTTCACCGCCTCTGCCGGTGCCGCTGTGCTGGCCGCGCTGCTGCTGCTGGCCAGCCTGCTGATTGCACGCGGTTTGCTGCGTCAATTGGGGGGTGAACCGGATGTGGCGTCTGACATCACCCGGCGTATTGCAGCGGGGGACCTGACCGTGGACATCGCACTCAAAAACGGCGACCAGTCCAGCCTGTTGTACGCCCTCAAAAGCATGCGCGACAGCTTGTCGGGCATCGTCGGCCATGTCCGATCCGGCTCCGAAGGGGTGGCTACCGCCAGTGCCGAGATTGCGCAAGGCAACCAGGACTTGTCCTCACGCACCGAATCACAAGCCAGTGCGCTGGAGGAAACCGCGGCCAGCATGGAACAGCTCAGCGCTACCGTCAAACAGAATGCGGACAATGCGCACGAGGCCAACCAGTTGGCGATGAATGCCAGCACGGTGGCGGTGCAGGGCGGCGACGTGGTGGCGCAAGTGGTGCAGACCATGAAAGGCATCAACGATGCCTCGCACAAAATTGCCGACATCATCAGTGTCATCGACGGGATTGCCTTTCAGACCAATATTCTGGCGCTCAACGCCGCCGTGGAGGCAGCCCGAGCGGGCGAGCAGGGCCGCGGTTTTGCGGTGGTGGCGACCGAGGTGCGTGCCCTGGCCGGACGTTCGGCCTCCGCCGCCAAAGAAATCAAGGCCTTGATCGGCGACAGCGTGACGCGGGTTGAGCAAGGCAGCACGCTGGTGGACCAGGCGGGCTCCACCATGCAGGAGGTGGTCAGCGCGATTCGGCGCGTCACCAACATCATGGGGGAGATCAGTGCTGCCAGCCGTGAACAAAGCCAAGGCGTCAGCCAGGTTGGTGAAGCGGTCACCCAAATGGACCAGGTGACCCAGCAGAATGCCGCTTTGGTGGAGGAGATGGCCGCAGCCGCCAGCAGCCTGAGGTCGCAGGCGCATGATCTGGTGCAGACGGTGGCGGTGTTCAAGCTGCAGCTGGATCAAACGGGTCTGGTGGATGTGGCGCAGCCAAACGCCCGTACCGATGTCAGCGCGAGAAGCCCGAGCCAGGTGCTGCTTGCGGTGCGCTGACAACAGGGTGTAGCTCGATCCAGTTTTGTTGATCCATGCGTCGAGAAACACGTCGAACTGTCAATACCCTTTTTCTTGCAGAGTGGCTGCTGTGTGCGGGGCTGCTGCTGAGCTTGGGGGCCTACATCGGCTACGCCAAGTACCTTGACCACCAGCTGATGAGCTCGAGCGAGCAGGAGCGGCTTGCCAACCAGGCACGTGTGATCGAAAAAAACCTGGCCTCTCAGCTGGTCTCTGCCAACCGCGCGCTGGAGGGGCTGCTCGCCGATCTGGCCACGGATGCCGCACCGCGGCTCAAGCGGCGTACGCTCAATGGCCGTTTGAAGCTGATGGCCGAGACGCTCACCGGCATGTCGCCGTTGCTGATCACTGACGCCAGTGGCCGGGTCACCCATGCCAGCATTGACAGTCTGGTGGGGTTTGATGCCTCCCAAAGGGCGTACTTTCAGACCGCCTTGCGACAGCGTGGCCAAGGTGTCCTGCATGTATCTGCGCCATTTGTCAGCAGCCTGGGCAGACCGTCGATGGCCTTGGTGAGGGACATCCAGCACGCTGATGGCCAATTTGGTGGGGTGGTGGTGGCCGTGGTGGAGTCGACTTTCTCTGGTGTTTTGCTGGATTCGGTCCGTTTTACCCCAGACACCCAGATTGCACTGTTTCACGGTGACGGTCAGCTCTTTGTCAGTGCACCCTACACCCTTGGCCAAGACGAAGTGAACTGGGCTCAGCCAGACAGTGTCTTTGGCCAGCACAAAAACCTTGGTTGGGCGACCAGCGCCTTCACCGGCACAACTGACGCCAGTGGCGAGCTCCGGCAGGTGGCCCTGCGCACAGTGCAGCCGCCGCAATTGGCCATGGACAAGGCGCTGGTCGTGATGGTCTCTCGTGATGTGTCGGCCATCCATGCGAACTGGCGACGGGAAACCAGTTTGCTGGGTGGAGCCTTTGGGGCGGTGAGCTTGGCCGTGTTCCTGGCCTTGTACATCCACCAACGACGGCAACGGGTGTTTGACAAGGTGACACACCAACGGGAGATGGCTTTGCGCGACAGTGATGCGCGCCTGCAGTCGATTTTTGAAGCAACACCCGACGCCTTGCTGATCAGTGATGAGCACGGCATCATCACCATGGTCAACCAGCAAGTGACACCCTTGTTGGGGTATGCGATGGCAGAACTGCTGGGCAAACCGATCGAAGACCTGGTGCCCATGCCTTCCCGTGCCGCGCATCACAGGCTGCGCGAGGGGTTTGGCGCAGACACCCAAACACCCCCCAGGGCTCTCAGGAAAACCATCAAAGCCTTGCGAAAAGATGGCAGCGAATGCCACGTGGAGGTCAGCCTGAGCCGGATTGAGACCAACAAAGGGCTGTTTTTTGCGAGCGCCTTGCGCGACATATCCGAACGCCAGGCGGCGGACGAAATAATCAGGAAACTGGCTTTTTACGACCAACTGACTGGACTTCCCAACCGGACGCTGTTGGTGGACCGTCTCAAACAGGTGATCGCAGCTGGCCATCGCCATGGCACTTTTGGTGCGATGTTGTTCATTGATCTGGACCACTTCAAAACGCTCAATGACACCTTGGGCCACGATGTGGGTGACCTGCAACTGCAGCAGGTGGCCGGGCGTGTGGTCGGCTGTGTGCGAGACAGTGACACGGTGGCACGCGTCGGGGGAGATGAGTTCGCGGTGATTCTGGCGGGTTTGGGCCAGAGTGAGGTCGAGGCGGTGAAAGACATCGAGTTGGTGTCCGCCAAAATTTTGGCAGTTTTGAGCCTGCCCTACCAATTGGGTGAGGTGACACACACGGGTTCGGCCAGCATCGGCGCCACGATGTTTCTGGGTCAAGCCGCCAGCATCGATGACTTGATGCGCCAGGCTGACCTGGCCATGTACCGCGCCAAGGATATGGGGCGCAATGGAGTGCACTTTTTTGATCCCACGATGGAGACCGTCATGATCAACCGCGTGGCGATGGAAAAGGATTTGCGCAGTGCGGTGTCGGCTGGGCAATTTGAGCTGCACTATCAGGCCCAGGTCATGGCACTTGGCCGGGTGACTGGTGCAGAAGTGTTGGTGCGCTGGCGCCATCCGACGCGTGGCATGGTGTCGCCTGCAGATTTCATTCCCTTGGCGGAAGAAACCGGTGTGATTCTGCAGCTCGGGCAGTGGGTGCTGGAAACCACCTGTTGCCAGCTGGCCAAGTGGCAGAACTGCTCGGGCCTGGCAGATCTGGTGTTGGCGGTGAACGTCAGTGCCCTGCAGTTGGCACAGCCTGATTTTGTGCGACAGGTGATGTTGGTGGTCGAGCGCGCGGGGATCAACCCCAAACACCTGAAACTGGAGCTCACCGAGAGTCTGCTGGTGGGCAATGTCGACGACATCATTGAAAAGATGGGCGTATTAAAAAGCCAGGGTATTGGCTTTTCTATGGACGATTTTGGTACCGGCTACTCTTCCTTATCCTACCTTGGCCGTTTGCCGCTGGACCAGTTGAAGATTGACCGCTCGTTTGTCAGTGAGGTGTTGACCAACACAAATAGCGCAGGTATCGCCAAAACCATCATCACCTTGGCCCAGGGTCTGGGTTTGAGTGTGATCGCCGAGGGGGTTGAAACTGACGCACAGCGTGCGTTTCTCGCCAGCGCAGGCTGCTATGCGTATCAGGGCTACTTCTTCAGTCGGCCGCTGATGGTTGAGGACTTTGAAGCTTTGGTACTGAGACCCTAAACCTCTGGTGTGAGCCTGACCAAGCAAAAAAAAAGCCAGCGTGAAGCTGGCTTTTTTGAGGGTGTCGAGGTGACTTACTTGGCCATATCCACACCGTAGAAGGAGTGGCGGCCAAACGGGCTCAGCTTGAAGCCAATGACTTCCTTGCGCACCGGTTTGATCTGCACCGCGTGGGCGATGGTGAACCAGGGGGCTTGTTCCTTGAAGATCACCTGGGCTTTTTCGTACAGCTTGGCACGCTCAGCCGGGTTGGACACCACCTTGGCTTTTTGCACCAGGTCTTCAAATGGCTGGTAGCAGAACTTGGCCACGTTGGAGCCATTGTTCTTGGACGCAGCACAGCCCAGCAGGGTGTTCAGGAAGTTGTCCGGGTCACCGTTGTCACCGGTCCAGCCCAACATACCCATTTGGTGTTCACCCGACTGCATGCGCTTGCGGTACTCACCCCATTCAAAGCTCTTGATTTCAGCCTTGATGCCCACCTTGGCCAGGTCTGCCTGCATCAGCTCGGCAATACGTTTGGCGTTCGGGTTGTAGGGGCGTTGCACGGGCATGGCCCACAGGTCGGTGGTGAAGCCGTTGGCCAAGCCAGCAGCGGCCAGCAACTTCTTGGCTTCTGCGGGGTTGTAGGCGTCGTCCTTGACAGACTTGTTGTAAGACCACTGGGTGGGTGGGATCGGGTTGGTGGCAGGAACACCTGTGCCCAGATACACCGCATCCACAATCGCCTTCTTGTCGATGGCCATGTTCACGGCTTTGCGCACACGCACATCGTCAAACGGCTTCTTGGTGGTGTTGTAGGCCAGGTAACCCACGTTCAGGCCAGGTTGCTCCATCACGACCACATTGGGGTCTTTGCGGATGGCAGGCAGGTCAGCCGGGTTGGGGTAGGGCATGACATGGCACTCACCCTTTTGCAGCTTGGCCCAACGCACCGACGCATCAGGAGTGATGGAGAAGATCAGGTCATCGATCTTGGCCTTGCCAGCCCAGTATTGTGGGAAGGCCTTGTAACGGATGATGGCGTCTTTCTGGTATTGCACCAGCATGAAGGGGCCGGTGCCGACGGGTTCCTGGTCAATCTTTTCGGGGGTGCCAGCCTTGAGCATGGCAATCGCGTATTCCTTGGACTGGACACCGGCGAACTGCATTGCCAGGTTGGACAGGAACGGTGCTTCGGGTGCATTCAGGGTGACCTTGACGGTGTAGTCGTCCACCTTGTCCACGGATTTCAGCAGCTTGGGCATGCCCATGTCACCAAAATAAGCGTGGTTGGCGCTGGTGACCTTGAAGTAAGGGTCGTTTTCTTTCCACTGGCGCTCAAACATGAACAACACGTCATCGGCGTTGAAGTCGCGACTGGGCTTGAAGTTTTTGTTGGATTGCCATTTCACACCCTTGCGCAGGTGGAAGGTGTATTCCAGGCCATCTTTGGAGACGTCCCATTTTTCGGCCAGCCCGGGTACCACTTTGGTGCCACCACGTTCGAAGTCGACGATGTTGTCGTAGATCTGTTCACTGACGTCAAACGAGGTGCCGGTGGTGTTGATGCTGGGGGCAAAGTTTTCCGGGCTGCCTTCCGAGCAGTACACCAGTGTTTTGGCCGAGACCGGCGACAGAGCCAGCAGGGCTGGCAGCGCCAACGCACACAGTGCAGTTCGCTTCAGCGGGAATTTGGTCAATGTCGTCGCAATGGAAATGGTCATCTTGTGGA
The DNA here is from genome assembly GCF_018619435.1 of Rhodoferax sp. U11-2br. Taxonomy (GTDB): domain Bacteria; phylum Pseudomonadota; class Gammaproteobacteria; order Burkholderiales; family Burkholderiaceae_C; genus Rhodoferax. Next base: position 15,189 of record NZ_JAHFZF010000046.1, on the reverse strand, counting down.
CTCCTGACAGGTAGATGCTGCTTAAGCAGCGGGTTTGATGAATTGTTCAGCCAGATGACAAGCAACTTTCCTGCCAGCCAGCTCTCTCAGAATCGGACGCTCCGCTTGGCATTGTGCAGTGACATGCGGGCAGCGGGTTGAGAAAACGCAACCGCTCGGGGGATTCAGTGGCGACGGCAGCTCCCCTTTGAGCACAATGCGTTGCTTGGACACCCCGGAGCCCACCATACCCGGTGTGGAGGCCAGCAGGGCCTGGGTGTAGGGGTGCAAGGGTTGGGCAAAAATGGTGGCCTTGTCACCTTGTTCCATGGCGTGGCCGAGGTACATCACCAGCAGATCGTCGGCAATGTGGCGCACCACCCCGAGATCGTGCGAGATGAACAGGTAAGCCAGACCCAGTTCGCGCTGCAGATCGGCCAGCAGGTTCAGCACCTGGGCCTGGATCGACACGTCCAGTGCCGAGACCGGCTCGTCAGCCACAATCAGCGCGGGTTTGAGCATCAGCGCGCGTGCGATGGCGATGCGCTGGCGCTGGCCACCCGAGAACATGTGTGGATAGCGGTCATAGTGCTCGGGGCGCAGACCCACCAGGGCCAGCATGGAGCGGGCCTGTTCGGCGCGGTGGGCGGGGGACAGGTCGGTGTTGATCTCCAGAGGCGCCTCCAGAATGGCACCAATTTTCTTGCGTGGGTTGAGCGACCCATACGGGTTCTGGAACACCAGTTGCACCGTGCGCCGCAGGGCATGGCGCTCTTTGGCGCTGGCGGCCATCACATCGACCTGGCCCAGTTTCAGGTCACCTGCGGTTGGCGCTTCAATCAGTGACACCATGCGTGCCAGGGTGGACTTGCCGCAGCCAGATTCGCCGACCACCGCCAGCGTTTTGCCGGCACGCACGGTGAAGGACACACCGCTGACGGCCTGCAGGTGATCGGCAGCCCGAAATGCACCATGGTTGATTTTGTAAACCTGTTTCAGGTCACGCGCGACCACCACCGGCTCATCGGCCAGGTTGGTGGTGTGTTGGGAATGGGTGGACTGACTCATGCTGCCACTCCTTGTGCAGCAGGCGCTGTTGCGAGTGGTGTGTGGCAACGCACCAGCCCGTTTTGCCAGTCGCGCAATGCGGGTCGCTGTTCACGGCAGTGGGCATTGGCATACATACAACGCGGCGCAAACAAGCAGCCGCTGGGTCGGTCAAACAGGCCCGGCACCATGCCAGGGATGGTGGCCAGGCGTGTCGCGCCATCACTGCGCTCGGGCATGGCGGCCAGCAGGGCGTCGGTGTAAGGGTGTTGCGGGGTCTCAAACATGGCTTGTGCGCTGCGTTCTTCCATGATCTGGCCGGCGTACATCACCGCCACACGTTGTGCCATCTCGGACACCACGCCCATGTTGTGGGTGATCAGCACCAACGCCATGTTGCGCTCTTTCTGCAGGTTGCGCAGTAGATCCAGGATTTGCGCCTGAATGGTCACATCCAGCGCTGTTGTGGGTTCATCTGCAATCAGGAGTTTGGGGTTGCAGGCAATCGCCATGGCAATCATCACACGCTGGCTCATGCCACCCGACAACTGGTGCGGGTAAACGCCCAGGCGGCTCTCAGGCGCCGGGATACCCACTTGTTCGAGCAGTTCGATAGAGCGTTTGCGGGCTGCCGCCTTGTCCATGCCCATGTGTAACTTCAAGGTCTCCGCCATCTGAAAGCCCACGGTAAAACAGGGGTTCAGACTGGTGGTCGGGTCTTGAAAAATCATCGCCATGTCTTTGCCGATGAGTCGGCGGCGATCACGGTCTGACAGTTTGAGCAGGTCGTGGCCGTCAAAGACCAGTTTGTCGGCCTTGATCTGGCCCGGGTAGGACACCAGACCCATCAGGGCCATCATGGTCACGCTTTTGCCGGAGCCGGACTCGCCCACAATACCCAGCACGTCGCCTGCTTCCAGGGACAGGCTTACGCCGTCCACGGCGTGCATGACTGCGGTCTTGGACGGGAACCTGACCGACAGGTTTTGAATTTCCAGAAGTGCCATCTATAACTCTTTCAGCGTTTGAGTTTGGGGTCAAACGCGTCGCGCAAGCCATCACCAAGCAGGTTGAAGGCCAGCACCGTGATCAAAATTGCCAGACCGGGGAAGGTCACCACCCACCAGGCGCGCAACACAAATTCGCGCGCGTCGGCCAGCATGGTGCCCCACTCGGGTGAGGGTGGTTGTGCACCCAGGCCCAGAAAGCCCAGGGCAGCGGCGTCCAGAATGGCGGTCGAGATGCCCAGCGAAGCCTGGACGATCAGTGGTGCGGTGCAGTTGGGCAACACCTCGCTGAACATCAGCCGCAGGTGGCCTGCGCCGTTCATGCGCGCCGCCGTCACATAGTCGCGCGACATCTCGGAGATCACTGCGGCACGGGTGATACGCACGTAATGTGGCAACACCACAATCGCCACCGCCAGCATCGCGTTCATGAGACCTGGGCCGAGGATGGCCACGATCACAATCGCCAGCAGCAGGCTGGGCAGGGTCAGGATGATGTCCATCAGGCGCATCACGGCCACCTCGAACACGCCACGGAAATAGCCAGCAGTGAGACCCAGCACGGTGCCCAGCGTCACCGACAGCGCCACCACCGCCAGGCCAATGGCCAAAGACAAGCGGGCGCCATGGATCAGGCGGGACAGGATGTCGCGGCCAATGGCATCGGTACCGAGCAGGTGGGCAGTCGAGCCACCTTCCTGCCAGGCGGGTGGCACCAGAAAAACGCTGGGGTCGGTGATGTCGGGGGCATACGGTGCAATCCAGGGCGCAAAAGCGGCCATCAGCAGCACCAGCAACACAATCACCAGGCCACCCACGGCGCCTTTGTTGGTTGAAAAATAGTCCCAGAACTCGCGCAGGGGATGCTGGGGGGTATGAGAAATAGGTTCGGCAAGCGTCGTCATGGTCAAGGGCCTGTTTAATGCCGAATGCGCGGGTTGATGATGCCGTAGGTCACATCCACCAGCAGGTTGATGATCATCACCATGCCGCCCAGCAGCAAGATGCCGCCTTGCAGCACGGGGTAGTCACGCCGACCAATGGCTTCGATCATCCACTTGCCCACGCCGGGCCAGGAAAAAATGGTTTCGGTCAGGATCGCGCCGGTGAACAACACACCGATCTGCAGCCCAATCACGGTGATCACAGGGATCAGCGCATTGCGCAGGGCATGTAAACCCACCACCCGAAGGTTGGACAAACCCTTGGCGCGTGCGGTACGGATGTAATCCTCACCCAGCACTTCGAGCATGGCAGAACGTGTCATGCGCGCAATCACCGCCAGCGGATTGGTGCCCAGCACAACCATCGGCAAGATCAGGTGGGTGACAGCTGACCAGAAAGCGTCCTTGTCACCCGCCAGCCAGGTATCGATCAGCAGGAAGCCGGTTACCGGCTCAATGAAATACTGCACCGAGATGCGGCCCGACACTGGCGTCAGATCCAGTTGCACCGAAAACAGCAAAATCAGCAACAGACCCCACCAGAAAATCGGCATCGAATAACCGGTCAGGGACACCCCCATCACGCCGTGGTCGAGAAAGGTGTTGCGTTTAACGGCGGCCAAAATGCCTGCCGGAATACCCACAATGAGGGCGAACAACATGGCGCACACCGCCAGCTCCACCGTGGCTGGAAACAGGGCCAGGAATTCGTCGAGCACCGGGCTGTGGGTGATGATCGAGTTACCCAGATCACCTTGCAGCACACGGCCGATGTAGATGCCGTATTGCACCATCACCGGGCGATCCAGACCATAGGCCTTGAGCAACTCGGCGTGACGTGCTGCGTCAATGCCCCGTTCCCCGGCCAGGGTTTCAATGGGATCACCGGGCACCATCCGGATCAGGAAGAACGCTACCAGCGTCATGCCGATGAAGGTCGGGATGATCAGACTGAAGCGGGTTAACAGGAAACGAAACATCGCAGACTTTGATTTTTATGATGAACCCAACGTCTTGACATGAAGAAAAAGCCGACGTGACGTCGGCTTTTTCATGCTGCCAGGGGGTTAATTATTTCAGATTTATTTCAGGTGTTTGCCGATCAAGCCGGCCATTTCAAACATGGTGACCTGTGCCTTGCCAAAAACTTCTTTGAGTTTGGCGTCTGCATTGATCAGGCGCTTGTTGACGGCGTCTTGCAGTTTTTGCTTCTTGATGTAGACCCACAGCTGTTTGACCACTTCGGTACGTGGCAGAGGCTTGCCACCCACCACAGCTGCCAAAGCGGCGCTCGGGGTCAGGGCCTTCATGAAGGCAGCATTGACGGTGCGTTTTTTGGCGGGCGCTTTTTTGCCAGCGGCTTTGGGGGCTGCGGCTTTTTTAGCGGGTGCGGCTTTCTTGGCGGGTGCTGCTTTGGCAGGGGCGGCCTTGGCGGCAGCTTTGGCTGGTGCAGCCTTCACGGCTTTGGCGGGTGCTGCCGCTTTGGCAGGAGCCGCTTTTTTTGCCGGTGCCGCTGGCACAGCCTTGGTGGCTGCCGCTTTTTTGGCGGGTGCGGCTTTGGGGGCTGGAGCAGCTTTTTTTGCTGGCGCTTTGGTTGCAGTTGCCATGGTGTTTTGTCCTATTGGAAGTTAATCAATCACCAGCAAGAAAAGCTCATCTGCTGGTTGAGCCGGATGCTACTGGAGAAAAACCCCTTTTCCAAGGGGAAAAGCGAGAAATATGGCCTGTTGCTCACGTTTTTTGTAGCGTGAGGCCCCACAGTGGTGCCGTACGGTGGCAAGTGGCCCATTTGCGGGGCTCGCTTGCCTACAATTTTCCATTATTTGAGGGAAATCACGATGCGCCCAATTCCACTGACTTGTGACCTGTGTGATGCGCACAAACAGGCGTCTCCCGAGGTGTTTGCGGTGTTGCCTGCGGTGTTTCGCGACTTTGGGGCACGCCTGGCTTTTGCCGGGCCGGTGAGCACGGTCAAATGTTTCGAAGACAACTCGCTCGTGAAAGCTGCGGTGGAGAGCACTGGCTGGATCGACACGCCCGAGGGGCGGGTGGGCAAGGTGCTGGTGGTGGACGGTGCGGGCTCTTTGCGCCGTGCACTGCTGGGTGGCAATCTGGGTGCTGCCGCTGCACGCCATGGTTGGGCTGGAGTGGTGATCAATGGTTGTGTGCGGGATGTGGCCGAACTGTCGCAGCTGGACCTGGGCATCCGCGCGCTGGCCTGTGTGCCCATGCCCACCGACAAACACAACCAGGGCCTGCGTGATGTGCCGGTGCAGATTCAGGGCGTCTGGGTACGCCCGGGTGACTGGTTGTACGCTGATGCCGATGGCATGGTGGTGAGCGCCACGCCCTTGGCCTGAGTCGGGTTCAGGCCTTGACCGGCTTGGCGCGTGCCGGGAGTGTGGCCAGCACCACCCCTGAGAGGCACAGGCCAAACGCCAGCAACTGCATGCCCGTCAAGGTCTCGTCTAGCACCAGCACGCCCACAGCAGCGGCCGAGATCGGCAGCATCACGGTGAACACCCCGGCCTGCGACGCGGGCACGGTTTTTAAGCCGGTCATCCACAACCATACCGTCCAGACGCTGGCGGCCAGCGCGTAGAACACCAGCAGCAGCCAGATCGGTATCGCCACACCCGAGAAATCAAAGGCCCAGGCCGCGTACAGGCCCATCGGGGTCATCAGTGCAAACCCCCACAGGTTGATCAGTGCGGTGATGCGTTTGGGTGACACGGTGCCGGTAAGTTTTTTGCCAATCACCGCATATGCGGCCTCACACACCACAGCGCCCATCACCAGCAGATTGCCCAGCCACGATGTTTTATGAGCCAAATTGGCATCTGGCCCTTGTATTGCATGGGCAGATAGCTCTGATTTCGAGAGTGAGAACAAGCCGATGCCCAGCGCCGCCAGCACAATCGCCAGCGCCACACGGCGGCTGATGCGCTCACGCAGGAAAACCCAGCTCAGCAGCGCCACCACCGCCGGGATCGCCGCCAAAATGACGCCCGCTGAGACGGCAGTGGTCAGGCTCACGCCAAACAGCATACAGATCGTGAACAAAAAATTGCCCAGGAAGGATTCGAGAAAAATCAGCTTCTTTGTCGCGCGGCTCATCGGCACCTCATTGGCGGGTTTGACCAGCCAGTGCGGCATGGCCAGCGCACCAATGCCAAAACGCAACCAGGCCAGCAAAAACACCGGTAGCGCCGCCGCCAGCGGTTTACTCAGCGCCACATAACTGCCCACCAGCGACATGCTCAGGGCCAGGAACACACAGGCCAGCCACAGAGGCGGCGCAGCAACAACTTTCAAAGTCATGGGGAGCACTCGTTCACATCAAAGCCCTGGATGATGCCCGAAATAGTGCGTCCATCCGGGGCGCTGGTCAGGCGATGTCAGTGGCCAAATTCCTGCTTGGGCCGGACTTTGTGAAAACTGATTGGCACACCTTGGCTGGCTGCGGCCAGTTCCTGGCGTGACTGCTTGGCCACCGCTGGTTTCATCTTGCCCATGACATGCATCTCGCAGGGTTTGCAGTCAAAACGCAGCGTGAGTTTCTCTTTGCCGTTGACCAGTTGCAGCGGCTCGGCTTTCACAAAACCCTGCACACCGGTCACGCCCTTGGCCTGTTTGGGGCACAGGCTCAAGGAAAAGCGCACACAGTGTTTGGTGATCATCAGGCTGACTTCGCCCATCTCCTGCACCGCTTCATAGGCTGGGGCGATCACCTTGACACCGTGTTTGGCGTAAAAGCTGCGGGCCGCTTTGTTGAACACATTGGCCAGATAACTCAAGCTGTCTTCGGGGTAGGGCGCGGGTGGCTCCACTGGCAGTGCACGTGGCAGGCGGGTGAAGGCGGCGGCGCGGGCTGCTTCCAACTGCGCCACTGCGTCGCGGCGCAGGCTGTTGAGCAGGGAGCTCGGCAACACAATGGCCTCAAATCGGCCTCTAGCCCAGGTCACGTCTGTGCTGATGGCTATGAAGTTGGTAGTTCCCAGGCGGCCCAACTGGCTGCGGATCTGTTCCAGTGCAGCGTCTGTATCCAGCGCCGCTTGCCGCTGCGCTGCGGGAAAGGGCTGCTGCACCGTGGCACTGTGGCCGTCTTCGTCGGTCAGGGTCAGGTGCACGGCCTCGGCCTGCACCTGCAGGTTGATCCAGAGGCCGATGCGCCGGTCGCTTGACTTCTTGTCGAGCTGGCGCAGCCAATGCAGATCGCGGTTGCGGTTGACTTCCAGCCCCGCGCGCAGGTCTTTGAGTATGTCCATCGCGTCTTTGGGAAACACCCGCCAGCGCGCCTTTTTGGCGCTGATGAGTTCGGCCCGGTTGATGGCCAAGCCGACCAACTCTTTTTGCAGGTCGTAGTAACACAGGCCGTCGCCGTTGTGTAACTCGGTGTAGCGGCTGCTGAGTTCGAGCTCCACCCAGTTCGGGCCGGTTTGTAACACGTGGCCAATCGGTTGGCCCGGGTTTTTTGGCGAGTCAAAGGCACCGATATCATCCTGGCGGCCGTTGACAAAGTAATCGGTGAATTCGCGGTTGAAGTTCTGGTTCGGGTCGGGGGTGAAACTGAAGGTGGTCTTGCCGCTGCTGGCGCGGGCCAGCGGCTGCTCGGAGTGTTGGTGTGCTTCAATCACCTCATCGAGCAGGGTGCGGTAGTGCGCGGTGATGTTCTTCACATAGGCCATGTCCTTGTAGCGGCCTTCGATCTTGAAGCTGCGCACACCGGCGTCCACCAGCGTGCTGATGTTGTCGCTCTGGTTGTTGTCTTTCATCGAGAGGACGTGTTTGTCGTGCGCAACAAAGCGCCCCTTGTCGTCAATCACCTGGTAGGGCAGGCGGCAGGCCTGGCTGCATTCACCGCGGTTGGCGCTGCGCCCGGTGTGGGCAGCACTGATGTAACACTGGCCGCTGTAGGCCACACACAAGGCGCCGTGCACAAAAAACTCGATGGCGCATCGGCTGGGGTCGGTGGCAGCGCGGATGGCGGCGATTTGTTCGAGCGTCAGCTCACGCGCCAGCACAATCTGCGACAGGCCTGCGTCTTGCAAAAAACGCGCTTTTTCGGACGTGCGGATGTCGGTCTGGGTGCTGGCGTGCAACTGGATCGGTGGCAGGTCCAGCTCCAGCAGGCCCATGTCCTGGATGATCAGCGCGTCTACCCCGGCCTCATACAGTTGCCAGGTCAGTTGGCGTGCTGGCTCCAGCTCGTCGTCACGCAGGATGGTGTTGAGGGTGACAAAAATCCGGCTGTTGAAGCGGTGGGCATGTGCTGCCAGACGAGCAATGTCGGCCACCGAGTTGTCGGCGCTGGAGCGTGCACCAAAGCCGGGGCCGCCAATGTAGACAGCGTCGGCTCCGTGGTTGACGGCTTCGATGCCGATGGCGGCGTCACGCGCCGGGGCTAAGAGTTCAAGTTGGTGAGGGAGCAGGGACATGGCCCGAATTATCCCTGCCTGGCTTGGGTGATGAGGTCCAAGGGGTGATGACCCCGCGCCGCACGACGGATGGCAGACGGGGCTTCTTAACGCCAGTACAGCGACTCCCTTTCAAATAGGCCCCCCTGCCGGGCACGCGCGTGTGCGCGATAGGCCTGTGCTTGCAGCCACTCCGGCGCACCGATGTCCTTGAGTGTTTCTGCGCTCAGGCCGTCGAGTGACGCCAGCTGCCGCTCGCGCGGGCGGGTTCTGAGCACGGCCCTCAGCGTCGCCCCAAAGCGGCGTACAACAGACAAGCAGCGTTGGATGGTGCTGTGCCGTTTGTGTTGTGGCAAGGGGACACAAGCGCATGGCTGACAGACGGTGTGCATGGTGATCTCCAAGGGTTGAGTAGACATGCTGGTAAGCTTATCTAATGAATTAACCCGTGGATATCGATCATTTATGAACTAATTGTTCACCAATGCTTACCAATTTATGCCTAGATTACCTTTGAATACCCTTCCGGCCTTTCGCGTGGTGGCGCGCCTGGGCAACCTGCGTGCGGCCGCGCAAGAGCTCCATTTGACCCACAGTGCGGTCAGCCAGCAGATCAAGTTGCTCGAAGACCAGCTCGGTTTTGAGCTGTTTGACCGGCGTGGGCGGCGCATTGTGCTCAATGCAGCAGGTGCGGCTTTGCTGCGCCATGTAGAGCCTGCGCTGGACCGCCTGGATGAAGGCCTGCGCGCCGCCGTGGCAACGGCAAAAGGCGAGGCGCAGCGCATCCGCCTGACCTTGTTGCCCTCGTTCGCACAGCGCTGGTTGTTGCCACGCATGTCGCGCTGGCGTGAGCGTCACCCGGAGATCAACCTGGAGATCCATGCCACACAACAGATGGTGGACCTGGTGCGTGAGGGCTACCACGTGGCCTTGCGCCAGGGGTCGGGTCCGTGGCGCGGTTTGCAGGCGGTGCAACTGATCGATTCACCTCTGATTGCGCTGGGGTCACCCGCCGCGGCACGGCGCCTGCAGGGGCGTGGCACCGATGCATTGGCCGAGGAGCCGCTGCTGGGTCAGGCCTCATGGTGGGAGCGTTGGTTTGCGCTGGGCGGCAGCCGCGTCGCGGTCAACCCGGTGGCGACCTTCAACGATGCGGGTCTGATGCTACAGGCGGTGGAGCAGGACATGGGCATCGGGCTGGCACGCGAGGTACTGGCGGCCGACGCGCTGCGCCAGGGACAACTGGTTCGCCTGTCGCCCTGGGCCTTGCCCGACAACAGTGTGTACGCCTTCTGGTGTGTTTTCCCGCCAGAGCTGGAGGACTGGCCACCTTTGTTGGCATTTCGCGCCTGGCTGCAGGAGGAGTTGGCTTTGTCGCTGCAAGGGCTGGGCGACGTGGCTGCGCACAGTGAACTGCTGCTTTAGGCGCAAAAAAAACGCGGCCACTTGGGCCGCGTTGTGGATCTCGAAGGCGCTGGCCTTATTCGATGCGTGCTTTGGTGCGCAGGTCGTTCTGGTAGTTGGCCAGTTTTTGCTGTTGCAGTTGCTGGGCGATCTGGGGTTTGACTTCCTCAAACTTGGGCAACTGGGCTTCACGCACATCGTCCAGGCGGATGATGTGGTAACCAAACTGTGACTTGACCGGGGTGTCGGTGATCTTGCCCTTGGCCAGCTTGGTCAGGGCTTCGGCAAATTCGGTCACATAGTTGCCAGCGGGTGCCCAGTCCAGGTCACCACCGTTGACACCAGAGCCCGGGTCTTTGCTTTCCTTTTTGGCGATGTCTTCAAACTTGGCGCCTTTTTTCAGCTTGGCGATGATGGCCTTGGCATCGGCTTCTTTCTCAACCAGGATGTGGCGGGCACGGTATTCCTTGCCGCTGTTGGCCGCCGCAAACTTGTCGTATTCAGCCTTGATTTCTTCGTCGGTGACGGCGTTGGTCTTCTGGAAGTTGGTGAACAGGTCACGGATCAGGATGGTCTGGCGTGCCAGGTCCATCTGCACCTTGTAGTCTTCGGTGGTGTCCAGGCCTTGTTTCTGGGCTTCCTGGATGAAGATTTCGCGGGCGATGACTTCGTCCTTGATCTGTTTTTCGATGTCCGGCGTGACTTCACGGCCGGAGCGGGCGATTTGCTGGCTCAGGGCCTGGACACGGGCCAGCGGCACGGCTTTGCCATTCACGATCGCCAGGTTCTGGGCGTTCACCAAGGGCGACAGACCGGCCACCAAAGCGGCCAGTGCAAAACTTGCGACGAGTTTGTTTTTCATGGAAATTTCCTGCGTTTTGAATGAAAAGTGTTTGGGGGTTGGACCCGCTTCAGTTGGCGGCGGGCAATTTTGTTTCGATGGCCAGCGCGTGCAGGCCCTGGTCGATGAAATCTTGCAGCGCATCATACACAAGCCGATGCCGCGCTACCGGTGTCTTGCCGGTAAATAACTGTGAAGCAATCCGTACACGGAAGTGGCTGCCAAAGCCGCTGGCATTGGCGCCCGCATGGCCGCTGTGCAGCGCACTCTCGTCAATCACCTCGAGCGCAGTGGGTTGCAGCCGCTCTTGTAGGCGTTGGGTGATCAGCGCCGCGCTCGCGGTCGGCAGTGGCTGGCTCATGGTGTGGGCTCGCTTTTCTCCTCGGTCAGGTAACGCGAGATATAAAAGCCCTGGCCCACCAGAAACACCACCGGGAACACATAACCCCAGATCTTGAAGTCGACCCAGGCCTCGGTGCTGAAATACGCCGCCACATAACCATTGATGAACGCCATGAAGGCGCTGTAGCCCACCCACAGCCCGTTGAGCCGCATCCAAACCGGCTCAGGCAGGCTCAGCTGGCTGCCCAGCAAGGCCTTGAGGAAGTTTTTCTTGTAGACCCACACCGCCAGGGCCAGCGCAATGGCCATGGCGCCATACAAGACGGTGGGTTTCCATTTGATGAAACGCTCATCGTGCAAGACCAGGGTCAAGGTGCCAAACACCAGGATCAAGGCCAGCGTGATCTTGTGCATGGCGGTCAGCTTGCGGTCGATGCCGTAGATCAGCGCCATCTGCAGCACGGTGGCGGCCATCAGCACCGCAGTGCCCACATAGATGTCGTAGAACTTGAAGGCGCCGAAAAACAGCAGGATCGGGAAGAAGTCGATGAGAATTTTCATGTAGCCTTGAAGTTTAACGAAGCCGAGTTCATGCAATACCGCAAGCCAGTGGGCGCCGGGCCGTCGTCAAACACATGGCCCAGGTGGGCGCCACATTGGGAGCACACGGTTTCCACCCGGGTCATGCCGTGGCTGCGGTCGGTGATCTCGGTGATGGCACCGGGCACCGCCAGCGAAAAGCTGGGCCAGCCGCAATGCGCGTCGAACTTGGTGTCAGCGTCAAAGAGCTTATTGCCGCAGCAGATGCAGTGGTAGCTGCCGTCGGCCCAGTGGCGCGCGTATTTGCCGGTGAACGGGCGCTCGGTGGCGGCCTGGCGTGTGACCTGGAAAGCACCGGGTTCGGCGCCCATGTCGGCCAGCTGGGCCTGCCACTCGGCGTCACTTTTCTGGATGGGAAAGCGCATGGTGTGGGTCTCCAAAAGGGTCAGGAACTGCAGCTGATGCTGATCTGGCTGGCCCAATCGGGCGGCAAACTAGCCAGCGCCTCAAACGCGGGGTGTTCATCATAGGGCGCCAGCAGCAGCGTCAGCAAGTTGGCCACGCCGCTGAAGTCTTTGTGTCGCGCCGCCTCGATGGCGTTTTCACCGAGGTAGTTGCGCAGCACATATTTGGGGTTGACTTTGAGCATCAAATTGGCCTCTAGCCCTTTTTCTGATTGGGCACATAGCTCTTGATACCGTAGCAGCCAGGTGTCGAAGCCAACTCGGTCGATGAACAGGTCGCGCACCGGCTCGAAGGGGCCGCTGGCCCTGGCATGGCTCAGGCGGCGCCAGAAGATGCTGTAGTCGACCCGGTCCTGCGCCAGCAAGGCCAGCGTGTCGCGGATCAAGACGGGCAGCTGCTCGTCCCCCTCTGCGGGCTGGAGCCCGAGTTTGGCGGCCATCAACTGCTGGTAGCTGCGCTTGAACGTCGGCTCAAAGCTGTCCAACGCCTGTTCGGCCAGCGCGGGGCGGCCTATCAGCGGCATCAGCGCGTTGGCCAGCGCATACAGGTTCCAGTGGGCGATCTCGGGTTGCTGGTCAAACGCATAACGGCCATGCGGGTCGCTGTGGTTGCAGATGTGGCCCGGGTCAAATACATCCAGAAAGGCAAACGGGCCGTAGTCCAGCGTCAGGCCCAGGATGCTCATGTTGTCGGTGTTCATCACCCCATGGCAAAAACCCACCGCCTGCCAGTGCGCCACCATCACCGCCGTGCGCTGCACCACCGCCTGCAACCAGCTCGCGTAGACGTTGCCGTCCAGCGTGGGCGCGTTGCGGCAGTCCGGGTAAAAGCGGTTTATGACAAAGTCGGCCAGAGTCTTTAACTCGGCATGTTGCAGGCGGCTGGCAAAGTGCTCGAAGTGGCCAAACCGGATGAAACTCGGCGCCAGCCGGGTTACCACCGCCGCGGTTTCCAGCAGCTCGCGCTCCACCGGCTGGTCCGAGCCGGTCACACACAGCGCCCGGGTGGTGGGAATACCCAGCCCAAACATCGCTTCGGAACACAAAAACTCGCGGATGCTGCTGCGCAACACCGCCCGGCCATCCCCCATGCGGGAATAAGGTGTCAGGCCCGAGCCCTTGAGCTGGATTTCCCAACCTTGGGCTTCACCGAGCAGAATCGCCCGGCCATCCCCCAACTGCCCGGCCCAATGGCCAAACTGGTGGCCGCTGTAGACGCTGGCCAGCGGCTGGCTGCCTGAGATGGGCAGGTTGCCCGACAGGGCTTGCAACAGTTCGGACGAGGCCAGGGTCTGGGCGTCCAGGCCCAGCAGCGCGGCGGCGCTGGGGCTGCGCCCGACCCAATACGGCTCGGGCAGTGGTTGGGGGGCGATCTGGGTGTAAAAAGCCGCGCCCAGTTGGTGAAACTGGTTGTCCCAGTTCAGGGGCAAACGCAGGGGCAGCTTGGGCGGGTGGGGCGCATTCATGGTGAGTACGGCGCCACAGAAATGCAGGAACATGAAAGCGCATCTTTTCCTGCCTGGCGTTGTTGTTCGTCGTTGCCATAGCTAAGGCTATGTCGCCTCCTCTCGCCTAGCCAGTCAAAAAAATCTGTCGTTTTCATTGTGTTCCTGTATTTCTGTGACACCGTACTGGATTGTGGGCTGGCTGGCCCAAACCCTGTGGGCGCAGGGGCATCTGAGCGCAGGTTGGTGGGCTGGGCGGCTCCGTAAAATCAGCCCACAGACCTCACCCACACCATGACACGCTCCAAGACACTTGTTCAACACCGCGACCTTCTTCACCGCACGTTGGTATGGCCCCAGCGGCTGCGCCAGAGCGTTGGCGGGCAGCCGGGTTGAGCATGGCCTGGTTCACGCTGTCTGTGTTGAACGGCATCAGCTACGGCCTGCTGCTGTTTTTGCTCAGCTCCGGGCTGACGCTGATCTGGGGCCTGATGGGGGTGCTTAACTTTGCCCACGCCGCCTTTTATATGCTGGGCGCCTACCTGGCCTACAGCCTGTCTGGCTGGCTGGGTTTCTGGTGGGCGCTGCTGCTGGCGCCGCTGTTTGTTGGCCTGCTGGGCGCGGGGTTTGAGTCTCTTGGCCTACGCCGGGTGCGCGCCTTTGGCCACATGTCCGAGCTGCTGATCAGCTTTGGCCTGTCCTACATCCTGGTGGAGCTGGTGCAGGGTCTGTGGGGCCGCAGCGCGGTCGATTATCGGGTGCCGCCGATGCTGGATGGGCCGCTGTTGACCCTGTTTGACACCCAGTTTCCCTTGTACCGCGCCTTCATCATGGGCATCACCCTGCTGGTGCTGGGTGCGCTGGCGCTGCTGGTGCGCACCCGCGTGGGGCTGGTGATCCGCGCCGCGCTGACGCATCCCGAGATGGTGCAGGCCCTCGGTCACAACGTGCCGCGGGTGTTCACACTCGTGTTTGGCCTGGGCTGTGCCCTGGCGGGGCTGGCCGGGGTGCTGGGGGGCAACGCTTTTGTCACCGAGCCCGACATGGCGCAGGCGTTGGGTGGCGTGGTGTTTGTCGTGGTGGTGGTCGGTGGGCTGGGTTCCTTGCGCGGTGCCTTGCTGGCCTCGCTGGGGATCGGGCTGATGCAGACCTTTGTCGTGGCGCTGGATGTGGCGATGTTGCCTTCTCTCAAACTCAGCCAGTTGGCGCCGGTGTTGCCTTACATGGTGATGGTGCTGACCCTGGTGCTGCGACCCAACGGCCTGATGGGGAGCGCACAGCGCCATGCCAGTTACTGACTTGGGTCCGGGCATGCGTCACCCGAAGCTCTGGCTGCTGTGGGGCGGCTACGCGCTGGCCCTGGTGCTGGCGCCGCTGCTGTGGGACAGCAGCCTGGGCCAGTCCTTGCTGAGCCAGATCGGCGTCGCCATCATTGTCTGCCTGAGCTACAACCTGCTGCTGGGCCAGGGTGGGCTGGTGAGTTTTGGCCATGCGGTGTATTCAGGCATGGGGGCTTATCTGGCCATACACACACTCAACCGTGTCAGTGGTGGCTGGCCGCTGCCAGTGAGCCTGATCCCGCTGGCCGGTGGCCTGGGCAGTGTGCTGCTGGCGTTGTTGCTGGGTTGGGTCAGCACCCGGCGCGCCGGTACCGCGTTTGCGATGATCAGCTTTGGTGTGGGTGAGTTGATCTGGGCGGGTGCGCTGGTGCTGCCGGGGTTTTTTGGCGGGGAGGGGGGGCTCTCGGGCAACCGGGTGG
>NZ_JAHFZF010000045.1 GCF_018619435.1 Rhodoferax sp. U11-2br | reverse complement strand
GGGTTAACGGGGTTGGGCGGCCCATTCGGCCGGGGTGAATGCCTTGATCGACAGGGCGTGCACCTCGTCGGTTTTCATCTTGTCGCCCAGCGTGGCGTAGACGCGCTGATGGCGGGCGATGGCACGTTTGCCTTCAAATTCGGTCGACACCACCACCGCATACCAGTGGCGGCCGTCGCCATCGACCGCAAGATGCTCACAAGGCAGGTGGGCGGCAATCAGGGCTTTGAGTTGGTCTGCGGTCATGGGGAAGGAGGTGTTGGCCAGGCCGTGCATGCACACGGCCTGTGGCGGTTAAAGAAGCTCAGGAACGGATACGGTAACCGATACGCAGCAGGTACAGCGCAGTCAGGCTGACCACCACCAGGGTGGCACTGACCACGCCCAGGCTGAGCCAGGGGGACACGTCGCTCACCCCAAAAAAGCCGTAGCGAAAGCCGTCGATCATGTAGAAAAACGGGTTGACATGGCTGACCTTCTGCCAGAACGGTGGCAAGGAATGGATCGAGTAAAACACCCCGCTCAAAAAGGTCATGGGCATGACGATGAAGTTCTGGAAGGCTGCGAGTTGTTCAAACTTCTCCGAGTGCAGCCCGGCAATCAAGCCCAAAGCCCCCATCAACGTGGCTCCCATCAGCGCAAACACGGCGATCCAGACCGGCGCGACAAAACTCAGCTCAGTGAAAAAGAACGCAACCGCAAACACCCCCAGCGCCACCACCAGGCCACGCACGATGGACGCGCCCACGTAGGCCACAAACCAGTTCCAGTAGGACAGCGGTGTGAGCAACAAAAACACCAGGTTGCCCATGACCTTGCTGGCGATCAGCGAGGAGGAACTGTTGGCAAAGGCGTTTTGCAGCAGGCTCATCATGGCCAGACCGGGCACCAGGAACGCGGTGTAACTGACCTGGCCATAAACCTTGACGTGGGATTCGAGCGCGTGGCCAAAAATCAGCAGGTACAACATGGCGGTGAGCACCGGGCCGCCCACGGTCTGGCCGACCACACGCCAGAAGCGCATGACTTCTTTGTAAAACAGCATCTGCCAGCCGGTCATGCGATCACCTCGGCGGTGGGCGACTCGGCCGGTGCGTGGCGTTTCATCACTTCGAGGAACACGTCTTCCAGGTCGGCGCGGCGGATCTCGATGTCCTGCAGGGTCAGACCGGCCTCACGCGCGGCGGCCAGGTAGCGTTCAATCGCCAGCGCGTCGGTGGCGGGGTACTGCACAACCCGCCCCGTTATACGGGCTCCGACCTTCAAAGACGGGGGGAGTTCGCTATCAATCTTGAACTGCAGCACATTGCCGGAGGCGGCCTTGAGCAAGGCACTGGTGGTATCGAGCGCCACCACCCGCCCCTGCTTGAGCATGGCGATGCGCCCGCACAGGGCCTCGGCCTCTTCCAGGTAATGCGTGGTCAGCAGCACGGTGCTGCCCTGCTGGTTGAGTTTGGCAATAAAGGCCCACAGGGTCTGGCGCAGTTCCACGTCGACCCCGGCGGTGGGTTCGTCCAGCACAATCACTGGCGGTTTGTGCACCAGCGCCAGCGCCACCAGCACGCGGCGCTTCATGCCGCCCGAGAGCGCACGCATGTTGACGTGGGCCTTGTCGGTCAGGCCCAGGCTCTCCAGCAGCTCGTCGATCCAGGCGTCGTTGCGTTTGACACCAAAGTAGCCGGACTGGAAGCGCAGCGCCTCACGCACGTTGAAAAACGGGTCAAACACCAACTCTTGCGGCACCACGCCCAGCTTGCGTCGTGCTGCTGCGTAGTCGGCCTGGACATCACTGCCCAGCACCGACACCCGCCCCGAAGTGGCCCGGGCCAGACCGGCCAGGATGGTGATCAGGGTGGTTTTGCCCGCGCCATTGGGGCCGAGCAGGCCGAAAAACTCGCCGGGCTCAATGTCCAGACTGACCCGGTCAAGCGCCAGAAAGGTGTCGCTCTGAGAACCACGGGGAGAAGGATAGGCTTTGGAGACAGACTGGAAGGAGATGGCGGACATGGGGCCGCTATTTTACCGGGGGGTCTGCCGCCTGTCGGGCAGCAGCTCCTCAATGCCATACAAATGCGCCAGATCGCTCAAACGCTGTGGCAGCTTGGTCACCGAAAAGGTTTTGCCCAGTGCCAGCGCGTCGCGGCGCAAGGACAGCAGTACCGCCAGCGCCGCCGAGTCAAAACGCCCCAGCTTGGTCGCACTGACCACCACCTCGGCAGGCTGATTGGGCACAGCTGCCGCCAGCTCTCGCAGACAGGCGCTGGCGCTGGTGTGGGTCAGTTGGGCAGGCAGCTCAAGCACATTTACCCCTTGCTGGCCTTGGTGTCGCCAGCGGCATTGGATTTGTTGCGCTCACTCAGGGTGGCGATCAGGCCGTCAATGCCTTTGGCATTGATCTCTTGCGAAAACTGGCTGCGGTAGGTGTCCACCAGCCAGACACCCAGCACGTTGAGGTTAAAAATCTTCCAGCCAGCGCCCTCACCCGGGGTTTTTTCCAGGCGGTAGTCCAGTTGCACCGGGTCACCACGGCCATGGATCAGGGTGCGCACAATCACTTCCTTGTCGTCCGGCGCATAACGCATCGGTTTGATGCTGAATGTCAGGTTTTTGGCCTGGCTCATGGCGCCGGAATAGGTACGCACCAGCAAGGTCTTGAACTCGGCCTGCAACCGTGCGCGCTGCTCAGGCGTGGCCTGGCGCCAGGCGGGGCCCACGGCGGAGGCGGTCATGCGCTGGAAGTTCAGGTTGGGCATGATCTTCTGGTCCAGCAACTGCATGATGCGCGCCACATCGCCGGACTGCACCGCTTTGTCTGACTGGATCAGGTCGATGGCCTCTTTGGTCAGCCGCTGGATCAGCGCGTCGGGGGCTTCGTCAGCAGCCCAGGCCGAGCCAACATGCCAACCCAGAAGGGTGGCGCCAATCACAGGCAAGCTACTCAACAAAAAACGTCGTTTCATCGTGACTCCATCCAAAATTTACTGAACCGGCGCATCGTTGGCAGGCACATAAGCGTCTTCATCCGGCGGGTTGCCGTCATACACCTGGTTGCGCCTGCGCTGCAAATACGCATCGCGGGTGAAGCTGTAGGGATCCAAAGCCACCTCATCCAGCATCTGCGAAGCATCCAGCAACTGCGAACGCCGGTCCACCAGATTCAGGACCGTGGCGGAATTGCGCGTGGGCACGTGGTCCACCTGCGACACCACATTGCCTGCCATGTCCACCGGCAAGGCGGCGGTGTCACGCACCGTGGAGGGGCCAAGCAAGGGCAGGACCATGTACGGGCCGGCACCCACACCCCAGCGCCCCAGGGTCTGGCCAAAGTCTTCGGTGTGGCGCTCGATACGCATCTCGCTGGCGATGTCGATCAGGCCACCCAGACCAAACACCGTGTTCACCCCAAAACGCACGATGCTGTTGCCCGCGCCCTCACCCTTGAGCTGCAGCGTGTTGTTCACAAATGACCACAGGTCTTGCAAGTTGTTGAAAAAATTGCTGACACCGGTGCGCACGGGTGATGGCAAGACGTCGCGGTAAACAGTGGCCACTGGCTTGATCACCGTGCGGTCAACCGCATCGTTGAAACCGTAGACACCGCGGTTGAACGGTTCCATCGGGTCGCGCGGGTTGGCATTGGGGCCGGTGGCGCAGGCGCTGAGCAACAACGCCGCCACTACCAGCATCAAGCGGGTAGTGAAACTCTGGGTTCCCTGAGTGATTTTTTTTGAATTCATGCTTGGAACTGTCCCTTCAACTATTTGCTGGCTTCAGGCGCCGTAGGTTCTGCTGCTTTGCTATACAGAAACTGGCTGATCAGATTCTCCAGCACCACGGCCGATTGGGTGCTGGAGATGACATCCCCTTTTGCCAAATTTTTATCATCTGCACCCGCTTCGATGCCAAGATACTGGTCACCCAGCAGGCCACTGGTCAGGATCTTGAGCGAACTGTCCTTGGGAAACACATAGCGGTCTTCCAGTGCCAGGGTGACACGGGCTTGGAACGACTTGTCGTCAAACGCGATGTCTTCCACCCGACCCACCACTACACCCGCACTTTTGACCGCTGCCTTCGGTTTGAGGCCACCAATGTTGTCGAACTTGGCGGTCACCATGTAAGTCTTCTGGAAATTGAGGCTCAGCAAATTGGCCGACTGCAGTGCCAGAAACAAAATTGCGACCGCACCCAGCAGCACAAACATCCCCACCCAGACATCATTCTTTGAACGTTGCATTCAAACCTCTTCTTTCTTATTGGTTAACACCCGGAGTCGCGTGCTGCGATCGTGCTGCAGCCCCGACACCTGTTGTGCACTTGTCATACCGAGAACATCATCGCGGTCAGGATGAAGTCCAGGCCCAGTACCGTCAGCGACGCCATCACCACCGTGCGGGTGGTGGCCTTGGCCACACCTTCGGGCGTAGCCTGCGCGTTGTAGCCCTGCAGCAGCGCAATAAAGGTCACCGCTACCCCAAACACAATACTCTTGATGACGCCGTTGCCAAGGTCCTGGAACACATCGACCCCACCCTGGATCTGGCTCCAGAAGGCGCCACCATCCACCCCGATCATCAACACCCCGACCACCCAGCCGCCAATGACACCGGTGGCGCTGAACATCGCGGCCAGCAGTGGCATGGTGATCACACCGGCCCAGAAACGCGGCGCCAGCACCCGCTCGATCGGGTCGACCGCCATCATTTCCATCACACTGATCTGCTCACCGGCTTTCATCAGACCAATCTCCGCCGTCAGCGAGGTACCGGCACGCCCGGCAAACAGCAGGGCGGACACCACCGGCCCGAGTTCACGCAACAGGCTCAGGGTCACCATCAAGCCTAACGACTCGGCGGAACCATAACGTTTCAAAACGTAATAACCCTGCAGCCCGAACACAAATCCGACAAACAGCCCGGCCACCGTGATGATGGGCAAAGAGTAGTTGCCCAGAAAATGGATCTGGTCACGCACCAGCACATTGCGTTTGAAGGCATAACCCACCGTTGCCAGCAGCCGGCCAAACAGACGCGCCGCATAACCCATGGCGTCCAGATGCCTGCGCACAGCAAAACCAATGTCTTTGGGCTGGTACCAACTCATGCCTGCACCTCGCCACCAAAATCCTGCTTCACACTGGGCCCCGGGTAATGGAAATGCACCGGCCCTTCAGGCAGCGCATGGACATATTGATGCACCAGCGGATCGCTGCTGTGGCGCACCTCATCGGGGGTACCCTGGGTGGCGATTTTGCCATTGGCCAAAATGATCACCTGGTCAGCAATCGCAAAGGTCTGCTCCAGATCGTGTGAGACAAAAATGCTGGTCAGGCCCATGGCGTCGTTGAGCTCCCGAATCAGTGTGGCCGCTGTGCCCAGCGAGATCGGATCCAAGCCGGCAAAGGGTTCGTCGTACATCACCAGTTCCGGGTCAAGCGCAACGGCGCGCGCCATCGCCACCCGCCGCGCCATACCACCCGACAGATCGCTGGGCATCAGGTCGCGTGCGCCACGCAGTCCCACAGCATTGAGTTTCATCAACACGATGTCTCGGATCAGGGCATCCGACAGATCGGTGTGTTCACGCAGCGGGAAGGCCACGTTTTCAAACACACTGAGGTCGGCAAACAGCGCGCCAAATTGGAACAACATGCCCATGCGCCGGCGCGCCGTGTACAACTCAGGCTGGGTCATGTGGGTGACATCCTGCCCGTCAAACAGGGCCTGGCCTTGTTGCGCACGGATCTGGCCACCAATCAGGCGCAGGATGGTGGTTTTGCCACCGCCCGAGGCGCCCATCAGGGCCGTGACCTTGCCACGCGGGATGTCCAGCGAAATGTCGTCCAGGATCAAACGCTCACCGTAGCCGAAGCTCAGGTGACGTATTTCTACCAGTGAATGTGAAGAAGTGGCGGTCATGGGTCTTGGGGTCGGGGTAAACCCGAACCCTTGATCATAAAGGAAAGCCCCTGGGGCCGCCTGGCCACACCCGGTCGCGGTCCGCCACTCAACGTGGCAGGTCGCTGAAGCCCATCAGAAACTCGTCGATGGCGCGGGCTGCCTGGCGGCCTTCGCGGATGGCCCACACCACCAGGCTCTGCCCCCGGCGCACGTCGCCAGCGGCAAACACCTTGGGCACATTGGTGGCGTAACCGCCGACAAAATCGGTGCTCGCCTTGGCGTTGCCACGGGCATCCTTCTCGATGCCAAAGGCATCCAGCACGGTGGCAACCGGGTTGACAAAACCCATGGCCAGCAGCACCAGATCGGCTTGGTAGGTCTTCTCGGTGCCGGGAATTTCGACCATCTTGCCGTCTTTGAGTTCGATGTGAACCGTCTTCAGGCCAGTGAGTTTGCCCTTTTCACCGATGAACTCCTTGGTGGAGATGGCGAACTCGCGGGTACACCCCTCGTCGTGGCTGGAACTGGTGCGCAGCTTCATCGGCCAGTAAGGCCAAGTCATCGGGCGGTTTTCTTGTGCTGGCGGTTGTGGCATCACCTCAAACTGGGTGACACTGGCCGCGCCATGGCGGTTGCTGGTGCCCACACAGTCCGAGCCGGTGTCACCGCCACCAATCACGATCACATGTTTGCCGTCGGCGCGTAACTGGTTTTTTAACTTGTCGCCGGCGTTGACCTTGTTTTGCTGCGGCAGGAACTCCATCGCAAAGTGGACCCCGTCGAGATCACGCCCAGGCACTGGCAAATCACGCGACTGCTCCGAACCACCGGACAGCAGCACCGCATCAAATTCGGCCTGCAGCTGCGCGGATGAAACGGTTTCCTTGGCCCAGTTGGTGACCTTGCTGCCCTTGGGCAGTGCGCCCACCAGCACACCAGTGCGGATCGTCACACCTTCAGCCTTGAGTTGCTCGACCCGGCGGTCAATGTGTGACTTCTCCATCTTGAAGTCAGGAATGCCGTAACGCAGCAGACCACCCACACGGTCGTTCTTCTCGAACAGGGTCACATCGTGGCCCACGCGTGCGAGCTGCTGCGCCGCCGCCATGCCAGCCGGACCGGAGCCCACCACCGCGATTTTTTTGCCGGTTTTGTGTTTGGCAGGTTGTGGTTTGACCCAACCCTCAGCCCAGGCACGGTCGATGATCGCGTGTTCGATGGATTTGATGCCCACGGCGTCGTCATTGACATTGAGCACACAGGCCGCTTCACACGGTGCCGGGCAGATGCGCCCGGTGAACTCGGGGAAGTTGTTGGTGCTGTGCAACACGTCAATGGCAGTTTGCCAGTCGGCTTGGTACACCAGATCGTTGAAGTCCGGGATGATGTTGTTGACCGGGCAGCCGTTGTTGCAGAACGGCGTGCCGCAGTCCATACAACGGGCGGCCTGGGTTTTGGCCTGGGTGTCGTCCAGACCAATCACAAACTCTTTGTAGTTCTTCAAACGCTCGGGTACCGGCTTGTAGCCCTCTTCGATGCGCTCGTATTCCATGAAACCAGTGACTTTTCCCATGATGTGTTCCTGATACGTTGGTCTGCTTCAGACTTTGGATACTTCTTTTTTAGTAGCTGTATGCGCAAGTTCTGAAAGGGCTAGAGCCGATTTTCTTGCATGAATTTCACCCAGGGCGCGTTTGTATTCGAGCGGGAACACCTTGACGAACTTCTGGCGACTGACGTCCCAGTTGTCGAGCAGCTCGCGCGCGCGCTTGCTGCCGGTCCAGCGGTTGTGTTCTTCTAGCAGCTTCTTGAGCTGGGTTTCATCGGCCAAACCACGGTGCCAGTGCTTTTCATTGATGTTGAGCTTTTGCTCGTCCACACTGAGCACCTTCTCAAGCGACACCATCGCGGTGTTGCAACGTTTGGCGAACTGGCCGTCTTCGTCATAAATGTAGGCAATGCCACCACTCATGCCCGCCGCAAAGTTGCGCCCGGTTTTGCCCAGCACCACCACGGTGCCGCCGGTCATGTATTCACAACCGTGGTCACCCGTGCCCTCCACCACGGCGGTGGCGCCTGAGAGGCGCACCGCAAAACGCTCACCAGCGACACCGCTGAAGAAGGCCTCACCACTGGTGGCGCCAAACATCACGGTGTTGCCAACGATGGTGTTCTTGGTGGACTCACCTCGGAAGTCGATGCTCGGACGCACCACAACACGGCCACCAGAGAGGCCCTTGCCGGTGTAATCGTTGGCATCCCCAATCAGGTACAAGGTGATGCCCTTGGCCAGGAACGCACCAAAGGACTGACCACCGGTGCCCTCCAACTGGATGCGGATGGTGTCGTCAGGCAGGCCTTCGGGGTGCACCTTGGTCACCGCGCCCGAGAGCATGGCCCCCACCGAGCGGTTCACATTGCGCGCCACCTCGATGAACTGAACGCGCTCGCCCTTGTCGATGGCCGGGCGGGATTTGGCGATCAACACGTTGTCGAGCGCCTTCTCCAGACCGTGTTCCTGGTTTTCGATGTGGAACTTGGGCACATCGGCCGCAACGTTGGGCATTGCAAACAGGCGGCTGAAATCCAGGCCGCTGGCCTTCCAGTGCTCGATACCGGAACGTGTGTCGAGCAGGTCGGCACGGCCAATCATGTCGTCAAACTTGCGGATACCCAGCTGGGCCATGATCTGGCGCACTTCTTCGGCGATGAAGAAGAAATAGTTGACCACATGCTCGGGCTTGCCCGAGAACTTCTTGCGCAGCTCGGGGTCTTGCGTCGCCACACCGACCGGGCAGGTGTTGAGGTGGCACTTGCGCATCATGATGCAGCCTTCCACCACCAGCGGCGCGGTGGCAAAACCGAACTCGTCGGCACCCAGCAAGGCGCCGATGACGACGTCACGACCGGTTTTCATCTGACCGTCGGTCTGCACCCGGATGCGACTGCGCAGGCGGTTGAGCACCAAGATCTGCTGGGTTTCAGCCAGGCCGATTTCCCAGGGGCTGCCGCAGTGTTTGATGGACGACCAGGGCGAGGCACCGGTACCACCGTCATGGCCCGCAATCACCACATGGTCGGCCTTGCACTTGGCCACCCCGGCGGCGATGGTGCCCACACCAATCTCGGACACCAGCTTGACACTGATGGAGCTGTGCGGCGCCACGTTTTTCAGGTCGTGGATCAGTTGCGCCAAGTCTTCGATCGAGTAGATATCGTGGTGCGGCGGTGGCGAAATCAGGCCGACACCGGGCACTGAATAACGCAGCTTGCCGATGTATTCGGACACCTTGCCACCCGGCAGCTGCCCACCTTCACCCGGCTTGGCACCTTGCGCCATCTTGATCTGGATCTGGTCGGCACTGCTGAGGTATTCGGCGGTGACCCCAAAACGGCCAGATGCCACCTGCTTAATGCGTGAACGCAACGAGTCGCCGTCTTGCAAAGGCATGTCGACTTCGACCACATCAGCACCAATCACACTCTTCAGGCTGTCACCCTGTTTGATCGGGATGCCTTTGAGTTCGTTGCGGTAACGCGCGGGGTCTTCGCCCCCCTCGCCGGTGTTGCTCTTGCCACCGATGCGGTTCATGGCGACGGCCAGCGTGGCATGGGCCTCGGTGGAGATCGAGCCGAGCGACATGGCGCCGGTGGCAAAGCGTTTGACGATCTCGGCAGCGGGCTCAACCTCATCAACGGGAATCGCCTTGGCCGGATCAATCTTGAACTCGAACAGGCCACGCAGTGTCATGTGGCGCTTGCTCTGGTCGTTGATGAGTTGGGCGTATTCCTTGTAGGTGTTCCAGTTGTTGGCGCGGGTGCTGTGTTGCAGCTTGGCAATCGCATCGGGCGTCCACATGTGTTCTTCACCACGAGTACGCCAAGCGTATTCACCTCCGGCATCCAGGCGGTTGGCCAGCACCGGGTCAGCGCCAAAAGCGTCCTTGTGGCGGCGGATGGCTTCTTCGGCAATCTCGAACACACCAATACCCTCAACCCGGCTCGGCGTGCCGGTGAAGTATTTCTCGACCGTGGCGGTTGACAAGCCGATGGCCTCAAACAGCTGCGCGCCGCAGTAGCTCATGTAGGTGGAGACACCCATCTTGGACATGATCTTGGACAGGCCCTTGCCCACTGCCTTGACGTAGTTGTAAATGGCTTTGTCCGCACTCAGGTCACCCGGCAGGTCTTTGCAGATGCTGGCCAGCGTTTCCATGGCCAAGTAGGGGTGAACCGCTTCGGCACCGTAACCGGCCAGCACACCAAAGTGGTGGACCTCACGCGCCGAGCCGGTTTCCACCACCAGACCGGCGGTGGTACGCAGCCCTTCACGCACCAGATGCTGGTGGATCGCGGAGAGCGCCAGCACCGCCGGAATCGCCACCTGGGTGGCGTTCATGGCGCGGTCGCTGATGATCAGGATGTTGTGGCCGCCCTGGATGGCGTCCACCGCTTCAGCGCACAAGGAGGCGAGTTTGGCCTCGACCCCTTCACGGCCCCAGGCCAGCGGGTAGGTGATGTCCAGCGTGTAACTGCGGAACTTGCCCTGGGTGTGGGTAGCGATGTCGCGCAGCTTGGCCATGTCGGCAAAGTCCAGCACCGGCTGGCTGACTTCCAGACGCAGCGGCGGGTTGACCTGATTGATGTCGAGCAGATTGGGCTTGGGGCCAATGAAGGACACCAGGCTCATCACAATCGCTTCGCGGATCGGGTCGATCGGCGGGTTGGTCACCTGGGCAAACAACTGTTTGAAGTAGTTGTAGAGCGGTTTGTTCTTGTCACTCAGCACGGCCAGCGGGCTGTCGTTGCCCATGGAACCAATGGCCTCTTCGCCGTTGGCGGCCATCGGGGCGATCAGGAACTTGATGTCTTCCTGGGTGAAGCCAAACGCTTGCTGGCGGTCCAGCAAGGTGCTGCCGGACTCGTAGGCGCTGGCAGGCTCGCTGCCACCGGGCACATCCCCCAGGCGGATGCGCAGGTTCTGGATCCACTGTTTGTAGGGCTTGCTGTTGGCCAGGCTGGACTTGAGTTCCTCGTCCTCGACCATGCGCCCCTGCTCCAGGTCGATCATGAACATCTTGCCCGGCTGCAGGCGCCATTTGCGCACGATCTTGTTCTCAGGGAAGGGCAACACACCCGACTCGGAGGCCATCACCACCAGGTCGTCGTCGGTGATGCAATAACGCGAGGGGCGCAGGCCATTGCGGTCCAGCGTGGCGCCGATCTGGCGGCCATCGGTGAACACGATGCTGGCCGGGCCATCCCAGGGCTCCAACATGGCGGCGTGGTACTCGTAAAAGGCACGGCGGCGCTCGTCCATGCCGGTGTTTTGTTCCCACGGTTCGGGAATCATCATCATCACCGCCTGGCTGATCGGGTAACCGGCCATGGTCAGCAATTCCAGGCAGTTGTCAAAGGTGGCGGTATCACTCTGACTCGCAAAACTGATCGGGTAGAGCTTTTTCAGGTCGTCGCCCAGCACCGGAGAGCTCATCACACCTTCGCGGGCTTTCATCCAGTTGTAGTTGCCCTTGACGGTGTTGATTTCACCGTTGTGCGCCACATAGCGGTACGGGTGGGCCAGCGGCCACTCGGGGAAGGTGTTGGTGGAGAAGCGTTGGTGCACCAAGCCCAGGGCCGAGACACAACGCGGGTCTTGCAGGTCCAGGTAATAGGTGCCGACCTGATCGGCCAGCAGCAAACCTTTATAGATGACCGTGCGGCTGGACATGCTGGGCACGTAATACTCTTTGCTGTGTTTGAGCTTGAGCGCCTGGATGTGGGCGCTGGCGGTCTTGCGGATCACATACAGCTTGCGCTCGAGCGCGTCCTGCACGATAACATCGGTGCCACGGCCAATGAATATCTGGCGCAGGATGGGTTCTTTTTTGCGCACATTGGGCGACATTGGCATGTCGCGATTGACCGGCACATCGCGCCAGCCGAGCAAGACCTGACCTTCGGCCTTGACCGCACGTTCCAGCTCCTGCTCACAGGCCAGACGCGATGCATGTTCCTTGGGCAAAAACACCATACCCACACCGTATTCACCAGGTGGCGGCAGGGTCACCCCTTGGGCGGCCATTTCTTCGCGGTACAGGGCATCGGGCAACTGGATCAGGATACCGGCACCGTCACCCATGAGTTTGTCGGCACCAACCGCACCCCGGTGGTCGAGGTTTTCGAGGATCTTGAGCGCGTTCTTGACGATGTCATGTGACTTGACACCTTTGATATGGGCCACAAAACCCACACCGCAGGCGTCGTGCTCCTGGGCGGAAGAATACAAACCATGGTCCTGGAGATGCTGGATCTCGGCTGCCGTCGTCATGGGGCGCGCTCCTAAAAGTATCGAAAAGGGCTTGACTGTACCGCATTGCAACAAGGATGCCAAAGCAATTAATAGGGGTCAGATACCAATTACAAATTATCTAATTTTCAGAAAATTAAATTAGGGACATATTAGCAAACATAGCAATAATCCCTTTAAATTTAAGGGCCAAAGCCCTATTTGATGATTATTTTGGGGGCGGAAACGGGTCGCCCGGCGGCTCTTTTGACCACACGACGCTCAGTGTGTTTTTGTAAATTAGCCACAAAATCTGGCTCCCCCAGGGCCCAACCGGCCAGGGTGGACTCGGTCAGCGCCGCCTGTTGCACCGAGTTGATGCCTGAGCGCACCAACTCGGCGTAAGCGGATTCACGGGCAAAAGGGGTGTTGCCCAGATGCCAGAACAAGGCGTGGGGAGTGATCAGCCGATCCACCCGCTGCCCCAAGCAATGCCCATGGCTGGACCAGGGGTAGTCCTGGGCCTGCGCCACCAGACCGGCGCGCACCGGGTTCAGGTCCATGTAGACCATACAGGCCAACAGATAACGCTCCGGCTGGATCACGGTTGAGCGGTAACGCCCTTCCCACAAGGTACCGGTGCGTTGCTGGTTTTGGTTGAAGTACCGCACATAACTGCGCCCCACAGCCTGCATCAGTTTGGGCAGACCGTCAGCGGTCTTGGGGGTGGCCAGCAGATGGAAGTGGTTGTCCATCAGCACATAGGCGTGGATCAACACCTCATAACGGGGTGCCTGCTGCGCCAGCAGGTCCAGCCAGAAACGGTAATCCGCCGCGCTGGCAAAAATGGCCTGGCGATTGTTGCCGCGCTGGATGATGTGGTGTGGCCAGCCCGGCAGGGTCAGGCGCGGCAGGCGTGCCATGGCTCAGGCAAAAACCGACCCGCGTTTACTTGGGGGCCTTGGTCACACGCACCTTGCCGCCGGTGGTGACAATGATCACCGAGTCACCCGGCACCAGGGTTTCACTGCCCTTGGCCTGCACAATGGCGCGGCGCTCACCCCCTTTGAGCTGGATCAGCAGTTCATTGGCTTCTTCACGCGTGGCCATGCGTTCGATGGTGTTACCGGCCACGGCACCGGCCACGCCCACCAGCAGGCCGATCACCTGGCTCTCACCGCCACCGGCACCCCGGCTGGCGCCCGCCACAGCGCCAGTCACGCCACCCACAGCCGCACCAATACCACTCTGGCTGCCATCCACGGTGACAGTGCGAATCGACAACAGCACACCGTCTTGCACTTGCGACATGCGCTGGGCATCACCGCGCTGGATCACGTCCGGGCTGCTGGTGGAGCAGGCGCCCAGGGCCAGCACCAAGGCGGTGGACAAACCCATTTTCATGATTGCTTTCATGCTTCTCTCCAAAAAAACGCTGACCAATTCAAACCACTTCGCCCAACAAAGGCTGCACGGCATTGTCCGGCAAGGATGTAAAGCGTGTATGAAGCAGGGACAGCAGGCCAAACTCGGTCAGCAGGCTGCGCAGTCGTTCGGCACTGGCGCGTTTTCTAGCGCCGGTATAACGGGCAATGATCAGCTCGTTTTTCATGCTGTGTTCCCAGCCGACCAGCTCGGTCACAGTGACCTGGTAACCACAGGCCTCCAGGTACAAGCAACGCAGCACATTGGTGATCTGGCTGCCCATCTCGCGCGTGTGCAAGGGATGCCGCCACAACTCGGCCAGCGGTGTGCGTGACAGGGACAGCGCCTTGTGCTGGCTCAGCACCCGCGCCACCTCGGCCTGACAGCAGGGCACCAACACCATCACCCGCGCCCGTTTTTGCAGACCAAAAGCAATCGCATCGTCGGTGGCGCTGTCGCAGGCGTGCAAAGCGGTCACCATGTCGATGCGCTCGGGCAAACGGCTTGACTCGGTCGACTCGGCCACCGTCAGGTTCAAAAAGGACATGCGCTCAAAACCCAGGCGGTTGGCCAGCGCCTGGGACTTCTCCACCAGCTCGGCGCGTGTCTCGATGCCGTAGATGTGGCCCTGAGCTTGCTGCCTGAAAAACAGGTCGTACAGGATAAAGCCCAGGTAGGACTTGCCCGCGCCGTGGTCAGCCAGGGTGAGCCCGGCGGGACTGGTGTCAGCGCTTGTGTCTCCGGTTGGGCTGGGCACCCTCACCTGCTGCGCCAGCTCCAGCAACAGCTTTTCAATGAACTGGTAGAGGTGGTAGACCTGTTTGAGCTTGCGCCGCGAGTCCTGGTTGAGTTTGCCCTCGCGCGTCAGGATGTGTAACTCCTTGAGCAACTCGATCGACTGACCCGGACGCAGTTCATCGGCCAAGGGATGGGGACTGGGCGCCGTCGCGCCAGAACGGGCAGAAGGGCGCTCGCCCTGCTTTGGGCGGCGGGTGTCAGGGTGTTTTGAAGTCATGCGGGGATGATGCCACGTCCGGCGCGGTGACTGAGGCCAGGCTGGCGTCCACCTGCAAGGCTTGCCAGCCTGCCAGACCGAGGTTTTCCATGGTCTGCATATTGGTCTCAAAAATCGTCTGCGGATCGGGAAAAGCCGCCACCGCGCGGTCGATGCTTTCCTCGCGCAGCAAATGCAGGCTGGGGTAAGGTGATCGGTTGGTGAAGTTGGTGATGTCGTCCAGCTTGGTGCCGGCAAACTGGTACTGCGGGTGCAGGGAGGCAATCTGCAACACCCCGTCCAGATCCAGATCGACCAGCGCCTGGTCAGCCAGGTCGAGGAAATCGTTGTAGTCCAGAAAGCCGTGCAAACACCCCGGCGCTATCAACAACGTAGTATCCCGCTCTTTGGCATCCAAGGCTTGAAGTTGTTTGAGCTCATGGATCAAATCTTCCAGCAACGCCTCGGGTGTGGTGGCGTGGCTGACGGTGTAGTGAACCTGGCGCTTGACATGCACACTTTTGGCAAACGGGCACAGGTTCAGGCCAATCACCGCGCGCTCCAGCCAGGCCACGGTATCGGCCACCACGGTTTGGTCATCCAACATGTGTGTTCTCCTGATGGCTTGGGCGGGCTGCGAACTGGTGCACATGAAGCTGCGACCTGCCGCGCGGCAGCGCTGTTTTTGCAGTGGCAGGCATCATGACAGCAGCCGCTTTCCGGTCAGGCGCTCATGCTCACGTAGGGCAAAACGGTCGGTCATGCCGGCAATGTAGTCGGCCACCACCCGCGCGGTCAGGCGCGGGCCATCTGCCGACAAATCGGGCGCCGCCTGATGGGCTTGTTGGATGTGGTGCTGGTACGACTCGGGCAGTTCGTCGGGCGAACGGGCGTAGGCAGCAAACAGCTCGGTCACCACCACCCGCGCCTGGCCGGTGGTGTGGGCCACCTGCGGATGCCGGTACAGCTGTTCCAACAAAAAGGCCTTGAGGGCTTTGGACTGAGCGCGCATCTCCGGGCCAAATTGCACCAGCGGTGGCAAGGTGCGCACGGCCTGCACATTGGCGGGTTGAGCTGCATCCAATGCAGCCTGCGTCGCAGCAATCACGTCATAAATCTGGCTGCTGAGCATGCGCCGGATCGACTCGTACAACAGGCGCCGTCCCTGGTGCCGCTGACCCAGCTGGGGATGCTCTTTGAGCGCCTGCAGCCGGAACTGCTCAAACAGCGTCAGCGCCTGCAACTGCTCAAGCGTGATCAGGCCGGAGCGCACACCATCGTCGATGTCATGGGCGTTGTAGGCAATCTCGTCGGCCAGGTTGCACAACTGGGCTTCCAGGCTGGGCTGCTGGTGCACCAGAAAACGGTGGCCCACTCCGCCAGGCTCGGCGCGCTCCAGGGCTTCGGCATCCCGGCGTGAGCAGTGTTTGAGAATGCCTTCGCGGGTCTCGAACGTGAGGTTCAGCCCGTCAAACTCGGGGTAGCGCTCTTCGAGCTGGTCCACAATGCGCAGGCTTTGTAAGTTGTGCTCGAAACCACCAAACTCGGCCATGCAGGCGTTGAGCGCGTCCTGCCCCGCGTGGCCAAACGGGGTGTGTCCGACGTCATGCACCAGCGCAATGGTTTCCACCAGGTCCTCGTTGAGGCCCAGCGTGCGCGCCACCGAGCGCCCGAGCTGCGCCACTTCCAGCGAATGCGTCAAGCGGGTGCGAAACAGATCCCCTTCGTGGTTCAGAAACACCTGGGTCTTGTAGACCAGGCGCCGAAACGCGGTGCTGTGCACAATGCGGTCGCGGTCACGCTGATACTCGGTGCGCGTGGGCGCGGGCGGCTGTGCAAAACGCCGACCACGTGACTTGGCCGGATCACAGGCGTACTTCGCCAGCGCCGTTTTTGAATGAGAAATCATGCTCTAGCCCTTGCTAATAAAGGGCGCATTGCTATGGTTTCAGGTGTTGTCACGCGCAACAGGCATCAATCACCTGGCGCACCACAGCGTCCGGTGCACCACGCACACAGGCGCTGCCGGGTTTGTCGATCAACACAAACTTGATCTCGCCAGCTTCTGACTTCTTGTCCACACGCATCAGTTCCAGATAACGCCCGGCGTTGTCGGTCTCCGACAGGCGCGGCGCCCTGACTGGTAGTCCGGCTTTGGCAATCAAGGTGCTCAGACGGTGAACAAAGAACGC
Organism: Rhodoferax sp. U11-2br; assembly: GCF_018619435.1. Lineage (GTDB taxonomy): Bacteria > Pseudomonadota > Gammaproteobacteria > Burkholderiales > Burkholderiaceae_C > Rhodoferax. Next base: position 6,689 of record NZ_JAHFZF010000045.1, on the reverse strand, counting down.
GTCCACCAGACCCAGTCGCGCCGACAACTGCGCCGCCATCACCATGCCACAACCCACCGCCTCACCGTGTAACCAGGCACCAAAACCCAGACCGGCTTCGATGGCATGGCCAAAGGTGTGGCCAAAATTCAGGATGGCACGCAGGCCGGACTCGCGCTCGTCCTGCCCCACCACCCAGGCCTTGATCTCACAGCTGCGTTTGACGATGTGCGCCAGTGCCACCGGCTCACGTGCCAGCACCGCATCCAGGTTGCCCTCCAGCCAGGCCAGGAAATCCATGTCAGCAATCGGCCCGTATTTGATGACCTCGGCCAGACCGGCGCTGAGTTCACGCTGCGGCAAGCTCTTGAGGGTGTCCAGATCACACACCACTTTGAGCGGCTGGTAAAACGCGCCAATCATGTTCTTGCCCAGCGGGTGGTTGATCGCGGTTTTGCCGCCCACCGACGAGTCCACCTGCGCCAGCAGCGTGGTGGGCACCTGCACAAATGGCACTCCGCGCATGTAGCTGGCGGCGGCAAAACCGGTCATGTCCCCCACCACGCCACCACCCAAGGCAAACAGCGTGGTTTTGCGGTCGCAGCCGTAGCTAAGCAGGGCATCAAAAATCTGGTTCAGGCTCTCCCAGGTCTTGAAGGCCTCACCGTCCGGCAACACCACCGTGAACACCTTGCCGTAGTGCGCGGCCAGTGCCTTTTCCAACTGCGGCGCATACAGCGGCCCCACGGTGGTGTTGGTCACAATCAACGCGGCCGCCGACTTGGGCAACTGGGCGTAACTCAGGGGGTTGTCAAAGAGCGAGCCACGGATGGCAATGTGGTAACTGCGCTCGGCCAGCTCAATGGCCACGGTGTGAAGATCTGAAGCTGTCATGCCTCAGAGTTTAGAGGGTTTCAGACCGCACCCACGCTGCCGTCGAGCTCCAGTTGCATCAGGATCATGTTGACCAGACTGGCCACCGAGGGCCGCCCTGTGTCCACCTGGAAATGAGCGGTCTCCTTGTACAAAGGGTGGCGCTGGCTGTAGAGGTCACGCAGCCGGCCCAGCGGGTCCGCCACCTGCAGGAGCGGGCGATTCTTGTCATGACGCAAACGTCTAAACAAGTCGTCTGGCGAAGAATTCAGGTAGACCACCTTGGTGCGTGAATGCAGGTTAGAGCGGTTCTGCGTTCTGAGCACCGCACCGCCCCCCGTGGACAACACCCCCTCGGGCACTTGCGTCAACGCATCGATGACGTCGGCTTCGATGTCGCGAAACCGTGCCTCACCCTCGCGCTCGAAGAATTCACGGATTGAACAGCCCAATTGTTGCTCAATCACCGTGTCCGAGTCGAGGAACGGCAGTCGGAGGCGCCGTGAGAGCAAGCGGCCAACGGTGGTTTTACCCGAGCCCGGCAGGCCGATGAGACTGATGGTCAATTTAAAAGGGCGTCCTCAACAACGACCCCTTAACGGGCCACTTTGTCCTTGAGCACCCGCGGGGTGATAAAGACCAGCATCTCGCGTTTTTCGGTCGAGTTCACGGTCCGCTTGAACAACACACCCACCCCCGGCAAATCTCCCAGGAGAGGCACCTTGTCAATCGTGTTCGAGGTGTCTTCGGTAAAGATGCCCCCCACCACCACCGTCCCTCCGTTTTCCACCAGCACCTGGGTCTGGATGTGTTTGGTATCGATCGCATAACCGGCGTCGGTGCTGATACCGCGGGTGTCCTTGGTCACATCCAACGCGAGAATGATGCCACCTTCCGGAGTGATCTGTGGTGTCACCTCCAGCTTCAGACTGGCCTTGCGAAACGCAATCGAGGTGGCGCCACTGGATGAGGCCACTTGGTAGGGAAACTCGGTGCCCTGCTCAATCAATGCTTTGATCTGGTCCGCAGTGATGACGCGCGGACTGGAGATCACCTTGCCCTTGCCATCTGCTTCCAAGGCGGAGATTTCAAGGTTCAAAAATTTGGTGGCAGACGAGTTAAAAATCGAAAACGCCACGGCTGCGCCACCCGCCACCGGGAAGTTCACAAAGCTACCGGAGGTAGTTCCCGCAGAACCACTGGTATAGCTTGACCCAATCGATGCATTGGTGCTGCTGCTGCCCCCGCCCAAACGCACCCCAAGCGACTTGCTGAAAGTATCAGACGCCTCCACAATCCGCGCCTCAATCATCACCTGGCGCACCGGGATATCGATCTTCGAAATAAGAACCTGAATCTCCTCGAGTTTGCTCGGTATATCCGTCACGAACAACTGATTGGTTCGGGTCTCGAAGATCACGCTGCCACGTGTCGACAAAATACGCGAGGCTTGCGCGCTCCCGCCACCCTGCGATTGACCGTTCAACCCCTTGGCCACCTCCTCAGACTTGGTGTAATTAAGCTGGTACGACTGCGTACGCAATGGCTCCAGGCTCTGCAAGGCCGCTGCGGACTCCATGTCCAGCTTTTCCTTGGCATTGATTTCGTCCTTGGGTGCAATCCACAACACGTTACCCGTCTTGCGCATGCCCAGGCCTTTAGCCTGAAGGATGATGTCCAGCGCCTGATCCCAGGGCACGTCCTGCAAACGCAGCGTCACTGCCCCATTGACTGAATCAGAGGTAATCACGTTGAAGTTTGTGAAATCTGCAATCACCTGCAACAAGGAGCGAACTTCAATGTTCTGGAAGTTGAGCGAGAGTTTTTGCCCACTGTAGCCCGGGCCTTGAGTTAACTTGGAGGTATCCACCTTGACCGGTTTAACTTCAACCACAAACTCCGAATTGCTCTGGTAGGCACTGTGCACCCAGTCGCCTTGTGGCTCAATCACCATGCGCACGCGGTCACCACTTTGGCTGGTGGTGATGGTTTTGACCGGTGTACCAAAATCGGTCACATCCAAGCGCCGACGCAGGCCCTCCGGCAAGGAGGTCTTCATGAACTCCACCACCAGCGTCTGGCCCTGTTGACGGATGTCGACGCCCACTTGATCACTGGGCAAGGAGACAATGATCCGTCCAGATGCATCGGCACCACGACGAAAATCCAGGTCACGCAGCGGCAAAGCATCACGAACCACAGTTTGTGCAAACACCTTGGGCGCTTCGACCGAGGCCACATCAGCGACAGCATCAAGCAACACATACAAGGACTTGCCTTGAATCTGGGTCTTGTAGGCCGTGTATTGTTTGAGATTCAACACCACACGCGTGCGATCACCCGCCTGAACCACGCTGACGGACTTGAGATTGCCCTGATTGATGTCTAAGGAAGAACGCCCCATGGCACTAACCACACCCGGGAAATCAAGCGCTATTCTGGCGGGAGACTGAATAGAGAACCCGGTCGGCACGGCGGGCAGGGATTCACTCAAATCAATCTTGACAACTTCTGAGCCGCCTTGCAAAGAGCCCGTCACCGCCTCAATAGCGATCTGGGCCTGCGCCGTTGTTGCAGCCAACCACAAGCTGGCGACAAGCCAAACCCGACTGCCGAACCGGCCAAATAGATAATGGTGTTGGGTTTTCATTTAGACCTCTCTTGCAGCTGCAATGACGCAGTGCGTTCAATCCACTCACCTGCTGCGTCCTGAACAATTTCACGCAGAGTGACTTCTGTCTCAACGATTTTTGTTATGCGGCCATAGTTCTGTCCCAAATGTTCCCCCACACGGACCTGGTACAACAATTTGCCCACGGTCACCAACGCAACGGGTTTCCCGTCGCGAACCATGCTGCCCACCAAGGCGATCGTATCCAGAGGAAACTCCTCGAGTGGCTCTTTACGACGCATCAACTCAGGCTCAAGCAACGCAGCGTTGGAAGAGGCTTGCGCTGAATCTTTCTTCAGCGCCAAGGTAAGCTTCTTGACGCTGAAGGGGTCAAACTCGGTTACCTCGGTGTAATTTTCAGGCTTGAACTGCTTAGGCTCGGACAAGGGCGCCACTTTGGGGAAAGTCTGACTTTTTTGCTGTGCCATCCACTCACGCAACTCGTCCTCAGACGCACCGGTACACGCACTCAGCACAGTCAGAGGCAACAACAGCGGCAAGATCCAACGGCAGGTACTCATTTCTTGGCTCCTGCCGTGGCTTTACGCTGGGCACTGACCTCTTGTGCATCCAGGTAGCGAAAGGTCTTGGCAACAGCCTCCATCGCCAACGCGTTGTCCTTGGCGGGCACAATCGATATGTTGTTGAGCGTCACAATGCGCGACAGGTTGGAAATATCGGCGGCAAATGACCCAATATCATGGTAGCGCCCCGTCACTCTCACGGAAATGGGCAGCTCTGCGTAGTATTCGCGCACCAGCACCTGACCCGGCCGGAACAAGTCAAACTGCAAGCTTCGACCAATACCCGCTTGGTTGATGTCCGATAACAGGGCATCCATCTCTGCCTTGCTGGGCAGTTGTTTCTCCAGCTGCGTCACATACTGCTGAACCTGCTCGCGCTGCTTTTTGAGGGCTTCAAGGTTCACGGCCTTGGCCAGCTTGGCCTGGTACTCATCGCGCAGCTTGACCTCCTGCTCCTGCGCGACGATCAGCTCATCCTTCGAATCGGTCAACCAAAAAAACCATAAAAAAACAACCACAACCAGCGCAAGCACTGCAAACAGGGTTTGGCGAGGCAATTTGGGCCAGCTGGATGGGTCTTTGCTGTCCAGGTTGCGAAACTGCCCAGTAGCAGCATCCAGCCAAGGCTTGAAGTCGACAGAAAAGTTAAGAGACTTTGCCATAGTTCAAGCCATTACTTTGCCAAAGGAGAAGAAGCTGCAGCGACAGGCTGCACGACACTACCAGCTTCGCCAGCCCGCACCAGCTTCACATTGATTTTGAAATTTGCGACCCGACGCTGGTCGCGTGGTGACAAGCTGACAGACCCAGCCACAATCTCGATCAGTTCAGGGCGGCTCAACCAGGTAGACTTGGTACCCAGGTTGCGCAACAACTCGGACACACGTTCGTTGGACTGCGAAACACCCTGCAAAGCCACAGTCTGTCCCTCCTGCCGCATGCTGGTGATGTACACACCTTCAGGCAGCTGCCCGACCAGTTCAGTGAGCAGATGGACCGGTATATTGCGATCCGCCTGCAGATCCTCTACAGCCTGCTGGCGGGCACGCAAAGCGGCAATCTCCGCCTCCAAACCCGCGATGTCTTTGATCTGGCGGTCAAACTGGGCAATTTCAGAACTCAGTATCTGGTTCTTGTCCTGCTGATCAGAGATCTGCGCATGAAACCACAGGAAGATACATCCCGCAAGCAATCCCCCCGTCAAGACGGACATCATCAACCCGACATTGAACATGTCCTTGCGGCGCTTGCGAGCAGCTTCCCGGTGGGGAAGTAGATTGATCAGTATCACTGCAAAAATCTCCGCAAAGCCAAGCCGCAAGAGGTGAGGTAAGAAGGTGCCTCGCGCTCCATTTTGTTGAGCCGAATCGAAGGCGACATCTCCATACCTTCAAACGGATTCACAACATTGCAGGCAAACCCGGTTTGTTGGGTGACAGCAGCCGTCAATCCAGGCAGAGACGCCGACCCGCCAGCAAGCATCACCCTGTCCACCTTGTTATGCGGGCTGCTGGTGAAAAAAAACTGCAGCGCACGACTGACTTCCTGCACCAAACTTTCGAGAAACGGCTGCAACACCAAAGCCTTGTAATCGTCGGGCAACTCACCGGTGCGTTTTTTACTCTCTGCTTCTTCCAGTGAAAAACCGTACTGCCGAATGATCATCTGGGTGAGCTGCGCACCACCAAAAGCCTGATCCCGGTCATATAACACTTCATCATTGCGAATGACCTGCATACTGGTGGTCATGGCACCCACCTCAAACAAGGCCACGAGGCTACCAACGCCCTGGTTGGGCATGTTGGCGATCAGCCGGCTAGCTGCCAGCCTGGAGGCATAGGATTCCACATCCACAATCACGGGCTTCAAGCCTGCCGCTTCTGCCAAGCCTTGAATATCTTGCACTTTTTCGCGCCGGGAAGCGGCAATCAGCACCTCGACATCCCCCGAGGAATTGGCACTCGGCCCCACAATACAAAAGTCGAGGCTGACCTCATCCAAGGGAAACGGGATGTACTGGTTGGCCTCGGTCTCAACCTGCAACTCCAGCTCTTGGTCAGACAAACCACCCGGTAAGACGATTTTCTTGGTGATCACCGCTGAAGGGGGCAGCGCCATGGCCACATTTCTGGTTTTGGTGCCACTCTTTTTGACCAGTCGACGCACCGCATCAGCCACTTCATCGAATTTTTCGATGTTGCCATCCGTGATCCAACCCCGCTCCAGCGGAATGATCGCGCAGTTCTCCAAAATCAGCTTTCCCGCCCGATCCTGACCCAGCTCAACCAGCTTGACGCTTGACGAACTGACATCCAGACCCAGCATGGTTGCAGGTTGACGACTGAATAACGAGCCCAAAGAAAGCAATATGGTCTCCTATTTGACGTGGCAAAAATCGAGCTTGTCTTGAGAAATCACTTCAATGCTATCAGTAAGATCATTGTCCAGCAAAGATATTTCGACTTTTTTCAATCTGCAAACGTTGCCAAAATGTAGATCATAAGTCCCACTACCGCTTCAAAAGCATGCCGCACCGACAGAACCATGCCTATTGACACGGATCGGAATGCGATACTTCAGCCCTTGATGCTTTCCCGCTTTGATACCGGGTTAAAGCCGGTAACCACCTGTCATGCCTGAAA
>NZ_JAHFZF010000044.1 GCF_018619435.1 Rhodoferax sp. U11-2br | reverse complement strand
CTGAGCCCCGAGGCCTTGGAAGCGCTGCGCCACAGCACCCGTGAAGACGTGCAGGCGCTGTTAACCGCCACCCTGTTCATGTCGTTTGCGGTGCTGATGTTCAGCCATGCCGGCCTGCTCACCGGTGGAACAGCAGGGGTGGCGTTTTTGATCCACTACGCCACCGGCTGGAGCTTCGGGTTGGTGATGTTTGTGGTGAACGTGCCGTTTTACGTGCTGGCCTGGCGGCGCATGGGCCGGGCCTTTACCCTCAAGACCGCTTTGTCGGTGGGCCTGCTGTCGGTGATCGTGACGCTGCTGCCCCGGGTGGTCAGTTTTGACATGCTGTCACCGGTGTTCACCGCGGTGATGGGTGGGCTGCTGATGGGGGTGAGCATCCTGATTTTGTTTCGTCATCGGGCCAGCCTGGGCGGCTTCAACCTGCTGGCCCTCTACCTGCAGGACCACTTTGGCTGGCGCGCCGGTCGGGTGCAGATGGCCATGGACGGGGTGATTTTGTTGTGCTCGTTTGCGGTGGTGGACTGGCAACATGTGGCGCTGTCGGTGCTGGGCGCCTTCATGCTGAACCAGACCCTGGCCACCAACCACCGCAAAGAGCGTTATGTCGCCTTGTGATGGTTTATAGATAAAAAAAGGCCTCTAGCCCTTTGATTGAAAGGGCTAGAAGCTATTGTTTTTACTGATTTGGTTGGTAACGGCAACCTTGCCAGCTGCCGCGCTTGGCCAGTTCGGCAGAGATGCGGGGCGCCAGCTCAGACAAGCGCACATTCCACTCGGGCGCGAGTTTTTGCGAAGGCGGCACCTCGCTGCCCACACGTTGCAAGAGGATGTGCGGTGCCAGCCGCTCGATGAAATCGGCCAGCAAGCCGATACATTCCTCTTCACCCAGCAGTGGCACCGACTCAGGATCGCGCCGCCAGTCACGCGCCAAGAGGGTGCCCCGCACCACCTGCAACTGGTGCAACTTGAGCGCATGGATCGGCAGGGCAGATAGCTGCCGCGCGCCGTCAAGCATGCTGTCCACCGACTCACCGGGCAGGCCTAACAACAGGTGCGCGGTCACCTCCAACCCGCGTGCTGCGGCACGCTGGATCGCATCCACACTGCAGGCAAAGTCATGGCCGCGGTTGACACGGGCCAATACCGCGTCATTGCAGGATTCGACGCCGATCTCCAGCTCAATGATGTGGCTGCGCGACAACTCTGCCAGGTAGTCCAGCACGGCATCGGGCAGGCAGTCGGGCCGGGTGCCGATCGCCAGGCCGCTGATCTCGGGGTGGGCCAGTGCCTCGTCATAGCAGGTACGCAGGCGCTCGAACTCGCCGTAGGTGTTGCTGTAGCTCTGGAAATACGCCATGTAGCGCTGCGTGTTGGGGTAACGCCGCCGCAGGAAATTGAGTCCAGCGTTGATCTGCTCGGTGATGGATTGCTGGGTGTCGAGGTAACCCGGCGTGAAGCCGTCGTTGTTGCAGAAGGTGCAGCCCCCTTTGCCCAGCAGGCCGTCGCGGTTCGGGCAGGTGAAACCCGCCAGTACCGACACCTTTTGCACACGCCCACCGTACCGGGTTTTGACGTGTTCGTTCCAGGCGTTGTAACGGCGTTCACCAAACGGGCAGGGGGCGTCTTGAGTCATCGGGTCAGGGTTCCAGGCCGGGTTGCGGCGGGGGAGCAGTATGCCTCATGCCGGGGCTCATCCGGCCAAGGCGCCGTGGCTGCCGCCCAGCGCGGTTTGCAACATGTCGATGAAGACCCGGGTTTTGGCGGGCATGAGTTTGCGCCCCGGAAATACCGCCCAGGCCACGGGGCTGGGCAATACCCAGTCGGGCAGCACACGGCGCAACTCACCCCGGCGCACATCGGGCAGCGCAAAATAGTCCGGCACCGCGGCAATGCCGACACCGGCACGGGCCAGGCGGATCAGCAGTTCGGGCGCATTGGCGGTGGCGCGCCCGGGCGGCACCGCTTGCCAGCGCTCCTCACCACGGGTCAGTGTCCAGGGGACGGGTTCGCCATTGCCACCGAGCAGGCGAACCGCGTCGTGTTGGGTCAGCTCGGCCGGGGTCTGGGGTTCACCATGTTCGGCCAGATACGCTGGCGCGGCGTACAGGCCGCTGGAAAATACCGCCAGCCGCCGCGCCGCCAGCAGGTTGTCGTCAGGTAACGAACCGATACGCACCGCCACATCAAAACCCTCACCGAGCAGGTCAACCCGGCGCGGTGAGAGGTCCAGCTCCAGCGAGATGCCCGGGTGCATTGTCACAAACGCGGCCAGGGTGTCGGCCAGCAGCAGGTTGGCAAAGTCACTCGGCATCGAGACCCGCAGCCGCCCGCTGGGAAGCGCCTGGCGCTGTTCACGCAGGGCCACCACCGCGTCCACCTCCAGCGCCACCTGGCGCGCGTGGTCCAGCAACTGCTGGCCAAACTCGGTCACCGTCTGGCGCCGGGTGGTGCGCAGCAGCAGGCGTTCACCGAGCTGGGTCTCCAACGCCGAGATGCGCCGTGACACGGTGGACTTGGGCCAGCCCAGGCGATCGGCGGCTTTGCTGAAGCTGCCCAGATCGGCCACGCGGGCAAACACCAGCAGGTCGTTGGGGTCGATGTGGGAGGTCGATTGTTCCATCATGACAACAATGTTATCCAGTTTGAGGTCTTCTCAGTGAGATTGGTAACAAATACAGTACATCCATCGCCCCCAACTCACCTCAGACAAGGAGCCTTTCATGAACATTCTGCAAATCAACGCCAGTGCCCGCCGTGAAGGCGCCAACTCCACCCGTGTGGCCAACAGCATCGTGGCCCGCCTGCATGTGGCCAACCCCGGCGCCACCCTCACGCTGCGTGACTTGGCGGTGACGCCGCATCCGGTGCTGGACGAAGCTGCGCTGGGCGCCTTGTTCACCCCGCTCGAGCAACGCTCACCCGAGCAAGCTGCCCGTGTGGCACTGGACGACGCGCTGATCGCCGAAATCCAGGCGCACGACACCATCGTGCTCGGTGTGCCGATGTACAACTTTGGCATCCCGGTGCAGCTCAAGAGCTGGATCGACGCGATTGCCCGCGCGGGTGTGACTTTCCGCTACACGGCCAACGGCCCTGAAGGCCTGCTCACCGGTAAAAAGGTATATGTGGCGCTGGCCCGTGGTGGCCTGTACCGTGACACGGCCAACGATTCCCAGGTGCCGTACCTGAAAGCGGTGCTCGGTTTCCTGGGCCTGACCGATGTGCACTTCATCTACGCCGAAGGTCTGGCCATGGGCCCCGAGGCCAGCGAAAAGGGCTTTGCCCAGGCCGAGGCCGACCTGCAGGCCGCACTGGCCTGAGTCATAAACAAAATTCGGCTCTAGCCCTTATGAAACAAGGGCATCTTGCTATCAATGAAAGGATAACGCCATGAACACCACAGTACACACCACCACCGTTGCCCATCCGCGCACCGTGGAGCGTCTGGTGGCCGGGCAGGCCACCTCGGACGGCGCGGGTGTCAAACTCACACGCGTGTTGACACAAAACCTGCAGCGTCGGCTGGACCCCTTTTTGATGCTCGATGCCTTTGGCAGTGACCAGCCCGACGACTACATTGCCGGTTTCCCGGATCACCCGCACCGCGGTTTTGAGACCATCACCTACATGATTGCCGGGCGCATGCGCCACCGCGATAGCGCGGGCCACGAAGGCCTGCTGGAAAACGGCGGCGTGCAATGGATGACCGCAGGCCGTGGTGTCATCCACTCCGAGATCCCGCAGCAGGAAGACGGTGTGATGGAAGGTTTCCAGCTCTGGCTGAACCTGCCCGCCCGCGACAAGATGAGGGCCCCGTGGTACCGCGACTTCAAGGCGGCTGACTTGCCCAAACTCACCACCGCACAAGGTGTGGCCGTGACGGTGATTGCGGGCACCAGCCAGGGTGTGCAGGGTGCGGTGACACGCGACGCCACCGCACCGCTGTACCTGGACATCCATCTGCCTGCTGGATCGCGCTTTGAGCAGGCGGTGCCCGCTGGTCACAACGCCTTTGTGTATGTGTACCGGGGCGAGGTGAGCATCGCCGGGCAAACGGTGCCGGTGCAACGTATGGCCCTGCTGGCCAACAGCCCGGAAGCGGACGGTGTGGTGATCGAAGCGTCTGCCGATGCCAAGGTGTTGTTGATCGCCGGGCAGCCACTCGGTGAACCGATTGCCCAGTACGGCCCGTTTGTGATGAACACCCAGCAAGAGATCTACCAAGCGCTCAGTGACATGCGCGACGGGCGTTTCGGAGAGTAACCGAAGGGGGTGGCACCAGGCAGTGCATGTAGGTCACCGAAAAAGGCAGGTGTGCAAAGTGTTTTGTCTCGGTGGCAACGAACCCGAGCCGGCTGTACCAACGCTGCAGCGCCTGGTGTTCACCCATCACCCCGATGCTCACGCGCTGGCAAGTGGCGGCGCTGGCCACTTGCAGCACATGTTGCACCAACTGCGCCCCCACACCTTGGCGCTGCTGGGTAGGTAATACCGACAGGCGGTTCAGGTAGGCCAGGCCCGCGCCTGCGGGCTCAAAAGCCACGCAAGCGATGGGGCCGTTGCTTTCCTCTGCCAAAAAGTAGCACGCTCCCCGTGCCATGTCGGCCAACACCCAGTCTGCGCTGCAGAACGACGGGTGTTTGGGGCAGTTCTCCACATTCAAACCAAACTGTGTGGCCACATCACGGTTGGCGCTGCTGATCAACCGGGCGAGGGTGCTGGCATCTTGTGGGCTGGCGGCACGGATTGTCATGGAGTTCTCTGCATCATTTTGGCCACTAGCCCAATCTCATCAAGGGCTGACAGCTATGTTTTTTAAAATGGCTGGCAAGCCTGGATGGTTTGCAGGGGCCAAGCCCGGCGGCGCACCCAGCTTGGGAGCCAAGGACGCAGATGTGCCAGCGATGGCCAGGGCTGCAGTAACTGCGCCAGCTGAAACTGCGCACTGGGTTCGGCGCTGAGCCACACCAGTCCGGTGGTGGCTTGTGTCCAACTCTCGCCAGCCAGCAGCCAGATGTCGTGGTGTTGACCGGGCTGCGTCAGCCACAGCCGCCCGTGGTCAACACGCACGGTGCAGCCCGCGCGCAATGTCAGGCCAACAACGCGTTGCTGAGCCAATTCATAGTGTTCGATCTGGTGCATGTTGTGCTCCTTGCAGACGAGGGTTCATCGGGAAAACGGGTATCCACACTGTAGGTCTTGCACCTGTACAGTACCAGTACAGTGACCAAGATAGTTAAGATAACTGGCCCGGTTTTTTCACCAATACAATCCAAGGCTATGAACACCACTCTCCCAGATCCGGCCAGCTCGCATCACCTCAAGTCATCTGATGCCGCCAGCGCCTTGAGCGGGCAGGGCACGCTGGTGGACCAGTTGGTGCAGTGGGCCGAGTTGCGCATGAGCCAGCAAGTGTTTCGCCCCGGCATGCGTATGCCCTCGGTGCGCCAGCTGGCGACTGAGCGGGGTGTCTCGCGCTTCACCGTGGTCGAGGCTTATGAGCGGCTGGTGGCGCGTGGGCGGCTGCAGGCGCGCCGTGGCGCCGGGTTTTTTGTGCGTGAGCCAGAGCAAGCGGCCAGCCCCAAACGGGCCAGGGCCACCCCGGCGCGGGTCCAGCCCATCGACATGGGCTGGCTGGTGCGCAACATGCAAAGTGGCATTGCGGCCGACAAAGCGCCCGGTTTTGGTTACCTGCCGCCCGATCTGTGTGGTGGTGAGCTGATCAAAGGCGGCCTGCGTTCGGTGGCGGCCACAGCAGGCCTGCAGTTGTCACACGCGGCGCTGGCGCAGGGCTACGCGCCATTGCGTGAGCAGATCGTGCGGCGCCTGGCTGAGCTGGAGATATCCGCCACGCCAGCGCAGATCCTGACCACCTCGGGCGCGACGCAGGCGGTGGACCTGATTGCGCGCAAGTTCCTGCGCCCAGGCGACAGCGTGATTGTGGGCAACCCGGCCTGGTCGGCGCAGCTGGGCACGCTCTCGATGATGGGCGTGAATCTGGTCAGCCTACCCTACACCCCCCAGGGGCCGGACGTGGCCGCGCTGGCCGAGCTGGCGGCCAGCTGCCAGCCCAAAATGCTGCTGCTCAACACCGTGTTGCACAACCCGACCGGCCTGTTGCTGACGCCTGCAGCGGCCTACCAGATCCTGCGTGTGGCCGAGGCCCATGACCTGATCGTGGTGGAAGACGACATCTACGCCGACTTTTTGCCCAGCGGCATACCGACGGCGCGGCTGGCCAGCCTGGACCAGCTCAAACGGGTGATTTACCTCGGCAGTTTTTCCAAGATGCTGGTGCCCAATGTGCGCGTGGGTTATCTGGCCGCTTCGGCCGAGATTGCCGAAACCCTGGGTAACCAGAAGTTGCTGACCTCGCTGGCCACCCCCGAGATCAACGAACGCATCGTGCACCGGGCACTCACCGAAGGCAGTTACCGCAAACACTGCCAGCGTGTGCATGCGGCGCTCGACGAGCTGCGCGAGCCGACCTTTGCCCGGCTGGAGTCCATGGGCCTCAAAGCCTATAACCGACCGCAGGCCGGTTTTCAGGGCTGGTTTGACACCGGTGTGGACACTATCGCGCTGGCCGCACTGGCGCTGGAAGCAGGTTACCTGCTGGCGCCAGGCGCGCTGTTTTCACCGCAACAAGCACCCAGCACCTTCATGCGCATGAACATCGCCACTAGCCAGAACCCGGCGGTGTTGACGTGGCTGGAGACAACGCTGAACCGGCTGCGGCGCTAGGTTTTTCGCCCTGAGCGGGTTGTTGGGGTTTTATGTAGTTTTGGTCACTAGCCCTTAATTGGAAAGGGGATGTAGCTATGTAAACAGTAGCTTTTGCAGAGCTGGGACCAGGCTGGCTGCGCTGACACCGCATCTTTAGCCCGGCTGGCATCGATATTGCTATCTTGATGAAGCTCAACTTCTGTCTTCACGAGGCCCCCATGTCCAAACGCTTTTTTCTCCAAACGACTCTTGCCCTGGTTGCCACCTCGGTGCTGGGCCTGGCCCAGGCCCAAACCACCCCGATCAAGTTCCAGCTCGATTGGCGTTTTGAAGGCCCTGCGGCCTTTTTTGTGACCCCCGCTGCCAAAGGCTATTTCAAGGCCGCCGGGCTGGATGTGACGATTGACGCTGGCAACGGCTCGGGCGGCACGGTGACGCGTGTGGCCTCTGGCGCCTACGACATGGGTTTTGCCGACCTAGCCGCGCTGATGGAGTTCCACGCCAACAACCCCGACGCACCCAACAAACCGGTGGCGGTGATGATGGTCTACAACGACACACCGGCCTCGGTGATGGCACTCAAAAAGTCCGGCATCAAGACCCCGGCTGACCTCAGTGGCAAAAAGCTTGGTGCCCCGGTGTTTGACGCAGGCCGTCGCGCTTTCCCGATTTTTGCCAAGGCCAACGCCGTGACCAATGTGGCCTGGACCGCGATGGACCCACCACTGCGCGAAACCATGCTGGTGCGTGGTGATGTGGATGCCATCACCGGCTTCACCTTCACTTCTTTGCTGAACCTGGAAGCCCGTGGCGTCAAGGCCGCCGATGTGACGGTGCTGCCGTACCCCGATTTTGGTGTCAAGCTGTATGGCAACGCCATCATCGTCTCGCCCAAGATGATCAAGGAAAACCCGGCCGCGATCAAAGCCTTTCTGGCCGCATTTGCCAAGGGCGCCAAGGACGTGATCAGCAACCCCGCAGCGGCGATTGCCGATGTGAAGGCGCGTGACGGCATCGTGAATGTGGAGCTCGAAACCCGCCGCCTCAAATTGGCGATTGACACGGTCATCAACAGCCCGAACGCCCGTGCCGAAGGATTTGGCCAGGTCAACGGCCCGCGCCTGTCCTTGATGGCCAGCCAGGTGTCGGACGCGTTTACCACCAAGACCCGTGTCAATCCGGAATCGGTCTGGAATGGCAGCTTTTTGCCGACCAAGGCCGCGCTGGATGTGTTGCCCAAGAAATAAGTGTTGAGCGACGGGTCGGCGCAGCGCTAGTCGCTGGGCCGGTCTGACTGTGTGTTCAGGTGCAGGCAGGCCAAGACCTGGCTGGTGGTGTTACTCAAATTCAATAGCTGACGGCCCTTATTTTTAGAGGGCTTGGGGCCTATTTCTTATATCAACATGCACAAAGAGCCATCCCCCTGGTTTGTCGATTTCTCAGACGTTTGGCTGGCCTACAACCATGAGTTGCTGGTGGAAAACCAGTTTGCGGTGGAGGCGATTGACCTCAAGGTGCGCCAGGGTGAGTTCATCGCCATCGTCGGGCCCTCTGGCTGTGGCAAATCCACCTTCATGAAACTGGCCACCGGCTTGAAGATGCCCTCCATGGGCAAGATTCTGATCGACCAGCAGCCGGTGACCGGGCCACTCAAGATCAGCGGCATGGCGTTTCAGGCGCCTAGCCTGCTGCCGTGGCGCACCACGGTGGACAACGTGCTGCTGCCGCTCGAAATTGTGGAACCCTACCGCAGTAACTTCAAAGCCAAACGCAAAGAGTACGAGGAACGCGCCCGCAAACTGCTGCAAAAAGTGGGCTTGGGTGGGTATGAAGACAAGTTCCCTTGGCAGCTCTCAGGCGGTATGCAGCAGCGCGCCAGCATTTGCCGTGCGCTGATCCACGAGCCCAAGATGTTGCTGCTCGATGAGCCTTTTGGTGCGCTTGATGCGTTTACGCGGGAAGAGTTGTGGTGCATCTTGCGCGACTTGTGGACCGAGCAGAAGTTCAACGTGATCCTGGTCACCCATGACCTGCGCGAGAGTGTGTTCCTGGCCGACACGGTGTATGTGATGAGCAAAAGCCCGGGCCGGTTTGTGGTGCGCCGGGAGATTGACTTGCCGCGCCCGCGTGACCTGGAGATCACCTACACCCAGGAATTTGGCGACATCGTGCACGAACTGCGTGGCCACATAGGTGCTGTGCGCCAAACTGGTGCATCCGTTGTGCCATGACGCTCAGAACAGACCCCAATACTGACATTGGCCCCCAACCCTTCTGGTGACCCTATGAACAAAAGACAAATGGAAATCTGGTCGCCCTGGCTGCTGCTGACCGCGGTGCTTGTGTTGTGGCAGGTGTTGTGCTCGGCATTTGCCGTGTCCGAGTTCATTTTTCCGAGCCCGTGGCGCATCTGGACGCAGTTCTGGGAGTTTCGTGATGTCATCGCTGGCCACGCTTGGCGCACCTTTTGGGTGACGATGGTGGGTTTTGGTTTGGCCATTGTGGTGGGGGTGTTGCTGGGTTTTGTGATCGGCAGCTCGCGCCTGGCTTATGCGGCGGTTTACCCGCTGATGACAGCGTTCAACGCGTTACCGAAGGCCGCGTTTGTGCCGATTCTGGTGGTGTGGTTTGGTATTGGGGTGGGCCCGGCGATCCTGACCGCGTTTTTGATCAGCTTTTTCCCGATCATGGTCAACATCGCCACCGGCTTGGCGACGCTGGAGCCTGAGCTGGAAGATGTGCTGCGGGTGCTGGGTGCCAAACGCTGGGACGTGTTGATCAAGGTGGGCCTGCCGCGATCCATGCCGTATTTTTATGGCTCTCTCAAGGTGGCGATCACGCTGGCGTTTGTGGGCACCACGGTCAGTGAGATGACCGCTGCCAACGAAGGCATTGGTTACCTGCTGATTTCGGCCGGGTCGTCCATGCAGATGGGGCTGGCTTTTGCCGGGCTGGTGGTGGTGGGTGCGATGGCGATGGTGATGTACGAGCTGTTCAGCGTCATCGAAAAACACACCACCGGCTGGGCACATCGCGGCTCGCAGGGGCATTGATCTTGGTGAGCCAGATGAACCCCGAGCAGATCAGCCGCCACCTGCGTCGTGCCAATGAGGTGGCGCGGCAAGCTTTGGCGCAGGGGCACCACCCGTTTGGTGCGATTCTGGTCGCGCCTGACCTGGAGACGGTGCTGCTGGAACAAGGCAATGTCGACACGGTCAACCACGCAGAATCGGTGCTGGCCCGCATAGCTGCTGGGCAGTATGCTCCTGATTTTTTAGGGGACTGCACCCTGGTGACCACCGTGGAGCCCTGCGCCATGTGTGCCGGTACCCAGTACTGGGCGAACATTGGCCGACTGGTGTTCGGGCTGACCGAACGCCGCCTGCTGGGCTTGACCGGCAACCATGCCGAGAACCCAACACTCGATCTGCCCTGCCGCGCGGTGTTTGCCGCAGGGCAAAAAACCATCGAGGTGATTGGCCCGGTGCCTGAGGTTGAGGCGGAGATTGCGACCTTGCACAGCAGTTTCTGGACGGCTGCCCTGGTGGCTCCGCCTAAACTGGCGCCATGACCTGGCACGCCCAACTCGACATCCGCTACACCCCAGAGCAAGAGCGCACGGTGGCGCGGCACAGCCACAATGGCCCGTTACGCGTCCTGCAAAGCCTGTACCCGGAAGGGGGTGCGATCTGCCACAACGTGCTGGTGCACCCGCCCGGTGGCCTGGTCGGCGGTGACACGCTTGACATGACGGTGGCCGCCAGTGGCAACGCCCACGGCCTGCTCACCACACCGGGCGCGACGCGCTTTTACCGCTCGGCAGGTGAGTTGGCGTTGCAGCGCACCCACATCGACCTGCAGGACCAGGCCCGCTTGGAGTGGCTGCCACTCGAAGCGCTGGCCTACAACCAGTGCCGTGCCGAAAACCGCCTGACGTTGAACCTGGCGCCCCAGGCTGAGTTCATGGGCTGGGATGTGACCGCCTTTGGCCTGCCCAGCGCCGCCTTGCCGTTTGAGTTGGGCAGTTTTTTGCAGCATATCGAGGTGCCGGGTGTTTGGCTGGAGCGAGGCCGTATCGATGCGACAGACAAACGGTTGATGGATGGCCCGCTGGGGCTGGCTGGCCACCGGTGTATGGCCTCGCTGTTTTTTGTGAGTGGCAGTCCGCTGGAGCGCCATCGCCGTGAGGCTGGGCTGGAGCTCGCACGCAGCCTGCTTGACGCCCATGCGCTGCAGGCCAGCGCGGGTGTGAGCTGCCCGAACCCGCAGGTGATGGTGCTGCGGGTGTTGTCGCCGCTGGTGGAGCCCGCCATGTTGCTGCTGCGCCAGGTGTGGGTGGCCTGGCGTGCCCATTTCTGGCAGCTGCCTGCGGTGAGCCCACGCATCTGGTCGACCTGAAGTCTGAACCTGCCCGACCCCTCTACACTGCAGCCTTTTTTCTCCTTGAAAGATCCCGGGTACCGTCATGAAATGGAAAATGTCCTCCAACTCCTTGTACGCCGTGCTGCTGCGCTCGCCCTGGTGGGCCAGCATGTTGGTGGTGCTGGTGATTGTGCTGGCCAGTGGTGCGCTGTTGCCCGCCCAATACCGTCCGTTCGGGATGCTGGCAGCCTTGCCTTTTCTGGGCATTGGTTTGTACCGCGCGTGGCAACAGGGGCAGGGACCCAACTCGAAGCGTGTGGCACAGGCGCTGGAACGCGCAGGGGCGATGCCCTGGCGCGAGTTCTCAGCGCTGCTGCAGCGGGCCTATGAACACCAGGGTTATGCGGTGACCCCACTGTCCGGTTCGGCGGCAGACTTCAAGCTGACGTTCTCGGGCCGCACCATTCTGGTCAGTGCCAAACGCTGGAAAGCCGCCGCACATGGGGTCGAACCCTTGCGCGAACTGCTGGCAGCCGGGCGCAGCCAGGACGTTGATATCTGCGTCTACATCAGCCTGGGGGAGGTGTCTGCGCAGGCACAGTCCTTTGCCAAAGAGCAAGGTGTCACGCTGGTGTCTGGTCAGACGCTGGCGAGCCTGATCCTGAACCATGTCTGAGCCGTGTGGTCGATGCCAGGGCCTTGATGCTGCCTGCACAGGCAGCGTTTGGCCCGCTTGACCCGATACCCTGGATTCACCGAGAACGCAGCCCATGCCTCCCCCTTTTTCCTTGAGAACCCACCTTGCCCTGATGGCCGCTCTGGTGTTTGGCGCCACCGCCTGGGCAACACCGCTGCTGCGCTGCGAGGTCACCTACGCGGGCAGCGCCCATTTGCTGGAGGCGACACCGGTGACCGACCCCTACCCGGTGGTATCAAGAGACATTGGCGGGCGTTTCTGGTTCAAACCGGTGATGGTGGGGCAGGGCAGCCGGGTGGACTACGTCAAGCTCTACGCCTATCTGGACACCCGCCAACAGCCGCTGCTGATCCATGAGGCCATCTATCTGCCGCCGTTTCAGACGGGTGAGACAGCTTATCCGCTGACCGGCACCCACCATCTGTACGCGGGCCCGGTCGAGCGTGAGTTGATCTACAGCTGCACTTTGCAGGGGGCTCAGCCATGAGCCGGGTTGTGATGTCCACTTGCCGCCATGCCTTGGCAGCGGCTTTGCTGCTGGCCTGTTCGGTTGGTTTTGCTGCGGACACCAGCGCACCGGTGAGCCTGGTATTTGCTGGTGACATTGTTTTGGACGACAGCGCTGGTGAGCTGATTGCGCAAGGCGGTGATCCGTTTGCCGACTTTGCCGGTGTTTTCAAGGCGGCCGACATCCGCCTGGGCAATCTGGAATGTGTGGTGGCCACCACGGGCTCGGCGGGTGACAAGAACTACACCTTCCGTGCACACCCGCGTGTCTTGCCGGTGCTCAAACGCCACTTTGACGCGGTGGCGCTGGCCAACAACCATTCGGGTGACTTTGGGCGAGAGGCTTTTGCCGAGATGCTGGGGCTGTTGAAAGGCGTGCAGTTGGGTCAGTTTGGCGGCGGCCACAACCTGGCCGAGGCGCACACACCGCTGATTTTTGAGCGCAAGGGGCTGCGTATTGCCTTGCTGGGCTACAGCGAATTCATGCCGCGCAGTTTTGAGGCCGACCACAACGCCCCCGGTGTGGCCTGGAGCGAGGACGAGCAAGTCGTGGCCGACATCCAAAAGGCGCGCACAACTTACAAAGCCGATCTGGTGATCCCGGTGATGCACTGGGGTTGGGAGAACGAGCTGACGTCCAACCCGCGCCAGCGCCAGCTGGCCCGTCTGATGATTGAGGCGGGGGCGGATGCGGTGATTGGCGGGCACCCGCATGTCACGCAGGAGATCGAACACTACCAGGGCAAACCCATTATCTACAGCGTGGGCAACTTTGTCATGAAAGAAACTGACAACGCCCGCCAGCGCCAAGGCTGGGTGCTGCGCCTGTTGCTCGACAAGCAGGGTGTGACAGCGCTCGACACCCGGGTGGCCAACATCAACATGGACGGCATCCCCACGCTGGACCCGCACCGTGCCAGCCCGTGCTGGCAACGCGGTCAGGCTGGGGTGCAGCTGTGTTCGCCGAAGGACTGAGTCCATCCCTCTGATCGCTGCGTTTTCTTGACCCAGGACAACAGAGGGTCGATCTTGTCACGCCCAGCCTGTCTCGTTCTTGAGCTGGCTTCAGTGCTGTGCCATACTTTGTTTGGGTGATTGAAATGTTGTTTCATTTAGTTGGTACAGCGTTTCAGTGTCTTTCCCTAACTTACAAAGAGACGAGTCAAAAGATGAAAAGATCCATGTTGTGTGTGGCGCTTGTTACGGCAGGTGTGTTGTCTTCCTGTGCGTCCTATTCCCCGACCGATTTTTCTCGCCAAACCCTGGCGGCCCAGGATGGCTGGGCAGCGGTGGGTGGCGGTGTGACCGGTGGCGCTGCGGCCAAAGATGAAAATGTGTTTGTGGTCAGCTCTCGCAAAGAGTTGGTGGCGGCTCTGAAGTCTGCTGGTGATCAGCCAAAAATCATCAAAGTCAAAGGCACGATCAACCTGAGCATGGATGACGCGGGTCGTGAACTGCTTGAGACGGATTACGCGGTTGCGCCCTACAACTTCGACGACTACGTCAAAGCCTACGCCCCGGCGGTCTGGAACACCAAGCTTGACCCCAAGACAAAACGTCCGTCCCGTGATTTGACCGGCCCGCAGGAAGAGGCGCGTGAAGCGTCTTCCAAGCGTCAAGAGGCCCAGATCCGCATCAGCATTCCCTCCAACACCACCCTCATCGGGATCGGTACCGATGCCAAGATCATCAAAGGTGGCCTGGTGATTGGCCGCCGGACCACCTCAAACAATGCCGAACCGGTGGTGTCCAACGTCATCATCCGCAACATCGAGTTCCAGGATGCTTTTGACTACTTCCCGCAGTGGGATCCGGCGGACAGCTGGAAAGTCGACAAATCCTACCCAGGCTGCCAGGACACGTATGTGGATGCCAACACCGGACCACAAAGGTGCCCGGGTGGCCGCTGGAACTCTGAATATGACAGTGTGTGGCTCAGTGGTGCCGAACGGGTCTGGGTTGACCATTGCACCTTCAACGACGGTGATCGCAATGACAAGAAGTTCCCGCCGAACTTCCCGTTCCCGCACAACGAGGTCACCCAAAAGATCCAGCACCATGATGGCATGCTCGACATCACACTGGGTTCCAACTTTGTGACGGTGTCGAACAACTATTTCCATGACCACGACAAGAGCTCGCTGCTTGGTGGCTCCGACGGACTGGACAAGGTCGATGGTGGCAAGCTGAATGTGACCTTCCGCCACAACCTGTATGAAAACGCTGGCCAACGTCTGCCACGCGTGCGTTTTGGCCAGGTCCACACCTACAACAACCACTACATCGGTGATGCTGCCGGTTTGGATAATGCCAAATTCAGCGCTTACCAGAATCATCTCAATGCCATTGAGGCCCACAACAAGGGCAACATCTGGCGTGGTGCATTTGGTATTGGCAAGAACTCGGCCATCTTCTCCGAGAACAATGTGTTCGACATCAAGCATGGCGGCGCCGACATCGCAGCCGTGATTCAAGGGGGCACCAAGTTCCTGGACCAAGGCTCCATCGTCAATGGCCAGCCAGCCGACATCGTGAAGGCGCTCAACGCCCTGGATCCGAAGAAACAAGTCTCGCCAGATCTGGGCTGGAAGCCTGCAGGATACGGTGCCAAGGTCTTGCCAGCGGCTGAAGTGCCTGCTTATGTCAAAGCCAATGCGGGTGCTGGCAAACTGAAGTAACAAGTTGGCTTGCAAAAAACCGGTGGACTACCCCACCGGTTTTTGACTTCAAGCCCTTGCCCATGGGCAGCACCAAGCTGATGGGGCAGAGCGAGCAACCCGTTAGCTTCGGCAAGGCATTCAAAACACAAGTAGACGACTGGTCTACTTGTGCTACACTTGCGACATGGCAACCGAATCCAACAGCACCAAAGACCACATCCTGGATTGTGGCGAGCGCTTGATCGCCCACAAAGGTTTTGTGGGCGTCGGTTTGTCCGAGATATTGAGTGCGGCCGGTATCCCCAAGGGCTCGTTCTACCATTACTTCAGCTCCAAGGAGCGTTTTGGCGAGGTTTTGCTGACCCGCTACATCGACGCTTACTTGGCACGTCTGGATGCCTTGTTCAAACCCGATGGCACACCCGCACGGCAACGCCTGATGACCTACTGGTCGTATTGGAACACCAGCCAGTGTGACGTCGGAGCAACCAGCTGTGCGTCACAGGATGCGGGCAACAAGTGCCTGATTGTCAAACTCAGTGCCGAGGTGGCCGATATTTCCGAAGCCATGCGACTGACCTTGCGGGGTGGCACCGACCGCGTGGTCAGCCGGATTGCCCAGTGTCTGGAAGACGCTCGCGCCGATGGTTCTGTGGCCTTGTCCCTGGATGCGGCCAGTACCGCCCTGACGCTGTATGAGCTGTGGTTGGGTGCCAGTTTGCTGGCCAAATTGCGCCGTGATGCGTCCCCTTTTGAACACGCCTTGGTGGCCACCGAGCAAGTGTTGGGTTCACGGGGCCGTTAAGAGGCACAACACACAGTCGCTTTTTTTTGCCCACTTTATAGTCGACCGGTCTACTGTATTTTTGATTCACCTTCCTTCACTCACCCACTTCTACCAACCCATTCCCATGAAAAACTTCGACTTTTACAACCCGACCCACATCGCTTTTGGCAAAGACCGCATCGGCGACCTGGTTCAGCTGGTACCTGCCACGGCCAAAGTCCTGATTCTGGTGGGGGGCGCCAGTGCTGAGAAAACTGGCACCCTGGCGCAGGTGCGTGAGGCTCTGGGTGCACGCACCCACAGCACCTTCAGCGGTATTGAGCCCAACCCGAGTTTCGAGACCTCAATGCAAGCCGTTGAGATGGTGCGTGAGCAAGGTTTTGACTTCCTGCTGGCCGTGGGAGGAGGCTCGGTGATTGACGCGACCAAATTCATCGCAGCTGCCGTGCCTTTTGAGGGAGATGCCTGGGACATCCTGCTCAAGTTTGGTGGCAACATCACCCAGGCTCTACCCTTTGGTGTGGTGCTGACCTTGCCAGCAACCGGCTCGGAGATGAACAATGGCGGCGTCATCACACGCCATGCGCTGGGCGCCAAGCTGCCGTTTCGCAGCCGCCATGTGTATCCGAAATTTGCGATCCTGGACCCGACCAAAACCTACACCTTGCCTGCTAAACAGCTGGCCAACGGGGTGGTCGATGCGTTTGTGCACACGGTGGAGCAGTACCTGACCTACCCGGTCAACGCGCCGGTGCAAGACCGTTTTGCCGAGGGCTTGTTGCAGACCCTGATCGAGATCGGCCCACGCCTGCTGAGTGCATCGGAGCCTGACTATGACGACCGCGCCAATCTGGTCTGGACGGCCACCTTGGCATTGAATGGCCTGATTGGCGCCGGTGTGCCGCAAGACTGGGCCACCCACATGATTGGCCACGAACTCACCGCCAAGTACAACATCGACCATGCCCGCACACTGGCGGTGGTGTTACCTGCCATGTTGAATGAGCGGCGCGCCCAAAAACATGACAAGCTGCTGCAGTATGGCCAGCGTGTGTGGGGTATCCAGAGTGGTAGCGACGAGCAGCGCATCAGCGCCGCGATTGAGGCCACCCGCGATTTCTTCGAGCGCATGGGCTTGCCAACCCGGCTGAGTGCTTATGACCTGGGCCAGGACGCCGTTGATCTGGTGCTGGCGCAATTACAAGCCCATGGCATGACCCAGCTGGGTGAACACGGTGACGTGAGCCTGGCAGTCAGCCGACGTGTGCTCGAGGCGGCGCTATAAGCCCGCCAATCTGAGCCCACCCATTCATCCCAAAAGAGACTCACATGACCCAAAACGCCAAGCTCAACCGCCAGGTCCAACTGGCATCGCGCCCGGTGGGTGCACCCACACCGGCGAACTTTCATCTGGCGACATCCCCGGTGCCCAGCGCTGCGCCAGGCCAGGTGTTGCTGCGTACCGTTTATCTGTCGCTGGACCCCTACATGCGTGGCCGCATGAGTGATGCTGCCAGTTATGCCGCGTCGGTGGCTGTGGGCGCCACCATGGTGGGAGGCACGGTGTGCCGCGTGGCCAGCAGCCAACATGCCGGTTTCAGCGAAGGCGACTGGGTGCTGGCCTACACCGGCTGGCAAGACTATGCCGTCTCGGACGGCAATGGCCTGACCAAACTCGACCCCGGTGTGGCCGCGCCGTCACTGGCGCTGGGGGTGCTGGGCATGCCCGGCTTCACCGCCTACATGGGGTTGCTGGACATTGGTGCGCCCAAGGCCGGGGAAACCGTGGTGGTTGCTGCCGCCACCGGGGCCGTGGGCTCGGTGGTGGGGCAGATTGCCAAACTCAAGGGCTGCCGCGTGGTGGGTATCGCTGGTGGTGCGAGCAAGTGCACTGCAGCGGTTGAAGAATTTGGCTTTGACGCCTGTATTGACCACCAGAGCCCGGACTTTGCAGCGCGCCTGGCAGCGGCCTGCCCGCAAGGCATCGATGTCTATTTTGAAAACGTCGGTGGCAAAGTGTTCGACGCGGTGTTACCGCTGTTCAACACGTCGGCAAGGGTGCCGGTCTGTGGGTTGATTGCCAACTACAACGACACCCAGTTGCCAGACGGGCCGGACCGCAGCCCCTTGTTGATGCGCACCTTGCTGACCAAACGCATCCGCATGCAAGGTTTCATCATTTTTGACGACTACGGGCACCGTTATCCGGAGTTTGCCAAGGAAATGGGGCAATGGCTGGCCCAAGGAAAAATCAAATTTCGTGAGGACTTTGTTGACGGACTGGAGAACGCGCCACAGGCCTTCATCGGTTTGCTCGAAGGCAAGAACTTTGGCAAGCTGATTGTCCGTGTGGCCAAAGATTGACACAGAAACTTCCCCCAACTTCACTCTCTGAAAGAAACACATGAAAAAAATACTGATGGTTTTGACCTCGCATGACAAATTAGGCAACACCGGTGCCAAAACCGGCTTCTGGCTGGAAGAGTTTGCCGCGCCTTATTACGTGTTCAAAGACGCCGGCGCTGTGATCACACTGGCCTCGCCCTTGGGGGGCCAGCCTCCGCTGGACCCCAAGAGTGATGACCCGGCCTCACAAACCGAAGCCACCCATCGTTTCCGGGCGGACCCCGCTGCGCAAGCACATCTGGCGAACACGCTCAAGTTGTCGGATGTGTCCGCGCAGGACTTTGATGCCGTGTTTTACCCAGGCGGCCATGGCCCGCTGTGGGATCTGGCAGAAGATGTGTTGTCCATCCAGTTGATTGAAACCATGCTGGCTGCAGGCAAGCCGGTGGCCACGGTGTGTCACGCACCGGGGGTGTTGCGCCACCCCAAGGGTGCTGATGGCCAATCGGTGGTGTTTGGCAAATCGGTGACAGGTTTTACCAACAGCGAAGAAGCCGCCGTGGGCCTGACCGATGTGGTGCCATTTTTGGTGGAAGACATGCTCCAGCACAACGGCGGGCTGTACTCTAAGGGTGCAGACTGGCTGCCTTATGTGGTGACCGACGGCTTGTTGATCTCGGGCCAAAACCCGGCCTCGTCAGAACCCGCCGCCAAGGCCTTGTTGCAAGCGCTGGTCTGAGCCTTACGCCAGAGCCAACCGGGCCAGCAAATCAATCACCGCTGGCTCCTCGCCTGCGGAGGGTTTGAGCCGCCACTGCACCTGCGGGTAGGTCTCTTTCAGGGATGCCATCAGCACCGGCAAGTCCTGCCGGGCGTGTTTGCCCACACCGATGAACATCGGCACCACGGTGATGTGGCTGGCACCCAGTGCCACCACCTCGGCTGCGGCGCTGGGCAGGTCGGGTTGGGTCAATTCCAGAAAAGCACAACGTACACAGGTACCAGGCGAGAGTTCACCCATGCGCTGGGCGATGTTGAGCAGGGGTTGGTGCCACGCCGGGTCGCGTGAGCCGTGGGCAAAAAGCAGGGTGGCGTGCATAAGAAGGGGGTACCAGAAAACGCCATGGTACCCAAGCTGTCGCTTGGCTGCTAAATCGCCACCATTTGCCTGACACCGTCGGCCTCCATGTTGCTGCCCAGTCCTTGGGCTCGCACCGCGCCGCGTTCCATCACCACATAGTGGTCCGCCAGTTCCTGGGCAAAGTCGTAATACTGCTCCACCAGCACAATCGCCATGTCGCCACGGTCGGCCAACATACGTATCACGCGGCCAATGTCCTTGATGATGCTGGGCTGGATGCCTTCGGTCGGTTCGTCCAGCATCAGCAGTTTGGGGCCCGCCGCCAAGGCACGGGCGATGGCCAACTGCTGCTGCTGCCCGCCAGACAGGTCGCCCCCACGGCGTTGCAGCATTTGTTTGAGCACCGGGAACAGCTCGAACAACTCGGGCGGAATCGGTGTGCTGGCCGGTTTGTAGGCCAGACCCATGCGCAGGTTTTCCTCGACCGTGAGGCGGGCAAAAATCTCGCGCCCCTGCGGCACAAAACCAATGCCTGCGCGGGCGCGCTCGAAGGGGGTGGCGTTCTGAATTGGTTTGTTATCAAATTCGATAGCGCCTGTCTTAATAGGTATAAGGCCCATCAGGCTTTTGAGCAAGGTTGTCTTGCCGACACCGTTGCGACCCAGAACGACCGTGATTTTGCCCAGTTCGGCTTGCAGGTTCACATCGCGCAAGATGTGAGAGCCGCCGTAATACTGGTTGATGTTGGTGACGTTCAGCATCTGTCTTTATCCTTTTTTTGTTGTTTTTGCTGCGAGCGTTGGTCGGGACATGCGCCCGACTGCGCACTCACTTTCTTTTGCCTCGTCAAAAGAAAGTAAGCAAAGAAAAAACGAGCCGAATGCGTCGCCCGGCACGGTGTGCCGGTACGCTGCGTTGCTCGGTCTGTGCGGGGTCTCGCTCGAACTCGGCTTTGCCTCAAACAATCGCGAGCCCTGATCCGCCCAGCCCTGCGCTACTCGCCGACGCACCACGGCGCCCTGCGCAGCACTGCTCGCCCGGCGGCGGCGGGCATTGCAGCGCTGGTAGGTTCCATCGGTCGGGTGCGCGCGCAATGTGGCGCATAGCGCCACGAGCGGAATTTCGTGGATCCCCTCTGTATGCGCCTGAGTGGTGCGGGTTTGGCGGAAAAAGGAACCGCGATTGTCTGAGGCGATAGCCGAGTTCGAGCGGTTCCCCGCCAAACCCGCATCACTCAGGTTGCCCGAAGCTTTGCTTCGGGTCGCAGACAGTGGGGTCGCCCTTTCTTTGCTTACTTTCTTTCGGCGAAACGAAAGAAAGTGAGTGCGCAGCCGGGCGCACGACCCGGCAACTGCCCCGCTGGCAAGCGAAACAAAAAATAGTGATTCACCCGCCTGGAAAGGTACCCGGCAAGCCCCATCGGCGAGGTAAATACGGCTACCTTCCAAGATACACCTCAATCACCCGCTCATCCGCCTGCACCTGCGCCAAGGTGCCCTGCGCCAACACCGACCCATCACACAAGACGGTCACGATGTCCGAGATGGTGTTGATAAAACTCATGTCATGTTCCACCACCATCAGCGAGTGTTTGCCTTTGAGTGACAAGAACAGCTCGGCGGTACGTTCGGTCTCTTCGTCGGTCATGCCAGCCACGGGTTCATCGAGCAGCAGCAGCTTGGGGTCCTGCATCAGCAACATGCCAATCTCGAGCCACTGCTTTTGCCCATGGCTCAGAAAACCCGCCTGGCGCGACACACTGTCGCTCAGGTGGATGGTGTGTAACACCTCGGCCAGGCGGTCACTTTGCGCGGAATCCAGCTTGAACAACATCGACGAACCCACCGCCTTGTTGGTTTTGAGCGCCAACTCCAGGTTTTCAAACACGCTGAGTTGTTCAAACACTGTGGGTTTCTGGAATTTGCGGCCAATGCCCATCTGGGCGATTTCGGATTCTTTGTAACGCAGCAAATCGATGGTGCTGCCAAAAAACACGCGGCCTTCGTCGGGGCGGGTCTTGCCGGTGATGATGTCCATCATGGTGGTTTTGCCAGCGCCATTGGGGCCGATGATGCAGCGCAGCTCACCGGGGGCGATGTCCAGACTCAGCTTGTTGATGGCCTTGAAGCCGTCAAAACTCACACTCACGTCTTCCAGATACAGAATCCGGCCATGGGTGGTGTCGACTTCGCCCGGGACGGCCAGTCTTGAAAAGGCAGCAGCACGACCACCAGACTCGGTGTTGCCGCTGGTGGTGGGGTGGTTGGCCCGGTAGGTCTCAGCACGGCGAGCGCCTTGCTCCATCAGTTCGGGGGTCATGAGCGGTCTCCTGAGGTGCTGGCAGCCTTCGACAAACGTTTGACCAGCCCCACCACACCGTCGGGCAGGAACAGCGTCACACCAATGAACAGCGCGCCAAGGAAATACAGCCAGAACTCGGGGTAGGCCACGGTGAGCCAGCTTTTGGCACCACTGACGATGAAGGCACCCAGGATCGGCCCAATCAGCGTGGCGCGCCCACCGACGGCCGCCCAGATTGCGATCTCGATTGAGTTGGCCGGGCTCATTTCACTCGGGTTGATGATGCCGACCTGTGGCACATACAGCGCACCGGCCACACCACACATCATGGCCGAAATCGTCCAGATGGTGAGCTTGTAACCCAACGGGTTGTAGCCGCAGAACATGACACGGGTTTCCGCATCCCGTACCGCTTGTAACACCCGGCCAAACTTGCTGTTGATCAACCAGCGTGCCATCAAAAAGAAGCCCAGCAGTGTGATACCGGTCAACACAAACAGCGTCATACGCATGCTGGGTGTGGCCACCGGGATGTCCAGAATGCGTTTGAAGTCGGTGAAGCCGTTGTTGCCACCAAAACCGGTCTCGTTGCGGAAAAACAGCAGCATCGCCGCAAAGGTCATGGCCTGGGTGATGATCGAAAAGTACACCCCCTTGATGCGCGAGCGAAAGGCAAAATAGCCAAACACAAAGGCTACCAAACCGGGCACCGCGATGATCAGGAACAGGGTGGCCACAAAACTGTCGGAAAAGGTCCAGTGCCAGGGCAGAGTTTTCCAGTCGAGAAACACCATGAAGTCCGGCAGTTCACTCTTGTAATTGCCGTCTAAGCCAATCTGGCGCATCAGGTACATGCCCATCACGTAGCCTCCCAGCGCGAAAAACAGGCCGTGGCCCAGACTCAGGATGCCGGTGAAGCCCCAGATCAGATCCATTGCCAGGGCGCAGATCGCGTAACACATGATGCGGCCCACCAGCCCCACGCCGTAGTCACTCAGGTGAAAGATGTTTTCTGCTGGCACCAGCAGATTGAGCACCGGCGCCACCGCACAGACAACGATCAGCGCCACCAGAAAGGCGGCCCAGCCGGTGCGACTCAGCAAGGGGGCAGGGGAAGGTAAGGAGACAACAGGTTTCATAGAGGCACTCATGATCAAGCTTCCGCTGAGCGGCCTTTCATCGCAAAAATCCCTTGCGGTCGCTTTTGAATAAAGATGATGATGAACACCAGCACCGCGATCTTGGCCAGCACCGCACCGGCCCAGCCCTCCAGGAACTTGTTCAGAATGCCCAGACCCAGTGCGGCGTAGACGGTGCCAGCCAGTTGCCCAACCCCCCCCAGCACCACGACCATGAAGGCGTCGACGATGTAGCCCTGGCCCAGGTCTGGGCCGACATTTCCGACCTGGCTCAGCGCACAGCCGGCCAGCCCGGCAATGCCCGAACCCAGGGCAAAGGCGTAGGTGTCAATACGTGCGGTGTTGACACCCATACATGAGGCAATCGGTCGGTTTTGGGTGACGCCGCGCACAAACAAACCCAACCGTGTTTTGCCGATCAACCAGGCCACGCTGCCTAGCACAAAAATCGCAAAACCGATGATGATCAGCCTGTTGTAGGGCAGCGACAAATTGCCTAGCATCTGCACCCCTCCACTCATCCAGGACGGGTTTTCCACCCCAACGTTTTGTGCACCAAACACACTACGCACCAGCTGCATCAGCATCAGGCTGATACCCCAGGTGGCCAGCAGTGTCTCCAGCGGGCGGCCGTAGAGGAAACGGATCACGCTGCGTTCCAGCAGCGCGCCCATCAGTGCCGAGGCCAAAAACGCCACCGGCACCGCCGCCAGCAGATACCAGTCAAAGGCGCCAGGCAGGTAAGTGCGAAACAGGCCCTGCACCACATAGGTGGCGTAGGCGCCAATCATCATCAACTCGCCATGGGCCATGTTGATGACGCCCATCAGCCCGTAGGTGATGGCCAGACCCAGCGCCACCAGCAGCAGGATCGAGCCCAGGCTGATGCCGCTGAACAGGGCACCCAGCTTGTCGCCCCAGGCCAGCGCCGACTCCACCTGGCGCAGCGCGGCGCCCAGAGCGACTTTGACCTCGGCATCCGATTCACTTTCCAGCCGGGCCAACAGCATGGTTTTGGTATTGGCCTGGCCGCTGGTGGCCAGCAGCTTGGCCGCTTCTAGTCGTTTGGCTTTGTCGGCACTACCGAGCAGGGCGGCGGCGCGCACCAGATTCAGCTGGTCCTTGATGCTGGCGTTTGACTCGGTGGCCAGGGCTTTTTCAATCAGCGGCAGCTTGGTTTCATCTGCGTCGCTTTGTAGTTGTTTCACCGCCGCTGCACGCACGGTATCGTCTTTGGCGAACAGCTTGAGCGCGGCCAGCGCTGAGTCGATTTCGCCGCGCATGCGGTTGTTGTTGATCACATCCTCGGCGTCATCAGGCAGGGTCACGACGGCCTCGGTGACCGCGTCGACCACCTTGTCACCCTGGATCACCAGAATCCTGTCACCCGCCACTTTGACCGCGTCATCCGACAGGGCTTGCAGAAAGGCTGCTGTCTTGTCGTCGGCCGCCAGCATGGCTTTGGCCAGCGCCTCGACGCGGCTGTCGGTTTCGCCGACTGTGATGCTTTTGACCTCTTCAGCCGTCAAGGAATAAGCGCTTCCAGCTATCAAAAGTAAAGTGGATAGGAGTATTTTTTTGAACATGGTCAGAACCTGTAGAGTGGGCACGGTGGCCCATGCCCACGCTGCAATTTCTTTCAAAGGATGGATTTGCGAAGAATGGAAGAAGCGTCGCGAGCGGGTCAAGGTGAGGTTTGGAGCGCACAGCCGTACTCTCGTACGGCGAGCACAACAAGCCTCAGATTGGCCCGCGCAGTAGCTTCTTACTTCTTCGCAGGTTCGTCGGGCTTACCGGCATTACCTTCGATGAACGGAGACCATGGCTTGGCTTTCACCGGGCCGGGTGTTTTCCAGACCACGTTGAACTGGCCGTCGGCCTTGACTTCACCGATGAACACCGATTTGTGCAGGTGGTGGTTCTTTTCATCCATCTTGCTCACGATGCCGCTCGGTGCCTTGAAGGTCTGGCCGGCCATGGCGGCAATCACCTTGTCGGTGTCTGTGGACTTGGCTTTTTCAACCGCCTGTTTCCACATGTTGATACCGATGTAGGTGGCTTCCATCGGGTCGTTGGTCAAAGGCTTGTCAGAGCCGGGCAGGTTCTTGGCCTTGGCGTAGTCGCTCCACTTCTTGATGAACTCGGTGTTGGTCGGGTTCTTGATGCTCATGAAGTAGTTCCAGGCGGCCAGGTGGCCCACGAGCGGCTTGGTGTCCACACCACGCAGCTCTTCTTCACCCACCGAGAACGCCACCACTGGCACGTCCTTGGCTTTCAGGCCAGCGTTGCCGAGTTCCTTGTAGAAGGGCACGTTGGAGTCACCGTTGATGGTGGAAACCACGGCCGTCTTGCCACCAGCGCTGAACTTCTTGATGTCAGCCACGATGGTTTGGTAGTCAGAGTGGCCAAACGGTGTGTATTTTTCGTCGATGTCTTTGTCAGCAACACCCTTGCTCTTGAGGTAGGCGCGCAGGATCTTGTTGGTGGTGCGCGGGTAAACGTAGTCGGTACCCAGCAGCACCCAGCGTTTGGCGGCGCCGCCGTCTTTGCTCATCAGGTAGTCCACAGCGGGAATGGCTTGTTGGTTTGGCGCGGCACCGGTGTAGAACACGTTTTTGCTCAGCTCTTCACCTTCGTACTGCACCGGGTAGAACAGCAGGCCGTTCATTTCTTCGACCACCGGCAACACCGACTTGCGGCTCACCGAGGTCCAGCAGCCAAAAATCACAGCGACCTTGTCCTGGCCCAGCAGTTGTTTGGTCTTCTCGGCAAACAGCGGCCAGTTGGAGGCCGGGTCGACCACCACGGGCTCCAACTTCTTACCGAGCACACCGCCCTTGGCGTTGATCTCGTCAATCGCCATCAGCACGGTGTCTTTCAACACGGTTTCAGAAATGGCCATGGTGCCGGAGAGGCTGTGCAACACACCAACCTTGATGGTATCGGCTGCGAGGGCGGGCAGGGCAGACAGGGTCGACAACGCAGCGGCGACCGACAGTGCCTTGAGGGTGAAACGACGTGAGTTCATAAGTGACATGTGGGCTACTCCAAAGTTGATGAAACCGTTGTCGCTGTGGGTGGCCTGCGTTTTGATGCGGGCTTGTGTTCAGCGATGGTTGGACTTTAGGTAAGCCTGCGGCTTTGGGAAATACGCCTTGTGGCGTATGGGGCGTCGTGTCTGTTGCATACCCCTCGGAGTGTTGAACGCCCGTCAAAAAGCTAATCGACAAGCAAAAAATTACAATTTATGTATAATTTTGATGAATATTAACGTTTGTCGTTTTTTTAGAAGGGTGAATACATGCATCAGACAACCAGCGCGTCTGCTTGTGTGCACCACCCAAAAGGCCAGGGTGCCGCGTCCGTCTTTGGGTGCCAGTCAGCAGTTTTGCGCAGCCCATCCCTCATTTGTTAAGGAAAAATCATGAACCTTCAAAACCTGCGTCTGACCTCCAAGCTGTGGCTGTCGGTGTTACTCATTGTGCTGGCCTTGGTGACAGTGGTGGGCTACACGGCCTACCGCACCGCTGAAGACCGCGCGGAGAGCGCGCAGGTGCTCCACAAACTCAATAGCCGGATCGAAGCCTCCTTGCGCTGGGCCGGTCTGACACAAACCAATGCCGCCCGTACCCAGGCGCTCATGCTCAGCAGCGACCCCGTGCTCGAAGCGGGCCTCAAAGAAGCGATGGCCGACACCACCGCCCAGATCAGCAAGATCCAGAAAACCATCGAAGACGACGAACTCACCGATGACGACCGCCAACAGATGAAAGTCATCGCGGCCAACCGCAAAAAGATGATTGAGGCACGCACAGCTGCCGTCAAGGAACGCTCCGAAGGCCGCCCCGAACAGGCCGCAGCCATTGTGAAAGACAGCTTCCAGCCCGCCATGCAGGCCTACCAACAATCCCAGCGCGACTTTGTCACCCTGCAAGAAAAGTCCTTCCTGGCCACCGAAGAAGAGTTTGCCCACCGCGCCCAGAACCTGATCTACCTCACCGGCGCCATGATGCTGCTACTGGTGACCGGCATCCTGGCGGGTGCCGCCTGGCTCATCCGCTCCATCCGCCAACCGCTGGACACCGCCAACGACCTGGCGGCAAAAATCGCCCAGGGCGACCTCAGCATGAGCATTGACACCAGCCGGAGTGACGAATTTGGTGACCTCATGAAGTCCCTCTCGAGCATGAACGCCTCGCTAGGCACCATGGTCAACCAGGTGCGCCACAGCACCGACAGCATCGCCACCGCCAGCTCCGAGATCGCCCAAGGCAACAACGACCTGGCCCAACGCACCGAACAAACCTCCAGCAACCTGCAGGCCACCGCCTCCAGCATGGACCACCTCACCCAGACCGTGCAACTCAGCGCCGACAACGCCCGCCAGGCCAGCTCCCTGGCCGCCAACGCCTCCAGCGTGGCCGAACGGGGTGGTGCGGTGGTGCGCCAGGTGGTCAGCACCATGGAAGAAATCAACGACAGCAGCCGAAAGATCAGCGACATCATCGGCGTCATCGACGGCATCGCCTTCCAGACCAAC
>NZ_JAHFZF010000043.1 GCF_018619435.1 Rhodoferax sp. U11-2br | reverse complement strand
CCCCCCAACACCGCCCCAACTTCTTCCCGGCTGCCCCTGTGTGGCTTGCGTGTGGTGGAGTTCACCCACATGGTGATGGGCCCGACCTGTGGCATGGTGCTGGCCGACATGGGCGCCGAGGTGATCAAGGTCGAACCCATCGAAGGGGACCGCACCCGCCACCTGCTGGGCGCCGGTGCGGGTTTTTTCCCGATGTTCAACCGCAACAAAAAAAGCATCGCGATCAACCTGCACCATGCCGAAGGCGCGGCTGTGGTACGCCAATTGGCCCAGAGTGCAGATGTGGTGCTGGAGAACTTCAAACCCGACACCATGGCCAAGTACGGGTTGGACTACGGAGCGCTGTCGCAGGTCAACCCCAAACTCATTTATGTGAGCCACAAGGGCTTTTTACCTGGACCTTATGAACACCGCACCGCGCTGGACGAAGTGGTGCAGATGATGGGTGGTCTGGCCTACATGACCGGCCGCCCCGGTGACCCGCTGCGCGCGGGCACCAGCGTCAACGACATCATGGGTGGCATGTTTGGCGCGATTGGCGCTTTGGGTGCGCTGATCCAGCGCGGCATCACCGGCCGGGGTCAGGAGGTGCAAAGCGCGCTGTTTGAGAACAATGTGTTCCTGGTCGGCCAGCACATGTTGCAGTACGCCATGACCGGCCAGGCCGCCGCACCGATGCCTGCGCGCATTTCGCCCTGGGGCGTGTACGACGTGTTCACCGCCGGGGATGGTGAGCAGATCTTCCTTTCGGCGGTCAGTGATGCCCAATGGCGCACGTTTTGCCAAGTGTTTGAACTGAACGATCTGTTGGCCGACCCACGTTACGCCAGCAACAACGACCGGGTGCGTGAACGCCCGAGCCTGATGCCAGTGCTGCGTGAACGCCTGGCGCGGTACCCCGCAGCGCAGATCGCCCAGATGATGGAAGCCAACAAGCTGCCCTATGCCCCGATTCGCAAGCCCGAAGAGTTGTTTGACGACGAACACCTGCTGGCCACCGGTGGCCTGGCCGACATCACCCTGCCCGACGGCGCGCGTGCGGGGCAAACCAGCAAGGCGACGTTGTTCCCGTTCACGATGGACGGCCAGCGTCTGGGTGTGCGCCTGGACCCGCCCAAGCTGGGCGCCCACACCAACGAGTTGCTGAACGGGCTCGGTTTGGATGACCACCAGGTGCAGGCGCTGCGCCAGGCCGGTGTGGTTGCCTAAGCCTGAGGCCGACACCTGATGAGCAAACTCAAACAGCTAGAAACCTTTGTCACCGTGGCCGCACGCGGTGGTCTGACCGCCGCCGCCCGGGCCGAAGGGGTGGCCCCGGCCATCATTGGCCGACGCATCGACGCACTCGAAGAACGCCTGGGTGTCAAGCTGCTGGTGCGCACCACCCGGCGTGTCACCCTCACGCAGGAAGGCAGCGCGTTTCTGGAGGACTGCCAACGCCTGCTGACCGATCTTGACAACGCCGAGGCCAGTGTGTCGGCCGGCGGTGTGCGGGCTACCGGCCACCTCAACATCACGGCCCCGGCGGGTTTTGGGCGCCGCCATGTGGCACCGCTGGTGCCGCGTTTTCGTGAGTTGCACCCCGATGTGACGCTGTCGCTCAACCTGAATGACCGGGTGGTGGACCTGGCCGCCGAAGGTTTTGACTGCGCGGTGCGCGTGGGGGACTTGCCCGACTCGAGCCTGGTGAGTGTGCGCCTGGCCGACAACCGCCGCCTGTGTGTGGCCGCGCCCCTTTACCTCAAGCGCCACGGTTTACCCCAGACACCGCAGGATCTGGCGCGGTTTGACTGCCTGACGCTCTCCAGCGACGCCTCCCAGACCCGCGGCTGGGCGTTTTCACAAGCCGCCAAAGACGGCACCGAGGTGGTCTACCTGAAACCGGGCGGGCCGCTGAGCTGCTCCGACGGTCAGGTGCTGTTCGACTGGTGTCTGGCGGGCTACGGCATCGCCTGGCGCAGCACCTGGGAGGTGCAGGCCGAGGTGGCTTCGGGTCTGCTGGTGCCGGTGCTGGAGGATTTTGCCGCGCCACCCAACGGCATTTATGCGGTGTTTACGCAGCGCAAACACTTACCGCTGCGCGTGCGCCTGTGGGTGGATTACCTCAAGCAGCAGTTTTCCCGCAAAGCCTATTGGCAAGGCGCGGCTTGACACAGCCATCGCAACCTGACTTAAAACCATAGCACAAAGCCCTTGCTATATAAGGGTCCAAGCGGCTTTTGACGCAAAACGTCTACCCCAGGCACTTACCAACGGCCTGGGCCAAGCCCCACTCAGATTTCGATCTTGGACCCGAGCTCCACCACCGCATTACTAGGCAGGTTCAGGAAACCGGCCGCGCCGCTGGCGTTCAGGTGCATCTGGGCAAATAGTTTTTCACGCCACGGTGCCATGCCGCTGCCCAGCGTGGGGGTGACGGTATCGCGGCTCAGGAAGTAGCTGGTGGTCATCGGGTCCAGGTCACAGCCCCGGCCCTTGATGCTTTGCAGCGCCTTGGGCAGGTCCGGGTCGTTTTTGAAGCCGTAATTGACAATCACCTGCCAGCAGTCATGCCCGAGCGATTCGATGGCCAGGCGTTTGTCCAGACCGATCCATGGCACCTCCTGGCTGACGACTGTGACAAACAGGTTGGTCTCATGCAGCACCTTGTTGTGCTTGAGGTTGTGCAACATCGCATTGGGCACGGTGCCGGTTTCGGCAGTCAGAAACACCGCAGTGCCGGGCACACGGGTCGGCGGGCTGACAAACACCGCCTCCAGAAAACTGGTCAGATCGATGGCTTCGGCCTTGATCTTCTGCTTGAGCAGGCGCCGACCGTCTTTCCAGGTCAGCATGATGGTGTAGATGCCCCCGGCAATCAGCAGCGGGAACCAGCCGCCGTCCACCAGCTTGAGCATGTTGGAGGTGAAAAACGCCATATCCACCACAAAAAACGCGCCGGTGGCCGCCAGGCACAACAACAGCGGGTAATGCCAGGCGTAACGGATGACAAAAAAGGTCAGCACGGTGGTGATCAGCATGTCCAGCGTGACCGCAATGCCATACGCCGCCGCCAGATTGCTGGACGACTTGAACAGTACCACGGCCAGCACAATCATCACAAACAGGCCCCAGTTCACAAAGGGCATGTAGATCTGGCCGGTGTCCTTGACGCTGGTGTGCAAGACCTGGAAGCGCGGAAGATAGCCGAGCTGGATGACCTGCTTGGTGACCGAAAACGCCCCGGTGATCAGCGCTTGAGAGGCAATCACCGTGGCCAGGGTGGCCAGGCCCACCAGCGGCAACAGGGCCCAGTCCGGCGCCATGTTGAAAAACGGGTTTTTGACCGCCGAGGGATCACTTAGCAGCAAGGCGCCTTGGCCGAAATAATTGAGCGTCAGCGCAGGCATCACCACCGTGAACCAGGCCAGACGGATCGGCTTTTTGCCAAAGTGCCCCATGTCGGCGTAGAGCGCCTCCCCCCCTGTCACGCACAACACCACCGCACCCAAGATCAGAAAGGTGGTTAAGGGATTGGACCAGGCAAAGCCCAGCGCATAGTGAGGGCTCAGTGCCCACAGAATTTCTGGGTTGTGCCAGATGTGGGACACCCCCAGCACCGCAATCGTGGCAAACCACAACAGCGTGATCGGACCAAAAAACTTGCCGATGTCGGCCGTGCCACGTTTTTGCACAAAAAACAGGGCAAACAGAATCACCAGGGTCAGCGGGATCACCGCTTTTTTCAGGGCGGGTGAGACCACTTCCAGACCTTCCACCGCTGACAACACCGACACCGCCGGGGTGATCACCCCGTCGCCATAAAACAGGCAGGTGCCAAAAATGCCTACGTACAAGAGCACCCGGCGCAGTTTGGGTTTGTCGACCACCGATTGGGAGGCCAGTGCCAGCATCGCCACCAGACCACCTTCGCCGTTGTTGTCGGCGCGCAGCACCAGCGTCACATACTTCAGTGAGATGATGACAGTGAGGGTCCAGAAAAAGATCGACAGGACACCCATCACGTTGTCCGTGGTGAAAGGAACGTGGCCTGCGCCAAACACTTCCTTGACGGCATACAGCACGCTGGTGCCGATGTCGCCATACACCACACCGATGGCGCCCAAGGTGAGCGCACGCAAAGTCGTTTTAGAGGTTACCAAGAATCACCAAGCCCCGGAATCATCAGGCTCCATGTCATAACAGGGCGCCATTTTGCGTCAGAAAGACCTCTGGGTTCTGATCCCCATCCAGTAGCGACTTGATCCAGGACAAGCCCAAGCCCCGACTTGTGGCCTGAAACCAACACCTGGTGCTAGTCGTAGACCTCGGCTTCGGGGTCGGTGGCTTCGAGTTCGTAACTGGCCGCCAGCATCGCCAGGCGGCCCACCACGCCATACATATAGAAACGGTTGGGCAGGCTGACCCCGGGTTTCACCCCGGGCTGGGGCAGCTGGGTGCTGTGCTCGAACGCCAGCGGCGCGTAGTCCGAGCCCGGTGCGTTGAGGGCTTCATCCACCCCGCGTCCGGCATGCACCCGGTAATACCCCCCCACCACGTAACGGTCCATGGTGTAGATCACCGGTTCGGCCACGGCGTCGTTGACACGCTCCTGCGTCATCACCCCTTCTTGCACCATGAAACCATGCGGCATCAGCGGTGTCTTGCGTTCTTTAACCAGGGTATGGACCCGTTCACACAGGGCCTGCATGTCCTTGGTATCACGCACGGTGACGATACCCAGTTCATGCGTGCCATGGTCGGCCTTGACCACCACAAACGGCTTTTCCTTGATGCCGTATTCCTTGTACTTGCGCCGCACGCGGGTCAGCACCAGGTCCACCTGGCCACGCAGGCAGTCCAGCCCGCTGTCTTGCGACAGATCGACCGCCTCGCACTTCTCAAACAAGGGGTTGATCAGCCAGGGGTCGACCCCCATGAGCTTGCCCAGCCGTTTGGCCACTTCTTCGTAAGCCTTGAAGTGGTTGCTTTTGCGCCGGGTTGGCCAGCCCGCATGCAAAGGTGGCAGCAGGTACTGCTCAAAAATCTCTTCCAAAATGCCGGGCACACCGGCGCTCAGGTCGTTATTGAGCAGGATGGTGCAGGGGTCAAAGTCTTTGAGGCCCAGGCGGCGTTTGCCGCGAATCACCGGCTCCAGGGTGACAGACGAACCACTTGGCAGGTCCAGGGTGATGGTTTTCTTGAGGGCCGGGTCAATCGAACCCAGCCGCACATTCAGGCCCGCCATATTGAAGATACGGGTGAGCTGAACCAGGTTTTCGAGGTACCGGACACTGTGTGGGCCGTTTTTGGGAACAACCAGCAGGTTGCGCGCTTCGGGGCAGATTTTTTCGATCGCGGCCATGGCCGCCTGCACGGCGAGCGGCAGCATTTCCGGGGTGAGGTTGTTCCAGGCGCTGGGGAACAGCCGGGTGCTGACCGGAGAGAGCTTGAAACCCGCGTTGCGGATGTCCACCGAGCTGTAAAACGGTGGGGTGTGCTCCATCCATTCCAGGCGGAACCAGCGCTCGATGGCGGGCATGGAGTCCAGCACACGCTGCTCTAACTCGTTGATGGGGCCCGTCAATGCGGTAATAAGGTGAGGAACCATGGACGACCTTGCGAAATAGTTGCTTTGATTCTAGGTCGGGGCGTTGTCGCTCCAACCTCCCTGACCTGACAATCTGTCTGGCACCGCGTCAGAGTGCACGGATGCGCAATAGTTCCACCACCGTCAGCCAGACGCGCCTGGCTTGACGGCGCATGAGCTCACGAGCGCACTTCTCCCTGGCCCAGCACCACGTACTTGAGCGAGGTCAGGCCTTCGATGCCGACCGGGCCACGCGCGTGGAACTTGTCGGTGCTGATGCCAATTTCGGCGCCCAGGCCATACTCAAAACCATCGGCAAAGCGGGTGCTGGTGTTGACCATGACACTGGCCGAATCAACCTCGCGCAAAAACGCTTGCGCATGCACATGGTCACGCGTCAGGATGGCATCGGTGTGGTGGCTGCTGTATTGATTGATGTGGCGAATAGCCTCGTCCACCCCGGCCACGATCTTGATGCTGATGATGGGTGCCAGGTACTCTTCAAACCAGTCGGCCTCGGTGGCGGGCGTCAGTTTGAATACTTCTTCATTCATAGCACCCTGCCCTTGATCCATAAGGGCTGGGGCACGATTTTCCTTGTAACTCTGGAGCAAGGCCAGGGACTCTGGGCAGCAGCGCATCTCCACCCCTTTGGCCGCATAGATGGCCGCGATTTTGGGCAGGAAGTCAGCCGCCACACCGCGCGCCACCAAGAGGCTCTCGGTGGCGTTGCAGGGGCTGTATTTGTTGGTTTTGGCGTTGTCGGCAACGATCACTGCCTGGTCGATGTCACATGGATCGTCCACATAGGTGTGGCAATTGCCGTCCAGGTGTTTGATGACCGGCACCTTGGCGTCGCGGCTGATGCGCTCGATCAGCCCCTTGCCGCCACGCGGAATGATCACATCCACATACTGCGGCATGGCGATCAGCTGGCCCACCACCTCGCGGTCGGTGGTTTGCACCAGCTGCACCGCGTTGCCTGGCAAACCGGATTCAGCCAAGGCCTGCTGCACCAGCCGTGCCAGCGCTTTGTTGGAGTCAATCGCCTCGGAGCCACCGCGCAGGATGCAGGCATTGCCACTCTTGATGCTCAACGAGGCCGCTTCAATCGTCACATTTGGACGGCTCTCAAAAATCATGCCAAACACACCAATCGGCACGCGCATCTGGCCGACCCGGATGCCGCTGGGCTGCTCTTTCAAACCGATGACCTCACCAATCACATCGGCCATGGCGGCCAGTTGCTCACAGCCCAGGGCGCAGGTTTCGATCACCTTGGGTGTGAGTTTGAGCCGATCCACCATCGGCGCCGCCAGCCCGGCCGCCATCGCCCGCGCGATGTCTTTGGCATTGTCGATCTGCAACGTCTCCACATTGCTGCGCAGCAGCGCCGCCAGTTTTTTGAGCGCTGCGTTTTTGCTAGCTGCTGAGGCTTTTGCCATAAGGGCTGAGGCTTGTTTTGCTTGAATACCCAGGGTTTGGGTGTACTCAGAAAGCGTGATCTCGTTCATGCGGGTATTTTCGCATGCTGCGGTGCCAACAGCCAGGCATCCCCGCACAACGGGGGCCCGGGCCACATCGAGCCAGCGCCTTGGCAACCTGGTGCCCCCTGCGCAGCAGCAGATACCGCTTTAAGCCATGGGGTGTCTGGCCCGGCGAAGGTTGGCCGCTTTGTGATGGCCGCATACAATGAGAAGTTGTCCTTGGACGGTCGCTCTGGGTGCTCTACCTGGACGGTTTGTTTATCAATTCATTGAACATCTGGAGTTATCTGTGTTTATTTCTTCTGCATTTGCGCAAACCGCGCCCGCCGCTGCCGCATCGGGTGACATGCAATCGACCCTGATGGGCATGTTGCCACTGGTCCTGATGTTTGTGGTGTTGTACTTTGTGATGATTCGCCCGCAAATGAAAAAGGCCAAAGAGCACAAAAACATGGTGGAGTCTCTGGCCAAAGGGGACGAAGTGGTCACCGCCGGTGGTTTGCTGGGCAAAGTGAGCAAGCTGAACGAAGGTTTTATCAGCGTTGAGATCGCCAACAGCGTTGAAGTCCAACTCCAGCGCAGTTCCGTGGTGCAAGTCTTGCCCAAGGGCACCATCAAATAAGCCGTCTTGAAGCTGGCCCTGGCCAGCGTTTTGTTATCTGAAGGGCGGTCATGAATCGTTACCCGGTCTGGAAATACGTGATCATCGTGATCGCGCTGGTGGTTGGTGGGCTGTATGCGCTACCCAACTTTTTTGGTGAGTCTCCGGCGGTGCAGGTCTCTGCCGCCAAGACACTGGTCAAGGTGGATACCAACACCTTGGCCCAGGTGGAGGCGGCTTTGAAAGCAGCCGGGATCACGGTGGACCAAGTTGTGCTGGACGGCACATCGATCAAGGTTCGCCTGAATGACACCGACGCCCAACTCAAGGCCAAGGACGCCATTCAAAAAGCCCTGTTGCCCGATCCCAGCAATCCCGCTTATGTGGTGGCCTTGAACCTGGTCTCGCGTTCACCGGCGTGGCTCACCGGGCTGCATGCGGCACCGATGTACCTCGGGCTGGATCTGCGCGGTGGTGTGCACTTCATGCTGCAGGTGGACATGCAGGCGGCTTTGAGCAAGCGCGCAGAGTCGCTCTCGGGTGACGTGCGCACCAGCTTGCGTGAGAAGAACATCCGGCACAGCGGCATCAGCCGCGAAGGCCAGTCCATCGAGGTCAAGTTCCGTGACGCGGCCACCCGTACCCAGGCGAAAGCGGTGTTCCAGGACCAGTTTACCGATCTGCAAACCGCTGAATCCGCCGACGGCGTGGATTTCAAACTCACAGCGTCCATCAAGCCCGATGCCGCCCGGCGCATCCAGGATCAGGCCCTCAAACAGAACATCACCACACTGCACAACCGGATCAATGAACTGGGTGTGGCTGAGCCCGTGATCCAGCAGCAGGGTCTGGACCGCATCGTGGTGCAACTGCCTGGCGTGCAGGACACGGCCAAAGCCAAAGATATTCTGGGGCGCACCGCGACCCTGGAAGTGCGCATGGTGGACGAAAGTGCGGAGGCACGCGGCGCTGAAGCCGGTACCGGCATGGTGCCGTTTGGCTCGGAGCGCTACCTGGAACGCAGCGGCCAGCCCGTCATTGTGAAAAAGCAGGTCATCTTGACCGGTGAAAACCTCACCGACGCCCAACCAGGCTTTGATGGCCAGACGCAGGAACCCACGGTCAACCTGAACCTCGACGCCAAAGGCACCCGGATCTTCCGCGACGTGACTCGTGAAAACGTGGGCAAACGCATGGCGATCCTGCTGTTTGAAAAAGGCAAAGGCGAAGTGGTCACCGCCCCGGTGATCCGCACCGAAATTGGCGGTGGTCGGGTGCAAATCTCGGGCCGCATGACCACAATGGAAGCCAACGACACCGCGCTGCTGCTGCGTGCTGGCTCCTTGGCCGCGCCGATGGAAATCATCGAAGAAACCACCATTGGACCCAGCCTGGGCGCCGAGAACATTGCCAAGGGCTTCCACAGCGTCGCCTGGGGCTTCCTGGCGGTGGCGGTGTTCATGTGTATCTACTACATGTTGTTTGGTGTTTTTTCGAGCATTGCACTGGCATTTAACCTGTTGCTGCTGGTGGCGCTACTGTCAATGTTGCAAGCCACCCTGACCCTGCCGGGCATGGCGGCCATGGCCCTGGTGCTGGGCATGGCGATTGACTCCAACGTGCTGATCAACGAACGTATTCGCGAGGAGCTGCGCAACGGGGCCTCACCCCAGGCGGCGATCCACACCGGTTACGACCGCGCCTGGGCCACCATTTTTGACTCCAACATCACCACCCTGATTGCCGGCCTGGCGTTGCTGGCCTTCGGCTCGGGGCCGGTGCGGGGGTTTGCCGTTGTGCACTGTTTGGGTATCATGACCAGCATGTTCTCAGGCGTCTTCTTCTCCCGTGGCTTGGTGAACCTCTGGTATGGGCGCAAGAATCGACTCAAGAGTGTGTCGATCGGTACCATCTGGCGGCCTGAATCTGGCGCCACCATCAAAGCTGAATAAGGGAGAACACGATGGAGTTTTTCAGAATCAAGCGTGACATCCCGTTCATGCGCCATGCCCTGGTGTTCAACGCGGTGTCCTTGGTCACCTTTTTGGCCGCCGTTTTTTTCCTGTTTTCCCGTGGTCTGCATTTGTCGGTGGAATTCACCGGCGGCACCCTGCTGGAGGTCACCTACGCCCAGCCTGCCGACGTGGGAGTGGTTCGCGACACGGTGGCCAAACTGGGTTTTGCCGATGTTCAGGTGCAGAACTACGGCACCGCCCGTGATGTGCTGATCCGTTTACCCGCCCAAAAGGGCGTGAGTTCGGCACAACAAAGCGCCCAGGTGATGACCGCGTTGAAGGCAGTGGATGCCAGCGCCAGCATGCGGCGTACCGAGTTTGTGGGTCCACAGGTGGGGGATGAACTCGCTGCCGACGGCCTCAAGGCGCTGGCCTTTGTGGTGGTGGGTATCATGATCTACTTGGCCATCCGCTTCGAGTGGAAGTTTGCGGTGGCGGCGATCATTGCCAATTTGCATGATGTGATCATCATCATGGGCTTTTTTGCCTTCTTCCAGTGGGAGTTCTCCCTGCCTGTGCTGGCTGCGGTGTTGGCAGTGCTGGGCTACTCGGTCAATGAGTCGGTGGTGATTTTTGACCGGATTCGTGAGAACTTCCGTCGTTATCGCAAGATGAGCACGGTGGAAATCATCAACAACGCCATCACCTCCACCATCAGCCGAACCATCATCACCCACGGTTCAACCCAGATGATGGTGCTGTCCATGCTGCTGTTTGGCGGCGCGACCCTGCACTACTTTGCGCTGGCACTGACCATCGGTATCTTGTTTGGTATCTACTCCTCGGTGTTTGTGGCGGCATCGATTGCCATGTGGCTGGGCATCCATCGTGAGGACCTGGTCAAGGGCACCGTGGTCAAGAAAGACACCGACCCGAACGATCCCAACGCAGGAGCCACGGTCTAAGCCGTTGTTTTGAGCATGGCCACCACAGCGCAAACGCCCTCGCAAATGCAGTTGTCTGCACGCGTGCGCCAGCGCCTGGTGTCGCAGACCGGTACCTCGCTCAACAGCTTGCTGGCGAAGGTGCAGGAGCGCTTGACACAACTGATGGACGAGGCGGCACCATCACGTGAAGTGCAGGTACGCCGGGATGCCTGGATGGCTTTTCAACGCCAGAAGACACGTTGGCTTGACGGCACCCTCTCTGCCTGGGA
Organism: Rhodoferax sp. U11-2br; assembly: GCF_018619435.1. Lineage (GTDB taxonomy): Bacteria > Pseudomonadota > Gammaproteobacteria > Burkholderiales > Burkholderiaceae_C > Rhodoferax. Next base: position 17,912 of record NZ_JAHFZF010000043.1, on the reverse strand, counting down.
GTCAGCGCTGCTTGCCGACAAAAAAACGGCCCAGCCATCGGGCCGCGCTGCGTTGGCCGCCGATTTTGAGCTGCAGGGCACGGATGAGGTGGAGAACAAGATCATCGCATCACGCATGGCGCTGAACCTGATGGAAAAAGGCGCCGAGCCGGTCAATGATCTGCGCAAGCGCCTCAAGTACCTCAACAACAACCAGGCCTTGTCAACCCGCGATATTGTTCACCCGGAGGTCTTGTTCCTCTTGCTGGTGGAGCAGTGGGAGGCAGCGGGTTTGTCGCGCGAAGCCTTGCAACTGGTGTCGGCGGTGGTGCAGCGCCATCTCAACGAACACCTCGAGAAAGCCTACACCGCATGCAATGAGGAGCTTATCAAGCTGGGTGTGTTGCCGGTGATTGAGTTTGGTGCACCCACCAGCGCATCCTCTTTCGAAGACGAACGCGAACCCCACCCCCAGGCGCCAGCACCGCCGCCTGCACCTGCCCCAAATCAACAACGCCGCGCGTCCGATCAGCCTGGCGGGCCCAACCCCGCAGAACAACGGCGCAGCGGTGGTGTGCGGATTGGCTCACCCGCTGGACGGGTTGGCGGCATCTATGGGCGCGCCCAAGGCCTGATGGAGCAGGTGGGCCGTCTGCTCAGTGGTGCATTTCTGGAAAGTCCGCCTGCAGCAGGAGGCTTGAGCACAACGTCTGCTTATGCCGCCCAAGGGTTTGTGGGGGCTGAGGCGTATCCCGGGCAGGCCGTGGTGAGTGGCCCCGGTGGGATGATCTTGCCCGCATCAGGCGCAGGTGCAACGCGGCTGGCCTATGCCGGACCGTCTGCGCCTCTGATGATGGCCTTGGCGCAGCAACCCCGGCTGCAGGATGTGCAGTTCGTCACCACGGACGGTGGCAGGCAGGTTGTTTATCCGGTGGCGGTGGCCCAGGTTGCCACCGAGTTGCGCCAACTCTCCAGCGAGCTCAAGAGCAAGGCCGAAACCGACAATGAAAAAGCCATCATTGAACTGGTGGCCTTGATGTTTCAGTCGATCCTGCAGGAGGATCGCATCCCACCCGGTGCACGGGTCTGGTTTGCGCGGCTGCAAATGCCGGTCTTGCGCATCGCCCTGGCCGACCCAGACTTCTTCAACAAGCTGGACCACCCGGCACGCCAGCTGATTGACCACATGGGCTCGTGTGTGCTGGGGTTTGACTCCAGTGGCATCAGCACCGACGCGCTGGAGACCGAAATCAAGCGTGTGGTTCAGGTGGTGGAGCAGTACCCCGAGACGGGTGACCGGGTCTACCGGCGGGTGTACGAGGAGTTTCAGCAGTTCCTGAAAAAACACCTGGCAAAAAAACCGTCGGCACAAAAAGTGATGGGTGTGGCCGAACAGTTGGAGCAGAAGGAAACGCTGGCGATCCAGTACACCATTGAGCTGCGTGACCAGCTCAAGGACATGCCGGTACGTGAGGAAATCCGCTCATTTTTGTTCAAGGTCTGGACCGAGGTGCTGGCGGTGTCCACCGTGCGCCAGGGCAAGCAGCATGAAGAAACCCTGCTGCTGAAAAAGACCGCCACCGACCTGATCTGGGCGGCCAGCGCCAAACCCAACCGGGCCGACCGCACCAAGGTGATCGCCGGTCTGGCCGCCCTGTTGCAGAACCTGCGCGACGGCATGAACCGACTCGGCATCGTGCGTGGTGCCCAGGAAGTCCACATCAAGATCATCAGCGACACCCTGGCCGACGCCTTCATGGCCAAAACCGAAACCGTCGCCGATGCGCAGATCCAGGCTCTGGCCAAACGGCTGGCCGAGTTGGACGACTACATCAGCGACGACGGTGGCGAAGAGCTGCCGCTGGACACCGAAAACATCGAGGAACTGCTGGGCTTTGAAGCGTCCGAGCTGGATGTGGTCAGCGAAGGCGGTGAGACCGCCAGCGAGGACATGGCCGAGTGGGCGCGTGAACTGGCGCTGGGTTCGTGGTTTGCCCTCAACTACAAGGACGTCACGGTGCAGGTGCAGTATGTCTGGCGCAGCCCTCTGGGTCACCTGCATCTGTTCTCCAACAATGTGGGCCACAGCTACCTGTTCCAGACGGCACGCCTGGCCGCGTATTTGCAAGCCAGCCTGCTGACACCACAGGAAGACGAACCCTTGACAGCGCGGGCAACCCGCTCGGCGCTGGATGAGATCCACGCCCATCCGCAGCGCCTGCTGGGCTAATTGAGAAAAGCCATGCGGCCTCAGTTCGCCAGACGTGTGCTCTGGTGATCGTAGAGTTCGTCCAGCACCAGCACATCGGGCGTGCGGCGCAGGCCCCAGAACACCATCAGCACAATCAGCTTGAGATCGTCCACCCCGATGGGGCCCGGGCCGGCGGCAGTGACCCGGTCCATCACCAGCTCCAGCTCCAAGGTGAACAGCGCACCCGCCGACACCAGAAAAACCAGAAATCCCCAACCGGCCACACCAAGCCGACGCTTCTCAGGCTCAGACAACACCCGCATGGCGGCGGCACCGGGCACTGGAGGGGCCGCCACCAACGGCGTGGTGGGCAACTGGCGCGCCGCAAATCTCAAGTCCTCCAGCCAGAACAAGGCCGCATCCACTTCGCTGGCGGCAAAGCCCTGGGTGTTCAAGGTGCGGTGCAAGGCCAGCAGTTCTGGGCATGCATCGCTGTCAAGGTAGTTGTCGTAAACAAACGCGAGGACTTCAAACATGGCCTCAATATACCGCCGCCCGAGCACCCCAAACCCTCAAACTGGGCCGGGAATCAGACCTCAGCCACCCTGGCGCTGAAACAGGCCACCCGCCAGCCGCGCCACCAAGCCATCCAGCTCCAAACCCATCAACTGGGCTTGAAGATCGGCGGTGTTGAGGCCGGTACGGGCCTGCAAGGCCTCCAGCCCGACCGGGTCAAAACCCATGGCCATGAGCAGCGGTGAATTCTGAGAAAAATCGGCCTCAGCCCTTATATCTTCTGGGTCAGTAGCTGCAACTGTTGTCGCTATTGGCAAACTGCCCGGCCACTGCAACTCCTCCAGCACATCCTGCGCCGACTCGACCAATTTGGCGCCCTGCTTGATCAGTGCGTGGCAGCCGCGCGACTGCGCGGCGTGAATCGACCCGGGAATGGCAAACACCTCGCGCCCCTGTTCGGCCGTGAGGCGTGCGGTGATCAGAGAGCCCGATTGCAGCGCTGCCTCCACCACCAACGTGCCCTGCGCCAGCCCGGCAATCAAGCGGTTGCGTTTGGGGAAATTGGCGGTGAGCGGTGGGGTACCCAGCGGGTACTCACTCAGCAGCAGCCCGTGCTGGGCAATGCGGTGCGCCAAATCCCGGTGCGCCCGAGGGTAAACACGGTCCAAGCCAGTGCCCACCACCGCAACGGTGACGGCCTGGTGGCTGACACTGGCGCCGTCCAGCGCGCCTTCGTGGGCGGCACCGTCAATGCCCAGCGCCAAACCACTGACCACGGTCAGCCCGGCCTGGGCAAACGACCTGGCAAACAGACGCGCGTTGGCTGCGCCTTGGGGTGTGGGGTTGCGGCTGCCCACCATGGCCAGGCTGAGGCTGGTGTCGATGGTGTTGCAAGTCGCTATGTTTTCAGAAGCTGTCTGCCCTTTATCTAAAAAGGCTGAAGGCCCATTTTCTTTAAAAGCTGCGTTGCCAAGCAGGTACAGCATCAAAGGCGGGGCGTCGAGGTTCAGCAAGGCGTTGGGGTAAAGCGTGTCACCCAGGGTAGCGACTTTGCGGCGTATGCCGTGTTCTGCGTCCTGCTGCAGCCAAGTCCAGGTGCGCTCCAGCAGCTCAGCCAGTTGGGTCGGTTCGGTGCCCAGTGCCTGGGCTCGGGCTGGGCTCACCACTTGTTTCAAGGCGGCGATGCTTTGTTCAAAGATCGCCTGCGGCAGACCAAAAGCGGCCAGCAGTTTGCGGGCACTGTCGTTGCCCACGCCCGGGGTCAGGCTCAGTCTCAGCCAGGCAGCTAGTTCGTCACGTTCCACAACGTTGCGTGTGTCTGTGGCTCAAGCCAGGGGGTGCCAGTGCCAGCTGTTAACGTGGGTTGACGAGCCGGTCACCCACCTTGACACCGCTGACAATGTCCAGCACCAAGCCGTAGGACAGCTTGTCGAAGGTGCGAAACACCATCAGCAAGCCGTTGCGCTCATCGGGCAGCTTGATGTTGGCCAGCGCCGGGTCGGTCTTGTCAACGATGCGGGCACCACTCTGCAAAATAGCCAGCACATGCCCATTTTCCAGCCCGTCCAGGCTGCCTTTGTTAAGGATCACCACCTGGTTTTGCGCCGCATTGACCACGGCCGTGCCGTAAATCGAGACGATGCGTGCATCCACCGGGCTGGCCGGGGCGTGTGGTACATAGTTCAGCAACTGCCGAGGTGGCTCGGGCAAGAGGCGGTCACCCACGCGGATTTCTTCCTTCACATCCACGATGTCGAAGGTCGCTGGAATCACCTCTGAAGGTGCGTCGACCGCTGACGGGGCAGAGGTCTGCGTCCCTTCGCTGCGTGCCAGCAAGGCTTTGCCCAGGTAAGGCGCCTCAAAACCCAGCACTTCCCCGGTCACCGGGTCTTTCAGCGGCTTGGTGTCGCGAAAGATGCGGTAGGCTTTTTGTTTCTGCGTCGGATCGTCCATCAGGTCGCCCGAGCTGCTGCGGACATAAGCGCGGTCACCGCGGGTTAGGAACACCCGTCCATCCTGGGTGGCGACGATGCGTGGCGCCTGGTTCATGGTCTGATCGTCCACCACAATCCCCTCGGACAGGAAGGGTTCGATAAGGTGGTTCTGCAAAGTGGGCAAGGCGTTGTCAGCCACCCCTTCAATCCGCGTACGCGGGGACAAACGCACCGTGGGGATGCCTCCGTCAATGTTGGCTTGGGTGCTCAACCGGGCGCGGCCATTGGCGGTGACCAAGTACAGTGTTTGTCCCGGATAAATCAGGTGCGGGTTGCGAATGTCAGCCATGTTCATGCCCCACAGCTCGGGCCAGCGCCAGGGTGATGTCAGGAACAGACCGGAAATGGACCACAAGGTATCGCCCGACTGGATGGTGTAACTCTGCGGCGCATCAGACCGCAGCTCCGTCAAAGCCACCCCGGCTTGAGCCACCTGGTTGGCGGTGGCACGCTGCTGGGCTGAGACGGGGAAGTTCTGCGCCTGGGCAGCCCCGGCGGCGAGCCAGCCAAACGCCAGCGTGACACAAGCCAGAGGGGTGAGTGCTGCTCGAAGGAAAGTGTGAGGCATGTGGTTCGTACCTTGTTGTATCGCGTGAGATTTTGCGCCCAAGCCCTTGATTGGACAACGATTCTCACCCTGCGATTGTGCAACCAGACAAAAATATAGCGAAAATAACGACATCGCAGGACACATACTATGGCATTACTGACAATTATTTGCTACCCAGACACCCGGCTGCACACGGTGGCCAAACCCGTGGTGGCGGTTGATGACCGCATCCAGACACTGGTCGACGACATGCTGGAAACCATGTACGAGGCCAACGGTGTGGGGCTGGCCGCCACCCAGGTAGATGTGCATGAACGTGTGGTTGTTCTGGACACCTCGGAGGGGCGCGACAGCCCGCTGGTGGTGATCAACCCCACGCTGGTCTGGACCAGCCCCGAAACACACCTCAACGAAGAAGGCTGCCTGTCGGTGCCCGGCATTTACGATGGTGTGATACGCCATGATGCGGTCAAGGTCGAGGCACTGGACCGTGAAGGCAAATCCCGCGTGATCGAAGCCGATGGCCTGCTCGCGGTGTGCCTGCAACACGAGATGGACCACCTGCTGGGCAAGGTGTTTGTCGAGTACTTGTCGCCGCTCAAACGCAACCGCATCAAGACCAAATTGCTCAAAGCGCAGCGCGACGGCCGCGTTGCCAAGCTGGTTTGAAGCTGGTCTTTGCCGGTACGCCGGAATTCGCTGCGGTTGCGCTTGCCCAGCTGCTGGCCGCAGGCCATCAGATCACGCTGGTGCTGACCCAACCAGACCGCCCGGCCGGGCGCGGTCTCAAATTACAAGCTTCGCCGGTCAAACAACTGTCCTTGCAACATGGCATCCCCGTGGCCCAGCCGCGCAGCCTGCGTCTGGATGGCAAATACCCCGAGGAGGCCCAAGCGGCACAAGATCTGCTGCAAGCCGCGCAAGCAGACGCGATGGTGGTGGCGGCCTACGGCCTGATCCTGCCGCAGTGGGTGCTGGATCTACCCCGGCACGGCTGCTTCAACATCCATGGCTCCTTGTTGCCACGCTGGCGTGGTGCGGCGCCGATCCACCGCGCCATTGAGGCCGGGGACGCACAGACCGGCATCACCATCATGCAGATGGATGCCGGGCTCGACACCGGTGACATGTTGCTGACGCAGTCGCTGCCGATTCTGACCACCGACACCACCGGCAGCCTGCACGACCAGCTGGCAAACCTGGGTGGTGTGTTGATGGTGCAGGCACTGCAGTTGTTGCAGCAAGGCGCACTCCAGGCGGTGCGCCAGCCCACTGAAGGTATCACCTACGCTACCAAGGTCGAGAAGGTCGAGGCGGTGATCGACTGGCGCCAGAGCGCAGAGACCATCACCCGGCGGGTGCGGGCCTTCAACCCGGCGCCGGGTGCCAGCACCTTGCTGGCCGGTGAGCCGCTCAAGGTGTGGGCCGCTTGCATCGGCCCGGGTCAACCCTCGGCCGACCAAGTTTGCGGGCAAATTGTGGCTGTAGCCCAGGACCACATTGCCGTCGCTGCTATGGATTCCATCGTCCACATCACCGAATTGCAACGCGCCGGTGGCAAACGCCTGAGCGTGGCCGACTTCCTGCGTGGTGTGCCACTGCGGCCGGGCACGCTGCTGGGTTAGGTTACGCCCGTGTTTTTGAAGCCCTCCTTGTTCCGGCACCCCGAATTTCGGGTGGGGGTGATGGATGCGCTGGGGGCGGCGCCGGGGTTGGCCGCCTGGGCGCTGATGACCGGCGTGGCCATGGTGAACTCGGGGCTGAGCACCTTTGAGTCCTTGTTGATGGGCTTGATTGTGTTTGCTGGCAGTTCGCAGCTGGCGGCCATCCCGCTGATCGCCGCTGGCGCACCCGCCTGGGTGGTGCTGGCCACCGGCTGGTGTGTCAACCTGCGTTTTGTGGTGTTCAGCGCCCACATGCGCCCCTATCTGATGCATTTGCCATTGCGTGAGCGGCTGCTCACCGGTTATCTGCTGACCGACCTGAGTTATGTGCAGTTCACCCGGCGTTACCCGCAGCATGGCAGCAGCCCGGAGCAACTCCAGGCGCAGCAAGCCTATCTGGCTGGCAACTGCGGGCTCAGTTGGGCCTCCTGGGAAAGTTTCACGGTGCTGGGCATTGTGTTGGCGGGCCTGATCCCGGCGAGCTGGGGGCTGGGTTTTGCTGGCATCTTGGCGCTGCTCGGGGTCTTGTTGTCGCTGGCGTCGGGCCCGCTGCGCTGGGTCAGCGCCGGTGTGGCCGGGGCGGCAGCGGTGGCAGCATTTGCCCTGCCCTTCAAGCTCAACATCCTGGTGGCGATTGCCGCTGCGGTGGCCATGAGCCTGATGCTGGAGGCGGCCCAGCGGGCCAAAAACACCCGGGTGGAGACCACGCCGTGAGCGCCGAAACCGATCTCTGGACCGTGCTGGTGATCCTCGGTCTGACCGCCATCACGGTGTTGACACGTTCGCTGTTTTTCCTCTCCAGTCGCCCCTGGCAGTTGCCCGGCTGGATGCAGCGCGGTTTGCAATATGCACCGATTGCGGCCCTGGCGGCGGTGATTGTTCCCGAACTGGTCATGACCCAGGGTGAGTTCATCCACAGCTGGCAAGACGCCCGGCTGTTTGCCGCACTGGCTGGCACGGCCTGGTTTCTGGGACACAAGGCCCAGCGGCAGGCGGTGCTGGGCACGATTGTGGTGGGCATGCTGGTGTACCTGCCGCTGCATTTGGTTTGGAGTTGGTAGAAGCCCTGACGGCACCACAACGAGGTGGCCCCTAGAATGAGCTGAGCCCCTCTGGCCCCCATCTCTGGCTTATCCAGAGGTGTTTCTGGGGCAGGCTCTGAGGCCCAACCGCCTATCTCAGGCTGATCTGAAAGAAGCCCATGAATCTGCTGTCGCCGGGAATCACTTTGCTCAGGCTTTTGTCGGCCCGCTGGCGTTTTTGGGTGTTGTCGATCCCGATGCTGCTGATGTGGCTGGCCATGGGGATCATGTGGTTGACAGCTTTGGTGGCCCACGAGCAGGAAGGTGCCCTGTTTGGTGGGCTCGGGCTGGTGGGGCTGCTCATCTGGCTGTATTTGCAAGCGGCCTACGCCAGCCTCATGAGTGATGAGGCACAACACATGGACAGCGCCATGACCCAGGTGTCACACGGCGACCTGTCGCAAGCGGCGTCTGGCAAGACGCCGTCTCTGGGACGCTTTGGGCGGCAGTTGCAGCAGATGGTCACCAACATGTCGAGCATGGTGGCCAACATACGCACCGCGGCCGTGTTGTTAGGTGACACCGGCAAAACCCTGGTCGAAGACACCCGCGGCTTGGCAGAACGTGCGCAGGCCCAAGGCCAGCACCTGCAACAGACCTCGGTCCACGTCAAACATGTCAGCGAAACGGTGGCGCGCAACGCCCAGGCGGCACAACAGGTCAGCCAGATGACATCCAGCCTGCACCAGGAAGCCGATTCAGCTGGTAAAAAGATGACCGAGGCCATGCAAAGCATGGGTCCGCTGGAGGTGACCTCCAAACGCATGTCCGAGATCATCGGGGTGATCGACGGCATCGCTTTCCAGACCAATTTGCTGGCGCTCAATGCCGCGGTGGAGGCGGCGCGTGCCGGTGAACAAGGCCGGGGTTTTGCCGTGGTGGCGGCCGAGGTGCGCAACCTGGCCAAACGCAGCCAGGGCGCGGCTGCTGAAATCCGTGACCTGATTGCCGAGTCGTCCAAACGCGTGGGTGAAACGGTGCATGGCATCAAACAGATCAACGACAGCATGGCCAGCCTGATCTCCGGCATTGGCGGCATTGCCACCAACATCAATGTCATGGCCGAGGGCAGCGCCTCGCAAAGCGCTGCCCTCGAAGAAGTGGTGCACGCGGTGGGTGACCTCGACGTGCTGACCCAGGAGAACGCGGTGCTGGTCGGCCGCGCCGGTGTCAACGCCGAGCGCCTGATCAACCAGGCTTCGATTCTGGAGGTCTCGGTCGGCGACATCCGCTTGCACCAGGGCACCGCCGACCAGGCGCGCCAGCTGGCGCTGAACGCACTGGCGCACCTGCGCCAGGTGGGTTACGCCCAGGCAGTGCGTGACTTCCACGACCGCAGCAAACCGTTCATCGACCGCGACCTCTACATCTTCATTTTTGACCGTGGCGGCATCTACCAGGTGCACGGCGCTTTGCCCGAGAAAGACAACACCGACTTGCGTGTGATTCCCGGTCTGGACGCGGAAAAACTGATTGCCGACGCCTGGGTGGTGTGTGACAGGGAACAAGGTGGCTGGGTCAATTACGTGATCACCAACCCGGTCAGCCGCGAAACCCAGGCCAAAACCTCGTACGTGATCCCGCTGGACCAGCAGCACCTGCTGGGCTGCGGCTGTTATCTGAACTCGGAATGGCTCAACGTCTGACCCGGCTGGCCCACACCGAGACAGCCAGGTAAGCAGCCTGCTTCTGCCAAGCTTCCTAATAGCATTTATATAGCAACATGCCCTTGATTCATAAGGGATAGAGGCCAAAAACGCTCGAAACCCCAGGACCCTTGGTCTCACGCGGATACCCTCTCCTGCTGGCGTTCTCCGTTCCATTCGACTGCATTTGCAGCCGCGCCTTGTCTGCGCTGCGGCTTACGTCATTCTGCTGAAAAATATTTTTGTCAAATGCAGTTAACAAAAATCAGTTTCCTTGCGTTTGAACAGTTTCAGGTAAGGTGAAACGCTCACAATAAGTTTTGCTTGATGCAATGAAACGGTTTTTACCAGGAGGTTCAATGAACGCCGAAACGCAGCATGACTTATCCCGCAATGCCCCCGCTTATGTGCGCAACCAAGGTCTGATTTCCTGGGTGGCAGAGATCGCCGCCCTGACCCGCCCCGACGCCGTGTACTGGTGTGACGGTTCGGAAGAGGAATACAACCGCCTGTGCCAGCTGCTGGTGGACGCAGGCACTTTCAAGAAGCTCAACCCGGTCAAACGGCCCAACAGCTTTCTGGCCTGCAGTGACCCCAGCGACGTGGCCCGGGTCGAAGACCGCACCTTCATCTGCTCCGACAAGAAGGAAAACGCCGGCCCCACCAACAACTGGATGGCTCCGACCGAGATGCGTGCGCTGCTGCAGACCGGCCAGGCCGATGGCACCAAGGCCTTGTTTGACGGTTGTATGCAAGGCCGCACCATGTATGTGATCCCGTTCAGCATGGGGCCGCTGGGCAGCCCGATTGCCCACATCGGCATCGAACTCTCCGACAGTGCCTACGTGGCGGTCAACATGAAAATCATGACGCGCATGGGCAAAGCCGTCTACGACGTGCTGGGTGCCGACGGTGCGTTCGTCCCCTGTGTCCACAGCGTGGGTGCGCCTTTGACACCTGGTCAAAAAGATGTGACCTGGCCGTGCAACACCAACAAGTACATCGTCCACTACCCGGAAACCCGTGAAATCTGGAGCTTTGGCTCGGGCTACGGTGGCAATGCACTGCTCGGCAAGAAGTGTTTTGCACTGCGCATCGCCTCCAACATGGCGCGTGACGAAGGCTGGCTGGCCGAACACATGATGATTCTGGGCGCCACCAACCCCGCAGGCAAAAAACACTATGTGGCGGCGGCTTTCCCAAGCGCCTGTGGCAAAACCAACTTTGCCATGCTGGTGCCACCGGCTGGTTTTGAAGGCTGGAAGATCACCACCGTGGGCGACGACATCGCCTGGATCAAGCCCGGTGCCGATGGCAAGTTGTACGCGATCAATCCAGAAGCAGGTTATTTTGGTGTGGCACCGGGTACCAACATGTTGACCAACCCGAACTGCATGTTGTGCCTGGACAAAAACGTGATCTACACCAACGTCGCCCTGACCGATGATGGGGATGTCTGGTGGGAAGGCCTGGAGTACGACACCCCCGGCAAGGCCCTGCCATCGCATTTGATCGACTGGAAAGGCAACGACTGGACACCTGAGATTGCCAAGGCCACTGGTGCCAAGGCAGCGCACCCCAACTCGCGTTTCACGGTGTCAGCCACCAACAACCCAGCGCTTGACCCCGAATGGGACAATCCCGCAGGTGTGCCGATCGACGCCTTCATGTTCGGCGGTCGGCGTGCCAACACGGTGCCGCTGGTGACCGAAGCGCGCAGTTGGGTCGACGGTGTCTACATGGCCGCCACCATGGGCTCGGAAACCACCGCAGCAGCGGTTGGCCAGGCCGGTGTGGTGCGGCGTGACCCGTTTGCCATGTTGCCGTTCACCGGATACAACATGAGTGACTACTTCCAACACTGGCTGACCCTGGGTGCCAAGCTGGAGGCCCAAGGTGTCAAGCTGCCCAAGATCTACACCACCAACTGGTTCCGCAAGGATGCGGATGGCAAGTTTGCCTGGCCGGGTTATGGCGAAAACATGCGTGTGCTCAAGTGGATTCTGGACCGCCTGGATGGCACCGCACCCCAAAGTGAAGAGTACTTCTTCGGCCTCACGCCGACCTATGCGGCCATCAACTGGAAAGGCCTGGACTTCTCTGAAGCGCAGTTCAAGACCGTCACCAGCATCGACAAGGCCGCCTGGAAGGACGAGATGGCATTGCACAACGAACTCTTTGCCAAACTGGCTTACCACCTGCCCAAGGCCTTGACTGACACCAAGGCGCGTATCGAGGCCGAACTGGCGGCCTGACAACCCAGGGTGACCTGGGGTCAGCCGTCACAAAGCCACCGCGAGGTGGCTTTTTTGTTGGTGCGGACGCGGGGCAGGACTGAGCGGGGCCAACAGGCTGTTTCTGGGCGTCCAGCCCTGGTTCAGGGGCATTCATGAAAACGATTACATTAATGTTTGATGTTGGTTAAGCTTTGCTTTGGCCAGACCACGACAATCAGCGCGCAAGTGCAGATTTTTTGATATGTGACTTGCTGGAAATCGTGTGGGGCGGGATGGCGTCGAGCAGATGCCAACCCGTTGTTGCCCTTGTCAAATTTGCCCAAAATGACCGCTACACACTGTTTTACCTCAGCCAGACGGCCCCGCGCCGCACCGGGTCGCCCAGAGACGCGCGACTTGCTGGGGTTGACTGTGTCAGCATGGCCCCGGTTTTTTCTTCCTCAACTCAACTAACTGAAAAGGATCGTCAATGTCTCAAAAAATTCTCGACGTGGTTCAACCTGGCGTGGTGTCGGGTGACGATGTGCAAAAAATCTTCGCCATTTGCAAAGCCAACAAGTTTGCGATGCCCGCCGTGAACGTCATCAGCACCGACTCCGTCAACGCGGTGCTGGAAGCGGCGGCCAAGGTCAAGGCCCCGGTGGTGATCCAGTTCTCCAACGGCGGTGCGGGGTTTGTGGCCGGTAAAGGCTTGAAGCTTGACGGCCAGCAAGCGGCCATTCTGGGTGGTATTTCTGGTGCCAAACACGTGCACCTGATGGCGCAGGCCTACGGTGTGCCAGTGATTTTGCACACCGACCATGCCGCCAAAAAGCTGCTGCCGTGGATCGACGGTCTGCTCGACGCTGGTGAAAAACACTTTGCTGAAACCGGCAAACCCCTGTTCAGCTCCCACATGCTGGATCTGTCGGAAGAACCTCTCAAGGAAAACATCGAAATCTGCGGCAAATACCTGGCCCGTATGGCCAAGATGGGCATGACGCTGGAGATTGAACTGGGTGTGACCGGCGGTGAAGAAGACGGTGTGGACAACAGCGGCCTGGACCATTCCCTGCTCTACACCCAGCCCGAAGATGTGGCCTACGCTTATGAAGAGCTGAGCAAGATCAGCCCCCGTTTCACCATTGCCGCCTCGTTTGGCAATGTGCACGGTGTCTACAAGCCGGGCAACGTCAAGCTCACACCCAAGATCCTCGACAACTCGCAAAAATTTGTCTCGGAAAAATACAAGGTCGCGCCCAACACGCTGGACTTTGTGTTCCACGGTGGCTCGGGTTCCAGCGCCGACGAGATCAAGGAAGCCATCAGCTACGGCGTGGTCAAGATGAACATCGACACCGACACCCAATGGGCGACCTGGGAAGGGGTGATGAACTTCTACAAAAAGAACGAAGGCTACCTGCAAGGCCAAATCGGCAACCCCGACGGTGACGACAAACCCAACAAGAAGTTTTATGACCCACGTGTCTGGCAACGTGCTGGCCAACTTGGCATGATCGGCCGCCTGGAACAGGCCTTCAAAGAACTCAATGCGGTGAACACCCTGTAAAACAGGCCAACCGTGTCAAAAAGGGCCGATGGCAACATCGGCCCTTTTTTCATGGCCACGATGTGGGGAAGATGTCTTTTTGGCCAAGGTCTTTGCCGGAAACCGCCAGCCAAGGCCTGGCTTAGGGTTTGCCGTAAGGGTTTTGTGTGCTTTTGTATTTCAAAATGCACATTTGTCAAAACTCACCAAGGACACCACCATGGCACTTGTTTCTATGCGCGAACTGTTGGACCACGCCGCTGTCAACGGCTACGGCATCCCCGCCTTTAATGTCAACAACCTGGAGCAAGTCCAGGCCGTGATGTCTGCCGCCGCCGAGGTCGGCTCACCGGTGATCCTGCAAGCCAGCGCCGGTGCGCGGAAATACGCCGGTGAACCCTTCATCAAACACCTGATCCAGGCCGCCATCGAGAGCTACCCACATATTCCGCTTGTCATGCACCAGGACCACGGTCAGAACCCGGCCGTTTGCCAGGGCGCGATCAATCTGGGTTTCAGCTCGGTGATGATGGACGGCAGCCTGGAAGGTGACGGCAAAACCATCGCCAGTTTTGAATACAACGTGGAGGTCACCCGCAAGGTGGTTGACATGGCCCACGCCGTGGGGGTGACGGTTGAGGGCGAACTCGGCTGCCTGGGCAGCCTGGAAACCATGAAGGGTGACAAAGAAGACGGCCACGGCACCGACGCCTCCATGACCCGCGAGCAGATGCTCACCGACCCGGAGCAGGCCGCCGAGTTTGTCAAACGCACCCAACTCGACGCACTGGCGATTGCGATTGGCACCAGCCACGGCGCCTACAAGTTCAGCCGCCAGCCCACCGGTGACATCCTCGCGATAAACCGCGTGATGGAAATCCACGCGCGCCTGCCCAACACGCACCTGGTGATGCATGGCTCAAGCAGCGTGCCGCAAGAGTATTTGGCGATCATCAACCAGTACGGTGGCAAGATGAAGGAAACCTATGGCGTGCCAGTGGCGGAGATCCAGAAGGCCATCAAGTTTGGGGTGCGCAAGATCAACATCGACACCGACATTCGCCTGGCCATGACCGCGGCGGTGCGCAAATTTCTGTTCGAAAACCCCGACAAGTTCGACGCCCGCGACTGGCTCAAACCGGCCCGCGAAGCCGCCAAACAACTGTGCAAACAGCGTTACCTGGAATTTGGTTGCGAAGGCCAGGCCGCCAGCATCAAAGGCGACAGCCTGACAGTGGTGGCCGCCAAATACGTGAGGGGTGAGTTGGCGCAGGTGGTCAACTGATCCAGCCACAACGCTGCGGACAAGCCACCTGCGGGTGGCTTTTTATATAGAAGATGTGCCTCTGGCCCTTTTAATTAAAGGGGTTAAAGCTATGAATTTTGTTAATTCAAAATGCCATTCCGTGCCACATCAACGTGTGTGGTCGGCAATACCGGGCCAGGCAGCGGCAAAGACCTCATCCAACCCGATCAATCACACCCGCCAGCGTGGAAAATCGGCGCATTGAACCTAAACTCACCCCTTGGCTTGATTGACTCTTTTGACTGGCACCCATTCCATGACCACCTCTGCTGAAACCACCGTTCACACCTCATCCCTGACCTCGCTGACCCTGCTGGCTCGCGGCAAGGTGCGCGACAACTACGCAGTGGGTGACGACCGCATCCTGATGGTGGCCAGCGACCGCATCAGTGCCTTTGACGTGATCATGGGCCAGCCGATTCCCGGCAAAGGTGTGCTGCTGACCCAGATGGCACTGTTCTGGTTTGACAAACTCGGCCCCAAGGGCCTGAACCTGTGCCCGATCCACCTCACCGGTGAGGCGCCCGAAAGCGTCGTCACGCCCGCCGAAGTGCCGCAGGTGACTGGCCGCTCGATGTTGGTCAAACGCCTCAAACCAATTCCGGTGGAAGCGGTGGTGCGTGGTTACCTGGCCGGTAGCGGCTGGAAGGAATACCAGGCCAGCCAGTCGGTCTGTGGTGTGCCCCTGCCAGCGGGCCTGAAAAACGCCAGCAAATTGCCCGAACCTATCTACACCCCCGCCGCCAAGGCCGAGATGGGTGAACATGATGAAAACATCACCTTCGAGAAAACCGTCGAGATGATTGGCGCCGATCTGGCCACACGCATCCGCGACATCAGCATCGCCATCTACAAGGCTGCCAGCGAGATTGCCGCGACCAAGGGCATCATCATTGCCGACACCAAGTTTGAATTTGGCCTGGACAAGGACGGCACCCTGGTGCTGATGGACGAGGTGCTGACCCCCGACTCCTCTCGCTACTGGCCGGCCGAGAGTTATGTGGAAGGTGTCAACCCGCCGAGTTACGACAAACAGTTTTTGCGCGACTGGCTGGAAACCGCCCAGGTCGGTGGCCGGCTCTGGAGCAAAACGCCACCGGCACCGCATCTGCCGCGCGAGGTCATCGACAAAACCTCGGCCAAATACCAGGAAGCACTGACCCGGCTGACCAGCTGAGTGATGTGTAAATCGGCCTCCAGCCCTTTTTTATTGGGCTGGCAGCTACAGCTTTTAGAGTGAAGGGCTGGTCAGAGACCAGTCCTTATTCCATCTCCACTTCCAGATTTTCATCAGGTTGCAGGCGTTTGATGGTCTGTTTGCGTGAGATCAGCATCGGAATGGCCACCCCCACCGACAGCGCCAGCATCACAAAAAAGGCCGACAAACCGTTGTTGACCGTGGCAAAAAAGATCTTGCTGTAGAGCACCGGGTCTTTTTCAACCGTCAGCTCGATCATGCCCACCATGGCCTGGTAGGCAAAAAAGCCGGGAATCATCGGGATCACCGCCGGAATCGCAAAAATCATCGGCGGCGCCTTGCGCTGGTGCGCCGCCAGCACACTGAGCAGGCCAATCAGCGCCGCACCGGCCAAGGTGGCCAGGGCCGCCACCGCACCCTGCTGCACCAGGCCAACCTTGACCAGCCCGCCCAGAGCGGCAATCACAAAAATGGTGCCCAGCGTGCGCCGAGGCACATTGAACAAGACCGCAAAACCGATGGCGGCACAACCCAGCCAGATGCCTTTTTCGAGAAACAACAGGGTATTCATGGCTCAGAACTTGTAGGCCACCAGGGCGACGGTCAGCCCCAGGGCAATGGCAAACGCCATGATCATCACATTGACACCGCGCACGATGCCATTGAGGGTGTGGCCATCCATCAGGTCAGAAATGGCATGGATCATCGGCACACCGGGAATCAGGAACAACACCGAGGTGGAGAACGCGTGGCTGTAGACCTCGTCGGGATGCAGGTAGAAATACGAACCCGCCACCAGCGCGGCGGTGGCCGCAGCAAAAAAGATCGAGACGTAGAAATTGAACTTGAGCTTGATCGCTTCTTGGCGCACATACAGGCCACAAAACGAGGCCACAAACACCGCCAGCATTTCGGTCAGGTTGCCGCCAAACAGCCGGCAAAAGGAGGCACCGGCCAGCGCCACCAACAGCAGCACCAGGTATCTGGGGTACAGCGGTTTGCGGTTGAGCACCTTGAGCTCTTCGGCAATCCGCGCCACCGACCACTTTTCCAGCACGATCTGCCAGCTCATGGTGCTGATGTCGGAGATCAGGTTGAAATTGAGGTGCATGCCGGGCATCCACTTGACACTGGTGAACACCTTGTTGCTGTCCGGGTAGGTCAGGGTCAGCATCAGCGCGTGGTTGGTGATCAGCAAATCAGGCACACAGGCAAAGGCATTGGCGATGCGCTCCACGGTGATCTTGATGCGCTCGGTATTGGCGCCCGAGACCATCAGCATCACACCAATGTCCAGCAACAGTTCGCCCAGTTCATCGTAGTCGGATCGGTGGCTCGTGGGCATGGGTGGGTACAAGTGGCTGCTGGTTGAAGAAAGCGGCGCATTTTACGTGCCAGGTAAACCGCAGCCCGCCAAACAGACGCGGCTGTCACAACCCGCTACCACCACAAGCGCAGCAGCCCACCCAACAATGCACGGGCCGACCAACCAACAGGAGACCAACATGGCAGCCAAAAAGATACTGATGATCTGTGGTGACTACTGCGAGGACTACGAAACCATGGTGCCGTTCCAGGTGCTGCTGACCGTGGGCCACACGGTGCATGCGGTGTGCCCCGACAAAAAAGCGGGTGACCAGATCAAGACCGCGATCCACGACTTTGAAGGGGCCCAGACCTACAGCGAAAAGCCGGGCCACAACTTCAGCCTGAATGCCACGTTTGCCGACATCCAGGCGCAGGACTACGACGCGCTGGTGATCCCCGGTGGCCGTGGCCCCGAGTACCTGCGCACCTACCCGGCGGTGGTGGCTGTGGTGCAGCACTTTTTCAGTGCCAACAAACCGGTGGCCGCGATCTGCCATGGTGCACAACTGCTGGCCGGGGCAGACGTGCTCAAAGGGCGTACCTGCTCGGCCTACCCGGCCTGCCGTTACGAGGTGGAACGGGCGGGTGGCACCTATGCCGACATTGCCATCGACGGTGCCTTCACCGAGGGCAACCTGGTCAGCGCCCCGGCC
>NZ_JAHFZF010000042.1 GCF_018619435.1 Rhodoferax sp. U11-2br | reverse complement strand
GTGCGCCGCTGGGGCTGACTTTGGGTCCGCAAATCCAGCTCTACTACCTGATTGCGGTCTACACCCTGGTCTGCACTGCGCTGATGTACGCCTTAACACAGACGCCGCTGGGGCGCCTGCTCAATGCGGTGCGCGACAACCCCGAGCGTGTCGCCTTCATCGGCTACAACCCGCAGTGGGTCCGCTACCTGGTCTTCGTGATGTCAGCCTTTTTTGCTGGTATCGCAGGTGGTTTGTCGGCCTTGCACTATGAAATGGTGAGTGCCGATGTGCTCTCGGCGCACCGCTCTGGCCTGCTGCTGCTGTTCACCTTTGTGGGCGGCAGCACCCTGTTTGTCGGCCCGATCCTGGGCGCGGTGCTGATGGTGCTGGCACTCGGTGTGTTGCCTAGTCTGACCCCGGCCTGGCTGCTGTACCTGGGCATGTTGTTTGTGGTGGTGGTGATGTTGGCCCCCGGTGGTCTGGCGGCGCTGGTGCTACGCGCTTGGCAAAGCGCCGGGCAGGGCGGCTGGCGAGTTTTGTGGCCCTGGCGCCTGGTGCTGTTTGTCTCATTTTTGATAGCTATCACCCCTTTGTTGGCGGGGGTGGAGATGCTTTATCGCTTGCAACAGATCGATATATTGGGTCCCCATGTGGGCTTTTTGGGGCTGAGCGTGGATGTGTTGAGCCCGCTGAGTTGGCTGGCTGTGGCAGCTGTGGGTGCCTTGGGTGGGGGGCTGTGCTGGCTGAGTCGAGGTGTGCTGGCGCACAAGGGGGCGCCATGACCACACCACTGTCTCCGTCTGCTGGTGCCGCGCTGGCCTTGGCTGGCCTGCACAAGTCTTTTGGCCCGGCCCAGATCATCCGTGACCTGAGCCTGACGGTGGCGCCAGGTGAACGCGTGGCCATCATTGGCCCCAATGGCGCGGGCAAGTCCACCTTGTTTGACCTGATCAGTGGCCGCAGCGCCCCCAGCAGCGGCCAGATCTGGCTGGCGGGCCAGCGCATCGACGGCAAAAAGCCGTTCGAGATCAACCGCCTGGGCCTGGCGCGCAGCTTCCAGATCAGCCAGCTGTTTCCCAGCTTGAGTGTGTTTGACAACCTGCGCTGCGCGATGATGTGGCGCCAGGGCCTGGGTTACAACTTCTGGCGATCTCTGGTCAGCCTGACCGACACCAACACCCGCACCCAGAACCTGATGCAACAGCTGCAGCTTGATAGCGTCGCCCAGATACCGGCGCAACACCTGAGTTACGCCCAGCAACGCGCGCTGGAGCTGGGTTTGACCCTGGCCAGCGATGCGCCGGTGTTGCTGCTGGACGAACCCACGGCAGGCATGAGCCGCTCCGAGACCAGCCAGTTCATGGCGCTGATCGACACACTGACCCGTGGCAAAACGCTCCTGATGGTAGAGCACGACATGTCCGTGGTCTTTGGGCTGGCGACCAAAATTGCTGTGCTGGTGCAGGGCCAGCTGCTGGCCTTTGACAGCCCTGAGGCGGTGCGTAACAACCCGCTGGTGCAGCAGGCTTACCTGGGCGCTGTCTTGTCCACAACCGAGTTGACCAAGGCCTGACTCAGATGCTGCAGATCCAGAACCTGAGCGCCGGATATGGCAACAGCCGTGTGTTGCAAGACGTGTCTTTGCAAGTGGGTGCGGGCGAGCTGGTGGCGCTGCTCGGGCGCAATGGTTCGGGCCGCTCGACGCTGGCCAAAACCATCATCGGCTTGGTGCCCGCCCAAGGCAGTGTGGCGTGGCGTGGCCAGCAGCTGCTGGGCCGCACCACCTTTGAGATTGCCCGCGCTGGCCTGGGGTATGTGCCTGAGAGCCGTGATGTGTTCCCCGACCTGACGGTCACCCAAAACCTGCTGCTGGGCCAGAAACCTGGGCGCCAGGGCGGCGGCTGGTCGCTCGACGGCATGTTCGAGCTGTTCCCGCAGCTGCAGCAGCGCGCCCATGTCAAGGCCGGTGTTTTGTCGGGGGGTGAGCAGCAGATGCTGACCCTGTGCCGCACCCTGATGGGCAACCCCGAGCTGATCCTGATCGATGAGCCCACCGAGGGCCTGGCGCCGCAGCTGGTGGCGCAGGTGGCCACGTTCCTGGGCACCCTCAAAGCGCGCGGGGTGTCGGTGCTGCTGATCGAACAAAAACTCAGCATCGCGCTGCAGGTGTCCAACCGCTGCCTGGTCATGGGCCAGGGCCGGGTGGTGTTTGAGGGCAGCCCTGCCGCGCTGCTGGCCAACGAGGTCGTGTGCCGGGAGTGGCTGGCGCTGTGAGGCAGGTGGGACACTGTCTGAGTTTGGGTTGGCACTGCGACCAAACTTGGTAAATTTTTCTATATGCTCACGTGATGACTGGCAAAAAACATGCCCCACCCAAAGAGCCAATGATGACCCTCCCCCCCAAGTACTTGCCACCGCTGCAATTGATGTCATGCCAACGGAACAGGCCGGTCACCATTGCGGCGCGCGCCCACAATGTCTGAGACCGTTTTCCCCATCTACTGGCATGTGATCACCCGTTTTGGTGAGGTGCAAACCTTGTTGCCAGCGGCGTTGTGGGTGTGCCTGGCCTTGTTGCGCTCGCAGGCCACGCGGGTTTTGGCCTACAGGTGGTTGTTCTGGCTGGCGCTGGTCACGCTGTTGAACGCCGCCTCCAAGCTGGCGTTCATCGGCTGGGGTGTGGGGGTGGCCAGCTGGAACTTCACCGGCTTTTCGGGCCACGCCATGTTCTCGGCGGCGATTTACCCACTGTTGCTGGTCACGCTCGTGGCCCGGCGTTCATCGCGCTGGCACAGGTCGGCGCTGGGTTTTGGCCTGGTGCTGGCCGCTGGGGTGGCGCTGTCGCGCGTGATGGTGAATGCCCATTCGGTGTCTGAGGTGGTGCTGGGCTGGCTGCTGGGCAGTGGGGTGACGCTGTTGGCCATGTCCCGACCCGTTCTGCAAAGTGCACGCTGGCATCTGTATGTGCCGACGCTGCTGGCGGTCTGGATGGTGTTGGCGCCGGTGCTGGCGCCACCCGCGCCAACCCATTGGATGGTGACCCGGCTGGCTTTGCTGCTGTCCGGGCGTACGCAGCCCTACACCCGGCATGATCTGACGCGGGAGCTGCGCCCGCTGCCACCGACACCGCAGCCTCAAGCCACGGTGCCGGGCTGAGCAAGATCTGTGGCGCCAGGGGCGCCGTTTTATGGACTTATCATCATTTGTATGCTGACACACATCGTTTTCTGGAAACTCAAGGACCACGCCGAGGGCGCGGACAAGGCCACCAACCTGGCGCGCGCCAAGGCGCTGCTCGAATCCTGCGCCGAACTGGTGCCTGGCACCCACCGCTTTGAGGTGGCCACGGCCCAGCCGGGCCATGAGTGCACCTATGACCTGGTGCTTTACTCGCAGTTTGAAGATGCGCAGGCGCTGGCGGCCTACCAGAATCACCCGGATCATGTCGCCATCAAGCCCTTCATCGGCGCCATCCGCCTGGAGCGCCAGTGTATGGACTACACCTATCCTGCACCATGAGCGATACCTCGAACCTGTCGTTCAGCTCGGTGCCTTATGTGCTGCGCGTGGTGTTGGCGCGCCCGGTGTTTTGGGGCGCCTGGCTGGTCGGTGCTGTGGTGGCCTGGATCGTGCCCGCAGCAGAGGTGCAAGCCTGGGTGGCCAAGGCCATTTTGGGCTGGAACGCCGGAGCGGCGGTGTTTTTGTTGGGCGCGGCCTGGCAGATTTTTGGCAAACCGCGCACCAGTGTGCGGGTGCTGGCGGTGCTGCAGCAAGACGGCAGGCAGATCGTGTTGGGGTTGGTGGTGGCGGCGGTGCTGTTGTGCCTGGGCACAGTGGTGGCTCAGCTGGCCCTGGCCCGGGAGCTGCCAGCAGCGCAGCGGCTGGCCCACACGGTGCTGGCCGGTCTGACGCTGGTCAGCGCCTGGGCGGTGACCCAGGTCAGTTGTGCGCTGCACTATGCGCAGGCCTTTTTTTATGCGCAGGTGCAGGCCAGCCCTGCGGTGTTGCGCTGGTCCGAGGAGCGCGTGTGTGACTACCGGCGCTTTCTGGGCCTGGCGGTGGCGCTGGGTACCGTGGGCCGCAGCGCGCAGGCCAACATCAGCAGCCCTGAGCTGGCCCGTGTGCTCTGGGTGCAGCGCGGGCTGGCGGTGTTGTTCAACCTGATGCTGTTGGTGTTGCTGGTCAACCTGGTCAGCGGGCTGTTGTAGCCGCGTTTATGACCAGCTCGCCAGAGACGCCGGGTGGTGAATCCGCTTATGTGTTGCGGGTGTTGCGCTCACGCCCGCGCTTGTGGGGCTGTCTGGCTGCGGGGGTGTTCACCGCCGCGGTGATTCCGCAGGCCACGGTGCAGCCCTGGGTGACACGCGCCATCATCGGCTGGAACGTGGGCGCGCTGGTGTACCTGTTGCTGGCGGCCTGGATGATGTTCGGGTCCACCCACGAGCGCATGCGTAGCCGCGCGGTGTCGCAGGACGATGGCAAGTTTCTGGTCTTGTTACTGGTGGTGGGGGCGGCGCTGATGTGTGTCTGGGCCATCGTCGCCGAACTCTCGATGGTCAAGGAGCTCACTGGTGAGCTGCGGCGCAGCCATGTGCTGCTGGCCACCCTGACGCTGGCCAGCTCCTGGGCCTTCACCCAGGTGGCGTTTGCGCTGCACTACGCGCACGATTTTTATGTGTCGGTGGCCCGGGGTGCGCCGGGCGGGCTGGACTTTCCGGGCACCCACGCACCGGACTATGCCGACTTTGTGTACTTTGCCATCGTGATTGGCACCTCGGCACAAACAGCGGATGTGAGCTTCACCAGCCGCAGCATGCGCCGCACCGGCACCCTGCACTGTGTGCTGGCGTTTTTCTTCAACACCACCTTGCTGGCCTTGACGATCAACATCGCCTCAAGCCTCTTTTGACCGCTTTAGCCCAGGCGCAAGCCGCCCGCACCAAACAGCCCAATCAGGCCAATCGCAATCAGGTAGACCGCCACGATGGTGTTCAGCAGCCGGGGCATGATCAGGATCAGGATGCCGGCCAGCAGCGAAATCAGGGGGGTGAGGCTCAGGTGGATGTTCATGGGTTCAGTTGTTCAACAGGATTTGCAGGATGACGCCGGTGCTGATCGCTACCAGCAGGTAGTCGCCGCCGCTTTGTACCCAATGGTAGCCGCGTGGCGGGGCCGACAGCTGGTGGCCACGCCAGTCGTTCACCACATACTGGCGGCTGCGGTACTCGGCGGGCAGCCGAGCGCCCCGGTGGAACGCGTGGTTGGGCCCGGCGCCGCGCTGGTTTGGCTGCGCCTGGTGCTGCGGCATAGGGTGGGGCGGTGCACGGTCAAACTCGTTGTGGCGCGCCTGCCCCGGTGGCTGCTGGGAGCGCTGGCTTTTCTGATGGGGCATCTGGCGCTGGGCCGGGCCCGCGCAGTTGTCCGGTGTATTGCGGCAGTTCGGTTGATTTTGCGGAGCGCGTGGCTGCGGGCTGTGGCCCTGCGCCAGGGCGCTGCTGCCGATGGCCAAAGCCAGCGACAAAGCTAAAAACGATGGGATGTTCATGTGGTGATCTCTGTGGATGTCAAAAGAAGGGGCGGGCAGTGGGGTCACATTCAGCAGCGATGCTCGCGCAACGTCTCCGGTGCGCCAACCTGGAGGACGACTGTGGCATGGCGCGGCGGACCTGTCTGTGTGTTGCCGAACAATCACGCTGTGGGCACCCATGCCAACCATGCGGCGGGTGTCACGGCGGCGCGAAGGCCGCCGAATTTCCTGCAAAATGGGTCCCAACAAGGACAAACCATGCCACGCACCATCCAACAACTTTTTGACCTGAGCGGCAAAACCGCTCTGGTCACTGGCGGCTCGCGCGGCCTGGGTTTACAAATGGCCCACGCGCTGGGTGAAGCGGGCGCACGGCTGATGCTGTGTGCACGCCATCCCGACGCCCTGGAAACCGCCTGCGCCGAGTTACAAGCCGCTGGCATCGACGCACGCTGGGTGGTGGCCGATTGCGCGCAGGAGGCCGACATCCACAAGCTGGTGTCCGAGACGCTGCAACGCATGGGGGATGTGGACATCCTGGTCAACAACGCCGGTGCCACCTGGGGCGCTCCGGCGCAAGACCACCCGCTGCCAGCCTGGGACGAGGTGATGGCCCTCAATGTGCGCGGCATGTTTGTGCTGAGCCAGTTGCTGGGCCAGCAAAGCATGCTCGCGCGGGGTGGGCGGATCATCAATGTGGCCTCGATTGCCGGGCTGGGTGGCAACCCGCCGGGCATGAGCAGCCTGGCCTACAACACCTCCAAAGGCGCGGTGATCAGCTTCACCCGCACGCTGGCCTGCGAGTGGGGTCGTTACGGCATCAATGTCAACGCCATCTGCCCGGGTTTGTTCCCGAGCCAGATGACCGCCGACACCCTGGTACTGCTGGGTGAGGAGCGACTGGCCGCCAGCGCGCCGCTGCGCCGCCTGGGGGACGACGAAGACCTCAAAGGCGTGACACTGTTGCTGGCGTCTGCTGCGGGCAAACACATCACCGGCCAGTGCCTGGTGGTGGACGGTGGCACCAGCGCCTACATGCGAGGGTCTGCCGCATGACCCTGTCCCTGCCCAGCACCGACTTTGGCGTCGATATCCCGTTTGTTCGCCACCTGGGGTTTGTGCTCACGGTGTTTGCCGACGGCCAGTCCGAGGTGGGCCTCACACCGCAGCCCGAGCACCTGAACTCTTACCAGGTAACCCACGGTGGTGTGGTGATGACGCTGCTGGACGTCACCATGGCGATGGCGGCGCGCGCCGCACCCGGGCGCACCGGTGTGGTCACGGTGGAGATGAAAACCAGCTTCATGCGGCCCTCACAAGGGCCTTTGACAGCACGCGGTACCCTCAAACACCACACCGCCACCCTGGCCTTCACCGAGGCCACGGTGTATGACGCACACGGCCAGGCCTGCGCCCATGCCACCGGCACTTTCAAATACCTCAAACGTTTGCCAGTGGGCAGCAAAAGTGTGCATGGTTTCAACAGCGCCTTGGCCCAGTCGGATGCCTGATCTATATGAAAAATTGGCCTCTAGCCCTTTTGGAATAAGGGCGTATAGCTATGTATTTAGAAGTCATTGCTGATTTTGTTTTGGTCGTTTTTTGGCGCGACGCTGATGCGCGCACACAGGAGGTTGTGCTGTGACATTCAAACTCTGGTCGATTGGCTCGGCCGCTGGCAAGCAGGGTGAGGACGCTGCGCCAGTATGGCGTTTGCTGGCTTTTGACGATTTACGCGTGTACGAGTTGTACGAGGTGCTGCGCCTGCGCAGCGAGGTGTTTGTGGTGGAGCAGCAATGCCTGTTCCAGGACATGGACGGTGCTGACCGGCAGGCGATGCATCTGCTGGGGGTGCAACACGGTGAGTTGCAGGCCTATGCGCGCTGTTTTGAAGCCGGGGTGAAATTTCCCGAGGCTAGTTTTGGGCGGGTGCTGACACGCCAGAGCGCGCGTGGTGGCGGTTTGGGCCACGCCCTGATCACCCAGGCGATTGCGGCCATCAGCCAGGTCTGGGGACCGCAGCCCATTCGCATCGGCGCCCAGCTGCAACTCACGCACTTTTATGCCCAGCACGGTTTTGTCGACACCGGCACCCACTACCTGGAAGATGGCATACCGCACCTGGAGATGCTGCGCCCCGACTGACAGCGCTTACACCGTCGGGTTGCGCGGGCAGGGTAGCAGGACGTCGAAGCGGGTGCCGCCGGGGCCGGTGCTGAACTTGATGTGCCCGGCCATGCGTTCGAGCAGCTGGTTCACCGTGGCCAGGCCGAACGCCGGCTGGCCACGGTTGCTGTGTGTGGCCTCCGGGGCGTTGTCATACAGCTGGGCCTGGATCGCTTCCTTGGTGCTGGCGGCGCTGTCTGCCACCGTGAGCACGGTGTAGACACCCCCATCACGTTGTACCAGTCCACCGCCGTTGACCATGATCTGCCCGCCATCGGGCATGGTTTCACAGGCGTTTTTGATCAGAATCAGCAGGATCTGCTTGATTTTTCCGGGTGAACCCTGCACCCAGGCGGCGCGGTTGGGCATCTCGGCACTGACCTCGATGTTGCCGGGGATGAGCTGGCGGTGTTGCAGCAGTTGCACCGTGTCACGCACGGCCAGGCTCAGGTCAACCGGCACCATGGCGGCCGGCTGCGGCGTCTTGAACAAGGCATCAACCAGCAGGTCAACCGCCTGGACCACCCGTTTGAGTTCGAGGTTTTGCGCTTCTTTGGCCGACAGGGTCTGGCCGGAGCGGTTTTTGTCGGCCAGGCGCCGGCGCGACAGGGCCAGCCCGGCATAGACGCCAAAGGCCTGCAAGGTCGGCAGCTGGCTTCTGAGGTGCTGGCTTAGCTCGGGCGGCACGCTGGCTGCCAGCACGCCCAGGCACTGCTGGGCGGTCAGCAAGGGCAGCAGCACCACTTCGTTGGTGTCCATGACTTCGAGCAGGACGCTCGGCGACAGGCCCTGGCGTTTGGAAAACACCACCTTGCGCTGCGCCATGCAGTGCGTCATCGACGGGTCATTCGCCACCTCGAACGCCAGCGGTGTGGCAGCCAGGTGGCGCTCATTCATCGATACCGGCACCAGCGTCTGCTGGTTGTCACGTGTGAGCATCACCATCGCGTCTTCGAGCTGCAGCAGGGCGCTGGCGTGTTGGCGCATCGAGGTGAGTGCGGCATTGGTGCTGGTCAGGTTGATCAGCGTCATGGCCATTTCGTTGAGCACGCTGCGGTCCAGCACATCGCGCGCTAGCGCGTTTTGGTCGGCGTCGAGTGGCTGGGGCCGGGTGACGGCCAGGCTGGCGGCGCTGGGCTCACCGGCGTCCGAGATGTCCACCCCCAGGTCGCGGGCAATCTGCGCCACCTGGGTGGCTGCTGTTTGCAACAACTCACTGATGTCTTGGGGTGTCAGGCCGTGTTCACTGGCCCAGGCTGGGGGCTCCTCGGGGGGCTCTGGTGGCAGGCCTTCGAGCAGGTGGGCCAGGTGGATCAGGCGCGTGAGTGGCCGGGTGTCTGCCAGTCTGGTGGGCGGGTTGTGGTGCTCCAGCACACTGTGCACCATGGATTGGCTCAGGTGCCAGTGCGTCAGCAACCAGGCGCCTGCTTCGGCGTGGGTGGTGCCAAGCAGCTGCTGCTCCTGACTGCACAGGCTGGTGTCGTCGGGCAAACCAAACAGGGCGCTGTAACGCTCGGGCACCGCCACCAGCAGTGCCAGGCGGCCCACGTCGTGCAACAAACCGGTCAGGTAGGCTTCTTCGGCGCCGACACTGTCCTGGCGCTCGGCCAGCGCACGTGCCAGCACGGCCACACCCAGGCTGTGTTTCCAGAACCGGCGCAGGTCGGCGCTGGTGGTTTGCCGGAAAGAGTGGAAGGTCTGGAACACCGACTCGCTGATCGCCAGCACCTTGATCAGCGCCATGCCCAGTGTGCTGGTGGCTTGCAGCAGGGTCAGGGTTTTGGCGCTGCTGCGGTAATAGGCCGCGCTGTGGGCCACCGACAACACCTTAGCTGACAGGCCTGGATCACTGGCAATCAGCTCCGACAACTCCCCCATGCCCGCGTCGTCCGACTGGCACAACACCATCAGCCGCATCAGCGTCTGCGGCGGGCTGGGCAGGCGTGCAACCAGCAGCCGTTGGTGGATGTCTTCAGGCGGGAGTTTCACAACAGGCCTTGGTTCAGACTAGCGAAAGCGCCGGGGAACTGGATGCATGTTCTGCCTGCAGGGGGTGGGTATGTTGATGCAGCTTACCCCAGTATTTTCGGTGCAGCTCAGTGCGTCCCCAAAAATTGTGCCTGACAAAAAAAGTAAGGGATTGTTAACAATGTTGGACTTGCCCAGCAAATTTGCAGGCTCAGTGGATTCTCTGGTTGTCCAGCAGACTCATCATGTCACGCTGGGACATGGGCCGGTGGTAGTAATAGCCTTGGAAGGTCTGGCAACCGGCCTGCTCCAGGTAACGTTGTTGCACCTCGGTCTCGACCCCTTCGGCCACCAGCTTGAGACCCAGGCCTTTGGCGATGGAGATGATCGCCAGAACCACCGGAAACTGCAGGGTGTCGTCTTCAATCGGCATCACAAAGGAGCGGTCAATTTTCAGCACATGGATTGGAAACCGGTGCAGATACGCCAGCGACGAGTAACCGGTGCCAAAGTCATCAATCGCCACCCTGACGCCCAGCTGGCACAGCTTCTGGAGCTGGTCAATGGCCGCCTGCGGGTTGCGGATGCAGATGTTTTCGGTGATCTCGACTTCCAGCTGTGCGGGAGGAACCTGGAAACGCTCCAATGTCGCCTTGAGTTTGTCGAAGAAGTCGCCCCGGTCGAGGTAGTGCGGTGAGAGGTTGATCGATAGATAAGGGCGCTCGTCACCCAGGGTGTTCCAGGCCAGCAGGTCCCGGCACACGGCTTCGAGCATCCAGTCGCTGATGGCAATGATCAGGCCGCTCTCTTCGGCATAGGGCAAAAACGCACCGGCACCCAAGAAACCGCGCTGCGGATGGTTCCAGCGCATCAGTGCCTCGGCACCAATCACCCGGCCACTTTTGGCATCCACCTGCGGCTGGTAATACATCTCCAGTTCACCCGCCAACAGCGCCAGGCGCAAGCCACTTTCTACCGAGATCTGCTCGAAACTCTGGTTGAGCATCGACAGCTCAAAAAACTGGTAGCCGTTGCGCCCGGAGGACTTCTTGGCATGCATCGCCAGATCGGCGTTGCGGATCAGCTCGTCGACACTTTCGCCGTCTTTGGGGTACACCGCCACCCCAATGCTGGCGGTGATGTGGATGGTTTGACCACCCAGGGCAAACGGTGCACGCAAGGCATCCAGAAAGGCTTGCGCCACCCGGGTCGGGTCTTGAACGGTGTCGAGTTCGGGTAGCACCACATTGAACTCGTCGCTACCAAAACGGGACAGGGTGTCGCTGTGGCGCAAGCAGCCTTTGAGCCGGATGGTGGCCTGTTGCAACAGTTCATCACCCAGCTGGTGGCCCAGGGAGTCGTTGATGACCTTGAAACGGTCCAGGTCCACAAACATCACGGCCAGGCCGCCTTTTTTACGCTTGGCCTGCAACAGCGCCAGGTTCAGCCGGTCTTTGAACAGAACCCGGTTGGGTAAATCGGTGAGGATGTCGTAGTAGGCTTGGTAGGCGATCAGTTCGTCGGCGCGCTTGCGGTCGGTGATGTCGCGCGCCACGCCGTAGATGCCCATCTGCTCCAGGTTCTGTGGAATGCCTTCGGTGCGCATCACCTGGGTGGTGAAGGACACACTCATGAGCTCCACACTGAAGACCCGCCCCTCTTCCTCGAGATGGCGCGACTTGAGCCGCAGCTCGATGTTGCGTGACCAGCGTTGTTGTTGTTGCCCGTCGCTGAAGACGTAGTTGGCTCGTTCCAGATCACGCGTGTGCACCATGTCGGCGTAGTGTTTGCCAATCAGTTCTTCGGCATTAAAACCCAACAGCGGGTGAATGCGGTTGTTGACAAAGGTCAGCTTGCCCTGGTGATCGAGTGTGAAGATGATGTCGGGTGAGCTGTCCACCAGGTAACGGTAAATGCGCTCCGAACTCTCCAGCCTGCCGGCAATCTGCTTGTTTTCGGCTTCCAGCTGACGCTGGTGCAGCGCGTTCTGCACCGCCTTGATCAGTTCCTCGCGCGGGTAGGGCTTGCGCAGGTAGTCGTAGGCACCACGGCGTAGCGCACCAATGGCGGCCTCGATGCCGACGTCGCCGCTGGTGACGATCACGTTGGCATCGATCTGGTGCAGGTTCATGTAGTCCATGACCTCGTGCCCCGAGATGTCGGGCATGCGCAGGTCCAGGATGATGAGGTCGAAGCTGTCGCTGCTGAGGCGCTCAATCGCTTCGGTGCCACTGTTGGCGGTGACCAGGATGAAGCCCCGGTTGCCCAGCAGATCACACAGGCTTTGCAGCAGCCTGGGTTCGTCATCCACCAGCAGCAGCTTGGCCGGTTTGTGCAGGATCTGGGTGGTTTGCAGCCCACGTGAGGCCAGCGTGAAATCCCATTGAAGTGGACTTAAGTTGCTCATTGAACCAGGCTTTTGGCATGCCGTGCTGGCAGCAGAATTTCAAAGACGGTTCCCAGTGCGGAGCTTTTGCAGGTGATCGACCCTTGCAGCTTTTGCACCAGACCATGGACGATGCTCAGGCCCAGGCCGCGGTTGTCGCCCGCCTTGCTGCTGCGCACCGGTGAGAAGAGTTTGGCCAGCACCTCGTCGGGCAAACCGGGGCCGTTGTCCCGCACCTGCAGCGAAAAATACTCGGCACCACCACGTTGTGTGATGCCGTTGTTGATAACCTCGATGCGGCCCCCTTTGGACAAGGCCTCGACCGCGTTTTTGATGAGGTTGACAAAAATCTGTTTGACCACACCACTGGTGCCTGAAATGGTGCTGGGCTCATCGGGCAGCACGGCCGCAATTTGCACCGTGGGCGGCAGAAACCGGCTTTCCCGGAACAAGCGCACGATGTCGTTGATCAGCTTGTTGATGTCGATCAGGGTGTCGGGCGCCGGTGGCGCCACACGTGCAAACTCCTTGATGATGCTGCCCACGCGGTCAATTTCCTCGTTGAGGATCGACAACTCCGCACCCACCGGCTCCTGGCGTGCCAGCTTGTCGTCCAGCACCCCCAGGTAGTTCTTGATGATCGACAAGGGGTTACTGGCCTCGTGCACGATCTTGCGCGAATTCTTGATGTGTTCTTCCTGCAGGGTGGCGATGCGCCGGTCCATTTCGCCGCGCTCTTTGGCTGCGGCCTCCATGGCGCTGGCGGCCTGGTTGCCAAACACCAGCAGGAATTTTTCCTGGCGCTGCAAATCCGACACCCTCCAGGCTTCCAGCCCGGCAATCAGCAGACCCAGACTGCGGTTGCCCGACACCAGCGGCAGACACAAAAGGCAGGGGCTGTTGAAGCTGCGCAGCAGTTGCTCTTCGGTCAGCGTCAGGCTGCTGCGGCCACGCTCCAGAAAGGCCAAGTGCCTGCTGGTCACCGAGTCGGCGATGCCACCACCGGCCAGGCTGATGGAAAAGTCTGCCAGGCGCTGGCGCTGCTCGCCCACCGAGGCGCTGATCAGTGAGCGGCCGTTGTTGCTGACCAGAAACACCGCTGTGTCTTCCAGGTCAAACAGGATGCGGGCGTTTTGCCGCACGCTGTCGAGCAGCTGGGTGCCGTCTTTCTGGCGTGCAAACACCTGGCTGAGCTCGGCCGTCAGTGCGCGGTTGCGAATCTCTTCGGTCAGGCGCTGCTGCATCGGGTTGACGGTCACCGGCGCCACGGGCACCGAGACCGAGGCCAACATCTCGGGCAGGCCTGACAGGTTGATACCCAGATGCTCGGCGGCCAGCATCACCTGTCCCTCACAAGCCTGGTAGATGTCCTGCAGCTTGGCATCGTCGATGCCACACACCGCGCCCATGTCCTCGGGCAGCGGGGTGCCTACCGGGTGGTCACTGAGCAAATGCGCCAGGTGGATGATCCGGATCAGCGGGTGTGCCATCATGACGCGTGCCGGATTTTCGTGGTGGTAAAGCACCGCGTCGGCCAGGAATGAATCCATCTCCCAGCGTTCGATCAGCCAGGCGCCTGCTTCGGCGTGCGATATGTGTAGGCTTTTCTGTTCGATGGCGCACAGGTCCCCGTCATCGGAGGTATAAAAATTGAAGCTGTAGGTGTCGGGTGCCGCTGCCAGCAAGGCCAGTCGACCCACATCGTGCAACAGCCCGGCGAGGTAGGCCTCTTCAATCTGCGGGTACTGCATGGCCTTGGCCAGATCACGGGCGATCACTGCGGCTGCCAGGGAATGTTTCCAGAACGGGCGCAGATCGGTGCCGCCGGTATGTGGAAAACCGCTGAAGGTCTGGAACACCGACTCGCTGATCAGCAGCGACTTGACCAGATCTGCACCCAGTGTGGTGAGCGCCTGGGGCAGGCCCAGTTTGCGGCCACTGCGCTGGTAGGCCGCGCTGTTGGCCACACGCAGCACCCGGCTGGTCATGCCCGCGTCGTTGGCGATCAATTTGGCAAGCTCAGTGATCCCAACTTCATCGGCCTGGCACAGGTCAATGAGTTTGATCAGAATCTGCGGCATGGTGGGCAGGCGCGCCACCAGCAAGCGGTTCCGGATGTCATCAGGATGAGCAGAGTTCACAAATAAGGTGGTGTGTGGGCCCAGCTGGGAGCCCTGGTTATGTTCCATGTCGCAACGACTAAGTCAATATAACAGCAAGGGGTGAATTTTTACCACTTAGATGCAATTTGTATAGCAGATATATTGAGATAGATCATGTGTAACCCTAAATCCTTTCTGTATGAGATGCTATCAAAACATGGAACACCGCCCAGTTGCTGGTGCTAGCCGTCGCTTGCCCAAGGATTGCAGCAAACAGCGTGCCTGAATTCAGGTGTTGCTCTTAAGCGACGCGGCCTTGTCCCTTGTGGCACACTCCCGCACCTGTTTGTTTTGGGGCCGCTCACCAGGTCGGCTGGTTGTTAAGTTATGCAGAAAATCATCGCGCAACTGGCGCAAGAAATACGGGTGCAGGAACGCCAGGTGGCGGCTGCGGTGGAGTTGCTCGACGGTGGCGCCACCGTTCCCTTTGTTGCCCGCTACCGCAAGGAAGTCACCGGCGGCCTGGACGACATCCAGCTGCGTGAACTGGAAGCCCGCCTGAGTTATTTGCGCGACCTGCGCGACCGCCGCGCTGCGGTGATCAAGAGCATCGACGAGCAGGGCAAGATGACTCCGGCGTTGCTGGCCGCACTGCTGGCCGCACCCACCAAGCAGGAGCTCGAAGACCTGTACCTGCCGTTCAAACAAAAACGCCGCACCAAGGGCCAGATCGCCCGTGAGGCCGGTATCGAGCCGCTGGCCGATGCGCTGTTTGCCGATCCGAGTCTGGACCCGGCGGCTCAGGCGCAAGCCTACGTGAAATCCGAGAAAACCGAAGCCGGTGACGACTTCACCACGGTGCAAGCGGTGCTCGATGGCGTGCGCGACATCCTGAGTGAGCGCTGGGCCGAAGACGCCGCGCTGGTGCAAGACCTGCGCGGCTGGTTGTGGGATCAGGGCCTGTTCAAAAGCAGCCTGATGGCTGGCAAAAACGAGTCCGACCCTGAGGTGGCCAAGTTCCGTGATTATTTTGACTACGACGAGCCGATTGCCCGCGTGCCATCGCACCGCGCGTTGGCGGTGTTCCGTGGCCGCAGCCTGGAGATTCTGGAGACCACGCTGGTGTTGCCCGAACCGCCAGTAGCCAGTGGTCAAGCATCAAATCAGCCTTTAGCCCTCATTGATAAAGGGCCTGTAGTTACAAAAAAAAGAGCAAGCCAGGTGGTCTCGCTGGCTGAAGGCCGCATCGCGCTCAAACTGGGCTGGAGCCACAAAAATCGCGCGGCGGACGATCTGATCCGCAAATGTGTGGCCTGGACCTGGCGCGTCAAACTCAGCCTGTCCACCGAGCGAGACCTGTTCGCCAAGCTGCGCGAAGCCTCGGAAGCGGTGGCGATCAAGGTCTTTGCCGACAATCTGCGCGACCTGCTTCTGGCCGCACCGGCGGGCCCACGTGTGGTGCTGGGGCTGGACCCCGGCATCCGTACCGGGGTCAAGGTGGCGGTGGTGGATGCCACCGGCAAGCTGGTTGACACCAGCACGGTGTACCCGCACGAACCCCGCAAGGATTGGGATGGCTCCTTGCACACCCTGGCCAAGCTGTGTGAGAAACACGGCGTTAACCTGATTGCGATCGGCAACGGCACCGCCAGCCGCGAGACCGACAAATTGGCAGCCGACCTCATCAAATTGATGGCTAAATCGCCTGCAGCCCAGAATGGACAAGGGCAGGTAGCTATTGAAAAAGTAGTTGTGTCTGAGGCCGGTGCCTCTGTCTACTCGGCCAGCGAATTTGCTTCGCAAGAGATGCCCGATGTGGATGTGAGCCTGCGGGGTGCTGCCAGCATCGCCCGGCGTCTGCAGGACCCGTTGGCCGAGCTGGTCAAGATCGACCCCAAATCCATCGGTGTGGGGCAGTACCAGCACGACGTGAACCAGAGTGAACTCGCCAAAACCCTGGAAGCCGTGGTGGAGGACTGTGTCAACTCGGTGGGTGTCGACCTGAACATGGCCAGTGTGCCGCTCTTGAGCCGCGTCTCGGGCCTGAGTGCCGGTGTGGCCAAGGCGGTGGTGCGCTGGCGCGAGGCCAATGGTGCTTTTGCCAGCCGCCAGGATCTGCTCAAGGTCACCGGCCTGGGCCCCAAGGCGTTTGAGCAAAGCGCCGGTTTTTTACGCATCCGTGGTGGCAGCAACCCGCTGGACATGACCGGGGTACATCCCGAAACCTACCCGGTGGTGGAGCAAATCTTGGCCAAAACCGGCAAGCCGGTGTCTGAGCTGATGGGCCGTGCCGAGATGCTCAAAACCTTGCGCCCCGAGTTGTTTGCCAACGAGCGGTTTGGGGTCATCACCGTCAAGGACATCCTGGCGGAACTCGAAAAACCGGGCCGCGATCCACGGCCAGATTTCAAGGTGGCGCGTTTTAACGACGGTGTGGAAGACATCCGCGACCTGAAAGAGGGCATGATTCTGGAGGGCACGGTCAGCAATGTGGCCGCGTTTGGCGCGTTTGTGGACCTGGGTGTGCACCAGGACGGCCTGGTGCATGTGAGCCAGCTCGCGCACAAATTTGTCAATGACGCACGCGAGGTGGTCAAGACCGGTGACATCGTCAAGGTGCAGGTGGTCGAGGTCGATGTGGCGCGCAAACGCATCGCTCTGACCATGAAGCTCGGCACGCCACCCGCACGCAGCGGCGGCGCCGGTGACAACCGCTTTCAGGGTGCCAGTGCGCAGCAGCGTGGGCGTGGTGTGGGCGCGGCGGCACATGCGCCACAATCCACGGCTATGTCATCCGCATTTGCCAAACTCAAAGGCTTGGGAAACTGACACCCCATGGAGCCCACCGCCCTGTTGTCGTCACGCTTTGTCATGCCCAGCAGGCCCCGGGCGGTGGCGCTGCTGCTGGTGGAGTTGGCCCGGCCCGAGCCGGATTTGCGGCGTATTGACCAGCTGGTGAGCTCCGACCCGGCGCTGGCCATGCGCCTGTTGCAAGCGGCCAATGCCAACTACTTCGGGCTGACCGGCCAGATCCACGGTGTGAGTGAGGCGCTGGCCGTGCTGCGCCTGGGCCAGGTGCAGGCCATGGTGGCATCGGCGGCCGCCGTGCCGGGCTACCCCAACAGTCCCAGCTTTGACATCACCCAGTTCTGGGCCTACAGCCTGGACTGCGCCAAGGTGGCGCGTTCGCTGGCCGGGTTGTTGCGGCTCAACCAGCAGGCGGCGTTCACCTGCGGGCTGATCCATGCGGTGGGTGAACTCGCGATGCGCTCCGGCATGAGCCAGGTGGTGGCATTGGATGCCCGCTCCCGCCCGCTGGGCCTCAAACGCAGCCGGGTGGAGCGCCGCGTGTTTGGCTTCTGTTACACCGAGGTCAGTGCCTGGCTGGCGCGCCAGTGGCATCTGCCGACCTTGATCCATGACGCGCTGCTGTTTGCCCATGCGCCGTTCGACCATGAGCCCCACGAACCCATGGCCGGTGTGGTACACCTGGCGATCTGGCGCGCCCGCGCAAGGCAAGTGCGTTTGAGCGAAAACGCGATGACGGTGAGTTTTCCCTCGCTGGTGGCTGAGGTGATGGGGCTCGACATCGACCTGGTGCTGCAGCAGGACCCGATCGACTGGTCGTTGCAGGAGCCCGGACGCCCGCTGATTTAAGCTTGGTGGGCGAGCTGCGGCAGTGCCGCTGCCGCACCCTGTGTTTGCAGCTTGAACATCGCCACCGTCTGCACCAGACCGTGCGCCTGAACCTTCAGGCTGCTGGCTGCAGCGGTCATTTCTTCGACCAACGCGGCGTTTTGCTGGGTGACCTGGTCCATCTGCATCACGGCTTCACCAATCTGGGTCACCCCGTGGCTTTGCTCCTGGCTGGCGGCGCTGATCTCGCTCATGATGTTGGTCACGCGCTGCACCGACTGCACCACCTCCTGCATGGTGCTGCCCGCCTGGTCGACCAGGGCGTTGCCCTGGTCGATGCGTGTGACGCTGGCCTGGATCAGGGTCTTGATCTCGCGCGCGGCCTCGGCACTGCGCCCGGCCAGCAAGCGCACCTCTGAGGCCACCACCGCAAAACCACGCCCCTGCTCACCCGCACGCGCGGCTTCCACTGCGGCGTTCAAGGCCAGGATGTTGGTTTGAAAGGCAATGCCGTCGATCACGGAAATGATGTCGCTGATCTTGCGCGAGGCCTCGTTGATGCCACGCATGGTGTCCACCACCTGACTCACCACCACGCCACCTTGTTGCGCGACCTGGCTGGCATTCAGCGCGAGCTGGTTGGCCTGCTGGGCGCTGTCGGCATTCTGTTTGACGCGCCCGTTGAGCTCTTCCATGCTGGCCGAGGTTTGCTCCAGCGCACTGGCTTGTGACTCGGTGCGTGCCGACAGGTCCAGGTTGCCCTGGGCGATTTCGGTGCTGGCGGCAGCGACCGCCTCGGCACCCTGGCGCACCCGGCTGACCACCTGCACCAAGTTGTTTTGCATGCTGTGCATGGCGTCGATCAACTCGCCCACCTCATCGGCCACCACGGCGGTGGCGGTGCTGGTGAGGTCGCCCGCAGCCACCCGGCTGGCCAGGCCGGAGGCCGAGCTCAGGGGCGCGATGGTCTGTTTCCAGGTCATCCAGGTCACGGCCAGCACCGACAGCAGGGCCACCAGCAGCATCACGCTGGTCGACACCCAGGTGGCCTGTTGGGCGTGGTCGTGGGCCTGCTGTGTTTCTGCGGCCTCTGCCGCACTCAGCGTGGCCAGTACCTTGCCCAGAGTGGCGGCGGCGGCACGGTCCACCCCTTTGGCGGCGCTGTCTCCGGCGCCGGATTCATGGCCGGCCGCCTCGAATGCGACAAAGGCTTTCTGGTAACCCGCCTGCGCGCTGGCCATCTCGGTCTGTAACTGGTTCACCAGGGTTTTGGCCGCCGGGTCGTCCGCCACCAGTTCCGTCAGGGTTTGGAGGTTGTTGTTGACCTGACCCATGGCTTTTTGATGTGCTGCCCAGTATTTGTCCAGATTGGCCGGGTCCTTGCCACGCAGCAGCACGTTTTTCCATTCCTGGATGGCCACCGCAAAGTTGGAGGCCACTTCGGCGCCCTTTTTGCTGCCTGCCACATGCTGCAGCACATTGTTCTCAAACTTGGCCACTGCGCCGTTGAGCATCACAATGCCCAACAGCCCCGCGCTGAGGATCAGCACCGCACCAATGGCAAAAGTCAGGGGGATTCGGATACGCATCTTCATGGGCAACACCTGTTCAAGGATGGATCACACCGGGGGGAACTGTCACACGCCACGGGGTTGGCCAGCGCGCCTGGGGCAACAGTCAAAGATGGACGGGCCATGTTAGCCGGTGTGGCGTTTTGGCGATAGTCCAAAACACGCCGCTGTGGCCGATGTGTCGCCATCAGACAGCCATCAGGGTGGTGTGTGCGGCATTTGCCGGGCTGTGGCTGGACAATCACCGAATCTAGCCCTCTCTTTACCCACGTTGTCCATGAAAAATGCCCTGCACATCTACGCTGGCCCGCGCGCGCTGGCGCACCTGCGCCACCACGGCCTGCACAGCCACGACATTGCCGCGATACCAGCCGCAGCGGGTGGCCCCAAGGGCCTGATCCTGGGGCCGCTGGACCAGTTCATTTTTGGCGACTGGTTGCCGCAATCCAAGCAGTCGGTGGCGCTGGTGGGGGGCTCGATAGGCGCCTGGCGCATGGCCACCGCCTGCCTGAACGAGCCGGTGGCTGCACTCCAACGACTTGAGCACGACTACATCCACCAGAACTACGCGTTGTTACCCGGTGAAAAACGGCCCGCCGCGGCACGGGTCAGTGCGCTGTTTGGCCAGAACCTGCAGGCCTTTTACGGCGGGCGCATCACTGAGCTGCTGCAGCACCCGCGTTACCGGCTGCATCTGCTCACAGCGCATGGGCGTGGCCTGCTCAAGCGCGAGGCGGGCTGGTCCACCGCCATCGGTTATGGCGCGGCCTTTGCCAGCAACCTGCTGGCGCGGCGGGCGCTGGGCCTGTGGCTGCAGCGCGTGGTGTTCTCCAGCCCGCTGCCGGGTGCACCCCATCAGCTGGCCAGCTTGCCGTTTGACGCGAGCGACTACCCGACACATCAGGTGGGCTTGACCGAGGCCAACTTCTTGCCTGCGATGCAGGCCAGTTGTTCGATCCCGTTTGTGCTGCAGGCGGTGCACGATATTACGGGTGCCCCCAGCGGCGCGTATTGGGACGGTGGTGTGACCGACTACCACCTGCACCTGAACTGGGCGGCAGCGCTAGGCGCTGCACAAAAAATAGCTATCTGCCCAGGTGATACAAGGGCTACAGGCCAAAAAGACCCACAAAACGGGGCAGCACTGGTGTTGTACCCCCATTTCCAGCGCAGCGTGGTGCCGGGCTGGCTGGACAAACACCTGCGCTGGCGCCACCGCGCCACACCGTTTCTGGATAACCTGCTGCTGCTGGCGCCCAACCCCGAGTGGGTCAAAACGCTGCCCAATGGCAAACTGCCTGACCGCACCGACTTCACCCACTACGGTGCCGATCTGTCAGGCCGCATCAAGGTCTGGACCGCCGCCGTGTCAGCCAGTCAGCAGCTGGCTGACGAGTTCGCGCAGTGGCTGGACCGCCTGGACATGGGGGTGGTGCGGGTGTTGTGAGGGCGTGCAGCAGAGCAGCTGGGGCGTTGGGGCTGCGTCCCGTATCTGCGCCACCGAATAGGCCATCAACACAGATAGTCACCCAGGAGATGGGTATTGAGTTGGCCAAGCCCGCGGAAGTTCGGGCAGGGCACACAGCTCGTTTACCCATGCAACCGTCAAGGCCGCGCTGCCCAGTTCATCGCGGCCTTGCCAGCACCAGCCGACACAGCGCTGAGCACCGAACCCCAGCACATGTCGATCAACGTCAGTTTCACCGGCCAGTTCTTGAGTGTGGCGAGGTTGCTTAGGTCATAGGTGGCGTAAGTCACGAAGCCGAACAGGGCTCCAAAAAACAGCGTGCGGCCCCATTGGGGGGCATTCACATGGGGCATCAGCACAAAAACCACCAGGCCCAGGGCATAAACCACATAAAACACCGCTGCCGCAGCGACGCGGGGCTTGTCAGCCATCAGGTGGCCGATGGCCTCCTGGTACATCGGTTTGGCAACCACACCCAGCCATACCATGTCCAACAACAGCATCGCCGC
The DNA here is from genome assembly GCF_018619435.1 of Rhodoferax sp. U11-2br. Taxonomy (GTDB): domain Bacteria; phylum Pseudomonadota; class Gammaproteobacteria; order Burkholderiales; family Burkholderiaceae_C; genus Rhodoferax. The sequence continues at coordinate 11,706 of NZ_JAHFZF010000042.1, read as the reverse complement.
TGCCACAGCGACGTAGCCAGCAACATACTTGTTCATCGCACCACGCCCGACGTGATAAGTGTCTTCATGCGGTTTCTCCCTGGGCACCTGTCACAGGTGACAGCCCGGTGTGTGAACCGTGTTCGCCCATGGCGAGGGGTTTGCCTGTGACCGCTGACGCTATCAGGCTGAAAGCCCTGACCATCCGGCTGTTGGAGGCATCCCAATAGTCGGCGACGTTGGGCACAAACTTCAGCAAGGCCAGCGTGGGTGATGTCGGGCCTTCTGGAAACCAGGGTTTGGCCATGGGGGTCCACAGGCTGTTGATGCGCGCCTGGTCCTTGTCGATTTCCCCCCGGCCAGACAGCGACACGTAGGTCCCACGCGCCACATCGGTGAACGTCAGGTTGGCAACGGTGAGGTGTTCAAGTGTGGAGGATCGCCGGTCAGTGAAGAACCAGATCGCGCCCGTGGCGTCCATTTCCAGGGGCGCCATTGGACGGCTCGCCAACGTGCCGTCGGACTCGATCGTGGTCAACATCGCAATGTGGGTGCCCTCAATCATCTGAGCAACGTGGGAGAGATCGGCGCTGGTCTGGGTTTCTGTTTTCATGGTTGTTTTTGTGGCGTGAAAGTGACGTTGTCACAACCTCAGGTTGCGAGGTGTAGTCAAGTAAATAGGCGGTAGGACTGTTCAATGTAGGCGCCAGTGCGTCACCGGTCTGTGCGTTTACGAACGCATCACAAAACGGGCAGTGGTGCAGTACTAGGCTGACCGAGCGCCGCGCCGCCACTGCGAGAAGGCAGACAGCAGACTCTCCCAACTCAGAGTTTTGGGTTTTTGCCGGGGTCGAAATGGCGTCGTTGGGACAAACATCGCCCGGCCGCTGATTTCCACCGCGTGTGCCGCGCGATCAAAGGCCATCGTGCCATGGGCTGCGGCTTGTTGGGTGTCGCCGGACTCGTGAAACGCCGCCGCTTGTCGATGGTGTTTGAGTGATTTTTGGAGCTGAGCCATCGCCTCACGGTGAAGGGTCTGCGGGCTGACCAAAGGCTCTGTGCCGTCTGAGGTAGTAGTGCAGTTCATGGTGTGACCTGGTCTTGGGATGACTCACTGTATGGCTTCAGCCACACCTGGTCAGTACGGCAACGAACAAAGCGCTGCCGGGGTGTATGTTGGCTGGCAGACCGACAGCACCGGCCGTGAGCGGCGTAATCACAACCCGAATGGGGTGGCTTTCTTGCGCCACACACGCTGGCCTTTGAACGCCAAGCCAAGTCGACCTGCCATGGCCGAGTGCAATGGCGTACGGCAGCGGCGCCGTCGAAGATGAGCCATCCCACACAACACAGCGAGGCGCCTCCTACATGACAAAGGACAAGGAACCAGTTCACCACCACCCACCCCAGGGTTTTCGTGATCGATTCGCCTACCGTTTGGTCAAGTTCATGCGGTTTTTTGCGGACGCATTTTTCGCAAAACGTTATGGCAACCGGGCGGTGGTGTTGGAAACTGTGGCGGCTGTGCCGGGCATGGTGGCTGGCGCTTTGCAACATTTGCGGGCGCTGCGCCGGATGGAAAGTGACCGGGGTTGGATCCGCGTGCTGCTGGATGAGGCAGAAAACGAACGCATGCACCTGATGACGTTTATCGAGATTGCCAAACCCTCGCGTTTGGAGCGGCTGTTGGTGGTAGGGGTGCAGGGTGTGTTCTACAACTTGTTCTTTTTGTTGTATGTGTTTTCACCCAGAACGGCGCACCGCATCGTGGGTTATCTGGAGGAAGAGGCGGTTTACAGCTACACCGAGTACCTGGCAGGGGTCGACAACGGCAGCTACCCGAATGTGCCAGCGCCCCAAGTTGCCCTGGATTACTGGAAGCTGGCATCCGGCACCTTGCTGCGCGAGGTGATTGTGTTGATCCGGGCGGATGAAGCACACCACCGCGATGTGAACCACCAGTTTTCCGACGAACTGGCCCACGCCCAGGACTGAACAGCCAGCCCTAGCGCGGCGTGTGTACCAGGGCGCTGGGTGTGACGCGCCCTGCCTGACTCAGTGCGTGGGTCTACCAGCCTCACGCTCAGGATGGCGGTGTCTGCCCAGCGCGGTGATGAAGTCGACCACTGCCTGGTCCGCTTTGACTTTGAGTGGCATCACGATGCCCGGGTCTGCGTCGCCGCTGGCCAGGGTGGCTGAGATGCCAGCGCGTTCAATCAGGGTGCTGGCGGCCCCCAGCGCCAGAATGGTCTTGCCATGACGGTACTGGTTTGAGATGAAGTCCATCACCTCAACATAGTCCCCCAGAGCTGCCAGACCGTCGGCACCGTCAGGCAACACCAGGCCATCAAATAAAACCGGGGGGGCGTTCTCAAACGTTGCGCTGGCCTCCAGCGTGCTGTTGTTCTCGGTCGTCACCCGTCCCAGCCGGGCCGCGATGAGATGCACCTCGGCACCTGCCGCCTGCAAAGCGTCAAGCACGACCGCGACCGACGGTCCAGCGACCCCATCGGCCAGCAGAATCGCCACTTTGCGGGTGCGAACCCCCCCATCACCTGGCAAAGCAGTGAGCGACAGCGCTGGCGAAATGCTTACCTCGGGCGATGCTGGATCAACCAGCGCTTTTGGCATCGCGTCCGGCACGGCGATACCCAAGCCAGCGGCGACGGTGGCGGCGAGTTCGGGTGAGACGTTGACCAGCGACGACACCATGCGCTCGCGGATGGCAGGCACCGTGAGTTTGCTCAACTCGAAGCGAAAGCCGCCCGCGATATGTGCTTTCTCTTGCGCCGTCTGGCTCTCATAAAACAAGGTGGCCTGGGTGTAGTGGTCTGCAAATTTCTCGGGCTTGCCACGTAACTTGTCGCCTTGCCCCTCGTCCACTGGTTGCGGGAACGACACAAAGCCTGCCGCGCCGGCCTGGAACGGGCAACCACCCCCCAGCGAATTGGGTTCGTACGCGACACGGCCACGCGGGATGGTCTGGCGGTGTAATCCGTCGCGCTGGTTATTGGCCACGGGTGCCAGCGGCGCGTTGATCGGAAGCTCGTGGAAGTTGGCCCCACCCAGGCGGGTGATCTGGGTGTCCAGGTAGGAGTGGATGCGTCCCGCCAGCAAGGGGTCGTTGCTGAAGTCGATGCCGGGAATCACGTGGGCGGTGCAAAAGGCCACCTGCTCGGTTTCGGCAAAGAAGTTGTCCGGGTTGCGGTTGAGCACCATGCGGCCCACCGGTGTCACCGGTACCAGCTCCTCAGGGATCAGCTTGGTGGCATCAAGCACATCGAAGCTGAAGCTCTCGGCCTGGGCCTCGGTGAAGATTTGCAGGCCCATCTCCCACTCCGGGTACTCACCCGACTCGATGGCGTCCCACAGATCGCGGCGGTGGAAGTCTGAATCAGCGCCCGATATCTTGACGGCTTCGTCCCACACCAGCGAATGGGTGCCCAGCTTGGGTTTCCAATGGAACTTGACAAAGTGTGACTCACCTGCTGCATTGACCAACCGGAAGGTATGCACACCAAAACCCTGCATCATGCGCAGGCTGCGCGGAATGCCGCGGTCAGACATCACCCACATCAAGGTGTGGGTGGTCTCCGGGCTGAGCGAGGCAAAGTCCCAGAAGGTGTCGTGGGCCGACGCGGCTTGCGGCATGGCGTTGTGTGGTTCGGGTTTCACCGCGTGGATCAGGTCCGGGAACTTCATCGCGTCCTGGATAAAAAACACCGGGATGTTGTTGCCCACCAGGTCCCAGTTGCCTTCGTCGGTATAAAACTTGACGGCAAACCCACGCACGTCGCGTGCCGTGTCGGTGGAACCCCGTTCACCCGCTACGGTGGAGAAGCGTGCAAACACCGGTGTGATCTTGCCTGCGGCCTGGAACGGTGCGGCGCGTGTGAACGCGGTCATCGGCTCATAAGCTTCAAAATAGCCGTGGGCAGCGGAGCCGCGTGCATGCACGATGCGCTCCGGAATGCGTTCGTGGTCAAAGTGGGTGATTTTCTCGCGCAGGATGAAGTCTTCCATCAGGGTTGGCCCGCGCAGGCCCGCTTTGAGCGAATTCTGGTTGTCCCCAACCGCGACCCCCTGATTGGTGGTCAGCACCTGACCGGATGTCTCTGAGCGGGCACAGTTGAGTGCTTCAGCTTTGGAAGACACATTGGATTCACTGAGCGTGCTGGCTGAGACCGTGGGCGAGTCGCTTGGCACATTGGCGCCGCGTGGCGGTGCGACGGCGTTCTCGCGGCCGAAATCATCTGCCTTGTTGATGTTGTAAGGCATGGCCGCCGCCAGGGCTTGCACGGCGGCCAGTTGCTCCGCCATCGGCAGGGCCTGGCGCTGTGGTTTGTCGGTATTTTTGGACTTGGGTGTGGTTTTCATGGGGGACCTGGTGATGTGGACGTTAAAAGCCGGATGGGCCGTCTTCGCTGCAGGGATCAGCCACCCGACGGTGGTGGCTTGCCGCCAGGGCCAGGAACCATGCGCTCGCGCAGGGCCGCGTTTTGACCTGGGGTGGCATGCATGTCGGTGTCGACTTGACCGGCAGCAAGGTCACGTTGGGCCTGGACCATCTTGGGGTCGGGCTTGGCGGACGGGGCGTCGGGCGACTCGTCGCGTTCATGAGGCAGTGCCAGACCAGGGGCCGACAGGGGTGCTTTGGCGTTACGCGGCGGTGTAGCCCGCTGGCGCCCGACCGGGCGCTTGTTTGCTGGGTTCATCGGCATCTGGCAACCTCAAGCGGGTGATTGGTGGGCCGGGCCAAAACAGCCCTTTTGGCACCCGGATCGATCACACGCTCATGCTCAGGGTCGTCCGGGATGAAGGCGGGCACCGGCCCTTCGTCGGGCTCGACGGGTGGCGCACCCGGCTCGAACTCGTCAGGCACGTCGTTGTCCGGCAGATCAGGTTGGGGAAGCTGTGTTGGGTACATGGTGGTGCGACTGAACGCGGTGTGGGGTTGGGGGCGCTACTGCGAGCTTGAACGCGCAGTACCGAACGGAAAGATGTTGACGACGATGAAGATGGTCGGCGACGGCAGGGTTTGCGTCTGTGCGGCACCGAACGTCGCTGTGACTGGTTTGCTCAGGGACGTATTTCAAGACCTGATTCATAACTGCGTGTCCAACAAGGTGGCCAGCGTTTCTTGCAGACGCTCATCAACGGGACGCGCAAGCCACTGGGCATGGGTCACCTGTTGCGCGTTCGCGAGGTCGGCCTCAAAGGTGGCGGTCTGCAGCGTTGCAAAGGCCGGGTCAATGACATTCAGCGTGGCTTCGTCGTTCAACCGGAAAGAGCGGTTGTCAAAGTTGGTTGACCCCACCGAGACCAGCAAACCGTCGACGATCATCACCTTGCAGTGGTACATGGTGGGCCGGTATTCCGCAATCACCGCGCCGGCGGCCAGCAGCGGCCCCCAGGTGGCGCGTGACGCTTTGCGCACGGTCTCGCTGTCGATGTGTTCACCCGGCACGATGATGCGTAACTTGACGCCGCGCTGCATCGCCGCCACCAGGGCCTGCTGTGTCAACGCGTCGGGCACAAAGTACGCGGCGGACAGGTCAATCGAGCGTGATGCCGCCGTTACGGCCAACAAATACATCAGCTTCATGCTTTCGCTGCCACCACTGGGTGAGCTGCTGAACATCTGCGCCGCCGCAGGGCCTGCAGGCGCCAACGCAGGAAAATAATCCGGGCCATGCAAGACATCGCCGGTGACTTTGATCCAGTTGTCGATGAAGACCGACTGCATCTGTGCCACCACCGGGCCTTTTATTTCAAAGTGGGTGTCACGCCAGTGCGCAGGGTCTTGTGCGTGGCCCGTCCAGGGGGACGCCACACCGACACCACCGGTGAAGCCAACACGCCCGTCAATCACCAGCAACTTGCGGTGGGTGCGGTTGTTCAGTCGGCCCAGGTGTGACCAGTGCGGTGGATGAAAGCGCCTGATCTGGACTCCAGCTTGCGCCATCACGTCTACCAGGCTGTCGTCCATCTTGGCGCTGCCCACCCAGTCAAGCAGTACATGCACTTTCACACCCTGGCGTGCCCGCTCGGCCAGGGCCGCGGCAAATGTGCGGCCAATGTCGCCCGACCAGTAGATGTAGGTTTCAAACGTGATGGAGACCTGGGCAGCACGTATCGCTGCCAGCATCGGTGGAAAGATCTGATCCCCGTTGAGCAGCGCTTGAACCTTTGTCCCCGGCAGGAAGGGTGGCCCGAGCAAGACACCCAGTTCGTGCATAAAACGCGGGTCATCCAATGCGTAGAGACGTTCGATGCGCCGCTCTATCTTGGTTTCGCCGCCCACAAAATTGGAGATCAGCAGCCCGGCAAACAGGCAGAGGCTGGCGACACCACATGCAATCAGCACCCATCGGGACCTGTGACCCATCTGTTGCAATCAGTCAGGGAGGGGGGCTGCGCTGGCGCCTGGGTTTGGCCTTGGGTGCCTTCAGTTACTCAATGGCCATCAGTTCCTCCTTGCGAGCCGCCATGCGTGTACCAAGCTCCAGCATGTCAGCAGAAGACGCCTTGGCCTTTGGAAACATCTCGGTCTGCTCCTCCTTGACGTGGTGCTTCACATATTCCGACAACACCTTCACTTTGGCGTCATACATCTCGCCGTCGGGCTCCACACCTTCCAGTTGTGCGATCAGGTCCTTCACCCCGGCGTGTTCGACCGTGGCCTCGGGAACCAGCAGCTTGTCTTTCAAAGCCGCTTTCACCGCCGGATAGAAAATTTCTTCCTCAATCTGTGCATGTACGCTGAGCGCGGTGCAGATCTCGGCAACCAGTGACTTCTTGGTGGCGTTGGAGCGGGTTTTCTCGTATTCGGTAAACAGTTGGCTCACGGCCTCATGGTCGGCTTTGAGCAGGGCAATGGCGTCCTTGGGGGCGGACTTGGCCTTGTCGGCGGAGGTGTTCTTGGTGGTGGTCATAGGGTGTCCTTGGTTGGTTAGGGGAAGGAATGGGGTGCCGTCACGTGAACAACGCGATCAAAATGATGATCGGGATGGGGATGCCGAGAAAAAACAATAAAAGTGAACGCATGGTGTTCTCCTGAAATCAAATTGTTGAAGGGTGGGTCAGGCGTCGCGCTGGCGACCGCCGTAAGTGGCGGCCCAGCTGGCGACAAAGGCGCCGATCAGCAGCGACACGAACAGCCACAGCGCGCTGTAGGCCGAGGCCTTGCGTGCTTTGTCGGCGGCGTCCCGGGCGGCCACTTCGGCGTCACGGACCTTGGCCTGCGCCTTTGCATACACATGGGTCACCCGCTTTTCAGCGTCCTGCTGCGACAAGCCGGTGCGCTGGGCCACCAGTTGGCCCACGTAACGCATGTCTTCGGGTGGCAGGACTTCTGCCAGACTGGCCTGCATGAAGATCCGGCTGACCTCGGCGCTGTCTTGGTCAGAGCTGCGCGCCATCACATCGCTGCCGATGGTCGCTGCGCTGGGTGTGGCTGTGATTGCGCCTGTGGCAGGGGCTGTGGGTACAAGCTCAGGTGCGGCAGCGCCGGGGCGTCTGAACAGCGAGTCCACAAAATAGCCCATCGGTTGCGTATCCTGGTTCGGCACCATCCCTGCCGAGGCAGCGGCACTGGCGCTGCTGGCAGCACCACCCACCATGGAGGCGCCCGCCTGCATACCACTGCCGAGGATCGATCCGATGACCGAGGTCAACAAGGCGGCGGTGGCCAAGGACGCCACGGCCCAGGCCAGAAAGCCGTGGGCGGTGTCGCGGAAATACACCTCGTCGGTGTGGACACCCGTCCACTTGGTGCGCAGGCGACCGGCAAGGTAGCCGCCCATCGCAGACGCCAACAACTGTGTGAACGTCAGCCACACGATGGTTGACACACCAAAGGTCGTGGCGCTGACACCATCTCGGGCCCAGGGCGACACCGATGACAAGCCCAGACCCACACCGAGGATCAGCAGGATCAGGGACAGGGATGCGGCTGCCGCCGCGCCTGCGGCGATGGCACCCCAGGAGACAGCGCTGTTGAGCGACCGGGTGTTGTCGACCAGACTGTGGCTTAGGCTGCGAGTGTGGGCCACATCGTCTGCGGTGGCGGTTGAGGCAGGTGTCATCGGTACTCCTGTCGACGAAAAGCGAGTCGGGTGTTGGGACATCTAACACATCGTGCTTCTCGGTTGTTGACAGGCATAGTAGGGACGCGCGCCAGGTTGATCTGTGCGTTTGTCCACGTTTGGTATGGACTCATGCGCCGATGTGTCTGGTGCCCTGTTGTGTGTAAATCACAGGGAGCTCAGCGGGTCAACCGCCTGGTCCCACGCGAATCAATGGCTCAATTTACTGCATTAGTGATAGCTATCAGCCCTTGTTGGATAAGGGCTAGATGCCATTCTGTTGCCGATCTCAAGGCGATTGCCCGTTGCTTTGTTTTTGAAGCCAACCTGCTCCGTGCGTCTGGACAGGTGTTGAAGCGATACAAATGGAAACAATTCATCCAACAGACAAGGTGCTGAATGTGCACCGTCAAGCTTGTCCCACCGAACTTTGTTGTTGCGTGTGTTGTGGCTGGTAAAGTGGCCTGATGAACTTCGCCATCCTCTCCTTCGACGGTTTCCGTGAAAACGCCACCGCTGATGACTCTGCCCGCTGCAGCGTTGCAGGCGGCTTCTCCGCTGGCGACGGGGCGCTGTTGATGTCCAGAGTCTGTCTGTGATGGAGGCGCAACTGCGTGAAGCCCTGGGGCCGGAGCTGCCTGACACGTCCATCTTGTCCGACACCGCCTTTTTGAGCGACTTGCGCCGCCAGATGTTGAGGTTTGCGACGCTGCAACTCAACAGCAGCCATACGGCGGAAGATGCTGTGCAAGAGGCGCTGGTGGGTGCTCTGAGAAATGCCAAGGCATTCGCCGGTCGGGCCGCGCTAAAAACCTGGGTGTTTGCCATTTTGCGCAACAAGATCGCCGATGTCTTGCGACACAAACAGCGCATGGGTGATGCCAGCAGCCTGCTGCGTGAACCGCAAGAGCATGAGGACTTTTCGGAGCTGTTTGACCCGAAAGGGCATTGGCAGGCCGATGAGCGACCCGCCCATTGGGGCAATCCGCACGAAGCCCTGCATCAGCAGCAGTTCTGGCGGGTTTTTGAAATTTGCCTGGAGGGCTTGCCCGGCAACCATGCAAGGGTATTCATGATGAAAGAATTTGTTGAACTGGATACCGCCGAGATTTGCACTGCCGTGGGTATCACCACCACCAATCTCAATGTGATGTTGCACCGGGCGCGCCTGCGCCTGCGGGAGTGCCTGGAGAACAACTGGTTTGCGAGGGGTGAGCACACATGATGAACTGTTTCCACGCCACAAAACTGATGTCCGAGTCGCAGGAGCGTGCCTTGTTGCTGTCAGAAAAAGTGGGCCTGAAGTTCCACCTGATGATGTGTTCCGGCTGCAAGAACTTCAGTGTGCAACTGCCGTTTCTGAGCCAGGTTATGAAGGCCTATGCCCAGGGCCAGGACGAAGCCCCGCCGACAGAACCGCCCAAATAGACAACCGTCCTTGCGGCTGTTGATCAGACCTGTGGCGGGGTCACTTGCAGCAGGTGCTGCGCTTCAGCGGTAGCGCCGGGTAATCCAGTGATCTACCGATAGCTGGCCCGGCCCATGCGCCGTCAGGTACAACAAGACAGCAGCCCAGGTGCCATGGGTGGGGTAGGCATCGGGGTAGACCAACAGCTGGATGGTCAGCGTCATGCCCAGCAGTGCCACAGCCGACAGACGGGTCGCTAAGCCCAGCAGGATCAGTACCGGAAAAACATGCTCAGCCGTTGCCGCCAGCATGGCGGCGAGCTCAGGCGGCAACAGCGGAAGCTGATATTCATCCCGAAACAGATCCACCACCGAATCTGACAGGCGTGGCCAGCCCCAGATGCGTTCGCCGTTGACGATGTCCAGCGCAAAACCCTGGATCTTGGTCTGACCTGACTTCCAGAACACCGCTGCGATGGAAAAACGCGCGACAAACGCCAGCACGCTGTTGGGTAAAGACTCGGCCAAATGGATGAACCGCCACGTCAGGCCAGAGACCCCGCTGTCATGGACGTCGGGTGGCGTTGGGAGTGTTGTCATGGCATGGGTCTCTGTAGGTGATGTTGGTGATGAGCTGCAAGCGCAGCAGCAACGCCAGGGTCTGGGTCAGGTCAAATGCCGCGTCACACTGGGTTGCCTGGTCCGCAGCCGCCAGCAGGGTGATTCCCGCGAGCAAGGCCTGGACAAAATGCGCTGTCCCCTTGAACAGCTCCAGCATGTCCACCGCCAGGTCGCGCCTGAACACCAGCACGGTCTGCGCTGGGGTCGGGTCGAAAATTGATGGGGTTTGTAAGTCCTGATGTGCTGCCCAAATGCTCAACACCGAAAAGGGTGAGGCAATGATCTGAGCCGAGGGGTGCAGGACCAGCCGTGCCGAGGCCAGTTGTTGCGGGTCGGTCAGCACCTCTTGCAGAGTCTGGGGGGTTATGGGGGGTATATCGGCCGCGTGGTAAGCGAGCACCCGGGCCATTTCCAGCCGGGCCACATCAGTCAGGTAAGGCACGCAGGCTGCAGGCGCAAAGCTGTCGATGAACGCGGCAAAGTCTTGCCCGTAATAGGCCAAAACGGGGGAGCGCGGTGGCCTGGCCTGGGCATAGACCCGCGCCATGGCGCGGAAAAATTCCTTGCCCACCAGCGCTTGTACCACCGGGTAGGTGTCGGCCAGGGCATCGACCAAAGACACCATCACGTTGTTGCGGTACACCGCAAAACGTGTCGCCGGGTTGCTGCCGTTCCAGCTGTGCAGGCCACCCGGGCAAGTCAGATCGGGGTTGAGCAGGGCTTCTGCGAAGTCGGCCTGGGTACTCATGCGTTCACCTCTGCCAGGCCAAGCCATTGGCCGGTTTGGTATCTGCCCGCCGCTTTGCGCAACTGGGTGTCGGCCAGATGGGCCTCGGCCAGCAACACCGGCCAAGCAGGGATGTGGTTGTCGCGTTCCAGCAGGGTGGCCACCGGGCCGGTCAAAGCCAGAGTGAAGCTGTACAAGTCCCACACGGCCTGCGCCACCGGGGCGCCATGGCTGTCAATCAACAGCAGATCACCGTTGGCGTCTTGTGACTCGGCAAACCCGGCCAGATGGATCTCGCCAACCTGGTCCAAAGGCAAATTGCGGATGACGGCTTGTGCGTCACGCTGGTGGTTGACGCTGCTGACATACACGTTGTTCACGTCCAGCAGCAGCCCGCAGCCGGTGCGCCGAATCACTTCTGACAAGAACGCGGTTTCGCTCCAGGTGGATGAGGCAAATTCAAGGTAGGTGGCCGGGTTCTCCAGCAACATACGCCGACCCAGGTACAACTGCACCTGGTGAATGTGGTCGCACACCCGTTGCAGTGTGGCGGTGGTGTAGGGCAGTGGCAGCAAGTCGTTCAGGAAGGTGCTGCCATGGGTTGACCAGGCCAGATGCTCCGAGAAGGATTGCGGCTGATAACGGTCCAGCAAGTGCTTCAGGTTTTGCAGATGATCCAGGTTCAGCGGCCCATCGGCGCCGATGGACAGCCCCACACCGTGGATCGAGAGTGCATAACGTTCCCTGATGCAGGTGAGGTAATGATGAAACGGCCCCCCGGGCACCATGTAATTTTCGGCATGGATTTCAAAGAAGCCGATGTCTGGCTGCGTGCTCAAGACGTCCTGAAAGTGTTCAGGCTTGAGCCCCACCCCCGCCCGGGTG
>NZ_JAHFZF010000041.1 GCF_018619435.1 Rhodoferax sp. U11-2br | reverse complement strand
GTTCACAGACCTGCAACAAGGCCCGCCAATGCCCTGCCCCTGCAGGCCGGGGGCCACCGCAAACTGGTGCACGGCCGCTACGCCCGGCCGGGTGAAATAGTCACACTCGTTGGTGGCATAGGTTGGCTTGACCACCACCGTGCCCACCAGTTGGCCATCCAGCTCGGCCACATAACACTGGCCGCCTGCGATGCGCTCGGCAGTCACTTCAGGGCTCTGGTCCACCGATGTGTAGTTCAGGCCCATCGCACCCAAACGGGCGTAGGCGGCGTGTAGCAGCTCGGTGAGTTCCAGCAGGGAGTCGCTGGTGTGCAGCTTGCGGATCGAATACATGGCAAAACAAAAAGAAGATTGAGAAAAAAGCCTTTGGCCCGGTGCCCAAAGCACCGGTGTCTGGTCACGGGGTGGGTGTTGCCAGCCGTGTTTTTTGCCACTTTCTGAGCTTGGCACGGGCGCTGTCATAGGGGGCGATGGTGTTGACCTGCAGCCATTTCACCACCGGCCACTTGGCACCCGCCCACTGGCGTTGCCCGACACCGAACAAAAAAGTGTCACTGCTGGCAGCGATGAAGGCACGCAAGTCCGATGCCAAGGCATCGAATTGCGCCAACAACTGCGCCGCAGAATCATCCCGCGAGCGCAGATAAAAGGACTGGGCCAGAGCCCCTAACTGGTTCCATTTAAAACCGGGCGCGGGCATCTCGACCGGTTGGCCCGCCTGCTCCTGCGCCTCCCACTGCAACACAAGCCGACCCCAGCCAATCTGGTAGGCCATCAGGTCACACAGGCACATCCCGCCTTCGAGTTGCGGCACGCGGCTCAGCGCATCGGGCACGCGGGTGATCTCTTCGCGCAGCTTGTTGTACGCCGTGTCAAAACGGCTCAGGAGTTCTTCTTGGCTGGTGGGCAAAGGCATGGCAAACCGTCAGTCAGGAAACACATGCCCGCGCTCTATTGCCTGCGCCGGGTTCTCAAACACCGCCATGGCGGTGCGCATACGAAGAAATCCGAATTTTTGATAAAAACCCTCTTTGCCGGGCACCGCGTACAGCAGGATCTTCTTGTGGCCAGCTGAGAGCTTCATCAGGCGCTGGACCACCTCTTTGCCCAGGCCCAAACCCTGGTGCGAGGGCAACAGTGCCACATCGCAGATGTAGCTGGTGTCCACACCGTCGGCCAAGGCCCGCCCGGCCGCCACCAGCTTGCCGCCTTCATGCGCGAAGCAGTGGTAACGGCTGTTGGTAAAAACGGTTTCCAGATCCCTGGCGTTTTTATTGCCCAGTGGCGCCACGCGGTACAGGTTTTCCAGTTCCTGCCAATCCAGGGAGGCGAGGGACTCAGACCAAACAATTGCCACAAATACTCCTGTTGATGGGTGATAAAAGGGGTGAAAACACTTGGCCAGCGGATGGTTCATCGGTTTGTTAAAACCGGCTGCGGGCCTTATCCCAAATGGGTGTGCCGCTCTGATTTTGGCTCGGTTTCCATGGCCGCCAAGCCGTGCAGGATGCCGCAACTCGCCACCGCCTGTTCACTCTGGCAGCGCTGGCGCAAATCGGTGAGTTGTTGCTTGAGCTGGCAGAGTTCACGGATGCGCTCATCCACATGGGCCATGTGCTCGTCAAACACCGCGTTGACCGCACCACAGTCTTGCGCCGGGTGGTCCACCAGGCTCAGCAAGGCGTGGATTTCCTCGTGGCTCATGCTCAGGGCACGGCAGTTGCGGATAAAACGCAGGCGCTCCAGATGCTGTGGCCCGTACACCCGGAAGTTGCCCGAGGTGCGGCCTGGCTCGGGCAACAGCCCTTCTTTCTCGTAATAACGCACGGTCTCGACCGAACATTGCGCCACCTGCGCCAATTCACCTATTTTCAAAATGGGCACTCCTAAAAACCACTTGACTCTATAGTAACTTCAGCTTGCCTAATACAGGACAACACTCTTGAAAGCCTGTATGCCGCCGCTGGACACACCCCATTCACACGACCACAAACATGGTCACGATCACGAGCATGGCCATCATCACCATGGCGAATCCAATGACCATGGATGCGGCAGCGGCGGGGCCTGTTGTGGTGCTGCGCACGCCAGCCAAGCACCGTTGATACCGGTTGCCGCCAGCCAGACAGTGGCCGATGGCCAACTGGTGCAAACGCCCATCCGTATCCTGCAAATGGACTGCCCCACCGAAGAAGCCCTGCTGCAAAAAAAACTTGGCGCCATGACCGGGGTCGTCCAGTTGGACTTCAACCTGATGCAGCGTGTCTTGACCGTCACCCACGCACCTTCAGCCATCGAACCCATTCTGGACGCGGTGCGCTCCCTGGGCTTCACACCCGAGCTGGCCAGTAACGCAACAGCGCAGGAGGAACCCGCAGCAGAGCCGAGTAAACCCTGGTGGCCGCTGGCCCTGGGTGGCTTGGCCGCTTTGGGCTCCGAAGCCCTGCATTGGGCAGGCGCCCCCACCTGGCTGGTGGCGACGCTGGCCCTGGTGGCGGTGCTGGCCAGTGGCCTCAGCACGTACAAGAAGGGCTGGATTGCGGTGCGCAATGGCAACCTCAACATCAACGCCCTGATGAGCATCGCGGTCACCGGCGCGCTGCTGATTGGCCAATGGCCTGAGGCCGCGATGGTGATGGTGCTGTTCACCGTCGCCGAGCTGATTGAAGCCAAATCACTGGACCGGGCACGCCACGCCATCCGGGGCCTGATGCAGCTCACGCCTGAGCGCGCCACCGTGAAACAGCCCGACGGTTCCTGGCTGGAGGTGGCTGCCAAGTTGGTGCCGATGGGTGCCCAGGTACGCATCAAACCCGGTGAACACATTGCACTGGACGGGCGCATCCTCAGCGGGCGCTCCAGCATCGACCAGGCAGCGATCACCGGCGAAAGCCTACCGGTGGACAAAACGGTGGGGGACGAGGTTTTTGCCGGCACCCTCAACACCTCGGGTTCGTTTGACTACAGCGTGACCGCCGCGGCCAAAGACAGCACCTTGGCCCGCATCATCCATGCGGTGGAAGCCGCCCAAGGTGCCCGGGCGCCGACCCAGCGTTTTGTGGACCAGTTTGCCCGCATCTACACCCCGGTGGTGTTTGCTTTGGCGCTGCTGGTGGCCGTCTTGCCGCCTTTGCTGAGCGGGGCAGACTGGCTGGACTGGGTCTACAAGGCGCTGGTCTTGCTGGTGATCGCTTGCCCGTGCGCGTTGGTGATCTCCACCCCGGTGACCATCGTCAGTGGTCTGGCAGCAGCGGCGCGCAAGGGCATCCTGGTCAAAGGCGGGGTGTACCTGGAACAGGGCCGCAAGCTGCGCTGGCTGGCGCTCGACAAAACCGGCACCCTCACCCATGGCAAGCCAATACAGACCGATTTTGTGGTGCTCAACGGGTATGACGAGACCCATGTGCGCAGCCTGGCCGCCAGCCTGGCCCAACGCTCTGATCACCCGGTGTCACGCGCCTTGTGGGAGGCGGCGCAGAGAGACGGCGTGGCCTTGCGCGAGGTGAGCCACTTCGAAGCCCTGCCAGGACGCGGCACCCAAGGTGTCATCAACGGCAAGCTGTACCACCTGGGCAACCACCGCCTGATCCACGAACAGGGGCGCTGCTCTGACGCGCTGGAGGCCCGGCTGTCGGTCCTGGAAGAACAGGGTAAAACCGTCATCCTGCTCACCGATGAGCAGCAGGTGCATGGCCTGTTTGCGGTGGCCGACAGCCTCAAGGACAGCAGCCGCGAGGCCATAGCTGAGTTGCATGCGCTGGGCATCCAAACCCTGATGCTGACCGGTGACAACGCCCACACCGCACGGGCCATTGCAGCGCAGGCTGGCATCACCGAGGCGCGCGGTGACCTGCTGCCCGAGGACAAACGCCAGGCCATTGAACAACTGATCGGCCAGGGAGGTCTGGTCGGCATGGTGGGGGACGGCATCAACGACGCCCCGGCGCTGGCACGCGCCGACATTGGTTTTGCCATGGGTGCGGCGGGCACCGGCACCGCGATCGAAACCGCCGACGTGGCCCTGATGGACGACGACCTGCGCAAACTGCCGCGTTTTGTGCGCCTGTCGCGCGACACCCACAGCCTGCTGGTGCAGAACATCGTGCTGGCGCTGGGCATCAAGCTGGTGTTTCTGGTGCTGACGCTGAGCGGCAACGGCAGCATGTGGATGGCGGTGTTTGCCGATGTGGGTGCCAGCCTGCTGGTGGTGGGCAACGGGTTGCGACTGTTGCGCAAGTGAGGCGCTCAGCGGCCACAAAACCGGTGGCCAAGCAGTAAACTCCTGCCTCAGCATTTGTTCACCAGAGAGATCAAATGTCAAAATGAAACTTGATGGTGGACAGATCGCACTGTGACCCACAAGTCATGAGGTCTGATCTCGGGAACATCGCTTTCAAAGGACACACAATGGCAAACAACAATCAAATCGTCCCACGGTTTTTCCTGGCCACGGTGCTTCTCAGCCTGGTCGGCGCCTACGTGGCCTCACACCACTTGCCAAACATCTGGCACTTGCTGGATCTGGTGGCGTTTTTTGCCGCCTTGGCTGTGCCCTTGCCCGCATCCAAGCAAAAATAACCCGACTGGCCTGCTTGGGGCCTGTGGTGGCCAAGCTTTCAGCCAAAGACCTGTTTGAGCGCCCGTGCGGCCGCTTGATGGGCTTGGCGTGCCTCGGGAATGGAGCGCCCCATTTTCATGAACTCGTGCACCACACCGCGGTACAGCTCCAGGTCCACCGCCACACCGGCGGCACGCAGGCGGTCGGCGTAGAGCAGGCCCTCATCCACCAGCGGATCACATTCGGCCAGACAAAACCAGGCTGGCGCCACACCTGCCACGTCGTCGGCCAGCAGCGGCGCAAAACGCCAATCGTCGCGGTCGGCCTCGCTGCGCAGGAACAGCTCGGAAAAATAGTCGATGTGGGCCTTCTCCAGCAGAAAACCCTGCCCAAAAGTCTTGTGTGAAGGCATCTCCTGCCGCGCCGAACAGCCCGGGTAAATCAGCAACTGCAAGGCCAGCGGCAAGCCAACATCCCGCGCCTGCAGCGCACACACCGCCGCCAGCGTGCCACCGGCACTGTCGCCCCCCACAGCGATGCGCCGGCTGTCCAGGCCAACTTCCGCACCCCGCTGAAACACCCATTGCACCGCGTCCCAGGCGTCGTCAAAGGCCACCGGAAAAAGAAACTCAGGTGCCAACCGGTACCCCACTGACAACACCGCACACTGCGCCAAATGGCTCAAGCTGCGGCACAGGCTGTCGTGGGTGGCGATGCTGCCCACCACAAAACCACCCCCATGAAAAAACACCAGCACCGGCAGCGGCGCGCCTTCCGCCTGAGCGGGCGCGTACAAACGCACGGGCAGGTCATACCCATCACGCGTAGGCACCGTGAAGCTCTCCACACGGGGCAGCTTGACCGGGCTGATCTCCAACACATTGGCACCCACTTCATACGCCAGACGCGCCTGGGCCGGGCTCAACGCATGCAAGGGCAACTTGCTGGCACGGGCCATGCGGTCCAACACACCATGCATGGCGGGGGTCAGCAAACTGCGGGGATTTCGGTGGTGGTGGGGCATGGGATCAAGCGCGTAGCAAAGCAATGGGGCGCGATTGTCCTGCCAAAGTGGCAAGGTGGTGATGGGCCGCCTGGCGTGGCGAGAATTCGGCAAAGCCAGCGTGATGCTCAAACCCTCTTTAGACGCATATCCATATAAGTAAATCACCACAATGTCGTTTGATACATATCGGTTCGCCCGTACAGTACGCGCCTATGCACGACATCGCGTTTATTTTGGCGGGTTTTTTGGTGGGCACCGTGGTTGGTTTGACCGGGGTGGGCGGTGGCTCTTTGATGACGCCGATCCTGATTTTTGCCTTTGGTGTCAAGCCCTACATGGCAGTGGGCACCGACCTGCTGTTTGCCGCGTTCACCAAGCTGGGCGGCACAGTCAAAACGGCGCGTTCCGGCCTGGTGCCCTGGCGTGTGGTGGTACACCTGTCGGCGGGCAGCATCCCGGCGGCTCTGGTCACCCTCTGGGTGCTCAAAAACATCGGCCCGGCCAACCCGCAGGTGCAGCATTGGATGACAACCACCCTGGGTGGGGCCCTGTTGCTCACTGCCGCTGCCACACTCTACAAAGCGCTGCGTGGCAAAACCGCGCCGCAAAAGATCAGCGCCGGGCAGGAAACCCAGGCCACCACCGCCCGCCACTGGAGCCTGCCGCTGCTGTTTGGCGCGCTGATTGGCACGCTGGTGTCGCTCACCTCGGTGGGCGCCGGTGCGATTGGGGTCACCGTGTTGATGCTGCTGTACCCGATGTTGCCGCTGTCGCGCATTGTGGCCGCCGACATTGCCTACGCGGTGCCGCTCACGCTGGTGGCCGGGCTGGGACACGCCTCGCTGGGTTCGGTAGACTGGCGCATGCTTGGTCTGCTGCTGGCGGGTTCCCTGCCGGGTATCTGGCTGGGCTCTCACTTCATGGTGCGGGTGCCGGAGCGTTTGATCCGCTCCCTGTTGTCGCTGCTGCTGGCGTATGCCGGTGCCAAGCTGATCACCATCTGACCCCTTTAAACTCATCTATTTATAGCTAACTGCTCAATCCATACAAGGGCTCAAGCCGGATTTCACTCTTACCATGTACCACTACACCGACTTTGACCGCCAATTCGTCCAGCAGCGCGCCGCGCAGTACCGCGACCAGCTGCAACGCCACCTCGCAGGTGAGCTCAAAGACGACGACTTTCGCCCGCTGCGCCTGCAAAACGGCTGGTATGTGCAACGCTACGCACCGATGCTGCGCGTGGCTGTGCCCTACGGCGAGCTGGCCAGCCGCCAACTGCGTGTGTTGGCCAAGATTGCCCGCGACTACGACCAACCCAACGCCGAGGTGCTGAACACCGCGCTGAGCAAACAGGCCGAACTCGGCACCCAAAGCCTGGCGGTGGGTTATGGCCACTTCACCACACGGCAAAACGTGCAGTTCAACTGGATTCCGCTGGACAAAAGTGCCGACGTGATGGAGCTGCTGGCCAGTGTCGACATGCACGGCATCCAGACCAGCGGCAACTGCATCCGCAACATCACCGGTGACGCGTTGGCCGGCATTGCGCCCGACGAACACATCGACCCACGCCCCTACTGCGAAATCATGCGCCAGTGGAGCACCTTGCACCCCGAATTTGCCTTTCTGCCGCGCAAGTTCAAGATTGCCGTCTCGGGCGCAGCGGAAGACCGCGCCGCTACCGCCTGGCATGACGTCGGCCTGCACCTGATCCACAACGACCAGGGCGAAGTCGGCTTCAAGGTGTTGGTCGGTGGTGGCATGGGCCGCACACCGATCATTGGCCGCACCATCCGCGAGTTTGTGCCGTGGAACCAAATCCTCAACTTCCTCGAAGCCGTGGTGCGCGTCTACAACCGTTTTGGCCGCCGCGACAACCTGTACAAGGCGCGCATCAAGATTCTGGTCAAGGCCGAAGGCCAGCGTTATTTTGACGAGGTCGAAGCCGAGTACCAGGCCATTCTGGCGCACGACGGTGGCCAACACGCCATCCCGCAGGCCGAGCTGGACCGTGTCACCGCCTGCTTCAAAGCGCCAAGCATCACGCTGGACGACACAAGCGCTGCCGCCGACGCGATCCTTGCCACGCTGTCGCCCAAAGAACAGGCCGAGTACCAGCGCTGGTTGCAGCAAAACGTCAAGGCCCACAAAAACCCGGCTTTGCGCGCGGTGACCCTGTCGTTCAAACGCATGGGCCTGGCCCCAGGCGACGCCTCGGCCGACCAGTTGGATGCCGCTGCCGACCTGGCCGACCGTTTCAGCGCCGGTGAAGCCCGCGTCAGCCATGAACAAAACCTGCTCTTGCCCTGGGTGCGTGCCAGCGACCTGCCCGCGCTGTGGCAAGCCGCACGTGCGCTGGGCCTGGCCCGGCCCAACATCGGCCTGCTGACCGACATCATTGCCTGCCCGGGTGGTGACTTCTGCGCGCTGGCCAATGCACGTTCGATCCCGATTGCTGAGGCCATCACCGAACGCTTCCAGGACCTCGACGAGTTGTTTGACCTGGGCGAGATCGACTTGCACATCAGCGGTTGCATCAACTCCTGTGGCCACCACCACAGCGGCCACATCGGTGTGCTGGGTGTCGACAAAGACGGCCGTGAGTGGTACCAGGTGTCACTGGGTGGCTCCGATGGCTCCACCCTGTCAGGCGACGCCATACCGGGCAAGGTGATTGGCCCCTCGTTTGCCGCCAGTGAGGTGGCTGATGTGGTCGAGGCCCTGCTCGACACCTACCGCAGCGCACGCACACCGGGCGAGAACTTCGTCAGCTGCGTGCGCCGCCTCGGGCTCGACCCCTTCAAAGCGGCGGGCAACGCCGCCCGCCACGAAACCCGCGACGCTGGCCAGGTGCTTAACGTGCACCTCAACAGCGCCGACGCCTTGACCGACTGAGCAGCTGCTCCCACACGCCATGAACAAATCCATTAAATTGATAGCTGCTGACGCTGACCAGGCAAGGGCTACAAGCCCAAATGTCTTGCAACTGGCGAACGACGCCAACCCGGCCGAGGTCAACCTGGACGGTGTTGACCGCATCGACCTGCACTTCCCCAAGTTCACCGATGGCCGCGCCTACAGCCAGGCGTTTTTGCTGCGCCGTCGGCTCGGTTTTAAAGGCGAGTTGCGCGCCACTGGCGATGTGCTGGTGGACCAATTGCAGCTGATGCAGCGCAGCGGCTTTGATGTTGCGGTGTTGCGTGCCGACCAAAGCATGGCCGCCGCCGAACGCGCGCTGGCCCTGTTTGCCGACTTTTACCAAGGTGACGCCGCCCATCCGCAACCCCATTTCACCGGGTCCCAAGCATGAGTGCCATAGACCTCAATGCCCGCGCCTCCAGCACCTATGCGGCCAAACTGGCCGAGACCACGGCCCTGCTGCAACAGGCGGCACAAGACTACGCCGCCAACGCCGGTGGCAATGCACCGCGCATCACCCTGGCCTGCAGCCTGGGTGCCGAAGACATGGTGCTGGCCCACCTGATCAACCAACTGCAGCTGAACATTGGCATTTTTGTGCTGGAGACCGGCCAGCTGCACCCCGAAACACTGGCTTTGCTGGACCGCCTCCAGGCCACCTCACGCGCACCGGTCGAGGTGTTCACGCCAGTGAACGAGTCGGTGGTGCAGTTTGTGGACCGCGAAGGCAAAGACGCGATGTACAAAAGCATCGAATTGCGCAAAGCCTGCTGCCACATCCGCAAGATGGAGCCGCTGGGCCGTGCCCTGGCAGGCAAAGCCGCCTGGGTCACCGGCCTGCGCCGTGAACAGTCTGGCGCCCGTGCCGAGGTGCCGCTGATCGACAACAGCGATGCCAAGATCACCAAACTCAACCCGCTGGCCAACTGGACCTGGGGCGACGTCTGGTTCTACATCGCCCAGAACCAGGTCGACTACAACCCGCTGCACGACCAGTTTTACCCCAGCATCGGCTGCGCACCCTGCACCCGCGCGATCAGTATGGGCGAAGACTTCCGCGCCGGGCGCTGGTGGTGGGAAGACGAAACTGCCAAAGAGTGTGGCTTACACGTCAAAGACAAGGCCGCAGCATGAACACCCGCACCCCACCCGAACAATTGCAAGCCATGACGACACACCAACGAATCGACCACCTGAGCAATGCACACCTGGACGCACTGGAAGAAGAAACCATCTTCATCCTGCGCGAAGTGGCCGCCGCCTTCGAGCGCCCGACGCTGCTGTTCTCGGGCGGCAAGGACTCGCTGGTGATGCTCAAATGCGCCGAAAAAGCCTTTGGCACCCCAGCCACCGGCGGCAAGATTCCCTACCCGCTGCTGATGATCGACACCGGCCACAACTTCCACGAAGTGACCGATTTCCGCGACTTTCGCGCCAAGGAACTCGGCGCCGACCTGATCGTGCGCAGTGTCGAGGACTCGATGGCGCGCGGCACCGTACGCCTGGCGCACCCGGGCGAGAGCCGCAACGTGCACCAGTCAGTCACGCTGCTGGAAGCCATCGAAGAATTCCGCTTTGACGCACTGATTGGCGGCGCCCGCCGCGACGAGGAAAAAGCCCGCGCCAAGGAACGCATCTTCAGCCACCGCGACAGCTTCGGCCAGTGGCAACCCAAAGACCAGCGCCCCGAACTCTGGACGCTGTTCAACACCAAGTTACAACCCGGTGAACATTTCCGCGTGTTCCCGATCAGCAACTGGACCGAGCTGGACGTGTGGCAATACATCGAACGCGAACAAATCGCCCTGCCCTCGCTCTACTACACGCACAAGCGCGAAGTGGTGGAACGCAAGGGCCTGCTGGTGCCGGTGACCGAACTCACCCCCCTCAAACCCGGCGAAGTGGCCGAGACACGCGACGTGCGTTTTCGCACCGTGGGCGACATCACCTGCACCTGCCCGGTGGAAAGCCTGGCCGCCACACCCGAGCAGATCGTGCTCGAAACCCTGGCCGCCGACGTGAGCGAACGCGGTGCCACACGGATGGATGACAAAACGTCCGAGGCGTCGATGGAGAAGCGCAAGAAGGACGGGTATTTCTGATGACCAAGGCTTTGGTTTGAACCCGGCGCGGCGACTGGGGCATGTGCATGCGGTTTTGGGGTGAAAACACACGCGAAACAGACGATGCAGCCCACCACCACATCAGACGCGCGCCTATCACCCCAAAGCCCGGTCACCTGCCCCAATCACCGCACCTAGCGCCAACGAAATGAATCCAACTGGAACGACTGCAATGAACACTACAACATCAGTAGCGACTAGCCCAGACAATACAAGGGCTAACGGCCCATTTGACCAACAATCCGCGCTCAAGTTCGTCACCTGCGGCAGCGTGGATGACGGCAAAAGCACCTTGATTGGCCGCCTGCTGCTCGACAGCAAAAGTGTGCTGCAAGACCAACTCGCCAACGTCTCCAAAAGCGGCGAGGCTGACCTGGCGCAGTTCACCGACGGCCTGAGTGCCGAGCGTGAACAAGGCATCACCATCGACGTCGCCTACCGCTACTTCAACACCGCCGAGCGCAAATTCATCATCGGCGACGCCCCCGGCCACGAACAGTACACCCGCAACATGGTCACCGCCGCCAGCAGCGCCGACGCCGCCGTCGTGCTGGTCGACGCCACCAAACTCCAGTGGCAAGACCCTGCCCTGAGCCTGCTGCCGCAAACCCGCCGCCACAGCCTGCTGTGCCAACTGCTGCGCGTGCCCAGCATCGTCTTTGCCGTCAACAAACTCGACGCGCTCGAAGACGCGGCCAAACCCGAAACCGCTGGCCAAGCCACAACCGCGTTCACCCACATTCGCGGTGCGCTGGAAAAGTTTGCGCTGGAAGCTGGCATCGAGGTTGCGACCATCGTGCCGATTTCCGCCCTCAAAGGCCACAACGTGGTTGACGCCGCAGACGGCTGGTGTGGCTACACCGGCCCGAGCCTGCTCGACATTTTGGAACTGCTGCCGGTGACACCCGCCGACACCGCGCTGCCCTTTGCCTTCCCGGTGCAGTGGGTCGAAAAGTTCAGCAGCTCGTCCGACACATCCCAAGGCCGCCGCATCTTCTGGGGCCGCGTCGCGAATGGTGTGGCCCAAATTGGCCAACAAGTCAAAGTGCTGCCCAGCGGCCAGACAGCCACCGTGGCGCAGGTGCTCGGCACCACACGCCAACCCGGCATCGTGCAGGCCGGTCACAGCGCAGGTGTGGTGCTGGACCGCGAAGTGGATGTCTCTAGAGGTGATTGGCTGCTGGCCCTCGTGCCACCTGCACCAGCCGCTATCGTTTCTGATGACGATTTTGCCGACACACCCACCGCCACCAGCCTGCCACCCAGCCGTGAGATCAGCGCCACCGTGGCCTGGATGGACGACGAACCGTTGGTCGCGGGCCGCGTTTACTGGGCATTACACGGCCACCGCTGGGTCAAGGCGCGTGTCAAACGGGTGGTGCACCGGCTCGACATCAACACCCTGGCCGAAGAAAACGCCGACAGCCTAAGCGCCAACAGCATCGGCCACATCGAACTGCTACTGCAGGAGCCGATTGCCGCCCTGCCATTCGCCCAGTCGCGGGTGCTGGGTTCGCTGGTGCTGGTAGACACTGCCACCCACCGGACTGCCGGTGCGGTTTTGGTGAACGGCTGAGAGTGACGCGACACGGCAAGTGCATCGCCACTTGCCGTGTGCGGCCAAGTGAACTCGTTGGGTGATGCTGCCGTCGGGCCGATCTGAGCTTCATGGATGGCCTCGGCCAAATAGGCCTCTAGCCCTCGTCCTAACTGGGCATATAGCTATTTAATATGCAGCATTGCAATGAAGCCATTTACCAAATAGTGGCACTTTTAGGCTGCGTGCCTCAACGACTGTAACCGGCAACAAACGGCCAAAAGCGGCGCTTCATAGGCATCAACGCTTCGACTCGCGTTCAATCTTACTGAGCAGCGACTCAGCTCCCGCGAAGACATCGGACGCTGGATTCTTTTTGCAATATCTGTCCATCCAGTCAAATACCAACGTGCTGTTGACAGAGCTAAGCAAATCGACCTTCGCGGGATGGTTGGCGTTGAGACCGGTGATAAGGCCAAGAAGCCAGAACTCTCGCATTTGAGGCAGCGTGCTGTAGTCAAGTGGCTTGACTTTCGTCCGTTCCGATCTTCCTTCATTCCAATCGGTGCAGCTCACTGGCGCGAGGATGGTGATTGACATCTGAGCGCTGAAAGTGCAGAGAGGCAGTAGTGCGACGAGAAGAGTGATTAGCCTAGAGAAAGATCTACTCATAAAACTGTTTGCCTCTAAGGACGATGGCTTCCTGTACGACCAGAGACAAACTGAGCGATGCGGCAAAGAGGAACACGGCCCCGGTGACGATCCAAATGCTCATTGGCGGAGACAGGAGGTCGAATAGCTGAAAAGAAGAGTAGGCCAGCCCACCAATGATTGGCAATACCAGCATGGTTAGAAACAGACATCGAATTGACGTAGTCAGCGCCGCTGACAGCATCAAATTGAATCTAACGTTCTTGCGAGACGATTGAAGCCCGATCTTTCTATGGAACCCTGAGAAGTCCACCACAAGAAAGTTGAGGACGTGAGGAAATGTCTCCTTGTAATCTGCGAGTTGCCGCATCGCGAGTAGCTCGCGTTGCCGAGTGATGTAGAAGGATCCGATCCAGACTACGCATAGGGGATACAAAGCAATTAGCAATCCGGTTGCCAACGGCTGCGCCGACAAGCGAAAGTCTGCAGACCCATACTGCAGAACTAAAAGACGGGGAGTCTCAATGCCTAGGATCGTTCCTTTGTCCGGAATCTTGCTGGCACGTACGCTGCGAAGCTTCGCAAGTATTTCTTCAGGGGAGTTCTTCAAATCGAATACTTCTGACAGTTGTGCTTGTAGGTCCCACAGGCGAGGCAAAGAAATGAGCAAGTTCTCCAGCCTTTGCTTGTAGGTTTCTTCTGCTGCATTCTTTCTTTCGGCCGGAGGCAGACCGAGCTTCTGTCTCATTGCAGCGGTTCGCTGTTCTCTAGCAGTGTCTGGAATAATCGGCCTGCTTTGAAGTTCGAAAAGTCGCCTTAGCTCTGTCCGATCCTTCTCCACCGCTTCGATAACAACGTCAAGCGACTGCGTGTCAGAAGCTGAAAAGTACGCGGCAGCCGCAACTAGGTAGATTTCAAGGCAACAAAGTAGAACAAGAAAAAAAGCTAGATACAGAAGGCGTTCGATGCGCAGCCCGGTATCCATGAGCATATGTTGAGACGCCATATGTGCAACCTTGATGCCTAACTCAATAGAGGGCGACAGAAACCTGTCTCCCGAACACGGCAATTGTCGCCATAACATCGCCAACCGACACCCGCGCAAACCTGCTTGCCACAACGCTTACAGCCGATATGCTGCACAAATGAACAGTCACAACAACTCAAGAAAAACCAGCAAATCGGTTTTAGCAGAACCCCAAATCAGCAAGTCAACCCGGTTTCTGGATAAATAACGCTAGCAAATGCCTTGCTTTCACTGTAGCCGCAGGACCGAATAGGCTTGGTTGTCTTGGATCAATAACTTCACCCTATTTCACTCTCTGAAGCACCTTCGCAACATAGGGCAAGCCGACATTGAATCGTTTTTGACGTTTCTGGCCACCCAGCGCAAGGTGTCCGTTTTGCCCCACCGGCAGGCCACCATCACCCCTGTCATGTTCTCGTAGGTTATTCATGAGAGGATCAGGCCCGAGCGCAAGCCGCGTCTGGCACCAAGATTGCTTGTTCAACGCGGTATGAACGCACCCATTGCCGCGCCTGATCGCTGCCCGATTCCTCAGCCAACTTGAGACCCACGCATGTCCATCCACGCCGCGCTGAACCACGTTACCCACTACTCGTATGACCGGCTGGTCGCCCTGGGGCCGCAGGTGGTCCGCCTGCGCCCTGCCCCGCATTGCCGCAGCAAGATCATCTCGTACTCGCTCAAGATCGAGCCTGAGGGCCATTTCATCAACTGGCAGCAGGACCCGTTTGCCAACTACCAGGCGCGCCTGGTGTTCCCGGACAAAACCAAAGAGTTCAAGGTCACCGTTGACGTTGTTTTGGACATGGCGGTCTACAACCCGTTTGACTTTTTCCTGGAGCCCGAGGCCGAAGAGTTTCCGTTCAATTACGCTGCCGAACTCAAGCAGGAACTCGCCCCCTACCTGACACCTGACCCGGTGACGCCGCTGGTGCAGGCCTACCTCGACAAGATCGACCGCACCAAACGCCGCAGCGTGTTGTTTCTGGTCGACTTAAACCAGTCGGTGCAACACGCCGTCAACTACACCATTCGGATGGAGCCGGGGGTGCAAACGCCTGAGGAAACACTCACGCTGGGTTCCGGCTCGTGCCGCGACTCGGCCTGGCTGATGGTGCAGCTGCTGCGCAACTGTGGCCTGGCCGCACGGTTTGTATCGGGCTACCTGATCCAACTCAAACCCGATGTCAAGTCGCTCGACGGCCCGAGCGGCACCGAGGTCGATTTCACCGACTTACACGCCTGGTGTGAGGTCTATTTACCCGGCGCGGGCTGGGTCGGGCTCGATGCCACCTCGGGCCTGCTGGCCGGTGAAGGCCACATTCCGCTGGCCTGCACACCACAACCATCGGGCGCCGCACCCATTGAAGGCGGCGTGGATGAGTCCGAAGTGACCTTTGCCCACCACATGCAGGTGACGCGTATTTACGAATCCCCCCGTGTCACCAAACCCTACACCGAGGAGCAATGGGCTGAGATCATGGCGCTGGGCCACGCGGTGGACGCCGACCTGCAGACCAGCGATGTGCGCCTGACCATGGGCGGTGAACCCACTTTTGTGGCGGTCAACGACCGTGATGCACCGGAATGGAATACCGACGCGCTGGGGCCGACCAAGCGCGGCTTTGCCACCGAATTGGTGCACAAGCTGCGCAAGGAGTACGGTGAAGGCGGCTTTTTGCACTACGGCCAGGGCAAGTGGTACCCCGGTGAGCAATTGCCGCGCTGGGCCTTGAACATTTACTGGCGCGCCGACGGCCAACCCATCTGGGCCAACCCGGCGCTGTTTGCCGACGAACGCGTGCCCACGCACTACACCAGCCAGGACGCACAACGCTTCACCCACACGCTGGCGACCAAACTGGGCATCACCGACAAGTTTGCCCAGACCGCGTATGAAGACACCTGGTACTACCTGTGGCGTGAACGCCGTCTGCCCGTCAATGTGGACCCGTTCAACTCGAAGTTGGACGACGAGATGGAACGCGCCCGCCTGCGCCGCGTGTTCACGCAAAAACTCGACACCCCCGTGGGTTATGTGCTGCCGATCAAGGTGGCGGGTTATGACGACACCTATGGCGCGGCCTGGACCACCGGCCCCTGGTTTTTGCGTGACGAGCGCATGTACCTGATGCCGGGCGACTCACCCATGGGCCTGCGCCTGCCGCTGGACTCCTTGCCCTGGGTCAGCGAGGCCGATTTCCCGTACATGATCGAGCAGGACCCATCCACCTTGCGTGGTGAGTTGCCGCTGCATGCCAGCGTGGCTGGGCGTTACGCCAATGCGGCGTCTGACACTGCCAGCGCGCGCAGCAGCGTGAGCCCGGGTGTATCCGATGTGCCCAGCGGCCACGCCCCCGGCAAGGCCGGTCTGGCACTCGGTGCGGCGCGCCGTGCCGCCGCCGCAGTGGCTTCGGCCATGACCGGCAACACCAGCGCGGCTGCCGCTTATCTGGCCGGCACCGGCCCGCAGTCGGAGGCCAGCCGACTGATGCAAAGCCCCACCGGCCCGGCCAGCAGCACCGCCAGCCACGCCCAAAGCAACTTCCAGCCCGAGCCCGCTGACTTTGCCCGTGTGCCAGAGCGGCAGGAGTCCGCCCACTGGATCACCCGCACCGCGCTGTGTGTGGAGGTGCGCGACCCGCGCCGCGCCAATGGCCCCAAGGCCGAGGCAGTCGGCACGGCCTCGGGCGTGCTCTACATCTTCATGCCGCCGCTGGAGCGGCTGGAACACTACCTGGACCTGCTCGCGGCGGTGGAAGCCACCGCACAGGAGCTGGGTGTACAGATCGTCATCGAGGGTTACCCGCCGCCGCGCGACCCGCGCCTGAAATTGCTCAGCGTCACGCCCGACCCCGGTGTGATCGAGGTCAACATCCACCCGGCCAACAGCTGGAAAGAGCTGGTCTACAACACCGAATTCCTCTACAACGCAGCATTCGAGTCGCGCCTGAGCGCCGAGAAGTTCATGACCGATGGCCGCCACACCGGCACCGGTGGTGGCAACCACTTTGTGATGGGTGGCGCCACACCGGCCGACAGCCCGTTTTTGCGCAAGCCCGAGTTGTTGGCCAGCCTGCTGCTGTATTGGCACAACCACCCGAGCCTAAGTTATTTGTTCAGCGGCATGTTTGTCGGGCCCACCAGCCAGGCACCGCGCGTGGATGAGGCGCGCAACGACCAGCTCTACGAGCTGGAAATTGCCATCGAACAAATCTACAAAAACCGTGAGATCCACGGCCAGTCGATGCCGCCCTGGCTGATTGACCGCACGCTGCGCAACATCCTGATCGACGCCACTGGCAACACCCACCGCAGCGAAATCTCGATCGACAAGATGTACTCGCCCGACTCGGCCACCGGTCGCCTGGGCCTGCTGGAGCTGCGCGCGTTTGAGATGCCGCCGCACCCACACATGAGCAGTGTGCAGCAGTTGCTGCTGCGTGCGCTGATTGCCCGCTTCTGGAAAACGCCGTACAAAGCCCCGGCCACGCGCTGGGGCACCGAGTTGCATGACCGCTTCATGCTGCCCAAATTCATCGAGATGGATTTCCTGGACGTGATGAGCGAAATGCGCGCAGCCGGTTACGCCTTTGACGACAGCTGGTTTGCGCCGCATGTGGAGTTCCGCTTCCCGCTGATTGGCTCGATCTGCACCGCAGGCATCCAACTCACGCTGCGCAACGCGCTGGAGCCCTGGCATGTGATGGGTGAAGAAGGTGCGCCGGGCGGCACCGCACGTTACGTGGACTCCTCCCTGGAGCGCATCGAGGTGCGTGTCACCGGCCTCAACGAGAGCCGTTATGTGGTCACCTGCAACGGCCGCGCGATGGCTTTGCAGCCCACTGGTGTGCAGGGTGAATACGTCGGTGGTGTGCGTTACAAAGCCTGGAACCCACCCAGCAGCCTGCACCCGAGCATTGGGGTTCACGCACCGCTGGTGTTTGACGTGATCGACACCTGGATGAAACGCTCACTCGGCGGCTGCCAGTACCACGTGGCGCACCCCGGTGGCCTGAGTTACCAGAGCCTGCCGGTCAACGCCAACGAGGCCGAGAGCCGCCGCCTGTCACGCTTCACCGCCATGGGCCACACGCCGGGGGTTGTGAATGTGCCACCCGCCACCATCAACCAGCCCGGCAGCCACGAGTTTCCGTTCACGCTGGATTTGCGTCGGGGCTAAAAGACAGGATGCATTCACTGAAGTGATGGCATCGGGGGTGGGCCATATGGGCCAAAGCGGGGAGCCTCATACGCGCTGCGCTTTGCGAAATCGGCCCACCGCTTTGGCCCACACGGCCTGAGACGGTGGTGGCACGCGATGCCTTTTAGGACGCCTGTGGCGTCCGGCTATTGGATGCAAGCGAACTTGTGACGCACCTCGCAGTGGGTGGGGGTGTTGGGGACCACCGATTTCGCAAAGCGCAGCGCGTATGAGGTGGGCCCCAATACCCCGCCCACTGCCACCCACAGCCTGCGATTCCACGGGCAAACATATCTTTTTCGATAGCAATCATCCCTTGATTTATAAGGGCTATAGGCTATTTGATTGCAAAACAGGCAAACGTCAGCCAAGCGACCCACTGACCAGCTAACATGCCCCGCTGAGCAGCGCCCTGCAAGCCTCTGCCACCCCGTTGCACAACCGACTCAGACAGGAGCATGAACCGTGATCTCGCGCCCCCTCGACCCAGGTGAAGCGTTTTTCTTCCTGTCTGACCAACTCTCGTGTATGAACTTTGTGGTGCTGGCCGAGCGCAGCGGCACGCTCGCACCTGCAGCCATCCACCGCGCACTCGACACGGTGCAACAGGAACACGCGCTGCTGCAAACCCACATCAGCTGGACAGAGGCCAACGGCCTGCGTTTTGAGCCGGCACCCGGCCAAAAGATTGACCTGGTGTGCCACAGGGCCAGGGGCCAACACTGGCAGCGTCTGATAGAGCAGGAGCTCTCGCACACCTTTGCGCCAGACAGCGCGCCGCTGATGCGCTGCCACTACATCGCGCTGCCTGCCACCAACGCCTGTGTGCTGGCGCTGACGTTTCACCACTCGGTGGCCGATGGCCGATCTGGCACCGCCATCCTGCGCCGAATGCTCAGCCTGATGGTCCAGGAATCAACACCAGCAACTGGCATCGCCCCCACCCACCTGCCACCGATGGCCGAGTTGATGCCCGCGCCCTACCGCTGGGCCGAGCAGCCAGAGGCAGCCAAACAATTGCGTAACACCCTGGTGGCCGACTACCGCCGCCATGGCCTGCTACCCAGCATTCCTTGGCTGGCTGCAGAGGCCAAGCACCGCGAGCCCCGGCTGATGCGTGTGTTGCTCGATACCGCCACCACCACCCGCCTGATTCAACAAGCACGGACCCAAGGCTGCACCGTGCATGGCGCCTTGTGTGCCGCCCAGTTACTGGCGCAGTGGCAGCTGCAACCCACGGCTGAGCCGGTGGCGTCTTTCCTGTGCTGCCCGGTGGATTTACGCCCGCATCTGGAGCCGGTGCCGCCCACCACACCCACGGGCTTTTTCACCTCGCTGATTTCAGGCAGCTTTTTGACCGGCCCGGACACGGATGCCTGGGCGCTGGCGCGCGAGATCGTGGCCCAGACTCGCAAACAAATCGCGCGGGGTGAAGGCCACCTGCTCTACCACCTGTATGGGCTGGACGGCTCGCCCCTGCCGCCGCAGGCGCTGGAGAGTTTTCGCAAAAAAACCATGGCCTCGCTGCCCAACACCATGGTCAGCAACATCGGGGTGGTTGAGCCGGTGGCAGATGACCCGGCGGTGCAAGCCATCTCGTTTGCGCTGTGCCCAATGCCGTATCAGACGCTGTTCACCGCCGCCAGTTGTTACCAGGGCCAGCTGATCCTGAACATTGGGTATGACGCAGCGCGCATCACCAGCGACACCGCCCAGGCGCTGGCCACCGGGCTGCAGAACAGACTGATGTTGATGGCTCAAAACCCGTCTTAGCCCTTATCAAACAAGGCGATACAGCTATCTTTTTTAAGATTCACCCCGACTCACGCTGTCGCCGTCGTTGGGGCGCAGGGTCCAGAACAACAGGGAAGAGAGCAAGGTCAAACCACCCAGGGTGAGAAACGCGTGGTGGATGGCGCTGGTCACCGCCGGGGCATTGGTCTGGGGCAGACCCGCCAGGTAAAAACCGGTCACCAGCGAACCACAGGCCAGGCCAAAACTCAAGGACATCTGCTGCAAGGTGCTGGCCAGCGTGCTGGCCATGGCGGTGTCCTTGTCCTCAATGTCGGCATAAGCCATGGTGTTCATGCTGGAAAACTGCAGCGAGTTGAACAGCCCCATCAGCAAACCCAGCAACACAATCATGGCAATGGGTGTGCCCACCCCCACCAGGCTGTAGCAGGCAATGGTGCAGCCCACCAGCACGGTGTTGACGATCAGCACCTGGCGGTAACCAAAACGCCGCAGCATCCAGGCGGCAACCATCTTCATGCCCATGGCGGCAGCGGCGGCGGGCATCATCAACAGACCCGACTGCCAGGCCGGCAGGCCCAAGCCCACCTGGTACAACAGCGGCAGCAAAAACGGCATGCCACCCACACCGAGCCGGGTCACAAAACCACCCAGCACCGACACCCGAAAGGTGCGCACCAACAGCAAGGAGAGGCGCAGCAGCGGGTGTGGCCAGCCCAGCGCGTGCCAGACGTAGGCCGCCAGCAGGCTCAGGGACAGCAGCAACACCCCCAGCGCCTCGGTGGTGCTCAGGGTGTGTTCACCAAACACCTCCAGCAGCCACGATAGCAGCGCCACCCCGCTGCCAAACAGCAGCAGCCCCCGCACATCGAGCGGGGTGCGGGTGTCACTGCGGTAGTCGGGCATGTAACGGTGGCCAAACCACAGTGCGGCCAGCCCCACCGGCACGTTGACAAAAAAGATGTCGCGCCAGCTCAGCCAGTGCACGATCAGCCCTCCCACCGTGGGGCCCAGCAAAGGCCCCAACAGCGCGGGGATGATGACAAAGTTCATCGCCCGCAGCAGCTCCCCCTTGGGAAAGGTGCGCACAACGGCCATGCGCCCAACCGGCATCATCATCGCCGCCGCAATGCCCTGCGGCACCCGCGCGGCCACCAGCATCGGCGCATTGACCGCCAGCCCACAGGCCACCGACGACAGGATGAACAGCATCAAAGCCGACATGAAGACGCGGCGGCTGCCATAACGCTCGGCCAGCCAGCCACTCACCGGGATACTCACCGCCAGACTCAGGATGTAACTGGTCACCACCGCCTTCAGGCTCAGCGGGGTCACGCCCAGGCTGATTGCCATGGCGGGAATGCCGGTGTTGACGATGGTGGCGTCGAGCTGCTCCATGAACAGCGCGGTGGCCACCACCCAGGGCAGGTACCGTTTGGTGGTGGCCTGCGCCACGCCCGGCTCTGGCACACCGGTGCTCATGGCACACACCGGTAAAAACCGGGGCGCAACAGCCTCAGCAAGCCCGCTGACCCGCGGTGTTTTGCAAAGCCTCGCGCACCGCCTGGATCACCGGCGCCCAACCGCCTTCCAGCGGCTGGCGAAACAGCTGCAAGGCGCCGGGGTACCAGGGGGAGTCGCTGCGTTGCTCCAGCCAGCGCCAATCGGTCATGAACGCTGGCAACAGCACCCAGCAGGGTTTGCCCAGCGCACCGGCCAGATGCGCCACGGCGGTGTCCACACTGATCACCAAGTCCAACTGCGTGATGATGGCGGCGGTGTCGGCAAAATTGCCCAGCTCTGGGGCCAGGTTGATCAGCGGCTGCGCCAGCTGCAACCGGCGCACCTCTTGTTCACCCTGGCCTTTTTGCAGGCTGAAAAACTGCACGCCGGGCACCTCCCACAAGGGTGCCAGTGTCTGCAGACCCGGCAGCGAGCGCTGGCTGTCGTTGCCAAAAGCCGGGTTGCCCTGCCAGACCAGCCCCACCCGCAAGGCGGGTGGCAGATTCAGGCGTTTGACCTGCTGGCTCCAACGCTCGGCTTTGGCGGGCGGCACCGCCAGATACGGCAGCTTGGCAGGAATGGTATCGAGCTGGGTGCCCACATAGTGCGGCAGGCTCATCACCGGCACCCAATAGTCCCAGTCGCTGGCCGACACATCGTCGTTGAAACCAAATACCTCACCCACCCCGTCCAGCGTCTGCAGCAGCTCTTTGAGCTCGGGGTGGCACAACATGTCGACATGATCAGCGCCCAGGCGCCGCAGCTCCGCAACATAACGGCAAAACTGGATCATGTCACCAAAACCAGCCTCGTACACCACCAGCACCGCACGGTTGGCCAGCGACTGGCCTTTCCAGCGGCGACAGCGCAGGCGCATCTCAATCGGCTGGTACCAGTCGCGGAATTCCAGGTGGAACCAGCCCTCGGTGTAACGGCCCTTGCGCAGCAACAGGCAGGCCAGGTTGAAATGGGCACTGGCATGTTGCGGGTCAAGCTGCAGCGCGGTGTGCAGGCATTTTTCGGCCTCTTCGTCGCGGTGGTTCTGGGCCAACAAGGCACCCAGGTTGCACCAGGTGCCCGGCAAAGACGGGTCCACGTCCAGCGCCCGGCGGTAAGCGGCCTCGGCGGCATGAAAGAACTTGAGCTCGGCCAGCAAGGCGCCAAAGTTCAGGTGGATACGGGCGTTGTCGGGCTGCAGCTCAATGGCCAGCTCGTAGTGGCGCACCGCCTCACTCATGCTGCCACGCCGATCCAGCAGCCAGGCCAGGTTGGCATGGGCTTCAGCCAGCCCGGGGGCCAGGTCCAGCGCGTTCATCAGAAGCGCTTCGGCGGTGTCATATTGGTCAGACCTGAGGGCTGTGCTGCTTTGTGCAAACAGCTCCTCAGCCTGTTCTAGCGATGTGTTCATGATGGTGCGTATAACCCTTCAGTTCATCCAACGGTAAGCCAAGTCTGGGGCTCGACTGTTGTCGACGTGCAGTAGCTATTTTCCATCATTTCTGTAGGGTTAAAACCATCGGCCCACCGTCACACAGGCCATCTGACAGCATCAACAGCTGGTAGCGGCCTGAGGTTTCCTGCAACACAGTGAGTGCCTCGGGTTTGATCTCGGCATCACAGCGGCGCAGTTTGACCGCCCCCAGGTCCAGCCTGGCCAGCAGCCGGGGCTGCACCAGATCCTGGCTGGTTTTGCCATCCCAGTGAAAAACTGCCCAGCCAACGGCCTCACTGTCACCATCATCATCGGGGCCGGCCAGCACCAGAACACCGTCGGACACGGCCACCATGTCACGGATGCCACGGTGACCCCCCAGGGCCAGCCGGGTCACCTGCGGCCTGGCATCACCCCCCTCAAACAGCGCCTTGGCGTCCACCGCCAAGGTGAAAGCGGCACCATTGATCACCGGCCCGCGAAAACCAAACATCAATCGCCCATCCCGCACCGCCAAACCTTCGATGTTGATTCCCTGCTGGCCGCTCAGGCCAGGCGCCTTGGGCGGTGGCTCGGTGCCCAGGCATTTGCGCTCACCCACATACGCCGCCAACTCGGGCTGAGCCTGCATCAGCGACCAGAGCCGCCCACTTGTCTTCAGGCTGGCGGGCACTGCGCGGCCACTGTTCGGGTCCAGCTGCAGCCGCAGCACCAGGCGACTGTCAGGGTTGCTGGCACAGTCGGCACGTTTGGCAGAGTGTGAACCGGTGATGTACACATCCTGACCATCGGTGGCGGCTGCTTCGGCATCCAGCTCACCTTGTAAACCGGTCAAGGACAGAACCTGCGGGTCGGGCACCAGGGCACGCTCTGTCAAGGTGGCAAAACCGACTTGCGTGCCCTCGTCAAAAGCCACCAGGCAAACCCGCTGCTGGCTGGCATTCACGGTGCAGGCGATGCCACTGGCCGACTGCCGGGTTTTCTGCAGCTTTTTGGCCTTGACGTCAAAGGCAAAACCGTCGCCACTGTCTAGGATCGGGCCGCTGGGCGCCACCACAGGCGCCTGCGTCGGAGATGGGGTCTGGGCAAGCGTCAAACCGCAACACAACAGCAGCGACATGCCCACAGCTGCGGCAACGTGATGTACACAGGATCGGCTCCGTTTCATGTTTTGGCCTCCATGCTCAAACCACCACTGCGCAGAATTTTGACCGCCACCGCCTGGCGCAGCACGCCGGCCTGTGGCACGACCAGGGTCAGCTGGCTTTTGGCGCGGGTGATGCCGGTGTAAAGCAGCTCACGCGTTAACACCGGGGTCATGCGCTCAGGCAGGACCAGTGCCACTTGGTCAAACTCGGAGCCCTGCGACTTGTGCACCGTCATCGCCAACACGGTTTCGATAGCGTCCAGGCGGCTGGGCAGCACCCAGCGTACACCTATCACCCCGTCCGGGCCAGCCGCCGCAAAAGCCACGCGCAGGCCACGGGTGCTGGGCAGGCACAGGCCCACGTCGCCGTTCATGAGGCCCAGGTTGTAGTCGTTGCGTGTCACCATCACCGGGCGGCCTGGGTACCAGCCCTCCAGCGGGAAAGCCAGCGCGCGCGCCAGGCTGCGGTTGAGCGCCAGCACACCGGCCGGGCCCTCGCGCAGCGCACACAAGACCTGAAAACGGCCCAGTGCCTTGAGCAGCAGCAAGGCTTGTTCATCGTCACACACCTTTGATTCGGCTTGCAGCGCCAACAGGCTGGCCAGCGTGGGCTGCCAGGCGGCCAGGACCAGCGCCGCCAGACCCGCATCGCTGCCAGGAGCGGGTTGCAGCCGGGTCACACTGGCCTCTTGTGTGTTGGACCAGCGCGGCGTGGCCTCCCACAACGCCGCCACGGCCTGCCTATCGCCCGCGTTGACGGCGCTGGCCCACTGGCCAATCAAGCTGTTGGACGCAAAACGGTGGCTGTGGCGCAGCATCACGGTTTGCTGCGCCAGGGCAGAGCCTGCGCCTGCCCAGGGACTCACATCCTGCCCGGTGTGGCGCTGCAACCATTGCTCCGTCTCTGCGCTGTAGCCACCGGCCTGGGCACCCGCACACAGCTGGCCCATCACCGCACCGGCCTCGACCGAGGCCAGCTGGTCCTTGTCACCGAGCAGAATCAGGCTGGCAGACAGCGGCACGGCCGCCATCAGCCGCGCCATGAGTTCCAGGTCAATCATCGAGGCCTCGTCCACCACCACCACATCCAGCGCCAACTGCGGTGCGGCGCTGGCCAGCACGGCCGCGCGCACCTGCAGCAGCTTGTGCAGGGTCTGCGCCTGGGTTGGTATATGGGCCTGCATGGCCAGCGGCAGGCGCTGGATCGCCTGGGAAATCGACTCACCCAAGCGCGCCGCCGCCTTGCCGGTGGGCGCCGCCAGTGCAATACGCAGGGGCCGACTGGCCTGCGACTGCAACAGCGCCAGCAGCCGCACCACCGTGGTGGTTTTGCCGGTGCCCGGGCCGCCGGTGATCAGCGTGAAACGCCCACGTGCCGCGAGAGCGCAGGCCACTTTTTGCCAGTCTGGGGCCGTGCTGGCATCGGCGGTGGCCGCTGGTCCACGCTCAAACAAACTGTCGAGCGCCTGGGCCAGCCCCTCGGGCACCACACAAGGCAGGGCCAGCCGCGCCAGGATCGAGCTGCGAATGGCTTGTTCGGCTAACCAGTTGCGCCGCAAATACAGGCGCTCACCATCAAGCACCAGCGGGCTGGCCTCACCCTGGCACCAAGGCAGGCTATTGGCGGCATCAGCCAGATCAGGCGGCAGAGTCGCTTGCCAGCGGGCGTCCCAGCCCAGGGCCAACACGCCGTTCTGGCGCAGCAGGTCCAAGTCCAGGCAGGCGTGGCCGCGACCAAACTGGTGGCTGGTCAGCGCGGCCAGCCAGGTGTGGCGCACATCCTCACTGGGTTGGGCTTGTTGCAGGTAACGAGCGAAGGCGCGGTCGAGTGCGGTGAGCGGTAGTTCGGGCTCAGCCAGACTCACAAGATCCATCACAAGAGCCTCGTTCATGGTGTCAGCTCCACCTGGGCAAACACCTCATCCAGCGCCTCGATCAAGGCCACGGGCGGGCTCACATGCAGCAGGCCGCAGCAGGGCTGATCGATGCCGCGCAGGAACAGGTACAAGGCGCCGCCCAGGTGTTGGGCCGGTTCGTAGTCGGGCAAACGGCTCTTGAGCAGCCGATGCAGCGCCAGCAGGTACAGCGCGGCCTGCACGTCGTAGCGGTGGTTCAGCATGGCCTGCTGCAAGGCCTCGGGCAAGTAGGCCGCGAGGCGGTTGGACTTGTAGTCGAGCACGTAATACCGCCCCTGGTTCAGCAGCACCAGGTCCATGAAGCCAGTCAACATGCCTTGTAGCTGGCGGTGTTGCAAGGCTGGGCGGGTGTGGCCGGGCCAAATCTGGCGCGTGATCAAGGCATCCAGTTCCTCACTGGCCAAGTGGTGTACCGGCAGGCTAAAACCCATCTCGGGCCACATGTCCTGTAGCTTGATATCACTTAAATTGATAGCTGATGGCCCTTGATTTGTGAGGGCTAGAGGCAGATTTGACTTAATAATCAAACGCACCCAGTCGTCCAGCAGTGCGCTGTGTGTGGGGCTCAGGTGGTGGCGCTGGCTTAAGCGCGCCAGCAGGGTGTGCCAGGGCTGGGTCAGCGGGGACGGGTCAGCGTCTGTGCCAGCAGGCCAGCCGTGGACCGCCTGCCACTCCAGCAAGTCGTGCAACAAGGTGCCATAACGGCTGCCCGCCGGAAAGTCGTTCAAACGCGGCGCCTCGGTCAGTAAATCAGCCGGAGCTGGGCCTGTGATGTCCTGGTCCTCATCCACCAGCACGTTGTCGGTCTGGGCGTCCAGCAGGCGTTCATCACGCTCGCTGGGCAGCGTGGCAGACGCGCCGTGCGCCAAGTCGCGCGTGAGTGCGCTGAAACTGGCAGTCCACCAGCGGTTGTAGATCAGCCGTTGCGGCACCCGGGCGCTTTGTGGCTGTTTGACCTCAACCACCTGCTGGTAGACGTCTTCGGTGGGCTCGGGGGCGGTCAGCACCGCGATGTGTTCCCCGGCCCAGGCTTGCAACTTATCCCACAAATCGTCCGGCGTGCTGCGCCCAAGCAGGCTGGAGATGGCGCTTTTGACCTGGGGCGATTTGCCATCCACGTCCCCCTTGACCTGGGCCACACCAAGCCAGAGCGCTTGTTTGGCTCGGGTCAACGCCACATAAAGCAGGCGGATGTCTTCACTGAGGCGCTCCGCATCGTCGCGGCCACTGTCCTTGTCCTCGGCGCGGTAGAGCGAGATGAACGGCAGAAACACCAGCGGGTACTCCAGCCCCTTGGATTTGTGCAGCGTCACCACCTGCACCAGGTTGGCGTCACTCTCCAGCCGCAGCTGCGCGGCCTCACCACTGGCCTGCGGGCGGCGCAGCTGCTCCTCCAGGTAACGGATCAGGGCGCCCTCGCCTTGCACCTGCAGGCTGGCCGCTTGCAACAGCTCACCCAGGTGCAGCAGGTTGGTCAGTGCGCGTTCACCCTGCGCCGGGTCTTGTAACAGGCGTTGGGCCAGGCCCTGGTCGTGCAACAGGCGGTACAACATCGGCAAAAAGCCCTGGGCGCGCCAGACACGTTGCCACTGCAGAAACTGCTCGACCAAGGCGTCCCAGGCTGCCTCATCGGCCAACAGCGTATCAAGTGCGCCCCAGCCCAGCGACCAGGTGGGTGTGGCCAGTGCGGCGCGTACCAGTCGGTTCGATCCCGGGCTGGCCACCGCGCGCAGCAAACGCCACAAGTCC
Organism: Rhodoferax sp. U11-2br; assembly: GCF_018619435.1. Taxonomy (GTDB): domain Bacteria; phylum Pseudomonadota; class Gammaproteobacteria; order Burkholderiales; family Burkholderiaceae_C; genus Rhodoferax. Next base: position 5,796 of record NZ_JAHFZF010000041.1, on the reverse strand, counting down.
TTGGCCTGCTGGCTGTCAAACACGCTGTTGCGCTCGGACAAATACACACTGCGCACACCACGTTGTGTCAGCGCCTGGCGAATCGCTTCGGCCTCGCTCCAGTTGCGCACCAGCACCGCCATGTGACCACTCTGCGCGGCGCCACTTTGCAACAGCGCCACCATCTGGCTGGCAAACACGTCGGCCATCTGGCTCAGAAAGTCGTCCTTGGTCGGGGGTTTGGCAAACGGCAAATGCCACACCGTCATCGCCACCTGGGGCCGACCGGCCACCTGCAGCGGCTGGATGCTGGGGTTGCGGGCGTCCACCGGCACAAAAGGCACGCTGCCAAAAGGCTGGTGCGCTAACTCAAACACCCGGTTCACCGCCGCCACGACACCGGGTGTGGAGCGGAAATTGCCCGGCAGGTTGTAGATGCCCTGGGCCTGGTCACGCGCCAGCAGGTAGGTGGCGAGGTCGGCACCGCGAAAGCTGTAGATGGCCTGTTTGGGGTCACCAATCATGATCAGGCCAGTGTTCTCTGACTTCTGCTGATCTTCAGAAGAAATAGGGCTGTAGCCCTTATCTTCACTGGGCATATCGCTATAAATTTTGCGTAAGCTGCCAAACTGCCAGGGGTCGGTGTCCTGGAACTCGTCGACCAACGCCACCGGGTACTGGGCACGAATCGCTGCCGCCAGCCGCCCATCGGGCTCCTGCAGCGCGTGGTAGAGGTTTTGCAGCAGATCAGAAAAGTCAAACTGCGCGGCCTGCGCCTTGGCGCGTTGGTAACTCCGCTGCACCTCTTGTGCGGCGTGCGTCAACAAGTCGGTCACCACGTCGGGCTCGGCGTTCAGGTGCTCAGTCAGGGCTTCCAGTTGGGCAAACACCGGCCATTGGTCAGCGGCGGCCCAGCCTTTGGCCATCAGGGTGCGGGTGGTGAATCGCTCCAAGGTGGTTGTGTCGATATCGCTGCCCTGGGCCCAGTCGGCCATCTGGGCCAGCCAGCCGCTGAGCCAGTCCGGTCGGTAGTTCTTCAAGATCTTCGCTGCCGCCACATCCTGCACGGCTTGGGCAACTTCGGGTGTCCAGCCCAGGCGTGCTGGGTTTTCCAGTCCTTGGCGGCGCTGTTGCCAAACCGCCCAGCGGGCCAGCAACACATCGGGTGGGGTGGGTGCTGTCCCCTGCGTTTGCGGGGCACGGTCGAACTCGCGCCACAGGGCCTTGAGTTTGCCCAGCAACGTCTGCGGGGTGTCGCCCACGGCCTTGAGTGCGGCCAGGGTCTGGTCGTCCAGCGCGTAAAACCAGCGGCGCCAGTAGTCTTGGGTGGCCACGAGTTGCAAGCGTTCGCCATCCTCAACCCGGTTCTGGGTGAACAGGCTGGCGCTGTCAAACGCATGGGTTTTGAGCATGCGGCTGCTCCAGCCGTGGATGGTGAAAATGGCCGCGTCGTCCATCCACTGCGCCGCCATGTCCAGGCGCTGGGCGCAGATTGGCCAGTGTTCGGGCGCGATGCTGCTGCGCAGATCACGCAAAAAGTCATCGACCTTGGGCGCATCACCAGTCATGAAAAACCGGGCAGACAGCGCCAGCCGTTCGCGGATGCGTTCACGCAGCTCGGCGGTGGCGGCTTCGGTGAAGGTCATCACCAGGATTTGTGGTGGGTACAGGCCAATGCTCGGCTGGTCGGACTCGGCGGTATGGCCAAGCACCAAGCGCACATAGAGCGCGGCCAGTGTCCAGGTTTTGCCGGTGCCGGCTGACGCCTCGATCAACTGCAGGCCATGCAGCGGCAGGGTCAAGGGGTTGAGTGTGTGCACGGCGGGTGTGGCCGTTGAGGTGGTGTTGGGGCTGCTGGTCATGCGGCGATCCCCGTGCTTACCTCGGCCTGGGCCAGCAAATCACCATAAAGCTGCTGCGCCCAGTGTGGCAGGGCTTCAGCCAGTTCGTCATAACTCGCAAAGGCGCGCTGCAGGTAGGCCGACTCGGCACGTTCACCACCGCGCTGGCCTCCTTCAAATGCGTCGCGGGTGGACTCGTGCGGGTCTTTGGCAGGTTTGCCTGCGGCCAGCAGCGCCTGGTTTTGGCGCTCGGCCAGCAGGTAGGCCCAGGCGGTTTTGCAGGCCACTGGCAGCGGTTGTGCCCAGGCCTGGGCATAGGCTTGCCCCAGGCGGCTCAGCGTGGCCAAGGCGGTATCGGCTGTCACAGGTTTAAACACCACCTGGCCGTCGACCCCCAGCTGCACACTGGTGATATTGAGTCCACTGGCACAGGCGACCAAGTGGCGCAACCACAGGCCCACCAGCACATGGTGGCGCGCCGCCAGGTTGGCGCCCCTACCTTGCAACACCGCGCCGGTGCGTTCGGCCAGCTGCAGACAAGGTGCATCGTTGCCCTGCCCTTGCGACCACAGGCCACTCAGGGTGCCGGTCAGGGTCTGGGGTACGCCACTGCCCTCCGCCAAACTCAGCTCAATTGGCAAAGCTTCAAGTGCCGCCGGGTAGGTTTGCAACCATGTGGCGCGAGACATCAGCACAGTCTGGGCCTTGTCCATTAGCTCATTGGCCACACGGGTGCCAAAACCTGCCAGTGGCAGCTGACCTGCGGCGTGCAGGCTGCGCAAGGCCAAAGCGCTGCCGTCGGCTTGTAACAACGCGGCACCGGCCTGGTACTGCTGCAGGTGGTTCAGGGCAAAAGGTTCGTCTTCCTGCTCCAGCTCGTCCAGTTCGTCAAACTCGACCTGCAGCCGTTGACGGAAAAACACCTCGACCGGCTGGCGCAGCAGGCGTTGTAGGTCGGCCAGCGTCAAGGCGCTGGGGGCCGCACTGACCGCTGTTGCTTCAGTCACTTCACTATTCATAGCTACCAGCCGACGATTCATGAGGGCTAGAGGCCGAATCTTCTCCCAATCGGCATCAAAGGTCTGGAATCCTGACCCCTGCTCAAAATACACCTCAGAAAACGGTTGCAGCGGTTGCGCCTGCGGCACCCGTTCAGGCGACCAGCTGGCATTGACCACATCGAGCAGCTGCGCCACCAGCACCGAGGGCGGGCGGCTGCTGTTGTCGGCTGCGCTGTGGCCTTGCCAGCTGATGTAAAGCCGGTGGCGCGCTGAGAGCAGCGCCTCCAGAAACAGGTAACGGTCGTCCTCGCGGCGCGAGCGGTCACCGGCACGCCAACTGCTGGCCATCAAATCGAAATCGCGCGCGGCCTGCACACGCGGGTAGGCGCCGTCGTTCATGCCCAACAGCCCAATCACCTTGAACGGGATGGCGCGCATCGGCATCAGGGTGCCAAACTGCACACCACCACCAAAAAATCGCTGCTGCAGCCCGGCTTCGGTGATGTTGGCCAGCCAGTGTTCACGCACCACCTCCAGCGGCAGCGGGGTGTCCAGCGCCGCGTCCTCACAGGCTTGCTGCCAGTCGGCCAACGGTGTCAACAGCCGCTCGATGGCGCGCTCGTCCGCGTCATCGGCCGGGGCAAAAAAGCGTTCGACCAGGGCTTGCAAGAGTTCACCCCACTGTGCGGGCGTGTGTTCAAGTTGCAGTATGGGCAGGGTTTGTTCAATGGCATCGAGCCAGTCCAGCAGGCCAGCGGCCAGCGGTGCGTCCAGGCCACTCAGTGCAGGCTGCGCGAGTGTGTCGCACCAGATCGCGCCGCTGGTCACGTCCTGTTCAGACTGAACCGCATTGCTGCCCAAGGCGTAGCCCAGCAGCAGGCGGCGCAGGCCAAAGGCCCAGGTGTTTTGCGCCAAGCCCTGTGCCCCTGCGGGCAGGCCCCAGGCCAGGCGGTGCTCAGCGTCCAGCCCCCAGCGCACACCGGCGGCGGTTATCCACTGCTGCACCTGGCGCACCGCAGCCTCGTCCAGGCAAAAACGCTCGCGCACCGCCGCCACCTCAAACAGGCCCAGCCAGTCGGCCAGCGAGAGGCGGCTGGTGGGCAGGTTCAGCAACTGCTCCAGCGCCTGCACCAGCGGGCTCAAACGGGGGGTGCTGTCGGCCACCGAATACGGGATGTAACGCGGCTGGCCCGGCGTGAAACGGCCAAACACCGCGTGGATGTGCGGCGCAAAAGCCGCCATGTCGGGCACCATCACCATCACCTCACGCGGCTGCAGGGCGGGGTCGGCCTCCAGCCAGGCCAGCAGCTGGTCGTGCAAGACTTCGAGCTCGCGCTGGGCGCTGTGGCTGGTGACAAACAGCAGCGAGCCGTCGTCCGGCTGGGCCATTGGCTCGGCGGGTGGTGGAGCCAGGTTAAAAATGGCGGACTGCAACTGCGCCAGCTGTGTGGCTGGCGCATCTGCCGCTGCCGGGTCCATAAACACATCGACCCGGCTCCAGTGCGCACGGTAAGACTCGGGCTCGTCAAAGCCGTCGAGCAAATGCAAATAGTCGCGCCCCTGTTTGCCCCAGGAGGCCAGCAGCGGCTGCGCGGTGGCGGCAGGCAGCGACGTAGTGGCGGCCAGTTGTGGCTTGCCCAACTGCCTGCGGCGCACCTGGGCGCGCAGGGCCGCGTGGCCCTCGACCACGTCGCCCCAGAAATACTGACACGGGTTTTGCACCAGCAGCATCACCTGGCACACCTGCCCCAGCGCCGCCAGCGCTTGCACCGCCTGCATCGGCAGCGAGGAAATACCAAACACCATCAAGCGGCGCGGCACACCGGGCGGGCGCTGGCCGCTGTGCCCGCTGCTGACCCATTGCGTCAGCGTCGCCAGAAAACGTTCATGCACGCTGGCACGAGAGGCTTCCATCAACTCTGGGCCCACATCGGTGCGAATGTCGCGCCACAGCTGCACCTGCCAGGTGTGTTCTGGCGGCAGCGGTTGTGGCGCACCCAACGGGCCACGCAACTGGTCCAACCCATCGGCCCAGTCGGCCAGCCAGTCGGCACGGTAACTTTGGTAGGCGTCCAGCACATCGGCCAGTTGCTCGGCCAGCTGGTAGAGCTTGCGCGCCGGGTTGTCGCCCGACAGATAACGCTGCAAGGGTGCGTAGACCGGGTTGGCGGAACACAGCGCAGGCAGCAGGCGCACCAGGCGCCAGAGCAGCGCACTTTTGTCAAACGGCATGTGTGCGGGCACCGCGTCTGCCCCGAGCACCGCGCGGTACATCTGCCAAAGGTAGCTGCTGGGCAGCTCCATGCGGGTGGCGGCACAAATGCCCAGGGCGCCATCCTGGGCCAACGCCAGCTCCAGCCAGTGTTTCATGCCGTTGCTTTGCAGCAGAATGACCTCAGGCTCCAGGGGGCTGAGCGGGTGCGCTGCAACATAGGTCACCAGCAGGTCGCGCAGGTCTTCCAGCCGGTTGCCGTGCAAGACCATGAAGCCACGTGGGCTGCTGGGGTCGGTGGCTGAGTTGGCGGGCGGGTTCACATCTGGTTTCAACATGTTGGCGATACGGGCGGGTGGCGACAACGAGTGTAGTGAGGTGGGCCGCTGGTTCCCGCTCTTTGGGGCGTGAGTTTCTGTGTTTAAGCCGTTGGTTCGCGGGGGGTGATGGCACCCTTTGTTCGCGTGGCGCCAGGCGGGCGGCGGGCTTACCGTTCTCCGGCCCCCTCGCGGGAGACGGTCTAGGTGGGCTAGATAGTTGGGTGTTGCCCCTGGTGGTGGTGCGCCACCTATCTCATCACGCGAGTGGGTTCTGCGCCCGACAAGCCCACCACCCGCCTTCTGTGGGTTGGGATGCAACGCAGGACAGCTGCAGGCTGATTGCGGACTTCCGCATTGCTCCAAAGCAGTCACTAAAACTGAAGTCAGGCCTCATGCGCGCGTGCCTCTCTGAGCAGTCGGCCAAGTTCCTGAAACTGCAAGAT
>NZ_JAHFZF010000040.1 GCF_018619435.1 Rhodoferax sp. U11-2br | reverse complement strand
TTTCATGGTGTCGACCACCTGGGCGACCACTTCGCCGCCCTTGATGGCCACAGAGCTGGCGTTTTGGGCCAGTTGGTTGGCCTGGCGGGCGTTGTCGGCGTTTTGTCTGACGGTGGATGAGAGTTCTTCCATGGAGGCAGCGGTTTCCTGTAGCGCACTGGCTTGGGATTCGGTGCGGCTGGAGAGGTCGTGGTTGCCTTGGGCGATCTCGGAGCTGGCGGTGGAAACCGACTCTGAGCCCTGGCGCACATTGGTGACCACCTTCACTAGGCTGGACTGCATGTCACGCAAGCTGCCCAGCAACTGCCCCAGCTCATCACTGCGCTGGCTGTCGATGCGTGTACTGAGGTCGCCACCGGCCACCTGACGGGCTATGGTGTTGGCTTGCGACAAAGGCCGCGTGATGCTGCCCGACAGCAACCAGACCACGCTGATGCTGAGCAGCACACTGATCAGCTCCAGCGCAACCATCAGGTTGCGGCTGGCGATGTAATTGTCTTGGATGGCCTGGCCTAGCTCATCAATCTCCTGGCGCTGCAAGGCCAGCATTTCCTCCATCTTGGCCTGGTAGATTTTGCCGGCCGGGATGAACTTGTCCTCCATCAGCTTCTTGGACTCTTCGGCTTGGCCTTCTTTTTTGAGCTTCACCACCTCATCCCGCACCGCGATGTAGATCTTGCGCTGTTCACCGATGGCTGCGTACAGGGCCTTTTCCTTGTCGGTGTCCATCAATTCTTCCAGCGCTTTTTGGTACTCGGTGGACTTTTTGGTGGACTGCGTCTGGTCTTCGGCAAAAAACTCCGCCATCGTCGGGTCGCTGCTGTGGGCGATGGCCGAGGTTCGGCGGATGCCGGTGTGGATGTTGCGGTACCAGTCACCCACGATACGTTCGGTCTTGACCGGGTTGGCAACCATTTGTTGGGTGGCCTCAGCCACCGCATTGAGCCGCGACAAGCTGACCAGGATGATGACCACCGACAGTGTCAAGACCAGCGCAAAAGCTGTTGCCAGGCGTTTACCCACCGGCATGTTGTTCAAAAAGGCACCCATAGTGTCCCCCGTGTCAAAGTACGTTTAAAAAAAATGGGGCCGATCAAGCCATCATTCAATCCGTTTGTACATTGTGGGGGCTGGCGAACCAGCGCGCAAGCTGCCAACAAGTTGGCGCAATCGTGTTTTCTTTATTTGTAGCTGCAAAAAATAGCCGGCAGGTGGCGCACACCGGGCTGCTGGCCCAGCGCGTCACGCAGGGCAGCTTCAGCTTTTAAGGAGCACAAGGCACGCACCGCCTCTTCGTTGCACACGGATTTGCCGTGGCCGTAGGCTAGCAGGAGAAACTGCGACTGGATGTCGGCCAGCGCCATTTGGCGATCGGGCAGCTCATTGGCACTGATCACCTGGTGCGACATTGTGGTGATCTTGGGGTCACCCACTGGGCTGGGGGGTTTGAGGGTCACCGTGACCCCGTTCGATGCGGGTGCCACCACCAGGCCATTGGGGCCGGTGTCCAAACCCACAGAGAACTCCACCGCGTATTTGACAATGACGGTGGCCTCAGATTTCAGGTTGTGCTTGGACTTGGACAACGCCGCCACATGGCTGTACTCACGCAGCACACGCACAGGTGAAGCCTTGAGTCGGTCTGCGGCGGTCTGGCGTGCGGCATCCAGATGCTCTGCATACTGGGTGTAGCCCGCCAGCTTCTTCTTGCTGTTCTCGGCATCGGTCTTGACCTTCAGCAACTCATCACTGAGCACCTTGTTTTCACCAAAATGGCTCACCTTCATGGCCACGTACACCATCAAGGTGCTCAGCACACCCGCAGCCATCACAAAGATTGTTATCGGTTCCATGAGGTCAGATTCCTAGCTTCACCATGTCAATGCGCCTTGTCCCAATTCAGCCCGACTCCGACCTCGGCCAGCAGCGGCACCTTGAGCTGCGCCACACCGGCCATGAGTTTGGGCACTTCGTGGCGCACCCAGTCGACCTCGCCCTCTGGCACCTCAAACACCAGTTCATCATGCACCTGCATGATCATCTTGGTGCTAAGTTTCTGTGCGTCAATGACCTCTTGCACCTTGACCATGCTGAGTTTGATCAGGTCCGCTGCGGTGCCCTGCATCGGCGCGTTGATGGCGGCGCGCTCCAGACCTGCCAGCAAGGCGCCCTTGGCGGTTTGAATCCCTGAGAGCTGCAGCCTGCGGCCAAACACGGTTTCCACATACCCCTGCCGCTTGGCCAGTTCGCGGGTGTGCTCCATGTAGTTCTTGACACCAGGATAACGCTCAAAATAACGCGCGATGTAGTTCTTGGCCGCCGTGTTGTCAATGCTCAGGGCTTTGGCCAGGCCGTAGGCGCTCATGCCGTAGATCAGGCCGAAGTTGATCACCTTGGCATAACGGCGTTGTTCACTGCTGACCTGCGCGGTGTCGATGCTGAAAATCTCCGCAGCGGTGGCGCGGTGCACATCCATGCCGTCACGAAAAGCCAACAACAGCGCCGCGTCACCACTCAGGTGGGCCATGATGCGCAACTCGATTTGGCTGTAGTCGGCGCTGGCGATTTGACTGCCGGGTGGCGCCACAAAGGCCTCACGCACACGACGGCCCTCAGGGGTGCGGATCGGGATGTTCTGCAGGTTCGGGTCGTTGCTGCTCAAGCGACCGGTGACCGCCACCGCCTGTGCGTAATGGGTGTGCACCCGGCCATCGCTGGGCAGCGCTAGTTGGGCCAGCTTGTCGGTGTAGGTGCCCTTGAGTTTGGCCAGACCCCGGTGCTCCAGCAGCTTGGCGGGCAGCGGGTAGTCTTCGGCCAGTTTTTCGAGCACCTCTTCGTCGGTGCTGCGCGCGCCGGTCGCGGTCTTTTTCACCACCGGCATGCCCAGCTTGTCAAAGAAAATTTCGCCCAACTGCTTGGGGCTGGACAAGTTGAAGGGCTGGCCTGCAATCTCATAGGCCTCGGCTTCCAACTGCACAATGCGCTGACCCAGCTCGTGGCTCTGTGCCGCCAGCGTGGGCGCGTCGATCAACACCCCATTGCGCTCAATGCGGTAAAGCGCCTCGCTGCTTTTGATCTCCAGCTCGTAGATAAAACGCAGTTTGTCGTCGCGCGCCAACTGCGGCCACAACACCTGATGCACTTCCAGCGTCATGTCGGCATCTTCACACGCGTACTCGGCCGCTTTGGCCACGTCCACCTGGTCAAAACAGATCTGGTTGGCGCCTTTGCCACACAGGTCTTCAAAACTGATGCCCTGACGGCCCAGATGGCGTTCGGCCAGACTGCTCAGGCCGTGCGGCTTGTGGACTTCGAGCACATAACTTTGCAGCATGGTGTCGTGTGCGTAACCCTGCACCTCGATGCCATGGTTGGCAAACACATGGCGGTCATATTTGATGTGCTGGCCCAGCTTGGCCCGGCTGGTATCTTCAAGCCAGGGTTTCATTTTGGCCAGCACCTCGTCGAGCGGCAGCTGGGCTGGGGCGTCCGGGTAGACATGGGCCAGCGGGATGTAAGCCACCTCACCCGGGGTGATGCTGAGGCTGATACCCACAATACGCGCCCGCATCTCGTCGAGCGAAGTGGTCTCAGTGTCGATGGCGACCAGCTCTGCGACCTGCAATTTGGCCAGCCAGGCGTCAAAAGCCTCCCAGGTGAGGATGGTGTCATAACGCAGGCTGCTGGTCTTCACCTCGGGGGTGGTCTCAAAGTCGGGCTCGTCAAACAGGTCCCGCTCGCGCCCCGGTTTGGTGGCCGGGCCAGCCTCAACAGCGGCGCCCGACTGAGCCGGGGCCTCCTCGCTGGTGGCCAAGGACCGGGCCAAGCCTTTGAAGCCGAATTTTTCATAAAAAACAGCCAGAGCCCTCGTATCCATTGAGCCTGTAGCTATTTCATCCATAGCGGGCAGCCCCGGCAGCCAGCCGTTCAGGTCACAGTCGGTCTTGATCGTGACAAGCTGGCGCCCGGTGGGCAACCAGTCCAGAGACTTCTTCAGGTTCTCACCCACCGCGCCTTTGATGCTGTCGGCGTTGGCCACAATAGCGTCCAGCGAACCATATTCATTGAGCCATTTGGCGGCGGTTTTGGGACCAACCTTGGGCACACCGGGCACGTTGTCCACGGTGTCCCCCACCAGGGTCTGGTAGTCGCGCATCAGATGGGGCGGCACACCAAACTCGGCAGTGACTCCGGCCACATCACGGCGCCGGCCGTTCATGGTGTCGATGATGGTGATGTGTTCGTTGACCAGTTGCGCCAGGTCCTTGTCACCACTGCTGACGATGACCTCCATGCCCTGGGCGGAGGCGGTAGCGGCCAGCGTGCCAATCACGTCATCGGCCTCGACACCGGGCACCGCCAGCACCTTCCAGCCCATCAAGCGCACCACCTCGTGGATCGGCTCGATCTGGCTGCGCAGGTCGTCGGGCATGGGGGAACGGTTGGCCTTGTACTGCGGGTACAACTCATCACGGAAAGTGGGGCCTTTGGCGTCAAAAATGCAGGCGGCGTAGGCGGCGGGCACCTCCTTGCGCAGGCTTTGCAACATGTTGATCATGATGCGGATCGCCCCGGTTTTCTGGACGCTGCCGTCGGGCAGGGTCACGCTCATGGCCTCCCCGCCTGCAAAAAAAGCACGATAGATGTAGCTGGAGCCGTCGACCAGCAGCAAAGTTTGAGGGGGAGCAGTGTTCATGGCGGCATTTTGCCTGTGACACCGGGGTATAGCAGCACAACTACAATCAAATGATGCACGCAACACCCTCCTTCCGCCTGTTTTCTGCCCGCGCCCTGGCCTGCGCTCTGCCCCTGTTCCTGCTGCTTGGCAGCCCGAGCCAGGCCCAGACGGCGGCCAGCCCGTCCACACCCCAGCCCAGCCCGGCGCCCGCTGTGGTCAAGGAGCCCACCGAGCAGACCACCCAGCACATCGTGGTGGAAGACACCGCCACCCGCATCGACGAGGTGCGCATCGGCAGCGAGACCAAGAGCATTGACGTGCAGCCCAAAAACGGCATGCCCGCCTACCAGGTAGAGCCCAAGAGCGGCGAGCGCACCTGGAAAGTACTGGGGTTTTAAAGCATGGCGGTTTACACGGAAGTCTCTGAACACGAGGCACGCGAACTGCTGCATTCACTGGGCCTGGGAGAACTCAGCAGCCTGAAAGCCTGCTCCGGCGGCATTGAAAACACCAACTATTTCGCATCCACCGAACGCGCGGGCCAGGTGCACGACTATGTGCTCACGCTGTTTGAGCGCCTGAGTTTTGAGCAACTGCCGTTTTACCTGAGGCTGATGAAACACCTGGCGCAGCGTGGCATCCTGGTGCCCGAGCCCCATGCCAATGCACAGGGTGAGCTGGTGTTTGATGTCAAAGGCAAACCCGCAGCGGTGGTGGACAAATTACACGGCAAAAGTGAACTGGCCCCGACCGAGGCCCACTGCGCCCAGGTCGGCGCCACGCTGGCGCGCCTGCATCTGGCCGGGTCTGACTTTGCGCTGACCCAGCCCAACCTGCGCGGCCTGGCCTGGTGGAACGAGGTGGTGCCGGTGGTGCTGCCCTACATCCAGGGCAATCAGCAAAACCTGTTGCAGTCTGAACTGGCCTACCAGAACAGCGTGGCGGCCAGCGCCAGTTACGCCGCGCTGCCACGCGGGCCGATCCACGCCGACCTGTTCCGCGACAACGTGATGTTTGACACGGTGGGTGGCCAGCCACAGCTCAGCGGCTTTTTCGACTTCTACTTTGCGGGCATCGACACCTGGGTGTTTGACCTGGCGGTATGCCTCAATGACTGGTGTGTTGATCTGCCAACCGGCGTCCACCATGCCCCGCGCGCTCAAGCCTTGATAGCAGCCTACAGCGCCGTGCGCCCCTTGCAGGCGGCCGAGCGCGAGCTGCTGCCCGCGATGTTGCGCGCCGGTGCCCTGCGTTTCTGGGTGTCGCGCCTGTGGGACTTTTACCTGCCGCGCGCTGCCAGCCTGTTACAGGCCCACGACCCGAGCCATTTTGAGCGGGTGTTACAAGCACGATGCAACCACAACATGACGTTTGAACAACTGGCGGGCCAGGCATGAAGCTGCAACTGGTCCCCGCCCGCCAGGGTGCCGCCTGGGTCAAGCTGGGTATGCGCACCTTTTTTAAACAGCCGTTGGCGCTGGCCGGGCTGTTTTTCATGTTCCTGGCCCTGATGTCGGTGGCCACCATGGTGCCGCTGATTGGCCTGCCGTTGGCCATGACCCTGCTGCCCGCGATAACGCTGGGGCTGATGACCGCCACCCGTGAAGCCACCTTGGGCAAGTTCCCGATGCCACTGATTTTGCTCAGCGGTTTTCGCGCCGGGCCCGTCAAATTGCGCGCCATGCTGGCCCTGGGCGCCATCTACGCGGGCGGCTTCTTGTGCGCCATTGGCGCCTCTTACCTGGTGGACGGCGGCGGTTTTGCGCGCATGTACCTGGGTGGACAGGCCCCCACAGCCGAGATGATGGGCAGCGGGACGTTTCAGGCCGCCATGTGGACCTTCATCGGGCTACACCTGCCGCTGTCCCTGCTGTTCTGGCATGCCCCGGCGCTGGTGTACTGGCAGGGTTTGCCCGCTTTCAAAGCCATGTTTTTCAGCATCGTCGCCTGTCTGCGCAACTTCTGGGCACTGACGGTGTTTGCGCTGCTGTGGATGGCGGTGATGGTCGGGGTGGTGATGCTGCTGATCACCAGCGCCAACCTCTTCAACAGCCCCGGCCTGGCCAATGTGCTGTTGTTCCCCGGCCTGCTGCTGGTGGCTGCGATGTTTTTCACCTCGCTGTTCTTCACCTACCGGGACAGTTTTGAGGCACCAACCGAGGCGCCTGTCACCACCGAGTGAGCGGCTGGCTCAACATCACAACCGACTGACATTCGCAAGAATCCAGTCGGTTTTTTCATGCCCAAGACCCAAGCTTGACGCGCAGACCTCAGGCCTGCCGGCGTCGCAGTTGCGCCCAAGACACGCAGCTTCAGCGTGCATAAACCCTGAATTGGCCACAAGCCCTTTTGCCATAAGGGATGATAGCTCCAGAATAAGGAGCGATTTGAAGCTATCACCACTCTGGCCGTGTTCCCCATCAGCGGGAAATCTGGTCAACACCGATGCGTCTCAACGCAATACAAGCCCATCACGGGGTCGCCGCTGGTGGCCACAAGCTTGGTGAATCCTCTTTACTGCATTGTCATAAATGACACAGATTCTCATTTACACTGCAGGATTGCCATCAACCCGCCGCTTGTTTTTATGTTGATTCCCTTTCTGATCATGTTTCGCGAAGGACTGGAGGCGGCGCTCATCGTGGCCATTGTGGCCAGTTACCTGAAACAAAGTGGACAAAGCCGTTGGCTGCCAGCTGTGTGGCTGGGTGCCATCGTTGCAGCCGGTTTGTGCCTGGCGCTGGGCTTGTACATGAACCACATCCAAAGTGAGTTTCCGCAAAAGCAGCAGGAGCTGTTTGAGGCCGTGGTGGCGCTGGTTGCGGCGGCCATGCTGGCCTCGATGGTGTTCTGGATGAAGTCCTCGGCCCAATCCATCAAAGGCAACCTGCATGAGGCCATCGACTCGGCGCTGCAACGACAACAGCGCCAGGCGCTGGGCATTGTGAGCCTGGTGTTTTTCGCGGTGGCCCGCGAGGGGCTGGAGTCGGTCTTCTTTTTGCTGGCGGCATTCCAGCAGGACGTGGGTATCTACGCCCCCATCGGTGCGGTGCTGGGGCTGGTGGCTTCGGTGGCCATGGGCGCACTGATCTACAAAGGCAGCTTGCGCCTGAACATGCGCCGCTTCTTCAAATGGACCGGCATCTTCATTTTGTTTGTGGCCGCCGGTTTGCTCAGCAGTGCAGTGAAAGCCTTCCACGAGGCCGGCCTGTGGAACCACCTGCAAACCACCGCCTACGACCTGACCCAGGTGTTGCCCACCCACAGTGTGCTGGGGGTGCTGCTTGGGGCGCTGTTTGGTTACCAGGACGCACCGGCCGTCGGTGAAGTGCTGGCCTGGTGCCTGTTCATCGTGCCCGCACTGCTGTGGTTTTTGTCAGGCACACCCCACAAGGCGGTCCAGCAGGCCAGCTGACGCCTCCCCCTTTTTTCTTGATTTTTTAGGAGAACCCATGTCGACTTCCTACGCCCGCAAGGCATACAAAACCTTTCCCCTTTTGGCATTGGTCGCAGCCCTGGCCGCGTGCCAGCGCACCGAGACGCCAGCCCCGGCAGCGTCAGCGGCCGCATCGGCACCTGCGCCTGCAGCCGCAGATGCCCCCATCCAGGTGACCGTCACCGACAAGGGTTGCACACCTGAGAGCCTGACCGTGCCATCTGGCAAGCGCACCTTCAAGATCCTGAACCAAAGCCAGCAAGCGCTGGAGTGGGAAATCCTCAAAGGTGTGATGGTGGTCGAGGAGCGTGAAAACATCGCGCCTGGCTTCACCCAAAACCTCACCGCCACGCTGGAACAAGGTGAGTACGAGATCACCTGCGGCCTGCTGACCAACCCCAAAGGCAAGCTGACCGTCACCGCTGGCGACGCGGTCGACACCAGCGTTCCGTCGGTGGCAGAACTGGTCACACCCATGGAAGGCTACAAACAATACGTCAATGACGAGGTCGCCGGACTGGTTACCAGCACCGAGAAGTTTGTCGCAGCCATCAAGGCGGGCAAACTCAAGGAAGCGCAGGCGCTGTACCCCGTCACACGCCAACACTACGAACGTATTGAACCCATCGCCGAATTGTTCAGCGACCTCGACAAGTCCATCGACGCCCGCGCTGACGACTTTGAGAAGAAAGAAAACGACCCAACCTTCACCGGGTTCCACCGCCTGGAATACGCCCTCTTTGAGAAGAAGAGCGCCAAAGGCCTGGATACGTTTGCCGACCAGCTGCTCAAAGACATTCAAACGCTCAAGGAACGTGTCGGCGTGCTGGTGCTGGCCCCCAAAAAGCTGGTGGGCGGCGCGGCAGAACTGATTGAAGAAGTAGCCGCCACCAAGATCAGCGGCGAAGAAGACCGATACAGCCACACCGACCTGTGGGACTTCAACGCCAATGTGGAAGGCGCCAAGAAGATCGTTGACCTGCTGCGCCCGGTGCTCAGCAAACGCGATGCGCCTCTGCTGGCACGTGTGGATGACAACTTCAAAGAGGTTGACGCCCTGCTGGCCAAGTACAACACCGGCAAAGGCTTCAAAGACTATGGCCAACTGACCGAGGCCGACAAGACCGCCATGAAGGGCCCGATCACCACCTTGGCAGAAGACCTGTCCAAACTGCGTGGCACCCTGGGTCTGGACTGAGGAACTGCCGCAGCGTGAATCCCTCGACAAGCATTGATAACGCTGCCCACGTTGCGCCACCCGGCGCAACGCGCAGGCAATTTCTGTTAGGCCTGGGCGCTGGGGTGGCGGGCACGGCGGCACTGGGTGCTGCCGCCTGGAAGTACATCGACCCAGCGCAACAAACCCAGCCTTTTTACGGCCACCACCAGGCTGGCATCACCACCGAGCAGCCCGCCGCAGGCATGGTGGTGGCGTTTGACGTGCTGAGCAAAAACAAGGATGAACTCACCGCCTTGTTCAAGCGGCTCAGCGAACGCTTCGCCTTTCTCACCCAAGGTGGCCCGGCGCCAGAAGTTGATCAACGCCTGCCACCGCTAGACAGCGGCATCCTCGGCCCGCAGATCCAGCCCGACAACCTGACCGTCACCCTGTCGGTGGGTGCCAGCCTGTTTGACGAACGTTTTGGTCTGCGCAACAAAAAGCCGATCCATCTGGAGCGCATGACCGCGTTTTCCAACGACCAGCTCAACCCGGCAGAGTGCCACGGCGACCTGCTGCTGCAGTTTTGCGCCAACACCGCCGAGACCAACTTACACGCCCTGCGCGACATCGTCAAACACACGCCCAAACTGATGGCGCCACGCTGGAAGCTGGACGGCTTTTTGCCACCCAGCCAGGTGCCGAACCGCTTTGGTTTTCACACCGCGCGCAACCTGCTCGGCTTCAAAGACGGCAGCAGCAACCTCGACATCTACGACGAGCCGCTGATGAACGAGATGGTTTGGGTCAACCCACAGCACCAGGACGTGGACTGGGCCACCGACGGCAGCTACCAGGCGGTGCGCATCATCCGCAACCTGGTCGAGCGCTGGGACCGAACCCCGCTCAAAGAGCAGGAAGACATCATTGGCCGCAAAAAGGCCAGCGGCGCGCTGATTGGCCAACACCATGAGCACGAAGAAGCCGACTACGGCCAACACCCGGAAACCTCCCAGGTGCCGCTGGACGCCCACATCCGCCTGGCCAACCCGCGCACCATGGCCATGCAAAAACACCGCATCCTGCGCCGTGGCTTCAACTACGACCGGGGCCTGACCGCCTCTGGTCAGATGGACATGGGCTTGCTCTTCATCTGTTACCAGGCCAACCTGCAAGCCGGTTTCATCAACGTGCAAACCCGCCTCAATGGCGAACTGCTGGAGGAGTACATCAAACCCACCGGCGGCGGCTACTTCTTTGCGCTGCCCGGCGTGGCACCCGGCAGCTACCTGGGCGCCGGACTGCTGGCCTGAGTCATGAACACAGCACGCACCAGCTACGACGCCTTCTCACGCCTGACCCACTGGCTCACCGCCACGGTGATCTTGGTGGCGATGGTGGTGGGGGTTTTCTTCCCGCACATGCCGGACTCCGTCACCTTCCAGTTTTTCTCGACCTTCAACAAGTCGCTGGGCACACTGCTGCTGCCGATCATGGTCGCCCGCTACGTCTGGCGCCACTTTCGCCCGGCGCTGCCCTACCCGCCCAGCATGTCTTGGTGGAACCAGGGCGCGGCGCACCTGTTTCATGAGGTGTTTTACCTGGTGATCCTGACCTCGGTGGTCAGCGGCCTGGGCATGCTCAAGGCCGGTTTTTACCTGTGCTGGTTGATCTACATCCCGGCACCGGTGAAAGACCTGGACCTGAACTACCTGTTTGCCAGCATCCACAGCATCGCACTGAATGTGCTGGGGGTGATGCTGCTGATGCACATCTGCGCGGTGGTCTGGCACTACCGACGCGGGCGGCAAGCCATTCTTTACCGGATGCTGCCAAGAGCGGAAAGCACCAACCCGCAACAAGCCTGATCAGGGCGTGGTGCGGGTCGTCATGGCACAGGCGTCAGCTTGGCCACACTGAGCGCCAGCCATTTCACACCGTGGCGCGGGAAGTTGATCTGGGCGCGGGCGTCGTCACCCGTGCCTTCCAGCGCGGTGACCGTGCCTTCACCAAACTTGGTGTGGAACACTTTCTGTTTGACCTTCAGCCCGCCAGGTGTCTCTTTTTGCGCCGGTACCGGGGCAGCTGCTGCGGTGGTGTATTTGGAATAATCATTGCCAAATTGGCCTCTAGCCCTTTCAGCATAAGGGCTGCCAGCTCCTGAATATGAAGCACCCGAGCCAAACCCGCTGCTGCTGCCAGCAAAGCCGGATTGTTTGGGCGTGATCCACTTGAGGGCTTCTTCGGGCAGTTCCTCAAAAAACCGGCTCTTGAGGTTGTAACGCGTCTGGCCATGCAACATGCGGGTCTGGGAGTGGCTCAGGTACAGGCGTTTGCGTGCACGGGTGATGGCCACGTACATCAGGCGGCGTTCTTCCTCCAGGCCATCGCGGTCGTTCATCGAGTTTTCGTGCGGGAACAGGCCCTCTTCCATGCCGGTGATGAACACCGCGTCAAATTCGAGGCCTTTGCTGGCGTGCACCGTCATCAATTGAATAGCATCCTGCCCAGCCTGCGCCTGGTTGTCACCGGCCTCCAGCGCGGCATGGGTCAGGAAAGCCGCCAGTGGTGACAGGGTTTCGCCGGTCTCGGCATCTGGCGCTGGGATATCCAGCACCGGCTGGTTCAGGTCCAGGCCTTGTGACGCGGGGGACTGGGTCAGCGCCTGGCCGAGTTCATCCACTGGCAGCGCTACGGCGTCACGGCCAAAACCCTCGATGCTGACAAAACTCTCGGCGGCGTTGACCAGTTCGGCCAAATTCTCCAGCCGGTCAGCGCCTTCGCGGTCGGCCTTGTAGTGGGTCAGCAGGCCGCTGTGCTCCAGCGTGGCCACGATGGTGTCGCGCAGGCTTGTGCCTTGGGTCTGTTCCCGCAACACGTCAATGCCCGCCAGAAACGCACCGATGTTGGTGCCGGCCTTGCCACCCAAGCCGCTGACCGCGTCGCTCAGGGCGCAGCCGCTGGCGCGGGCCAGGTCTTGCAACTGCTCCAAGCTGCGGGCGCCAATACCTCGTGGCGGGAAGTTCACCGCACGCATGAAGCTGGTGTCGTCGCGCGGGTTTTCCAGCAGACGCAGGTAGGCCAGCGCGTTCTTGATTTCGGCGCGTTCAAAAAAGCGCAGGCCGCCATAGACCTTGTAGGGCATGCTGGCGTTGAACAGCGCGGTTTCAATCACCCGGCTCTGGGCATTGCTGCGGTACAGCACCGCAATTTCTTTGCGCTCATGGTCCTCGCGCACCAGCTGTTTCATTTCGTCGACCATCCACTGCGCCTCGGCAAAGTCGCTGGTGGCTTCAAACACCCGCACCGGTTCACCTGGGCCTTGCGCTGTGCGCAGGTTTTTGCCCAGGCGTTTGCTGTTGTGGCTTATCAGGGCGTTGGCGCTGTCCAGGATGTTGCTGCCACTGCGGTAGTTTTCCTCAAGCTTGATTTGATGGCGCACCCCAAATTCGCGCACAAAGTCGGCCATGTTGCCCACACGTGCGCCGCGAAAAGCGTAGATGCTCTGGTCATCATCACCCACGGCCAGCACACAGCCGGTGGGCTGGAAGGCGCCGTCGACACTGCTGTGGGCGCCGGTGCCCGCCAGCATCTTGACCCAGGCGTATTGCAGCTTGTTGGTGTCCTGAAACTCGTCGATCAGGATGTGGCGAAAACGCCGCTGGTAGTGCTCTCGAATCGGATCGTTGTCGCGCAACAGCTCATAAGAGCGCAGCATCAGCTCGCCAAAATCGACCACGCCTTCGCGCTGGCACTGCTCTTCGTAGAGCTGGTAGATCTCGATCTTTTTGCGGGTTTCGTCGTCACGCGCCACCACTGCGTTGGGGCGCAGGCCGTCTTCCTTACAGCCGCCAATGAACCACTGCATCTGTTTGGCCGGGAAACGTTCGTCGTCGATGTTGAACTGTTTGTAGAGCCGCTTGATGCTCGACAACTGGTCTTGTGTGTCCAGAATCTGAAAGGCCTGCGGCAGGTTGGCCAGTTTGTAGTGCGCGCGCAAAAAGCGGTTGCACAGGCCGTGGAAGGTGCCAATCCACATGCCGCGCACATTGATCGGCAGCATCGCGCCCAAGCGCGTCATCATTTCCTTGGCGGCCTTGTTGGTGAAGGTCACCGCCAAAATGCCGCCGGGCGAAACCTGACCGGTCTGCAACAACCAGGCAATGCGGGTGGTCAGCACCCGCGTTTTGCCGGAACCAGCCCCGGCCAGGATCAGCGCGTGCTCGGCCGGCAGGGTGACGGCGGCCAGCTGTTCCGGGTTCAGGTTGTGCAACAGGGACGAGGTGGAAACGGGCTCAGAAGGTGGGGAAGAAAACATGGCTTGATTGTAGGAAGCGCGGCTGTCACCGTTTTTTCATATGGCCCAGCGATAGTTGCGGGCTGTCGTTGTGTCAGCCAGAACATTCATAAAAATCTCCATGCCTGTATCAGAACCCCATATCACCGTGCAAGGGCTGCGTGTGGCCTACGGCGCCAACGAGGTGCTCAAAGGCATTGACCTGTCGATCCAGAGAGGCAGTTTTGTGGCGCTGCTGGGGCCGTCAGGTTGTGGCAAAACCACCCTGCTGCGCACGCTGTCGGGTTTTACACCGTCCTGTGCCGGCAGCATCAGTGTCAACGGCCGCGATATCGCCCACGAGCCGCCCGAGCGGCGCGACATGGCGATGGTGTTCCAGTCGTACGCGCTGTGGTCCCACATGAACGTGGCGCAGAACATGGGTTATGGCCTGAAGTTGCGCAAGATGCCGCGTGCCGACATCGCGCGCCGCATTGGCAGCCTGCTCGACATGCTGGGCCTGCAAGGGTATGCCGATCGGCCGGTGACCGAACTCTCCGGCGGCCAGCGCCAGCGCGTGGCCCTGGGTCGCGCCCTCGCAGTGGAGCCACAGATCTTGCTGCTGGACGAACCGCTGTCCAACCTGGACGCACGCATTCGGCTGCAGATGCGCCACGAAATTCGCGCTATCCAGCGCAAGTTGGGGGTGACTGCCGTTCTGGTGACCCACGACCGCGAAGAAGCCATGGTGATGGCCGACCAAGTGGTAATCCTGGACCAGGGCCAGATTGCCCAGATTGGCACACCCGAAGAAGTCTTCCAGCACCCCAAGACGCCTTACGTGGCCTCGTTCATGGGGGCAGAAAACATCATCCACTGTGAGGCCGAGGTCTCGCACGCGGGGGTGCATCTGAGTGTGCCCGGCCTGCCCGGCGCCAGCATCCGCTGCCAGGCAGCGCTGCCGACCAGCGGCCCGGCGCAGGTGCACTTTCGCAGTGAGGCCGCCCGCCTGCAGATGCCAGGTGAGCCTGCGCAGGACAGCCTGCAACTGCCCGGGCGGGTGACCCAGGTGAGTTACCTGGGTGGCGGCTACCGCTGCGAGATCCAGACCCATTGCGGCCCGTTTTTCATCGACCACCACCAGAGTGTGGCCCACAACCAAACGGTGGCGGTGCATGTGCCCGCCGACGCCTTGCATGTGTACCCGCGCGAAGTCTCCCGCCAGACGCTGGCACAACACTGAACCCCTCTTCTTTTTTGCAACTCATCAGGACTTTTATGAAGCCATTCAAACGCGCCCTTTCTTTGTCCATCACCCTCGCCCTGGGCTCGCTGAGCCTCTCAGCACAGGCCCAGGTCACCCTCAACGTGATCAGTGGCGGTTCACAAAACATGGTGGACTACGTCACCGATTACCTTGGCCCGCTGTTTGAAAAACAAAACCCTGGGGTCAAAGTCAGCGTGGTGGGTACAGGCCCGGATGACGCTGGCTCACAAAAAATGATGGAAAAACTGCAGGCACAAAAGGCCGCCGGTCTGGCCACCTGGGACACCGACGTGATCGTGCCCAACCAGCAAAAAACCGGTGAAATGGTGCAAGGCGGCCTGCTGCTCAAATACCGCGACAGCATCAGCACCGGCAAATACGCGGTGAGCCAAAGCGCCAAACAGGCCCTCGGTGTGAATGTGGACGGTTATGTGATGCCGATGTTTGAGAGCCAGACCGCCCTGGCCTACAACCCCGACCTGATCAAGAACCCGCCCGCTTCTTACGACGAGCTGCGGTCTTTTGTGGCCAAAAGCCCCAAGAGTTTTGGTTACAACGGCCTCAAGGGCGGCATGTCGGGTGTGGCCTTTGTGGTGGGCTGGATGTATGCCTACGGCGGCAACCCCGATGTGGTGCAACAAGGCCCCTACGACGCCAAGGCTCAGGCTGGCTGGAAAAAGGCCTTTACCGACCTGAAAGCTTTTAACCAGCAGGTGGTGTTCACCCCCGGCAACGCTGGCACGCTGGACATGCTCAACCGCGGCGAAATCGCCATGGGCCCGGTCTGGGTCGACATGTTCCACACCTGGCAGGCCGAAGGCCGTCTGGCGCCGAACCTGAAGCTCAAATTACTCTCGCCCGGCATGCCTGGCCAGCCCTACTACTACGCCATTCCGGCCAAGGCCAAGAATGTGGAGCTGGCGAAGAAGTTCATCGCCCTGGCCACCAGCCCCGCCGTGCAGGCTGAGGGTATTGTCAAACGCTTCAACTGGTACCCGGGCATCGACGCCAACGTGGTCAAGTCCTCGCTGGATGCCAAAACCTGGAACCAGCTGTTTGTTGACGTGACCCCGACCGACCTGGCCAAGTTCAGCAAACCGTTCCCGCTGGCGCCGTTCTTCAAGGACATGCGTGAACAGTACGAAGCCCAGGTGCAAAACTGAGGTGATGCGACTGATGCAGCGCCCCACCTCTTCTTTGGCCATGCTGGCCCTGTTGGCACCGGCCGTGTTGATGGTGGGCCTGCTGTTTGTTTACCCGCTCGGCATGTCGCTGACCTATGCCTTCCACAACGAACTCACCGGCGGCTGGGACCTGGGCAACTTCAGCAAGGCTTTTGCCCTGTATGGCGGTGACATCGCCCTGACGGCTGGTGTCACGCTGTTGTCCACCGCGCTGGTGGGCATCTTGTCGATTGCCATTGCCGGTTACCTGACGCTCGGTGAAAACCCGCGTGCGGTGGCGGTCTTGGGCTGGATCTACCGCTGGCCGCTGTTTATCCCGTTTGTGGTGGCGGCGCAATTGATGCGCACCTTTCTGGCCAAAAACGGCATGCTCAACAACAGCCTGATGTCGCTCGGCCTGGTGGACCCTCTCAACGCGGTGAGCTTGCTGGACTGGCGCGGTGTGGTGATCACCTTTGTCTGGAAACAGCTGCCGTTTGCCACGCTGCTGATCTGCGGCGCGATGGCGGCGATGGACCGCTCGATGATTGAGTCTGCCCGTGGTCTGGGCGCCGGACGGCTGCGGGCGCTGTTGGAGATTGTGCTGCCGCAGGTGCAGGCCACGGTCTGGGTGGCGTTGATCCTGTCGTTTGTCACGATGCTGTCAGCACTGTCGGTGCCGATGATGGTGATTGCCGGTTCACCCACCCTATTGACGGTGGACATGGCCTGGCGCGTCAACTCTTATGGTGACTACGGCGTGGCCAACGCGCTGGGCTTTGTTTCTTTTGCTTTGAGCGGTGTCGCTGCCTGGTTTTACCTGCGCCAAGGTCTGCGCGACGGCAGGCCTCCCAAATGACTTTGACCCACTTCCGTTTTCCTGCCTTTCTGGGCACTGTGTTGCGCGGCCTGTTGATCGGCCTGCTGGCTGTCGCCATTTTTGGGCCGCTGCTCAACATGCTGATCTGGACCGTGACCGAGGCCTGGTACTACCCTGCCAAGTTACCGGTGCGCTGGGGCTTTGCCTTTTGGGACAAGGTGTTCCGGCCAGAGGCGGGGGCCATGCGCGCCCTGTCCACCAGCCTGATCATCGCGCTGCTGACGGTGGTGCTCAGCCTGGCTGTGGCCATTCCAGCGGGCTACGCGCTGTCCAAACGCCACTTGCCACTGCGCAGCCTGTTTCTGCTGTTTTTCCTGTTGCCGCAGGCCTTCCCAACGGTGGCGGTGCATCTGAACATTGCCCGCATGTTTTACGGGCTCGGGCTCACCGGCACCATCTGGGGCGTGATGCTGGTGCACGCGATCCAGGGGCTGGTGTTGGCGATCTGGATTGCGTCCGCCGCCTTTGCCGCGATTGGCCAGGAGCAGGTGGAAGCAGCGCGCAACCTGGGGGCCTCACCGCTGCGCGCCTTTTTGACGGTGTCGCTGCCATTGGCGGCACCGGGGCTGATGGCCAGTGCGATATTTGTGTTCCTGATTTCACTCGACGAGTTTTCCGGCACCTTTTTTGTGGGTGTGCCCAACATCCAGACGCTACCGTTGACCATGCTCAACGCGGCGATGGAAGGCAATTACCAGATCGCCTCGATCACCGCCTTGTTGCTACTGATTCCGTCCACCCTGTTCATGTTGTTTGTGGAGCGTTTCCTCAAGGCCGATGTGCTGGCCAGCGTGGGTAAATAGGTGTTGCCATGACCAATGAGTACTCCATCTGGCTGTTGCCAAGCACTGCCGACACCGCGCGGCTCAACAACAGCATCGCGCTGTTGTCCAGCCACCTGGGCGGCCCGGTGTTTGCACCCCATGTCACGATCCAGGGTGACATCAGCACCGAGTTGGCGCCCCTGAGCCACCTGCTGGAGCGGCTGGCGGCATGCCAGGCGCCGCTGCGCTGGCGTGTGGACGGTGTGGAGAGCAGCGAACATTTTTTCCGCTGCCTCTACCTGCGCCTGGCACTGAGCCCGGCTTTTGGCCTGATGCAGCAGGCCACACAAGCCATCACCCGCACCGCAACGGGGTTGTCACCTTTTCCGCATCTGAGCCTGGCGTATGGTGAGCCACACCCACACATTGCGGGCCTGCTGGGGCCACTGGCCGAACAGTTTGAGGGGCAAGAGCTGGTGTTTGACCAGTTGGCGGTATGCCGTTCGTCCAAAAACGTGCCGATCAACCAGTGGTGTATTCTTGAGAGCCACTCTTTGAGCCCAGCATGACCACCCCTTTGATGCAAGCCGTGAAAGAGCTGGCCCTGTCCGCCGGCCCTCTGATACGTGACGCTTTTCTGGCGCCAGACCGCCCCGCCTACAGCCTCAAGGGCCAGCAGGATTACCTGACCGAGACCGATCTGGCGGTTGAGCAGTTTGTGCGTGAGCAGATCACCCAGCGCTTTCCGCAGGACAGTGTGCTCGGTGAAGAAGGCGGTGGCCAAATCAATGCCGAGCGCCTGTGGATCGTTGACCCAATTGACGGCACCGCCAACTTTGCCCGCAACATCGCGCACTTTTGTATTTCCCTGGGCGTGATGGTGCAAGGCCAGTTAGAGGCGGGCGCCATTTACGACCCGATGCGCGACGAACTGTTTCTGGCCGGACGTGGCCAGGGCGCCTGGCTCAATGGCCAACGCCTGCAGGTGAGCACCATCCACACGCTGACAACAGCCAGCGTTGAAATCGGCTGGTCCAGCCGCAAACCGGTGGACAGTTACCTCAACTTGGTGAGCCGAACCATGCACACCGGCTGCGCGGTGCGCCGGGCGGGCTCGGGTGCGCTGGGTTTGGCCTATGTCAGTGCGGGCCGCATCGAGTGTTATGCCGAACAACACATCAATGCCTGGGACGTGGCCGCAGGCCTGCTGCTGGTGACCGAGGCCGGTGGCCGCATCAACCCGTTCTGGGACAACGATGGCCTGCGCCACGGCAACGCGGTGCTGGCCAGCAATGCGCTGCTGGCAAACAGCTTCAGCGCCCTCACCCAGATTTCGCTGGCCTGAGCCCCCACAAAACCCGTCAACCCCGCACAGCTTTGCCGCCCCATGTACAAAGGGGCATGACCCAACCCTTGCTGCGCTATCCGGCCATCATCTGGCCTCTGTTGTTGCTGACTACCTCCTTCGCGCATGGCCAGTCGGCCTGCAGCAGCGACGACCAGCCCGCACCCACCACCTTGTTCGAGCGTTTTATCAACGCCGACTGCGAAGCCTGCTGGCGCGACCCCAACACTGCAGCAACCCCACCCAAGGCCCTGGTGCTGGACTGGATCGTGCCTGGCAGCCAGGGTGAAGACGCCGCGCTGGCAGCAGCGGCCAGCAGCGATGCCCTGGCACGGCTGGCTTCACAACAACAGCCCCGCCCGACCACCCAGAGCCAACACACCCAGGCTGTTGCCAGCTGGCCGGGGATCACGCTGCGTGTGGCGCATGGGCCAGCGGTCAACAACTATGTGGGTATGTCGGTGTCGCTGACGCTGCCTGCCAACTCAGCGCTGGCCTGGCCCCTGTCGGGTTGGGTGCTGCTGGTGGAAAACCTGCCCACCGGCACCGAGGGTTCACCACTGCCAAGGAATCTGGTCAGAAATGTACTCCAGCCCTTATGGGACAAGGGCCAAGCACTATCAAATCAGGAAAACATCAGCCTGGAAGACTTCCGCGCCATGAGCCTGCCCGAGGGCACAAAGACGAACCGGTTGCAACTGCTGGGCTGGGTGCAGGACGCCCAGGGCCAGGTGCTGGCGGCGGCCAGTTCGCTGTGCCCAAAAGAAGAGACAAACGAGCCAGGCGGCCAAACACGGTAGAATCAGACACCGGGCCCAAGCAATTGCAGCCCGGTTTTTTGTGCCCGCTCGGCCCTCGCGCCGCTGCCAGCACCAACCGGTCGCAATCCAAGCGCTCTTGTTTTCAACCTTTAGAGAAAGACGCTTGACCATGGAAATTTTCGACTACGACAACATCTTGCTGCTGCCCCGCAAATGCCGGGTGGAGAGCCGCTCAGAGTGCGACGCTGGGGTGGACTTTGGACCACGGCGCTTTCGCATCCCGGTGGTGCCGGCCAACATGAAAACCGTGGTGAGTGAGCCAATTTGTATCTGGCTGGCACAAAACGGCTACTTCTATGTGATGCACCGCTTTGACCTGGACAACGTCGCTTTTGTCAAGGACATGAAGGCGCGTGGCCTGTACGCATCGATCTCGCTCGGCGTCAAGAAACCCGACTACGACACCGTGGACCAACTCGTAGCCCAGGGCCTGACGCCCGAATACATCACCATCGACATTGCCCATGGCCATGCCGACAGCGTGAAAAACATGATTGCTTACCTGCGCGAGAAGATCCCGAGCACCTTCATCATTGCCGGCAATGTGGCCACCCCCGAGGCGGTGATTGACCTGGAAAACTGGGGCGCCGACGCCACCAAGGTCGGCATTGGCCCGGGCAAGGTCTGCATCACCAAACTCAAGACCGGTTTTGGCACTGGCGGCTGGCAACTGAGCGCTCTCAAGTGGTGTGCCCGCGTGGCCACCAAACCCATCATTGCCGACGGCGGCATCCGCGACCATGGCGACATTGCCAAGAGTGTGCGTTTTGGCGCCACCATGGTGATGATTGGCTCGCTGTTTGCCGGTCACGAGGAAAGCCCGGGGCAGACGGTGGAAGTGGACGGCAGGCTCTACAAAGAGTATTACGGCTCGGCCAGCGACTTCAACAAGGGTGAGTACAAACACGTGGAAGGCAAACGCATCCTGGAGCCGATCAAAGGCAAACTGGCCAACACCCTGATCGAGATGGAGCAGGACGTGCAAAGCTCGATCAGCTACGCCGGTGGTAAGAAGCTGATGGACATCCGCAAGGTGAACTACGTGACGCTGGGCGGAGATAACGCTGGCGAACATCTGTTGATGTAACCAGACCAGCTCTGCCCACAAGGCAGAAAAAAACGCGAAATTTGCCTATATAATTTAGGGCTTCGACGGCGGTGTTAACCGCCAACCGAACGGGAATTTAGCTCAGCTGGTAGAGCAGCGGACTCTTAATCCGTAGGTCGAGAGTTCGAATCTCTCAGTTCCCACCAAGACACATCAGAAAAGCCCACTATCTAAACGGTAGTGGGCTTTTTCTTTGGGTGTTGCGCTAAGGCGACCTGCTGAACGCACTGCCAGCAGATTCAGAACGCCACAAGGTATTCAGTACCCCTTTTGCCGGCGGTAATTGCTCAGTACCTGGTCTGCCACCCAGGTGGAACGAACAGCGCTGTCCACACTGCCGGGACACGGTGCCACACCATTGAAATCGTCCACCATGCTCTGGATGAAGGGTTGTTGTACATGCGGTGGATTGGGTATCTCCAACAGCTGCTCACCGTCACCATTGACCAGCTTGAGGGGTTTGTCAGAAAAGAATTCAAAGCTGATGGTCCCCTTGGAGCCGATGATCTGGATGGCATCCTCATTGGCAGCACCAACGTAACACCATGAGCCCACGCCCTGCACACCGCTGGCATGTCGCCAGGTGGCGGTGACGGTGTCCTCCACCGCATACAAACCTGCCTGGTTGCTGGCGATGCCTTGCACTTCCTCGATCGCGCCAAACAGGAAATCGAACAGGTCCAGTTCGTGGATACCCATGTCAAGAAACTTGCCGCCACCCGCCACATCGGGTCGCAGACGCCAGGGCAGCGTGGCCGGTGACAGGTCTTCCGTCGCGGGCGGCTGATGTTGCACAACGCGCACCAAGCGCACGGCACCGATGGCACCGCTGTCGATCCAGGCCTTGACCTGGAGAAAACGCGGCATGGCACGACGGTAAAACGCGACGAACAAACGGACGCCATGCTGCTGGCAGGCCTCCACAATGTCGCGGCACTCTTCAAAACGCAGGGCCATCGGTTTCTCGACGTACACATGTTTGCCCGCCTTGGCAACCAGCAAGGACAGCGCTTTGTGTGATGACGGCGGGGTGGCGATGTAGACCGCGTCGATCTCAGGATCGGCCACCAGCTCTTCACTGCTGGCGTAGACCTTGGGGACACCATGGCGCTCGGCGAAGGACTGCGCATGTTTGAGCTGTCTGCTGGTCACGGCCACCAGCGCACTGTTGTCAGACTTGTAGAACCCTGGCCCACTTTTCACCTCGGCCACGGACCCACAACCAATCATTCCCCATCGGATCGTTTTCATGGTGAGCCTCAAGCCAGCAGGGAGGCGCGCACTTTGATCACCACCTTGCGGATGGCCTGCGGCTGATCAACAACACAGCCCGGGCGGTGTACATCGGTCGGAAAAAACACAGCAAAACTGCCGGGGGTCATGGTCAAGGTGGATTCGTTGTCCACGTCGGTGTAGAGCAGCAGATCACGCTCGGCCAGCTGGTCGCTGAACACGAGGTTGTGGCCGGTGTCTGCGGCAACACCAATCTTTTCAGCGCCTTGAACCAGAAACTGCACGTCAATGAACTGACGATGAACCTCTGGCCGCGCATCGGCCAGGGGACGGGTCAACATGTCAATCACCTGGACACGGATGTCATTGCCCTGCAACTCGTAGTTGCCAGCTGGCAACGCCGCAAAATCCGTGGTCTTGAGGTGTTCAACCGCCGTTTTGAGCGGTGTTGGCAGCCAGGCAAAGCTGGACGCCAGGTCTTTGACGTGTCCGTAAATCATTTTTTTCCTACTGGGTGGGATGCTAAGTTGAATTGCCCCGGATGTCTTGGTCACTGTGGTGTTGACGTGAAAGCGGGGCTTGTTTTTTTGGGCGAGTGGCCAACGGGCGTTGACCTTGGCCCGTGGAATATACCCAATGCTTGACGACCTTTTGCCCGATTACTTTGCCGCCAAGGCGCTGTTAGCAGGAGGGTGCTTGCCGCCCAGTCGCCTTGTGGTCTGGAACACCCGTGCCATCAAGCCTTGGCAACAGGTCAAAGCCAATGTTGTGCCGCCTGCACATACAGCGGTATACCCACCAAAATGTTGAACGGAAAAGTCAGCCCCAAGGACATGCCGAAGTAGAGCGAGGGGTTGGCCTCCGGGATCGCATGGCGAATGACCGCTGGCACTGCGATGTAAGACGCACTGGCCGCCAACACCATCAACAAGGCGGTGTTGCCAACCGACATGCCCAACACCCACGCCATCCCCAGCGCCAGACTGGCATGGACAAGCGGCCCGACAAAGGCATAAACCAGCAGGCCAAGGGACTGGCCTTTGAGCTTGCCCATGTTGCGGGCCGCCAGCAAACCCATGTCCAGCAGGAAGAAGGCCAGCATGCCTTTGAACAAGTCCACAGAGAACGGCTTCATGGCGGCTTGGCCAGCCTCACCAGTCAGAATGCCAATCAGCATCGCACCCAGCAGCAGCAGCTGTGCCCCATCGGTCAGGGCCTCGTGCAAGATGCGCCGCAAGGGTGTGTTGCCGCCTGCAGCGGCACCAATCCCCTGGGCTTTTGCCTTTTGACGCGCATGGTTGGCCAACACCACAGCCAGCACAATCGCGGGCGACTCCATCAACGCCATGGCGGCTGCCATGTGCCCCCCAAAGCTGATGCCTTGGGTATCGAGGTACTGCACCGTCGTGATGAAGGTGACCGCACTCACTGAGCCGTAGGTGGCGGCAATGGCCGCCGCATCAAACCCATTGAGGAATCGGCGCAAGCTCAGGTAACCCAGCAGGGGCACCAAGATGGCCATGGCCAAGGCCGCGCCCAGGCTGACCAGCACATCAGCCGTCAGCCCCGAGTGGGCCAGGGCAAAACCACCCTTGAGGCCCAAAGCCATCAGCAGGTACAGGGACAAAAACCGCGATATCTGCGGCGGGATTTCCAAGTTGGACTTCAGCGAGCCGGCCAAGATGCCAAACACAAAGAACAAAATGGCAGGATCGAAGAAGCTCTGCATCGGTGTTCTTAAGGCTTCAGTCAAAAATCTCGTTCAACCACGACTTTTTGCGCTCTTTGCGGTAACGCTGGCCGTTGCGGTAGTCTGAGTCTTCAAAGTCAGGCTGGTGCTGGCGACCTGCTGCGGGTGCAGACACTGCGGCCACGGGTGCGGCAACAGCGGCGGCCCGATCCAGCAGTTTGTCGAGCTCCCCCCGGTCAAGCCAGATGCCGCGGCAACTGGGACAGTAGTCAATTTCGACCCCTTGTCGATCGGTCATCACCAGGGTGGTGTCTGGGCAACTGGGACATTTCATAGCGTTCTTTCCTTGTGGTGTGTTGATGCAGGCAGCTGCCTTGTGAGCGTGTTTTGCCCTGAGGGGCAGACAAGTTCAGCGTTCGAGTGCAAGTTTTGCGGTGCGGCCACGCACGGGCTTTTGCGCGCGCTGCAGCTTGCGCGCCACCACCCGGGTGGCACGGATGAGAGAGCGGTCCAGCGCGGTGCGCCAGTCCCGCGCCAGTGAGGCGATGACCACGGTGCTGGCATGGGCGGTGGTGAGTTCGACCTGGCAACGTTTGTCGACACCACCACGCGGGCCATTCACGTCAGAGAACTGCAGCTTGACCTGTGGCACCGACGCCGCTAGCCGCCGCAGGGCAAAACGCACACGCGCCATGGACAGATCGCGCATCTGAGCGCCATTGGCAACACGGGATTCAAAAAAAATCTGCACGCTGTTTCTCCAGTTGGTGAAAGAGGTCTGGACGATAGCCTCCAGATCAATTCTTAAAAAGCAGATAATTTCTTAACGACAGTCACAGAAAAACTGAGCATGAGCACCTCTTTCAATTACAAACATCTGTACTACTTCTGGGTGGTCGCCAAAGAAGGCGGTATCTCACGGGCCGCTGACAAGCTGGACATGGCGATACAGACGGTGAGTGCACAGGTGCGCGAGTTGGAGCGGTCCCTGGGTTTTGCGCTGCTCAAACCGGCCGGGCGCGGACTGGTGCTGACCGAGGCCGGTCAGGCCGCTTTGCAACAGGCCGACCTGATATTTCAGCTGGGTGAGGACCTGCCATCCAAGGTGCGTGACGCGGTGAGCTCACCCACCGTGCGCCTGGCTGTGGGTGTGTGCGATGGTCTGCCCAAACTGGTGGTGCACCTGCTGCTGCAACCGGTGATGGCCGAAGCCAATTTGCGTCTGCTGTGCCAAGAGGGCAAGCTCGATGACCTGCTGGGCGATCTGGCGCTGCACCGACTCGACGTGGTGTTGTCTGACCGACCCGCCCCCAACAACCCCAACATCAAGCTGTACAGCCACAGCATGGGCTCATCCACCATCGCCTGGTACGGCACCTCAAAATGGGTGGAGGCCACCCGCTACAACTTTCCACAAAGCCTGGCCGATGTGCCCCTGCTGCTGCCCACCACACACACGGCTGTGCGCGACCGCCTGGACCTGTGGTTTGAGCAACGTGCCATTCGCCCCCGTATCGTGGGCGAATTTGCCGATGGCGCCTTGCTGAAAACATTTGGCGCCAGCGGCATGGGTGTGTTTCCAGCGGCGGCTTGGGTGCACGACGATTTGCTGGCCCGCTACGCCGTGCAACGCCTGGGTTCGTGTGAGGGGGTGACCGAGCACTTTTTTGCGATTGGCACAGAAAAGAAAGTGCAGCACCCGCTGGTGCAAAGGCTGCTGCAACCCGTGCTGTAACGGGCTGCGTGGGCTGCAGCGTGTTGTGGACTCAGGCTTTGGGCTGGGTCGGCGCACTGCGCACACTCAGCAGCATGGTCAGCGCCAAGATGCCTACCACCACCCCCAAAGACACACCCACCGGGATTTTGTAGATGTCAATCAAACACATCTTGGTGCCAATGAACACCAGAATCACCGCCAAGCCGTAGTTGAGCAAATGGAACTTGTTGGCCACAGCCGCCAACAGGAAGTACATGGCACGCAAACCCAGGATGGCAAACACATTGCTGGTCAGCACAATAAACGGGTCACTGGTGATGGCAAAAATCGCCGGAATCGAGTCCACCGCAAAAATCACATCAGTGAGCGCAATCAGGCAGATCACCATGAACAAAGGGGTGGCGATCTTTTTGCCGTTTTCTACCGTCCAGAACTTTTCCCCATCATAGGTACTGCTCACTGGCAACAGCTTGCGCAGCAGTTTCAGGGCCGGGTTGTCATTGAGGTCCGGCTCCTTGCCAGCCGCCCACCACATCTTCACGCCGGTCAGGATCAGAAACGCGCCAAACACATACAAGATCCAGTGAAACTCAGCCAGCAACCAACCCCCCACCAGGATCATGACTGTGCGCAACACAATCGCGCCGATGATGCCAATCATCAGCACCCGTTTTTGAAATGCTGTGGGAACGGCAAAGTAGGTGAAGATCATCAGGAACACAAAAATGTTGTCCACCGCCAGCGACTTTTCAATCAGGTAACCGGTCAAGAACTCCAGCGACTTGGTGTTGGCCAATTCGGTGGACCCGGTGCTGTCTTTGACCGCCCACCAAAACAGGCCATTGAACACAAAGCTCAAAGCCACCCAGACCAGCGACCAATGCAGAGCCTCTTTGACACCAATATCGTGCGAGCCTTGCTTCTTGAGCACCACAAAGTCAATGAACAACGACACCAGCACAATGGCGCCGAAGGTGACCCATAGCCAGAGCGGAGCAATGGTTTGCATACATACCTTCCAAGTTGGTGATTGGCCACCCTGTCAAGGGGCTTTGCGGATGCTGCCGACCCAATCGGCAACACAGCAGTGGCCAAAGTCTAGTCGTTTATCACCATGTTTGTTCTGAATAAACCGACATAACAGTTCGTAAAAACAGGAGTGTTTCAGCGAATTTGCCTGCTTCTCCAAAAGCCCTTGAGACGGCAACATCACCCCGTTCAAACACTGCCCTATCGGACTACCCATGCCTTATGCAATATCCTGGTTCCTCGTTCTGATGCTCCTGGCCATCTGGTCCATGACGGCTTGGGCGCTGCATGCTGTGGCGGCATGGTCAACGGCGGGCATCGGTCAACTGGCGGACCAGGCCCAGGCTTGGGAACAGGTGGTGCTGCCGAACTGGGTGGTGCTGTGGTTGCCGCCGGAGTGGATGGACGCGATCAAGGCCAGCACAGCGGTCGTGCTGCCATGGTTTCAGTCTGTCCTGTCGGACCTGCCGGTTGTGGCGCACAGGTTCGGCCCGCTGGCTTGGTGCTTGTGGGGCGTCGGTACAGTCGTTCTGCTTGCGGGTGGCGGCGCGCTGCATGCCTTGATCGCGTCGATGCGCAGGGCAACACACCGATGAAACCCGCAAAACCCGCTTGGCCCGATCAGTTTCGCCAGTGGTTGCCCAAGCGAGACACTCTGGCAGCCCACCCCTGGCTCAAACCCTTGGCCAGGCACATGCTTGACCCCCAGTTGTGGCGACTCCAGCACGAAGCGGTAGCGCGTGGGGTCGCGGTGGGAACGTTTTGGGCCTTTACCATCCCGTTTGCCCAAACCTTGGTGGCCATTGCCCATTGCACCTGGTGGCGCGCCAATATCCCGGCGGCAGCGGCCATGACCATGGTCACCAATCCGCTCACCATCGGATTCTGGCTGTGGCTGGCCTACCAGCTGGGTGAAAACATCTTGGGTGCACCCATCAAGTTGGCAGCTGATGGTGACGCAACCTCCTGGATCGCAGCGTTTGGCTGGCCCACCCTGCTGGGCATGGGCCTGTTCGCCGTGGGTGGTGCGGCCTTGGGTTACGGCGCGGTCAAGCTGATCTGGCGGCTGCGCGTCGGGCTCAAGCTGCGGGCGCGCAAAGCCAGGGTTTGAGCAACCCACGGTCGCGTCAGCCACCGACCTTCCCTTCATAGCAAAAATGACCTCAAGCCCTTATTGAATAAGGGCTATTCGCTATTTTTTGAATAGCTATCTATCCAAAGAGGCAGCCTTTTTGAGCTGAAAACTGGCAGCATGCGTGGGCGTAAAATTCGCGCTCGCTTAGAAACGTCACACACCTGCATGCATATCCGTCGCGACGTTCTCGCACTGGCTACTCCGGTCTTTTTTGAGCAGTTTTTTGTCACACTGCTTGGCACGGTCAACACCATCATGGCTGCCCGCATCGGACGCGATGCGGTCTCTGCCATTGGCATGGTGGATGCCATCAACCTGATTGTGTCCTCCTTGTTCTCTGCGCTGGCGATCGGGTCAACGGTGGTGGTGGCCCAATGCATCGGGCGGCGTGAACGCAGCCGTGCCGGTGCTGCAGCCAGTCAATCGCTGGTGATCTGTGGCTTGCTTGCCCTGCTGCTGGGCGGCCTGTGTGCGGTGTTTCGGGAACCAATGTTGTTCTGGTTGTATGGGGCACCCACGGCCACCGTACAAAACTACATGGAGCAGTACCTGCTGATCACCGCCTTGAGTTACCCACTCACCGCGCTGATGCTGGTCACCAGCGGTGCACTGCGCGGTGCCGGCGAGACCCGATTGGCCATGCAGGCCAACGTGCTCATGAACGTGCTCAACGTGATCCTGAGTTACGTGCTGATCTACGGCATGCATTTGCGCACCGAATGGTTCACCATCGATGTCTCCAGCTACGGCGTGACCGGTGCTGCGGTTGCCATCAGTCTGGCGCGACTGGGCGGCACGGTGTACCTGTTGGCCATGCTGCGTCGTTATCAGCACCTGCTGCCACTGCAGCTGCGCAGCTTCCGCTTTGACGGCAAGCTGCTGCGCGCCCTGTTTGCCATCGGCATTCCCGCCAGTGTGGAGTCGCTGGTGTTCAACGGCGGCAAGCTGCTGGTGCAGGTGATCGTGGTGGGCATGGGCACCGTGGCGATTGCCG
The DNA here is from genome assembly GCF_018619435.1 of Rhodoferax sp. U11-2br. Taxonomy (GTDB): domain Bacteria; phylum Pseudomonadota; class Gammaproteobacteria; order Burkholderiales; family Burkholderiaceae_C; genus Rhodoferax. The sequence goes on along the minus strand of NZ_JAHFZF010000040.1, from coordinate 4,632 downwards.
CCAATTTCATCGCCTTCTCGGTCGCCCTGCTGCTCAACATTCCAGGCAATGCCCTGGCCGTTGCGCTGACCACACTGGTGGGTCAGGCCGTCGGGCGCGGTGATGAGGCGGATGCCGAACGGGACATGTGGTACGTGCTGAAACTCGCGGGCATCGCCATGCTCGGCATCGGCATTGTCTGTGCACCACTGGCGCAGTGGATCGTCGGACTGTACTCACGCGATGCGGAGGTGATTTCGCTTGGTGCCACGCTGGTGCAACTGAACTGCCTGTTCCTGATCGCTTACCCAACGACCTTTGTGTTGCCCAACGGTCTCAAAGGCGCGGGTGACGCACGTTACGCCATGTTCACCACGCTGATCGGTTTGTGCCTGTTTCGGCTCTGTCTGGGTTATGCCTTCGGTGTGCTTCTGGGCTGGGGTGTGGTGGGTGTCTGGCTGGGGATGTTCACCGATTGGCTGGTGCGCAGCGGCTTGTATCTGGCGCGGCTCGCAGGGGGACGCTGGAAAGGCCGCCGACTGCTGAACTAGCGGCTTGACTTGCCTCACCTGCCCCCGGATCGGCGCATCAAACTCCCTTGACCATTGTCAATACGGCGGGCAGAACAGCGCCTAAACTTGCTCTGGTCAGCGTTGAAATTCAAACTACATGGGCGGCCTATGTCATTGGAATGGAAAGATGGCTACAAAATCGGCCATGACGAAATAGATGCACAGCATCAACAACTGTTCAAACTGGTCAACACGGTGTTGGCGGCCAAGGACAAAACGACGCTGACAGCCTGTGCCATGGCCCTGTTCAAATACACCCGTGAGCACTTTGCCCACGAGGAGGCGCTGATGCAGCGCCTGGACTACCCGGCGATGGCGGCACACAAAGCCCAACACGAGAGTCTGATCTCCCGCCTGAACGAGGTGTCTGCCCGCATCGCCAATGGCACGCTGGATCACCAGGTGCTGGAAGTGTTCTTGACCGACTGGCTGCTCAACCACATCGCCAACTCGGACATCAAGCTCGCCACTTACATTCAGGCAACCGTCGAATAAACGCCGGTCAACGGGTCACAGGGGGCGGCCCAAACGTTTTTCGACCTCGCGTTTTTCCCAATCCGGCCCCAGCACCCAGGCGGGCCGGAACACCCGAAAGGCATGCGACAGCAACGCCAGGCCCCAGCCCAGCATCACCCAGTAGAACCACAGGGTGTGTGGTGAAAAAATCAGGTTGATGGCCAACAGGCCAAGGTTCACCACAACATACTTCATCAGGTGCAGGTAGAAACCACGCAGTTTGCGGACCTGGTCAAAAGCAGCTTTTTCTTGTTGTTCGGTGATCGTGAGAGCGGGGTTGTTCATGTTTGGCTCCGGGTTCAGGGTTGAGAAGTCGACCTCGAAAACCGCAGCCAATGATTTGAGGGATTCGGTGCTGGCAGGCTCACCCGCCTCGATGCGTTGCACGGTGCGCACACTCAGGCCACTGGCATCAGCGAGCTGTTGTTGTGACCAACCGTGTTTCAAGCGAAGTTTTTGAACTGACATGTCCGGATTCCTCTGTGCTGCGGAGACCTCAGTGTCCAGCCGAGGCCTGCCAAAAACAACGACAGCATAACGACAGAGACACGCCAAACAGCCGACAACGGGCCGCCAGACCGACTTTTCGACCCATTTCGGCTGGATTTCTGCCATTTTTGTCTGCCCACGCAGCTATTCAACACTGCAAGGACGGGCAACGCACACCTGTGGTGGCCAGGCTCATGCGGGCGCACATGTTGCCCAGCCCACCAGTTACGCATCTGCCACACCAGAATTCCGGCACAAAAAAAGCCCGCAGCGGGTGAGGCTGCGGGCTTTTTGGGTTCCGGTCAGCTTGGCTGATCAGCGGTCGTTCTTGGAGAAACGCTTTTGCGCATCACGTGGCACAAACACCTTGCCACCACCTGCCGGTTTGGCAAAGGCTGGCTTGCCAAAGGCTGGTTTGCCAAACGCGGGCTTGCGGTCGCCAAAGTCAGCGCGCGGCGCGAAGTCACCACGTGGTGCGGGTGCGCCGGCGCGGCTACCGGCAAAGCGGTCGTTGAAGCCGCCTTTGCGTTCGTAGCTGAAACCTTCACGCGGCGCAGCTGCCGGGCGTTCGTCACGCTGGGCAAAACCACCGGCTCTATTGTTTTGATAGCTATCTGCACCCACTACACGAGGGCCAGAGGCATTTCTGTCATTAAAACCGCCACGGTTGTCGTTGAAACCACCGCGGTCGCCGCCGAAGCCGCCACGGTTGCCACCAAAACCACCACCGGCCGGACGGCCACCGCCGCCAAACTTGCGGTCATTACCGCCACGGTTGTCACGGCCACCAAAGCTGGGGCGCGAGTCAGGCATGCGCTGCTGCGGCTCCAGGCCCGGCACCACTTCGGCCTTGATCGGCTGACGGCTGTAGGCTTCGATGTCAAAAATCTTGCGACGGTCGCGGAACTCGGCAAAGGTAATGGCCAGACCATCACGGCCAGCACGGCCGGTACGACCAATGCGGTGGGTGTAATCCTCGGCCTTCATCGGCAGACCAAAGTTAAACACGTGGGTGATGGTGGGCACGTCAATACCGCGCGCTGCCACATCGGTAGCCACCAGGATCTGGACATGACCCTGGCGCAGCGCCATCAGACGGCGGTTGCGCAGCCCCTGACTCAGGGCGCCGTGCAAAGCCACGGCGTCAAAGCCGTCTTGCTGCAGGTCGTTGGCCAGGCCGTCACACTCGATCTGGGTGCTGGCAAACACAATGGCCTGGTTGATGGTGGTGTCGCGCAGCCAGTGGTCCAGCAGCTTGCGTTTGTGTTGGGCGTTGTCAGCCCAGAACAGCACCTGCTTGATGTTGGCGTGCTTTTCTTGCGGGCTGTCGATGGTGACGCGTTGGGGCTCGCGCATGACGCGGGCGGCCAGTTGCTGGATGCGCGGCGCAAAGGTGGCGCTGAACATCATGGTCTGTTTGCGGCCAATGGTGAGCTGGTTGATCTCGGCCAGGTCGTCCGAGAAACCCAGGTCGAGCATGCGGTCGGCCTCGTCCACCACCAAGAACTGCACTTGGTCGAGCTTGATCTGCATCGAGCGTTGCAAGTCCAACAAACGGCCCGGGGTGGCCACCACCAGGTTGGCGTTCTGCAACTTGGCAATCTGCAATTGGTAAGGCATGCCACCCACGATGTTGGCGACGCGCAGGCCACGGCAATGTTGCACCAGGTCGATCGCGTCGTGGGCCACTTGCTGGGCCAGTTCGCGGGTCGGGCAAACAATCAGCGCACCCGGGGTCGGGGCGGTGAAGTGGCGCGGGTTGGTCGGATCTTTGCGCTTGGCGCGCTTCGGGGGAGCTTCACCCTTGGCGGCGGCTTCGGCCACGGCGCGTTGGTAGTCTTCGCGCTCTTTGGCTTCGGCCTCGGCCATCTGGGTCAGCAAGGTGTGCAACACCGGCAGCAAGAAGGCGGCGGTTTTGCCGCTACCGGTCTGGCTGGAGACCATCAGGTCGATAAAACGGGAGTCTTTGGCACCTTCGCTGTGGCCTTGCATGGCCAGCGGAATGGTTTTTTGCTGCACAGTGGTGGGCTGGGTAAAGCCCAGGTCTTTCACCGCCAGGATCAGCTCGGGCGCCAGGCCCAGCGTGACAAAGCCGTTGGGCACTTCAGGTTCTTCAACCAGCGTTTCTTGCGCGTCGACGGCTTCAGGGCTGTCGTTGGCAATCAGGTGCAGGTCGGTGGACAAATTTTCGGCAGACGACAAGTCGCCTGTCGCTAAGGTAGCGTCAGTCATGGATTTCTTTCATGCGCGAGCACCGCAGGGTGTGCGGCAGCTCCGTTTATGGTTAAAAAACATCAACCATCAAACGGAACCAGCTCTGACCCAAATGTTTGGGTACGTTCAGCGCCGGGGGCCCTAATTCACGCCGCCTGCAAGCAGGTCGGCATGGGGCCCGGTGAATGTTGGGAGATGTACAAATTGCGCTGCCAGTTGCAGCGCAGCCCGTGATTATGGCACAGCTTCGGGTTTTTACCTAGTCAACCCTCAAACAGGGGTTTTCAGGAAGTGCTCGCGGTAGTGTTCCAGCTCGTCAATCGACTCATGCACATCAGCCAATGCGGTGTGGCGCTGCTTCTTTTTGAAGCTTTTGTAGACCTCGGGCGCCCAGCGTTTGGACAACTCCTTGAGGGTGCTGACATCGAGGTTGCGGTAGTGGAAAAAAGCTTCGAGCTTGGGCATGTACTTGGCCAGGAACCGCCGGTCCTGCCCGATGCTGTTGCCACACATGGGTGACGTGGCTTTGGGCACATAGTGGCTCAAAAAGGCGATGATTTGCGCCTGGGCTTCTTCTTCGGTCAGGGTCGAGGCCCGCACCTTGTCGATCAGGCCGCTTTTGCCATGGGTGCTTTTGTTCCATTTGTCCATGCCGTCCAGCAGCGCGTCGCTTTGATGCACCACCAGCACCGGGCCTTCGGTGCGGTTTTCCAGCTTGGGGCCGGTGACGATGACGGCAATCTCAATGATGCGATCAGTTTCGGGGTCAAGCCCGGTCATCTCGCAGTCGAGCCAGACCAGGTTCTGGTCCGATTTTGGCAGGGGGGTGGCTGACTCGGCAACCGGCGACGGGGTGGGGACG
>NZ_JAHFZF010000039.1 GCF_018619435.1 Rhodoferax sp. U11-2br | reverse complement strand
CCCCCAGCACCAGCTTTTGCGTCGCCCGCGTCGCCGCCACATAAAACAGCCGCGCTTCGTCTTTCTCAGGCTCACCGGGGGCGGGCATGTGGCCTACGCCGGGCAGGGCCACCACCGGGAACTCCAGGCCTTTGCTGACGTGCATGGTCATGACGTGGATGTGGTCGGCAGCGGGCTGGAAGTCGCCCGGTCTCTCGCGCACGCGAAACGGAAGCCCGCGCTGGTGCAGCGCGTCGGCACATAGGTTGATGGTGTGCCAGTCACGGCACAACACAGCCATGTCGCCCCAGGCGTGGCCTTCTTCGTGGGCGGCGCGCAGGCTGTCGGCTATGGCATAGGCCTCATCGCGCAGGCTGGGCAGCCGGATGATCAGTGGGGCCTCGCCGTCGCGCCCGCAGCTGATGGGTTTCACCAGCGGGATGCCGTCGTCGTCTTTGTCGTTGGCGGTCAGCAGATCGGCCGCCACCAGGCTGGCGGTTTGCAGAATCTGCTGGGTGTTGCGGTAGTTGATTTTGAGGATGGTGGTGCGGCCCTGGGCCTGGATGCCCAGGCTTTTGAAGCTGAAGGCTTTGGCACGCGCGCGTTCGTAGATGCTTTGGGCGTCGTCGTACAGCACCAGCAGGCTGTTGGTGGTGGGGTCCACCATTTGTGTGACCAGTTTGAGCCATTCGGGCGCAAAGTCGTGGCCTTCGTCGATCAGCACCGCCTGGTATTGGCCGCTGGGGATGTGTTTGCGCTCTACCCCACGAATGACGGCTTGCACCAGTTCTTCAAAAAAGTGTGTACCCTGCCCAGGTAACGTCTGGCCAAAGGCTCGAATTTGCTCATGACACCACTTGTGAAAGTGGCGCACATGCACACGTTCGCTCAGGCCCCTGGCCACCATCATGCTGTGGAGCTTGACGCCCAGCGGCTCGTTGTAACAAAGGATCAGCACCGGTTTGCTGCCCGGTGCGCCCGCTTTGGCCAGGTATTCGGCGCGGTAACCCAAGATCATGGTTTTGCCGGACCCGGCCACGCCGTGAATCACGCGGTGGCCGTCGCCTAAAGACCGTGCCAGTTGCTCCTGCTGCAAGTCCATCACACGCATGATGCCGGGCAGGTCGGCCTCGGCGTCGTTGTCGTCAAAGAGGGCGCCCTGGGTGGGCACACGCACCTGCGGGAACAAGATCCAGCGCACGCGGTCAAGCATGGGCAGGCTCAAAGCGCCGCCAAAGCTGTGGGGGAACATCTGCCACAGCCGTTGCTGGAAGGCCTCCACGTCGGCGGACTCTTCCATCTCGTCTTTGCAGATCACATAGTGGGGTTCGATGGCCTCGCCCAGACCTGCGGCCTCAAACTGTTTGCGGGTGATGTGGGTCAGCACCACGCCGTGCCCCCACGGAAAAGCCAGCTTGCCTTGGTGCGGGCCGTTGGCCTGCAGCAGCTGGGGGTCGCGCTCCAGCGCGTTGACCACCTGGATGGCGCAGTGGCGCGCCTGCGCCAGCGGGTTGATCACCACCTTGGGGCCGTTGTGGCCCAGGATGTCCCAAGACTGGCGGTTGGCACGCAGGATGGTGTCGAGCTTCCAGTCCTTGGTTTCCAGGATCAGCAGGCCGCGGCGCGGGTGCAGCAGCACAAAGTCGGGGTGGGTTTGTTTGGGGCCAATGGGGACGTCGTACCAGAGCAGGTAGTCGTCGTCGAGCTTTTGCTCCAGCCGCTGGGCCAGGCGGCGCTCGCCGCTGGTCATGCGGGCTATGCATGCACCAAGTGCTGGTAAAAGGGTTGCCACTGCGCTGTCCCGTCCCTGAGATTTGCCTCTCAGGATTATGGGACAGGCACGTGCCGTGTTACATGTTTAACGGCACATTTATAACGATGGGTGTTGGCTCAGTGGTGGTGACCGTGTGCGCCGTGAACGTGGCCGTGGGCCAGCTCTTCGGCACTGGCGGCGCGCACCTCGGTCACCTTGAGGCTAAAGCGCAGTTCCATGCCAGCCCAGGGGTGGTTGCCGTCCAGCAGCACGGTGTCGCCCTTGATCTTGACCACGCGAAACGCCTGTTCGCGCCCGTCGGCGGTGTGGCCATGCAATTGGCCGCCGACTTTGACACCCGGCGGGAAGTCGCGGCGCGGCATGGTTTGCGCCAGGCTTTCATCACGCAGGCCAAAGCCGTCTTCGGGTTGCAGCACCAGCGTGGTCTGAAAGCCCGCAGTTTTGCCTTGCAGCGCTTCTTCGATCTTGGGCAGGGTGTTGTTGTAGCCGCCATGCAGGTAGGCCATGGGTTCTTTGGCTTCTTCAAGGAGTTTGCCCTTGGCGTCGGCCACTTTGTAGCGCAGGGTGACAACGGTGTCTTTTTCGATGTTCATGGGAATGTGGGGGTTGGCCAGCGGGTGCGGCGGGTCGGGCATTTTCGCGCAAGGTGGCTGTCGGGTGGGGTGTGAGGGCTTGGCCGCCTCTGCGTGGGTGTTGTCAAAACACACGCCACCCAGCGATTTGTTTGGGCTGACTCTGAGCCACGTCAACACAAGGCCAGATTGCGGTGGCTGGGCGCCAGGGATTCCTCTACCATCCGGCGGCCCAGTTGGAGGCGCTGCACTTACCGTGCAAGAAACACAGGCCTCTGACCTCCCGCTTTTGCCGCAACCGCAGCAAAAACGCTGCCGCTTGCCCCCACCCGTTACCACCCTATGCCCGCACTCACACTCAACCTAACCGACTTTTCTCTTGAACACTTCATGGCGCACTACTGGCAGCAAAAGCCGGTGGTCATTCGTCAGGGTTTCAAAAACTGGGCGGACCTGATCAGCCCCAACGACCTGGCCGGGCTGGCTTGTGAGGACGAGGTCGAGTCGCGCATGGTCTACAAACAAGGTGAGCAGTGGCAGGCCGAGTTTGGCCCGTTTGAGTCGTTCGAGCGTTTTGGCGACACCGGCTGGACGCTGGTGGTGCAGGCGGTGAACCACTGGTCGCCCGAGGTGGCCGAGCTGGTCAAGCCCTTTGCCTTCATCCCCAAATGGCGGCTGGACGATGTGATGATCAGCTACGCGGTGCCGGGCGGTGGTGTTGGGCCACATATTGATTTGTACGACGTGTTCATCTGCCAGGGCAGCGGCCGCAGGCGCTGGCGCGTGGGTGATGTGGGCAACCACCGGCAGTTTGCCGCGCATGCGGCACTCTTACATACCGACCCGTTTGACGCGATCATCGACACCGAGCTGTTGCCGGGTGACATCCTCTACATCCCGCCGGGTTTCCCGCATGACGGGGTCACGCTGGAAGAGTCGATGAGTTTCTCGGTCGGCTTTCGCGCCAAGTCAGCCTGCGACATGCTCAGCGGCTTGGCCGACTACGCCATCGACAAGGACCAGGCCCAGCACCTGCTGGCCGACCCGCACCGCCCGATCCACGAGCATCAAGGCCAGATCGACAAAGCTGACTTTGCCCGCATCAAGGCGCACCTGCAAAGTGTGCTGGACAACGATGTGCTGCTGGCCGACTTTGCCGGCAGCTATTTCTCCAAAACAAAATGTGCGCTGGACCTGCAGGCGCTCGATGAGCCGCTGGACGCCGCCGAGCTGATCAACGCCCTGCGTGAACAGCCGTTGGTGCGCACCGGTGGCCTGCGCTGTTTTTATGTGGACAAAACGCTGGCGCAAGGCGTTTGTTACGTGGACGGAGAGCGTTTTGACTTTGGCCTGGCCTGCAAGGACGCGCTGCTGGCGCTGTGTGACATGGACGAGCCAGACTATGCCGCGCTGCAGAGTGGTTTGACCAACCCGGAGCTTGTGCGCCAGCTCACCGAATGGGTCAACGCCGGCTACTGGTACTTCAAGGACTAGCGATCGACGCCAAGACGCTCTGATTCGGGGTAGTTGGCGCTGGCGACAGCGGCAGGTGAGGCTGCTGCTTTTTTGAGGTGATACTCTCGCCTCATTCAAAAATTTTGACACGTCGCTGGTGAAGCTCTTCCTCCTCTTTATGTTGCCGCTGCTGGCCCTGACCGCCTGCCAGCGCGCCCCCGAGACTCCGCCTGCGACCCTCCCCAAGACGGCAGTGACTTTGCTGCACTTTTTCCCCGGTCAAATTGGTCGCGGTCTGCCCGATGTGACACACAGTTTTGACGCCCAGTCCACCCACTTTGAGCTGAAGTCGGTATTGCTGGACCATGATGCTTTGAAAACCAGCATCCAAGGCAGCGTCAAGGGCGGGCACCCGCCTGACCTGTATTCCAATTGGGCGGGGGCGCGCACAGCTGTTCTGGTGCCCGATCTGGAGCCGCTGGACGATCTCTGGCAACAGGCCGGGCTGGACGAGCGCTTCCCGCCCGAACTGGTAAGCCAGGCCAGTGACTACCAGGGTCACAAATACATGCTGCCGGTGGCCCAATATGGCGTGACTTTTTTCTACAACAAGGCGCTGTTCACCCAGCACCACCTGACGCCACCCCGCACTTGGGAGGAGTTTCTGGCAGTCTGCGCCACCCTCAAGGCCAACGGTGTCACACCGATAGCCCTGGGTGCCAAAGATCGCTGGCCCGCGCAGTTCTGGTTTGACCTGCTGCTGCTGCGCACCGCCCCCTATACGTTCCGGCAGCACCTGATGCAGGGCCAGACGCGTTACGACGACCCGCAGGTGAAAGCCGTGTTTGCGCTGTGGGCCAGCCTGATTGACAAAGGCTACTTCAACGCGAACCCCCAGGAACTGGGTTGGTACCAGGGTGCCAATGAGATGGTGTTCAAGGGCAGCGCCGCCATGACCCTGATGGGTAGCTGGAACATCGACTACTTCAGCAGCAAGTCGCACGGCTGGGTGCTGGGTCAAGACTATGACGTGTTCGCTTTCCCACAGATCAGTGGCGATGTGCCACGCGTGGCGCTGGGTTCGGTGGACGGCCTGGTACTGCCCAAAAAGGCCATCAACAAGGAAGGCGCCAAAGAGGTGTTGCGCTACCTGGCTGACCAGGCGCAGCAACAGGCCTTCACCCGCCACTCTGGCGCACTGGCGCCCAGTAGCCAGGTGGCACGCAGCGCTTACAACCATGCACAGCAGCGCCTGTTTGACGACTTTGGCCGCAGCGTGCACTTTGCTTTTGCCTACGATCTGAGCACGCCACACGCTGTGGCTGAACTGGGTTTGAACGCGTTTGCAGAGTTTCTGGCCTTGCCCAAGGCATATCCAAGCATTCTGAACCGACTGGCCCGGGAGGCAGCTGCATACTTTCAGACGAACCCAGCCCATTGAGCATGCGCTTTCTCAAACAATTCAGACTACACGACAAGATCCGCATCAGTTTTGGGGCGCTGACCGCGCTGATTCTTGTGAACGCCTTGGTGGTGGCTGCGGCCACCTATGCCATCGTGGGGCTGGTGGGGCAGAAACAAAACGTGGCCGAGGTGGTGTCCGAGGTGGACAAGGTACGGCTGCTGGCCAGCCGCTACGTGAATGCCCTGTCGCCAACCGTGGCCAAGCAGGTGTTTGCGGGCCTGGAGAGCACCCGGCTGCGCATCAATGCCGCTGCCCAGGCGCACGCGTTGGATGCAGAGCAACTTGCCACCATGCGCTCGCTGCTGGGCGATTTCTTGCTGCATTTCGAGAAATACATGGTGGAGGCGGACCAGAAAGCGGCCGTGAAAAAACTGTCGTTGAGCCTGAGCCAACGCATGAGCGCCCATCTGGACGCCGCCCAGCTCGTCAGCCTCAGCGCGCGTGACCGCCGCGCCCTGGCTGAGCTGCAGTCTGAGGTGATGCGGTTGCAAGGGCTGGGACAGGCCATCCAGCTGAACCTGCGGCTGAACCGCTCTGGCGGATCCGCCTCAGCGCGTCTGCAGCAGACCTTGACGCAGCTGCGTGAGAGCGCCCAGCAGCTGCGCACGCAAACGGATTTTCAGCAGCTGGTCTACAACCTACAGCGCGACGCCGCCGATTACGTCACCAGTCTGGAGAAGTTCAACCGGCTGCAAGACTTCAACAACGCCACAGAGCAGCAGCTTGGCGACATCTCCGACACGCTGCAACAACGCAGCCAGCAGGTCAGCGACAGTGTGGACAAAACGATCCGACGCCAGATGTTTTTGGCCGTCACGCTCATGGGCACCATCTTCTTGCTGACCCTGCTGTGTGCGGTGGTGTCATCACGCTACCTGTCGCAGGAAATACTGCGACCGATCCGCGCGCTGGTGAATGTGACGCAGCAGATCGGCATGGGTCAACTGCAGGTGCGTGCCAAGCTGGGTGTGGCCGATGAAATTGGGGAGCTGGCCCAGTCGTTCAACGACATGACTGAACGTTTGCTCGGCAAGAATCAGGCTCTGGCCGTGGCACACCAGGAGCTGGAAAAGCGAGTGCAGGCGCGCACACTGGAGCTGGCCGAGCGTGGCCTGATGCTGCGCCAGATCATCGACACCGCACCGATTGCGATCTTTCTGGTTGACATGCAGGCCCGTATTACCGAGGCCAATGCTGGCATGACCGAGATGTTTGGTATCCCGATGGCCAGCCTGCTGGGCATGAACTACCTGGACCTGATAGAGCCGTCCGAAGTGCCTTTGCGCCGACAGACCATGGGTGCGCTGATGCGCGGGGAGATTCCCATGGTGGACCAGGACCGCAGGTACCGACGGGCCAATGGCGAGGTTTTCTGGGCCCATCTGACCGGCAAGCCGTGGCTGGGCACCCAGGGTGAAAAACTGGGCCTGATTGGTGTGATTGCCGATGCCACCGAGCGCAAACGCGCCGAAGAAAAACTGCAACTGGCCGCCAGCGTGTTCACCTATGCCCGTGAGGGCATCGTGATCACCGACGCCCACGCCCGCATCATCGATGTCAACGACACCTTCACCCACATCACCGGTTTTGAGCGCGCCGATGTGATGGGCCGCAACCCGCGCATGCTCAAGTCCAAGTACCAGACCTCGGCCTTCTACCTGGACATCTGGCGCACGCTGACCCGCACCGACCAGTGGAGTGGCGAGGTCTGGAGCCGCCGTAAAAACGGCGAGGTCTACGCCGAAATGCTGACCATCAGCGCGGTGCGCAACGGCGACGGCCAGTTGCAGAACTATGTGGCGCTGTTTTCCGACATCACCCCGATCAAGGCGCACCAGCAGCAGCTGGAGAACATTGCCCACTTCGACCCGCTGACCCAGTTGCCCAACCGGCTGCTGCTGGCCGACCGGCTGCACCAGGCCATGCTGCAATGCCAGCGCCACGAGAACCAGATGGCGCTGGCCTACCTGGACCTGGACGGCTTCAAGGCCATCAACGACAGCCATGGCCATGACGCTGGCGACGAGTTGCTGGTGACCCTGGCACAGAGCATGAGACACAGCCTGCGTGAGGGCGACACGCTGGCACGGATTGGCGGCGACGAGTTTGTGGCGGTGCTGGCCGACCTGAACGCGCTGGATGACCACGAGCCGCTGTTGCAGCGCCTGCTGCAGGCGGCCTCCAGCCCGGTGTCGGTGCGGGGCAAAACCGGCATGATCGAGCTGCAGGTCTCGGCCAGCATTGGTGTCACGCTCTACCCGCAGGACAACTCGGATGCCGACCTGCTGATGCGCCACGCTGACCAGGCCATGTACGTGGCCAAACAAAGCGGCAAAAACCGCTTCCGCCTGTTTGACGTGGCGCACGACGCCGCGATCAAGACCCAGATAGAGAGCCTGGCGCGCATACGCAGTGCGCTGGACCAGCGCGAATTCGTGCTGCTGTACCAGCCCAAGGCCAACCTGCTCACCGGCCAGATCACCGGCGCCGAGGCCCTGATCCGCTGGCAACACCCCGAGCGCGGGCTGCTGCCACCGGCCAGTTTCCTGCCGGTGTTTGAAGACCACCCGCTGAGTGTTGACATGGGCGAGTGGGTGATCGCCACCGCGCTGGCGCAGATGCACACCTGGCAGACCCAGGGGCTGCACCTGCCGGTCAGTGTCAACATTGGCGCGCGGCAGTTGCAGCAGGACGGTTTTGCCGAGCGGCTGGCGCTGCTGCTGGCGGCCCAGCCCGAGGTGGCGCCGGGTCAGCTGCAGCTTGAAGTGCTGGAGACCAGTTCCCTCGAAGACCTGGCCAAGGCCGGTGTGGCCATGGTGGCCTGCCAGAAGCTGGGGGTGAGTTTTGCGCTGGATGACTTTGGCACCGGCTACTCGTCACTGACCTATTTGCGCCGCCTGCCTGCCGACACGCTGAAGATTGACCAGAGTTTTGTGCGCGACATGCTCGACAGCCCGAACGACCTGGCGATTGTGCGGGGTGTGATTGGCCTGGCCCACGCCTTTGGCCGCGAGGTGATTGCCGAGGGTGTGGAAACCGCCGCCCACGGCGAGCTGCTGGCCAGCATCGGCTGCACCCTGGCCCAGGGTTATGGCATTGCCCGCCCCATGCCAGCGGCCGAACTGCCCGACTGGATGACACGCTGGCACCAACACGCGCAGTGGACGGCCTGAACCCGCCCAAGTTGGCCGAAAATGCGCCAGCCAACCCACACACACCATGCGAAACAAAGTCCCCGACACCCACACGGCCTGCCCCTGCGGCAGTGGTTTGACCTACGCCCAATGCTGCGGCCCCTGGCACAGCGGGCTGGCGCAGGGCCAACACGCCCCCACGCCCGAGGCACTGATGCGCTCCCGCTACAGCGCCTACGTCAAAGGGCTCATCGACTACCTGCTGGCCACCTGGCACCCCAGCACCGCACCGGGCGAGCTGGAGCTGCCGCCCGTGAAATGGCTGGAGCTCAACATCCGCCACACCGAGACCAGTGGGGATGCCGGCGTGGTCGAGTTCGTCGCCCGCCTGCGTGACGCCGGACGTGGTGCCCGCCTGCACGAGATCAGCCGTTTTGTGCGCGAAGACGGCCGCTGGCTCTACATCGACGGCACCCACCCGGGCAAGGATGAGGCTGCAGCCTGAGGCGCTGGCGCCTCTGATTGCTTTGAATACAGTAGCTGCTCGCCCTTGTTCCATAAGGGCTAGAGGCGTCAAACATGCCTAACACCGGCACCCACCCGAGGATTGTGCTGGCCACGCTCAACGCCCGCTACATCCACGCCTCGCTGGGCCTGCGTTACCTGCTGGCCAATCTGGACCTCCACGGCGGTGCCGGGCTGCGTGCCCTGACCCAGCTGCGCGAGTACACCATTTCGCGCCCTGCCAACGAGGTGGTGGACGACCTGCTGGCCACGCTGGGTGATGCCACGGGCGCGGTGCAGATCGTCGGTTTTGGGGTGTACATCTGGAACGTGACCCAGACACTGGAGGTGTTGCGCCTGCTCAAGGCGGCGCGGCCAGACTTCAAGGTCGTGCTGGGCGGCCCCGAGGTCAGCCACGAGACGGCTCAGCAACCCATCACCAGACTGGCCGACTTTGTCATCACCGGCTGGGGCGATGTGAGTTTTGCCAAGCTCTGCCGCGCGCTGATCCACGGCCCGCAGCCTTTGATGAAGATCATCGCTGGTGAGCAACCCGATCTGGCCGACATTGCCTTGCCCTATGCCGAGTACAGCGAGGCCGATCTGGCGCACCGCCTGCTGTATGTGGAAGCCTCGCGTGGCTGCCCATTCATTATGTGGAATTCCCCGGCGGCAGAGCATCAGTGTCATTCGAGGTCACGTTTTTTTAGATGAATAGCAATGTAAGGTGTTGTGAAAATGTTCTCCAATTGGATTAATGCTTTTTTTTACATGGGTATTGGTGTTATCGGTGATAAATTATGTTCATCAAAATAATGGTTGCAGAGCAATGCCATGAACAACTTTTTGACTGCAGAGTTGCGTCTCGTTAAGGCCCGTGATCGGGCAGAGCTAGTCGTGCCAGATCAGCCCTTGATTTTTCAATATTTCAAGGACCAGGTAGATCTGTTTACAGAGCCAACAATTTTTCTGTATGAAAAGTTTGTAAGTGTCGGCGGGACTCCAAGCAAACACACCTGGGAAGGAGCTGGCTACGACTTGGTGACTTGGTTTCAATGGTGTCAGTTAAACAAGATCGACTGGCGTTCCGCGACAGAGACAGACAGGCACCAGTTCTCAGACGACTATTTCCAGGCGGACAGCGACGAGAAAACGATCAACCGTAAATTGACGGTCATACGCCGGTTCTATGAATTTGCCCGAACAGAGGGTTGGTATCACCGCGACATCGGCACTTCGATGGAGGAAAAACAGGTTGCCAATCGACCCATCGACGAGGACGCCCTTGCGCACACGCGCTCCACTGGTGGGTACAGAAAGGAAAAAGACACGCTACTCTTAAAGGTGGGACGAAAGGATGTGATCAGGCCGATGCAGGTAAAACACCTGCGCAAGCTACTGGAGCACGTAGGTCCCACGGTTCAAAACGAACAAGATAAGCGTCAAGTGCGTGATCGCCTCATCTGTGACCTGGGGTGGACCTCAGGTACCAGACTTGGCGATGTGACAACACTTACGACGCTTCAAATTTTGAACATCACCGTGGAGCCACATGAACAACTCATGGACTTCCCATTGATTGTCGAAGGCAAGATGAAGGTCACTCGTAAGGTGGCAGCGCCAGGCTGGCTTGTCCTTGCCATTCAGGCGTACATCAACGGGGAGCGCGCGGCAAGCGAACGTGAGGGGAAGAAACGGGGCGTCAAGGCAATCACTGGGCTGTTTCTTGGTCATGCCGCTAGCAAGAGTGCAGGCAAGCCGATTACGCGCTCTGCCATCCAGAAGATGTTTGCTTTGGCATGCATGAAAACAGCCATCACTGAGAAGGTTGAGGTCGAGGATGTGGATACCGGAATGAAGCATGTCAAGACAATCCCTGCGCACTCGTACCATGACCTCAGGCACAACTGCGCCGTGCTGAACTATCACGCCGAAAAGGCTCAGGGGAACAGTGAGCCTTGGAAGATCGTACAGATCAAACTGGGGCACAAGAGTCTGAAGGTCACCATGGATACCTATTTGGCCCACGTCTCTATCTTTGGCGAGAAGCAGGGTGTCACGGACATTCGCAGACTGCTTGGATTGCAAGATTAATAGAGTGAGTGACTGATGGATGACTCAATGAATCTGGATGCAGGTGACGGTGGAAGGGTGTTGCAAGAGTCAACGCCCAAAAAGAAAACTCGCGCCAGCCGTGCGCACCACGTGGTTGAAGCGGCTCGCCGACGGAATACTGAGCACGGCAACTTAGAAAACCTCCCATCCTGCCGCCTTGAATATGGGTCTGCCGACGGGAAGCCGACGCTAACTGCAATCTTCCCCAGAGAGGGCGGCGGCGAGCCTCTTCGAGCAGATATTGGCTTCATGCTGGAGTTCCCAAGACTGACGGAGTTTTTCGCTGAGGCGTTTCTCAGGTCCATGAAGAAAAACAGGCACTTAACGCGATTGAATACTACTCAGACCTTGAGAGGATCTTGGTTTGCCTATCTCGGTGAACGCGAGTACACCAATTTGCGTCCGGCGGATTTAGACGAACAGGTAATGACTGGGTTCAATACTTGGTTACATGGGAGGCGGAAAGTAGATGGAAACGCGCTTGCTCCTTTAACTAAGAAGTACGGACTCGGTAGCCTACGCACAGTCCTTGCCGCATCGAGCATGCCGCACTTGGCTGACCTGGTGCCGCGTGGCTCACGTGGAGCACAGCGCACGGCGATACCCACTGAGGTGCTGCAGTTCGACCAATTACTCGCTGTCGTTGCCGCCGTCGAAAAAGACATTCTCGCTCTGCGCGACCATTGGGACAAGAGCCAAAGTATTCTGAGGCAGGGACGAGAAATGCTCAGCAATGGTGCCGTACTTGAAAAAAGTCGGTTCACAGAAGGTGGTATGGCGTTTGAGGAATCGAATCTCGCAATAGCCCTGGCAATGATTGATCAGCGCCACCCCGGCGTGCTTCCCCACCACACTGCGATCGGTGCAGATAATGCGCTGCTCCGAGCCACGGTTCACGGAATCGGTGCGACGAATTTGACGCGCTACTTTTATGCTAGTTCGCGCGACCTAGTGCCTCTGGGTCTGAGCATCGCCATTGCGACCGTATTCAACCCAAACACGATCCTCGAATTGAATTGGAAAAATATTGACCGTAATGTAGACCCTTTGAGTAACGGGCGACGAGCGGTGCAGTTTGACGTCATGAAGGAGTCTGAAGAGGTGGAGACACCAATTGAGGCCGAAGCGGTCGACACAGAAACCCCATTGGTAAAGATTACCGGCGACAAGTCGCGTGCAAATCGCCAACTCGTCCGTCTGTTGGACCCGGAAGCCAGCGGTGTCAATCAGGTGAACCTGAATATGGTCCTCGATCTGCTCATTACCATGACCGAGCGCATCCGCCCATTTGTGATGGAGCCTTACAAGTATGGCGACCGTGTTTTTTTGCACGTCCCGTCAGCAAAGATGCAGGCAAAGGGTTTCGGAGGCGATGCTTACGAAGGGACAGGAGATTCGCGTTGGCAAGACGACTTAGCCAACTTTATCAAAAATCACAATCTCCCTTATTTCACACTCAAGATAATTCGAGCCACGATGTTGGACTACGTCCAACTCTTCAATCACGGAGATCTGGAGGCTGCGCGTCAGGTAGGAAACCATGCCAGCCGCGTCACCACTTGGACGCACTACACAAGCGACCTCGTGAAGCGAATGTTACGGGAATCCACCGGAGAGACCTTGCTGGTCAGAGAGCGGTGGCTGGACTCAGGCGGCAAGATCGACCCGCGCAAGCACCGTGACTGGACGAGCAAAGGGTGCGCCACGCCCGGCTGGATTTGCCTTGACCCGTTTGATTCTCCGCGTCCCAATCAAAAACAGGGCCGTCTGTGCAGCGCCTATGGTGAATGCCCGGATTGTCCGTTGTCTGCTGCACGGCCTGTTAATCCCCGGAACGTCATGCTCTATGAGGCTTTGCGCCGAGCCATCTACCGCAGCATTACGCGTGTAACCGCCCCCGTGTGGCAGGACCGATGGGCACCCGTGGTCGCAGCGTTGGACGGGCTACTGCTGAACGTTCCGGCTCAGGTTCTTCAGGATTCACGTGAACTCACCGTTGAGTTGCCCGACATTGGCTAAGAAGGCGTAACTATGAAACATACCCTGACCCCAATCATCGACCTTCCACAGCCTGAAAAGCCGTACCTGCCACCGCACGACCATCGACCTATCTGGGAGATGACCCCAGCAGAATTCGGCGAGTTCCAGGTCACGCCACTGAGCAAGGGTGCGGATAGCGTTTGGATATGGGAAAGGACTACCCCTGGACAAGCTAAGTCAGTGGCCCAAGTGAACTGGGGCATGGAACTCGGCGACGGCAGCCGACTCACCGATACCCGACATGCACTTCGGCTGGAGTGGGCCAAAAAACTTATGGCTCTCATCACGCACGCTCCAGTGGACGGTGTGGCGCCGGCAGCGGGATCAATGGGGCGTTACCACCGGGCGATCAATTGGCTTCTGTCATGGATGGCGCAGCGTGGCATGCAAACTCCAAATGAGCTGGATGTGGATGCATATCTCGAAGACCTGCCGCGCTACATTTCAGAGCGTGCGGACGAAGACGAAATTACATTTACTCAAGTCCAACTTTCCCTCAAAATCATCCCATACCTTTGGTCAGAGCGACGCTTGCTGACCAAGTGGGGGGTGCCGACCCTCCATCAAGCCCCCTTCCGCGAACACGGCACAAATTACTACGCTCGTATATTGGCGACCAAAGCGAGAGGCTGGATTCCGCCTTTGCCCGATGAGGTCGTAGTACCGATCTTCAACAACGTAGCTTGGTGGTTGGGGCAGCCGGCTGAGGATGTGCTAGCACTGATGAAGTATGTAGAGGACCCACTCGCAGGCACGGAAATTGAAGTAATGACTGGTAAACATAAAGGCATCCGAAAGCTAAAGGCCGGATATGGTGGAGTAGCTAGGCGAAGGCGTAACGGCCGCTTCTTTGCCGATTTCGTATTCAGCATCTTGCCCGGTGAATCAAAGCCTTGGCATGCGGCATTGGATGAGACCAAAAAGGACGAAAAAGGTCCTTATGCGCAGATACGCCTACTTTTCGAAGCAGTGCGCGATGCATGTGCCATGAGCATCCAAGGGATGTCAGGCATGCGCATCAGTGAGCTGATGGGCATCGAGGCAGGGTTCGATGCGGTGAGCGGGTTGCCCAGAGGCGTGCGGATTGAGTTATCGGCATCCGGCCTCTATGAGTTGTTCGTGATTCGCACACTTTTGTCCAAAACCGAAGCGGGCTTGCCCAGAGAGATGGATTGGGTTCTGGGTGCACGTCCAAAAGGTTCCATGGATGAACCGTTGCCCGTGCGCGCCCTGCGTCTACTTAACCGCTTGCATGAACCATGGCAGAGTCACGCCCCGACGCCCCGTTTGCTTCTCGCGATGCGATGCGGAGCAGGCTTTGTAACTAAAAACACGGGGCTAGCTGCGATGGGTACCACCGCGATGCGCGACAGCATGAAGCGCTTTATCGCCCGATGGGTCGACCTGTCGGGCTTGCCGGATGAGTCGCAGCACAAAATCAAGGACAACGACCTGATCGAGTGGCGCGAGTCCAAGGGGCACGTGTTCAAAAGTCATATGCTGCGAAAAAGTTGGGCACAGTTCATGTTCGCGGTCGACCCCAGTCTGATGCCAGCCATCCAGTTGCAGTTTCATCACCTCTCGATGGCTATGACGGACAGCGGTTACATCGGGAGCAACATGAGTCTACTCAATGATATGGACTCGGTGGCGACCCAGGCCCGCAACCTGATGATTCTCGAAAGCGTGCTGGGTCGCAACACGCTGGCGGGCAGGATGGGTGAGGAATTGGAACAGGCTACCCAGAAACTGGCTGAGCAAGTCAAGGGACTGCCGACTACCGATGCGTACAAGGAAGTGGTGAAGTTCTGCGAGCACGCGCAACTGCCTATCTTCTTCTCGCCTCACGGTGCCTGCATGCCGATGAAGACCCATGAGATGCGTTGCCAGGACGAGGCTGGCACTTCGTTGCTCCTGCGTAAGCAACCCAATGCCCGCACGCGCCAACCGTCACTATGCGCTGGCTGCGGCTGCTTTGTACTCGATGCCCGGCACGCGGATTTCTGGGCAGCGCGGTACTTGGACAACTGGCTGGCCTACAAACGGGCCGAGCGCAGCGGTGATGTCAGTGGCTACAAGGTCATCAAGGAGCGCGCCGAGCAGGCCGGCAAGCTGCTCAAGAAGATCGGCGTAAAGGTGTTGCAACTGGACCGACAGATTGAAATGACCTTGGAGGCCAAGCATGTCCCAGCCTGACCCTATTGAGCAGGACTTCCTCGAAGCCCTTCAGAGGTTGGTCGAGGGCAAACCGCAGAACAAGACACTCAAAGCGAGTGCCAAGGCGGGCAAGCTGAAGATCAATGCTGTCAGTGTGGCCCTTGAGGCCGGGCGCAGTCGGACGCTGATCGCCTTGGAGAATTGTCGCTACCCCAAGGTACGCGAGGCGGTCAAGCTCGCGCAAGGGGGTAAGAATTCGTTGCCCACCACTTACACGCAGCTCATCGAAAACCTGCGCGCGGACCTGGCTACCGTCAAGGCAGAAAGGCGCCTTCTTGAAACCAAGATGGCGGATCATGTGCTCGCCCGCCGAAAGGCCGAAGTGAATGCGCGCCGGGACTCAGCGGAGGCCGCCCGACTGCGCAAGCTGGTGATAGAACTTGAAAAAGTGGTTCACCTGCCGCAAAAGGAAACCGTATTGCCGCGCCTAGTGCTGATTCGCGGACTACATGGCTACGGAAAGAGCACCAAGGCCAACGGCTACCGCGAAGAAGGATACCAGCACTTCGAATCGGATCAGTTCTTCGAGTCGGAAGACGGTTATGCCTTTGACGAAACAAAACTGCCGCAGGCTCACGCATGGTGCCTAGAGCAGACACGCAAGGCGCTGGCCGATGGCGAGTACGTGGTCGTAGCCAACGTCTTTGCCACGGAGCAGGACGTGCAGCCCTACGTCGATCTTGGATTCGATTACCAAATCATCGAAGCGACCCACAAGGGTAAGTCGATCCACCAGGTTCCTGCCAATGTCGTGAAGCGCACAAAAGCCATCTGGGTGCCCACCGAGGCACTACTGAAGAAACTCACAACCAAGCCGGAGAAGCTCGTTAGAGCCAAGGTGGCGAGCATTCATTCTGCCCGGAAGGACAAGGAGTAATGGCGCGTCCCTCCATCGTCCCTGAAATCCTCGAAAAACTGGAGCCGTGGCTTGAGGCGCGCATGGCCGAGTTCCAGAGTCAGTCGGAGATTCGCCGCGAGCCTAACCTGCCATCCACCGTCGAGGGAAAAATCAACGTCCGCGAGTTGACTTTAGCCTTGGGATTGAAACGGTCGCAGGAGCAGCACTTCTTTAATCACAATGAACTGCGAACGCTCGTGAATGCCGCAGCGCAGGCGCAAGGCCTCGCTCCCATCGGGTCACGTGGATTGCTGTCGGATTGCCATTTCATTTTCCAGACGGTTTGACCACCTTTAATAGTCTTACCTCGGAGTTCAGTCTGCTTGCCACGCAGACTCCTGATATTGGCCCAACCGCAACGTCTTTATGTTGCACAGGACAGTAAGCCATTAGTGCAAAAAGAGAGCGCCCCGCAGCCATCATGAGACGGTAGAAGGTGGTTTTATTGGTTCAGTCCACAGTCTGGCGAACCGCCTGGTGGAGCACCTGACGATTCGCCAGCGTTTTGACGCCACACAATTGGGGTGCTTCGCGTTTTGGCAACAGGCCTTTGAGCGCACGCGGGTTGGACCGGGCGCCACTCGCCACATAGTCGGCCAGCAAGGTGCGTTGAACTTGGTCCAAAGGCAAAGCACACGGACCGATCAGGTAGTCACACAGCGCATCCACCAGCGCCTCGGGCGTCAGCCCACTGGTTTTGGTGGTGCTTTGCCAGAGCCAGTCGGCAAAACCCATGAACGCGTAAAACGGCGAAGGTGGCACCACGCTGGCTGGGGTGACGTCCCCATCGGCGCAAGTCTCGGCGCTTTCTCCCAGCAACAAGTTCAGCGTCTGCGTGAAACGCCCCGAATTGGCGACCAAATCCCAGTAGCGCGAGAAGCGCGTAAACCGCTGCATCGTAACCGCGTCCACGGCACCGGTTTGCAGCACGGTGTAGGGCGGCGCGGGGTCATAAACCATGCCGTATGCCACGTTGTGGCGGGAAATCGGCGCGCCGCGCAGACGCTTCAAAATCCCCAATTGAATCTCATGCGGCTGCAAGGCGTGCAGGCGGTCAAAGCCTGCTGCAAAACTCTCTAGCGACTCGCCCGGCAGGCCAAACAGCAAGTCGGTGTGCAAATGCGCGTTGGACTCCTGCACCAGCCAGCGCAAATTCAGTGCGGTTTTATCGTTGTCCTGCTTGCGCGAGATGCGTTGCTGAACCGCAAGATTAAAGCTCTGCACGCCCACTTCAAACTGAAGCACCCCCGGGGGGAACTGCGCAATCATGGCTTTTAGCCGATCCGGTAACTGGTCGGGCACGACTTCAAAATGCACGAACAAATCGTCCGTCATCCGGTCCAGAAAAAACTGCAGGATGTGCACCGAGGCGTCGATCTTGAGGTTGAACGTGCGGTCCACAAACTTGAAATTGCGCGCACCGCGCTGGTACAACCCCGCCATCTCGGCCAGAAAAGCGTCCAAGTCAAACGCCCAAGCGGTCTTGTCGAGCGAGCTTAGACAGAAAGCGCACCTAAAAGGACACCCGCGCGACGCCTCGACGTAGATTAGGCGGTGCGACAGATCGGCATCGGTGTACTCGGCGTAGGGCAGTACGATTTCGTCGAGCGGCGGCTCCTCACCCATGACGATTTTCATCAGCGGTTGCGGCCCATGCAAAAGCGCGCGGCACAGTTTGGGAAAACTCACATCACCCCAGCCTGTAATCACATGGTCGACCAGGCTGACAATCTCTTGCTCTCCCAGTTCATGGCTGACCTCGGGCCCACCCAGCACAACTTTGACCCCTGGTCGCTGGTTCTTGAGCAAGCGCACCACTTCGGTTGTTTGGGTCACGTTCCAAATATAAACGCCAAACCCGATGACCTGCACAGCGCCCGGTAGCGGCTCACCCAATGTCGCCAGCAACTCGGCCACCACCTCAGGTGCCCTACGCGCGATGGTGAACTCCCGCAGCACGGTTTGCCGCTTCAGCGCCCCCATATTGGCCAACAGGTAGCGCAGGCCAAGCGAGGCGTGGATGTACTTTGCGTTGAGGGAGGTCAGGACAATAGCGGGGGCGTGAGAGGAAACCATGCACGCATTATCGAATCCAAGATCAAAACCGGCTTCCTTAAAGACATCCAGTGACCTGATCTCCGGATTCGGTATTGGATACCCGACGTTAACCGGAACCGCATGAAACCCGATGGAACGTCGAAAGCTGACCCTCAATTTTGTTGTTGCCAACGTCAATTGAACCACCCCTGCCGATTTTGACTGAACAGGGCAAGTGGTCGTAAAGTCCGCGCCAGTATTTAGAATTCCCGGCACCTTGGGTGATCACCAATTTTCGGCCCACCCCCACCTGGTCAATTTGGCATCGGCAGCAACATCTAAGCCCAACGTGGCTTTTCTCAACAGTGAGATTGGTAGACTTGAGTGGTGATTCTGAGTCACTTTCGCAGAAATGAGTTGATTGACTCTCCTCAGAAAGGGTTGCGCTGCGCAACCCCAACCGGGCGCAACAGGCAAAGGGGACGACATGGATATTCTTGTTTTGAGCATCGTTGCTGGTCTCATTAGTGTTTTTGGCCTCTGGGTCGCAACGCGGCCTGTTTCTGAGGAGGTTGCAAAGGAGAAAACGAACAAGATGCCGGGGTCTCGTCGACCTTTGGTGACACCTCGCCCGCGAAGAGTTCGGCTGTTGAGCAACAGAAGATAGAAATTGCAAAAGCCTGTGTATGACCTGAACATCCCCCAAACGGGGGTATGGCGTCAGCAGCGCGCGAAACGCAATTTATAGCAGCCATGGCCTTATAACGCGGCCGTCGCATCACCGTTCCGGCAAACGAAGTCGCTCATGGCCGAGGCGATGAGTGACAGCATTCAGCCTTCAACAGTCGGTCGCCCGGAAAACTGGTCAACCTTCAGGCCTGTGACTCTTCAAGGCTGGTTGCAGTCGGTCGGATTTCTCCTAAGCGGACACTCGAAGTTACATTCAACGAACATCATTTCCGAACCTGCCACCACCTCTACGCAGCAGAATTTGCAGCGCCAGGGTGTCAGCCGCACATGGCGCCACTTTGCTCCGCGGTCAGTTCCAGAAGAGTGTACTTTGGTTGCCCTGTTTCAATATCCTGAGCTCACGCGATGACTAGCTTCGACTGAGCCACCCAGAAGGGGTCATTGGATGCCTTGATAACAAGATTTCGCGTACTCGCCATCTGAGTCTACCCTGCGAATCAGGAGCTCGCTTTCCTCTCGGCAGCTCGCAATTCCTCGTACAGAGTCTTGAGCATCGGAGGAGTGAGCTGACCATACTGATGACAATACGCTTGCGCCTTGTCCATTCGCCCCGCTGCAGCAAGGCCCTTGACGATAGCTACCAAGTCTTCTTCTTGGAACACTGGACGAAACCCTTTTAGTGCTTCGTCAAAAATTTGGGCAACCTCGTCTGGGGATTCCTTCACATGTGCTGCCAAGTACTCAAGCAGGATGTGGCCATGGTGGTTCACGTCGGCAAATGGCGCGGCTTCGGACCAGACCTGCACAATGGGCTGCTCAAGCTTGGCCACAAATGGAGCCAGGTAGCTAAGGTCTGACTGCAGCTTTGGATAGGCATTGCCTCGGTCGCGAATAACCTCGGCAACACGTTGCCAGAAATCTAGAATCTTCGGCGCATGCGGTGACGGCGCTCCGCTCTTGCCCCGCAGCGTCCAATAGAACCAGCAGAGTTCGGAGAGCTCTTGGACCCGAAGCTCAGTGATTAAGGTTGAAAGAATGCCCGTACCTGTCAGCGGTTCATCGCCGTTCAAGTACGCCACGGCAAGGAACTGGACGGCTTTCTTGTGGGCTTCCTTGGGCACAGCATCCCCGGAAACCATCCGCCCAAGGTGACCGCCGTCAGCAAGTTTTCGGAAGAGCCACTTGTACACTTGCGTCTGATAAGCGAATCCATGTGCGGCACACCGCCAAGCCGTATCATTTGCCTTCGAAAAGATACGGTCAAAGTTGCCTTCAACCCACTGAGGATTGAGGAAGTGCAGTCCAGGGCAATACATCCCAGCAAGAGTGGCAAAGTCACCGTTTTGGCCGACTTCACTTGTCGCCAGCTCTGCATTCAAACGGCCGTCCACCAAACTCCAAGCAAACGCTGTGTCCGAACCAACTCGCCCAACCGCCATGGAAGTAGTGATTAGGGCCTCAAGGGTCTTGCCTCGCGGCGAATTGATTGCTTGGGACACCGCTTCATCGGCATCATTTGGAGAGATGGCGGGTGTCACTTCGAGTACTTTGACGAGTGCGTTGACCAAGCGAACGACGAGCTCCTTTGGAAGCTTGTCGCCCTGTGCACCTGACTTGACCAGCATGGCAATATCACCAATGACCCACTGCGTGTTTGGCTCATGGCCGTCAGGCACAGGCGCATTGGCGTCGACCTGAAATCCTGGCGACCCGACGATTGACTCAATGAGACCGACTGTCGCTTCCCAGTCGATTTCGCGCTTGTCTTGAGTCCAGCGGTCTCTCAACCCACTGAGCAATCCATGCTGATAGGGCCGGGGCATGTCAATAAACCGGGCAGTCCTTTGGGAAAACCCGTCCTCACTTGCTCTTACAGCTGCCGCCAGCTGCGATGCAAGACCGCGATACGTCGGCCCTTCCCATCGAGAGGGCTCAGGCCTGAAGGAGAGCAAATACGCGAATAACTCTTCATCAGACATCGAGAGCAAAGACTCGGTCGATACAGGACTAAGCTCACCAGACCAGGGACTGGATTCCATGTATGTGTGAAAGTCAGGATGGCTGCGTGGAGCGCCGAGCTGCTTTACCAGCTCTCCGTACATTGCGTCTATCTCGGCATCACCGTTTCCAGCCGCCGCTCCCAAGATGTCGCGACGCTGCTCATCGTCCACCTCATCAGTAAGTGCCCCATCGGGTCCCAATTTGCGAAGACCGCCCACAGCCTCCAGAAAACGCTTTCGTTCTGCAGCACTGAATCGAGAAAATGCCTTCTTCACGAGCCAGTAAGTCTCATGCCAGTACTCGACTCCGCTCAGCCACTCGGGCTTGAAAGATTCCCAAAAGGCAGTGGACACTGCGGGTGGACCGTAATGCTCGCTACAAACATACAAGCCGATTCGAACAACGGTCACCAGTTCAGATTTCAGCAACAGCCTCACCACAGCTGCCGCTACCTCGGGAGTACCTTCAGATATTGCTCCCAATGCAGAGTCTCGTACCATGTCCACAAACGTGCTAGGCACACTGTGGTCATTCGAATCCTGTTCGTGGTCCTCGATGGCTGACCGCCAGATATAGGAGTGCCGGTCCTTTCCGGGCGGTTCAAGGCACTGCGCCAGTCGACCAATGAACAGCGAAACAGCAACTACCCCAAGGCGCTCGCCGAGCCTCTTGGCGGAAGGCCTCACTGAATCCTTGAGGCGGTTCAGGTTCACAACGCTTGTCAATTCATTGCTCATGGCACAACCTTCTCAGGCTTAAGTTCTGTCAACACTTCCATCAGCAATTTCGCTCGCGCCCAGTCGGTAGGTGCCTCACTTTCAAGCAACCTTGGCAGAAGCTTATTTCCAAGCTCTTCGCCAGCGGAGCCTCCATCAAAGCGAGAGCTCACCCAAAACTTGACTAGCTCCATGTCTGTATCTTGGATTACATCCAAGGGCAAACTGGAAAAGATGGTGGCGAGGGTCCAGTAGGTCCGCCAATTTTCGAGCCCCTTGGCTTGACCGTCTTTGGTTATGGCACGCACTATTTCAGCAGCTCGGGCGGCGGTGCCGCCAGTGAGGCTCGGCGCGATTCGCTCCAGGTAGCGAACCGCCGGCCAATCTGGTGCTTGTACATACCCTTCACGACCAGGTGGAGTAACAAGCCCAGGACTGTGCTTGACGTCGAAGTAGCCTGCCCCGTCCAAATCGGCGAACCAAAGGTCACTCTTCAAAATGTTCATGAAGTAGGAGACGAGGTCAGGATGCTCCTGAACAAGACGGATTGCTGCTTCGCGGTGAGGACCACTGGGTGTCGCCACAAAGTCATCAAGGCGAGCCTGGAGGTCCAAAGTATTCGGCGCGCGCACATCCAACAAAGGGCGCCAGGACTTGAAGAGCTCGACCAACTCACCGTATCCTTTGTTGTCGATGCAATACTTAATTACTTCAACTCCGCACTCCTCGCGGAAGTAGTGCTCGATGTATTCCGTCTGTTTCTGCTCATTGGACCGGTACGCGTACAAGAGAAAGTGGCGTCGCCCATCACCTGGGACGCTGACATCCTTCATGCGCACGATGTACTCGAGAATTTCCAACTCTGCCAAACCATAGCCGACAAAAAGCACGGTGTAGTTTTTGAACATCGCTCGAAGGAAGCTTCGAACTTTCTCATCGGCATAGTGACGGAGGTAATCACTCAAAGACACCACCATTGAGGATGGAACCGTGTACGCCCCATGCAGATGAACTACCGCCCCCTTCTCGGTCAGCCGGTCAGGCGTTAAATGGTCAGTCAGGTAGTACTTGGGCGAGCCAAAGGTTGGGCCTGCTGAAGCGGACGATGCGTCGGCGGGAGCTGCAACCGCAGCGCCTGGACGAGCTACATGTAACCACTTGTCATAGTTGGTTGTGACAAAAACAGGCTGCATTTCGGACAAGACCCCGTACAGCTCTTCGCCCTCCGGTTTCTGAGGGGAGCCATGCAATAGCTTGTCGAAGTCGGGCGCTATGTCGTTTTGCTTGGCCAAGCTCATTGCAATCGACAATGTGCGGCGCGGGTCCGCCATGTTCCGCAGTTGCTCTGCCTCAACGAAGTTCAGAACGCCTTTTTCGTAAAGCGTATTGACGACCCCGGCAGCGAAGCCAACCCAGTTAGGGCTGCCGCAGAGTACGGAAGCTCCAGCGCCAACGAAAACCACGAGCTCTCCGTGTTTTGCAGCTTCAAGAATTCGACTCGGCGGAGGTGGATGCACTACCTTTGTCATGTTTTATTGAAGGATGGCTTTCGGTTCTGCATGCATGCCCACACTAGTCATTGTTAAGTAGCTCCCGCAAGAATGGAAATTCTTCGCAGCACACTTTGTCAATCTTCGACCTCAGTGTCGCATGGATGGATGAATCGTGGGTGCCGACGCATAGGTAAAGTCAAGTTGGCTATCGGGCGGGTAAGTTCGATTTCTGTAGACCCGTTTTCGCTGCAATACAGGTGCCCGTTCCAGGCTGGTTGCCGTCGACAGGGCCCGACCCATTGCTGTCGTAGCGGCTGTCCAAATCGATGCCCGATAGCGGACATTCACGCGTCTACAGTTTTTTGCCGCCAATGTCCGCTACCGAGGTTGCCCATCCTCAAAGTGGTCGTCTCGTGACGACCAGGTGCTGCCATTGGGAATCAGTGCTCACAAGCGGCCATTCGCTGAGCCAATTTCTCCAAAGTAGTCATCCACCACGAAAAATCAGAAGGTCGGCACAGTCGGCTTCTGTGCAGCGGTAGGAGTCATTGGAGATGTGGCCACGCATGGCCCAAGAAGCCCAAAATCCATCAATAGCGAATGACGGCTCTAACGCAGCCTGATACGCCAGACTAACCCGTCAAGATTCAACGAATCAACACCTGACCACGGCAAATCCTGCAAACCGTTTCAGCAGCAGCCGGTGGAAAGTAGATCCAGTCTCAAGCTTGTGTGTCCCACATCTAGAGCTTGCCCCAGTCGCCTCTTCACTAACCCTCTACTTCGATGTGCTCAGGCAGAACGATGGGTGCGGGATGGATTTTTGCAATATTTCATGCAAGAAATTTTCAAAGAATATACAATATTGCCATATTTTGATATTTGTCGACATTAAAGAGGGCAGCGCAGTATGAATAAAGTAGCAGCAGTGCCTCAGCGCACATCAGATGTCACCAGCTTGACATCCAGTTCGCCAGATCTGGATATCAGCGAGTTTTTGGCATTCAAGCTGGGCGAGGAAGAGTACGGCATGGACATTCTGCGGGTGCAGGAAATCCGCTCCTTCGAGCGCCCCACCCGCATGGCCAACGCGCCCGAGCACATCCTGGGGGTAGTCAATCTGCGTGGGGTGATCGTGCCCATTGTGGACATGCGTATCAAGTTCCAGCTCAACCCGGTGAACTACAACACCTTCACCGTGGTGATTGTTCTCAACATTGGTGCCCGAGTGGTGGGCATGGTGGTTGATGGGGTCTCGGACGTCATCACCCTGAGCCCGGAGCAACTGCGCCCGGTGCCCGAGCTGTCATCGGCCATTGGCAGTGATCACCTGCTGGCCATTGGTTCGCTAGAGAACCGCATGCTCATTCTGATCGACATCGAAAAACTCATGAGCAGCCCAGAGATGAGGCTGGTCACTCAACAACTCGCAAACTGATACATACACCCGGAGGATTACCATGTCAGCATTAAGCAAAATGCGGGTTTCGACCCGACTCGCACTGGGCTTTGGCCTGGTGATTCTGATTGGCATAGCTATTGCCATTTACTCAGCCGTTCAAATGCGCTCTTTGTCGGCCCAGTTGGACGAGGTGGCCAACAACCGCATGCTGAAGGTGGCCCAGTTCACCGAGGTCAAAGACAACCTCAACGCCATTGCGCGCTTCACGCGCAACATCCTCATCACCACTGATCCAACATTTGAGGCCGGTGAAAAGAAAAAGATTGCTGAATTGCGGACCGCAAACACCGAGCTGTTGAACAAACTCGAATTGAGTATCAAGCTGCCCAAAGCAAAGGAGTCCCTCAAGATCATCAACGACACACGGGGCAACTACAACAAGATCTTGGATCGCGCTATTGAATTGGACGGAAATGGCAAAAAGGAAGAGGCCGCAGCGTTGCTGACGGGCGAAGTGCTGCCGCTACAAACCGTGCTCTTCAATGCCGTCGAAGACTCACGTGTGATACAAAAGGAAATTGCAGAGGGATTGGCCAAGGATGCAGTTCAAGCAGCAGGCTTTGATGCCACACTAATGGCGATTTTGGGTTTGCTGATGCTGGTTGTAGGTACTGGTATGGGTTGGTTGATAACCCGTGACCTGTCCCGTTCTCTTGGCGCCGAACCCAGCGACCTGTCAGCGGTGGCTGGCCGTGTGGCTGATGGTGATTTGAGTGCAACTTTACAGGTTCATAGCAGTGACACCACCAGCGTGATGGCCGCCATGGCACGCATGCAAACGGCTTTGGTGGGTGTGGTCTCCTCGGTACGTAACGGCTCCGAGTCGGTGGCTACCGCCAGCGCCGAGATCGCTCAAGGCAACAACGACCTTAGCCAACGCACCGAAGAACAGGCCAGCGCGCTGGAAGAAACCGCGGCCTCCATGGAAGAACTTTCCTCGACTGTCAGACAAAACGCTGACAACGCGCGTCAAGCCAACCAACTCGCCCAAAGCGCCAGCACCGTGGCGATCAAGGGCGGTGAAGTGGTCGCCCAGGTGGTTGACACCATGAAAGGCATCAACGAATCAAGCCGCAAGATCAGTGACATCATCAGTGTGATTGATGGCATCGCCTTCCAGACCAACATCCTGGCCTTGAACGCGGCCGTAGAGGCTGCGCGTGCCGGAGAACAAGGTCGCGGTTTTGCCGTGGTCGCCAGTGAGGTGCGCTCTTTGGCGGGCCGCTCGGCAGACGCGGCCAAAGAAATCAAGACCCTCATCAGCACCAGTGTGGAGCGAGTTGAGCAAGGCACTGCCCTGGTTGATCAGGCCGGAGCCACAATGACCGAAGTGGTGGGCTCCATCCGCCGGGTCAACGACATCATGGGTGAGATCAGTGCGGCCAGCACCGAACAAAGCCAGGGGGTGAGTCAGATTGGAGAAGCCATCCAACAGATGGACCAGGTCACCCAGCAAAACGCGGCGCTGGTCGAAGAAATGGCTGCTGCTGCCTCAAGCCTCAAGAGCCAGGCACAGGACCTGGTACAGACGGTCGCGGTGTTCAGGCTGGCAGCCGGGCAGGAGGGGACGTTCTCAGCTGATGCTGCGCGTCTGACCAAGCCGGTCACCCACAGCGCACCCAGGCCGCTTACACCCAGCAAAAAAGGTGTGGCCAAGTCTGGCTCCAAACCTGTGGCGCTGACCAACCAGATCAGCAGAGCTAAGGAAGGCAATGGCGAGTGGGAGAATTTCTAAAGCTTGTCTGTCGCAACCGGAATGAGGTGACTGCAACGGCATCTGTGCACTGGGCGAGCGCGTTATCGGGGCACAGAAGAACTATGCGCTGCTCTCAAGAGCGCGGATCGAATGCTTGCACATGTTGCCAACAAATGTCCGCTTTGGATCTTTGAATTCGACCCAAAGGAATTCCGTTTTTGGTCTGGTCCTGACCATGCCAGCTGACATCCCAATGACTTCTGTCAGCCTTGAAGAGTCACAGGCCTGAAGGTTGACCAGTTTTCCGGGCGGCCGACTGTTGAAGGCTGAAAGCAGGTCTACACGACGGTCCGGTAGCGTTGCACGTACCGCTGCAGTCGACCAGACGCTGTAAGCAGTCATACGACTATTCAGCCTGACCGTCGGCATCAGTCTGGTCCAGCCCAAGGCGCGACGAATCAGCCCTCGCGGAAGGCGGTTGCCTCAACCCGGTGTCTGCCCCGACTTGGTAGACGCCGCGGGCTTCACCAGCCGCGCGATCTCACCACCGCACGCGCTGAAGTTGCTGGCGTATTCCTCGGGGTTGTCGAACAGCACCTGGGCTTGCATCAGGCGGTCGAGTTCCTGTTTTGCGTAGACCAGGATGCCCGCGCTGCTGCCGCCCGAGGCCCAGGGATAGCCCAGCTCGCGGAACTGGCGCGCGATGTCGCGGTGAATGCGCACATGCGTCTGCTCGTGTTTCATCACGTGCGCATAGGCACAGCTGCCCGGCGGGATCTCGCTGGCCACGCGCAGCACCGGTTTGATGTAATCCAGCCGCACGACGACGCCCTGGCAACTGGTCTGCGGCATCACGGCCAGCTTGGTCTCGACAACGACGTGGCCGAGTTGCGTACCGCTGGGGCCGGCGCCCTTGCCGATCTTCGTCAGTTCGGCGGCCGGCTTGGCGTTGTCCACTTCCGGGTCGGCGAACCAAGCCGCAGTGAAACGCACCGCCTTGTCGCAGGGCGGCAGGTTGGCGGACTGCGCCTGGAAGCAGGCGCTGGCCAGCATCAGAGCGAGCAGGTTTTTCATCGTAACCTTCAGGTTATCGGCAAGAAGCGCTCGTCCTGAAGCGGTGGCCGCAAGGCGGCTATGGGCCAGTTGCTGTCAGTCGCGAATGACCGCTGTCCGGAAGCCAAATGACTCCGACAGTTTGCAGCATCAGGAATCCCATTCAGTTGGGGAAACCTGGAATGCCAACGAATCAAGGCTGGTTTTTCGCCTTTGAATCGCCCCGGTTTTCGTGGAGGCTGGATAGTTAAAGTGAAACCGGGGATTCGGTCTTCTGGGTAAGTTGCCGGTAGAAGTTGGCCTCCGCCTCGGCAGGTGGAATATACCCAATGGGTTCCAGCAGTCGGTGGTGGTTGAACCAGTGCACCCACTCCAGGGTAGCGAGCTCCAATGACTCCTTGGTTTTCCACGGGGCTCGGCGGTGAATCAACTCAGCCTTGCACAGCCCATTGATCGTCTCGGCCAGGGCGTTGGCCGATGCAATTGGCGACGAGAGACAACATTTCTCCCTCTTCTTCCGATGGCGCACTGGCCCACACAACGACATTTTCGCGACATGCCAGACGTATGCTCCGCTCGCGCCAACTCCTGGTGAGGTTCTGTCTGAGTCGATCACCCGCCAGGTGTGTGACGCTCATTTCTTACAACCACTCAATCCTCATAACTGCTATGAAAAAAACTCGGTCTGTTTTAGTTTGTATTTTTGCTTTGCCTACCCTCTCCTTCGCTCAGTCAGGGCTACAGCCCGGGTCGACACCCAGTCGTTGGAGCCTGGGTTTGGGTGTTGGGGTTTCGGATAGCGTCTACGCCGGTGAAGGCACAAAGTCCACGCTACTGCCATTGATTCAATATCAAGGCGAGCGATTCTTCTTACGTGGACTGACTGCTGGCGCCCACCTTTACCGCAGCCAAACATTCGGTCTGGACGCCATTGCTTCTGCCCGGATGGACGGGATAAAAGTTGAAGACTTTGGCGTGCAGGAACTGGCTAAAAATGGTATCAACCGAAGCCTGCTAGTAGATCGAGATGGTGGTGTCGACATGGGTTTGGCCGCTTCATGGCGTAGCTCGGTCGGCAAGTTTGAGTTAATTGCAAAGGCAGATGTGACCGGCACCAGCGAAGGATTCGAGGTGGAGGCCAAGTATGGTTACGATTTCATGATGTGGAGCGGCAAACTCACACCCAACGTCGGTGTGAGCTACCTTTCCAAGGACATGGCCAACTACTACTACGGCACCTTGGATGCAGAGGTTGCGCGCGGTGTGGTTGACTACAAGCCCGGCGCGGCGACCATTCCCAAGATCGGTTTGACCTACGCACGCCCTGTCGGTGAGGATTGGACTTTCATAACATCAGTGAAATATCAGTTCTTGCCCAGCAAGATCAGTGACAGCCCGCTTCTCAAGTCAAGTGCCAATGGCGAAGCGTCGTTCATGTTTGGTCTCTCTCGAAGCTTCTGATGTGGTGCACTGTCGGCTATCAGGGGGTATCACAAGGGAAGGTGCAGGCATGTGCATGAGACATCCTTGGGTCATTTGTGCCGTGGTGGCATCCATCCTTGTCGCGGGTTGCGCTGTGCAACCCGCGTATGCGCCGATCCCGCTGAATTCGCCAGCAGTGTGGTCATCGTCAAGCCCGGACACAACAGAGGATTCCACTGCGGGTCGTAGGCCCGTCGTGGAGGCGTGGTGGACGGCGCTCGGTGATCCTGCGATTGATGCGTTGACACCTATTGCACTCAGCGAAAGCCCCACCTTGGCGCAGGCAATTGCACGCATGGATGAAGCGAGGGCGGCACTCGGTAGTAACTCGGCGCAGCGCTTGCCTTCGATCAGCGCGGATGTTGGTGCAGAGCGCGCGCGCAGCTTGGATAGCATTAGTACGGGCACCACGACGGCTGACGGCACCCATGCCGGTTTGCGACTAGGCTGGGAGCTTGATTTGTTCGGTCGAATTCGGCAATCGATCGAGGCTGCAAGCAGCCGCCTAGATGCGCGTAGCGCCGATGCTCAAAGCGCACGCTTGGTTCTGGCTGCCCAGTTGGCCAACGGCGTGGTGGGACTGCGCGCGTGCATGTTTTCCGAGCAAGTTCAGGCTGCGGATATGGCCTCACGCGCAAGAGTGTTACAACTTGTACGTCTTCGCTTGTCGGTAGGCGCTGCGGCACCGGTGGAAGAAGCCCGCGCCGTCGCCAGTCTGACAGCAGCCCGCACCCGCGCCGTTTCGCAACAAGAGCAGTGTGCGCGCCAGACACACGCGCTGACCATGTTGTCCGGCCAGGATAGCGCTGCCATTCGGAAACTTGTGATGACACCGGCTGCTGCGAGTGCCCAGTCCAGCGGCAGAAGCACTTTCATGCCACAAACCCCGGCAATGTCACTGTCACTTCCGGCGAGTGTGCTCCAAGCGCACCCCGACGTGATTGCCGCCGAGCGTGAAGTCTCGGCAGCTTGGGCAGAGGTGGGGGTTGCACGAGCGAATCGCTTGCCACGCATTGATCTGATTGGCGTGCTGACTGGAAACTGGCTGCGTGCGGGAGGATCTTCGCTGAGTTATAGCACCGGATCTTTGGCGGCATCGCTGACGGCTCCATTGTTCGATGGCGGCGCAGGCGCTGCGAATGTCGACGCTGCTTCGGCCAGGTACCGGTCGGCAGAGGCAGCATTGCGCCAAGCCGTCCGTCTAGCAGCTCAGGATGTAGAAAATGCCCTCACTGGCAGCGCGTCAGCATACCAGCGCCAAAGCACAGCGCAAGAGTCGTTGGAGGCTGCGCATGTCACCCTGCGGGCCACCCAGGCCCAATGGGAGGCTGGTGCGGTGAGCCTATTTGAACTAGAAGATGTGCGACGCCAGCATGCCACTGCCGAGGACGATGTGATCTCTGCCTTGCGCGACAGCGCACAAGCATGGATTGCCCTGGTGCAGTCATTCGGAAACACCGTGGTGGTGAGTTCCGCCACACCGACAAACTAACAAACCTGTGTCCACCCATGAATGAGAAAACCAGCGCACCTATTGCTGAGCAAACGCCGGGAAAACGCCAGCGCATCAAGCCAATAGTGGCCCTCACTCTGTTTTCCACACTGGCCGTCGGGGCTGCCGCCTGGCTGGTGCTGGATCCCCTAAATGCGCTGACTGCAGAACCTGCGACTAAAACCGCAGTGGCGATGACCGTGACCGACACCACTGCACGTATGGTGGCATGGCCGGTGCAATTGGATGCTTCGGGCGCCATCGCGCCATGGCAGGAAGCAGTGATCGGAGGACAGGTCGATGGGGTGCGACTTACCGAGTTGCTTGTCGGCACAGGTGATACTGTGCATCGAGGCCAGGTACTAGCTCGCTTTGACACCGAAGCTCTGCGTTCAAATGTCGCACAGTCACGAGCTGCGCTCAGACAGGCTGAAGCACAAGCCGCACAGGCTCTCGCTAACCGTGACCGTGTGCTCAAGCTCAAGGACAGCGGCAGCATCAGTGAGCAAGATGTGCTGCAGTCTGTGACCCAGGCTGACGTTGCATCAGCGCAACTGGAGTCAAGTCGCGCCCAGTTGGCCTCGCAGGAACTGCAGCTGCGGTATGCCACCGTACTTTCCCCCGACGATGGAGTCATTAGCGCTCGCAATGCAACAGTCGGAACCGTTGGTGCGGTCGGAGAAGAACTGTTTCGACTCATTCGGAAGAATCGGCTCGAATGGCGCGGTGAGTTGACCGCTACGCAGTTGGGTCAGGTTGCGCAAGGCCAGACCATAACGTTGGCATTGCCAGATGGCCGGACCGCCAAGGCCAAGGTCAGACAGATGGCGCCATTGCTGAACTCGCAAACACGTCTCGGCGTGGTTTACGCCGACATCTTGCCCGGGAGCACTGCGCGCGCCGGTATGTATGCCCAAGGACGTGTTGTGGTGGCACAACGACCCGCTGTGGTGGTACCTGCTGGCAGTGTGGTGATCCGTGATGGGCGCAGCCACGTGTTTCGATTTAACGTGCAGCAAGATATCCCTAAGGTGTCGCTTCAGGCTGTGAAGGTCGGTCGCCGTCAAGCCAGCGATGTCGAGATTCTTGACGGATTGACCGATGGTGATCGAGTGGTTGTAGAGGGTGCCGGGTTTCTGAACGATGGCGACAGCGTTCGGGTCATCAGGACAACTGCGGCTGCAATTCCTGCTATGTCGACCACGGGGAAATGAACGAAATGAACTTTGCCACTTGGTCAATACGCAATCCGATACCTTCGATCCTACTGTTCGCGCTGCTCACGCTTGCGGGTGTGTGGGGACTATGGACACTCCCCATCCAGGACTTGCCCGACGTCGAGATGCCAGTCGTCCGCGTCGCACTTTCTCAGCCCGGAGCAGCTCCGGCGCAGCTCGAAACTGAGGTAGCACGCAAGATCGAGGATTCACTAGCGACTTTAGACAGGGTCAAACACATCAAAACGATGGTCACGGAGAGCAACGTGAACATTGCGGTGGAGTTTGAACTGGGGAAACCCATCTCCGACGCCTTGATGGAAACCAAGGATGCCATTGATCGAGTGCGCTCTGACCTGCCTAGCGATGTGGAGCAACCCGCAGTCAGCGCGGTGCGTGCCAGCAGCGAAGCCATCTTGACCTATGCCATCTCTATACCAGAGATGGAAGAGGAGGCTCTGTCCTGGTTTGTCGACGACACCGTGGGCAAGACGATGCTGGGCGTTAAAGGCGTTGGCCGCTTCGAGCGCATCGGCGGCGTGGTACGGGAGGTGCGCGTGACCTTGGATCCAGCGCTGCTTATCGCGCACGGCGCCACGGTTGGTGAAATCTCGCAGGCATTGGGTCGTGTCCAGCAGCAAAGCTCTGGCGGGCGAGGAAAGCTCGGCGGCGGCGAACAATCTCTGCGGACGATTGCACTGGTTGGTCAGGCGGCTGAGTTGGCGGCCTTGCCAATTGCGTTGATGGACGGGCGATCACTGCGGCTGGAACAGCTGGCGACAGTCACCGACACGGTTGCCGAACGCAGTCAGATCGCACTATTGGACGGAAAGCCTGTCGTGGGCTTTCGCATCTATCCTTCCAAAGGACAGGACGTTACGCGCATCGATGATGGCGTCAAGGCTGCGTTGTCTCAATTGCAACAAACTCGGCCGGGGATGCAGGCGACTTCGGTGACCAACAGCGTGGACTACACACGTGAACAGTTCAAAGGCTCTGTGTACATGCTGTATGAGGGGGCCATACTGGCCGTGCTAGTCGTGTGGCTGTTTCTGCGAGATTGGCGTGCCATGTTGGTGGCAGCATCGGCCTTGCCGCTGTCAATCATGCCAACCTTCGCGGCCATGGCCTGGTTTGGTTTTACGTTGAACACAG
This sequence comes from Rhodoferax sp. U11-2br, assembly GCF_018619435.1. Classification (GTDB taxonomy): domain Bacteria; phylum Pseudomonadota; class Gammaproteobacteria; order Burkholderiales; family Burkholderiaceae_C; genus Rhodoferax. Next base: position 5,344 of record NZ_JAHFZF010000039.1, on the reverse strand, counting down.
TGAGTTTGTTGGCGCTGGCGGTGATCGTCGGCATCTTGGTGGACGACGCGATTGTCGAAGTCGAAAACATTGAGCGCCACGCCCGCATGGGCAAGTCGATGGGCAAAGCCACGGCTGATGCCGTCACGGAAATTGCGCTAGCGGTGATTGCCACCACGATGGCCCTCGTGGTCGTGTTTCTTCCGACCGCGATGATGGGCGGAGTGGCGGGACTGTTTTTCCGGGAGTTTGGATGGACCGCCGTGGTCGCCGTGTTGGCATCTTTGCTTGTGGCTCGCTTAATCACCCCAATGATGGCTGTCTATTTGTTGAAACCGCATCAGTCCAGCGCAAATGCTCCGAAAGCGGAGGTTGATGATTACGTGATGCTAGGGTACCTGCGAGTGGCACGTTGGTGCCTTTCCCATCGCAAATCCACATTGGCATTGGCATTCGCCTTTCTGGCCGGGTCGCTCGTCCTCGTGCCGCTATTGCCAACGGGCTTGATGCCGGCATCTGACCGCGGCTATACCACGGTGAGCATTGAGTTGCCTCCTGGCAGCGCACTGCACGACACCCTCTCGGTGGCCGAGGTGGCTCGCGCTCGCCTGTCCTCTGTTCCCGGCGTTCAGCGTGTACTGTCTACTGTTGGTGCAGGAGCGGCGGACAGCGACGATCTACAAGGCGGAGATGTACGCCGCGGGGCTCTCGATGTGACACTGGCTCCGCGAGCAGAACGAACTGACCAGACCTCCATTGAGAATGCCATGCGCGCCGCATTGCAGCACGTACCAGGGGCACGCTTCACAGTCGGTAGTGGCAACATCGGCGAGCGGATGGCAATCATCTTGGCTAGTGATGACGCCGTCGCGCTGAAGTCCAGCGCGACGGCACTGGAGGCCGAGATCAGAGGCGTACCGGGACTGTCCAACATCAGCTCCACTGCCAGCCTGGAACGCCCCGAAATCACCGTCCGCCCCGATCTCGTGCATGCCGCCGAGCAGGGTGTCAGCACGGCTGCGATCGGGGAGACAGTGCGCATCGCCACGGCAGGTGATACGGACTCACAGCTAACGCGGCTCAATCTCGACAACCGGCAGGTGTATATCCGAACACGGTTGACGGAAGCTGTCCAGCAGGACGTAGAGGCGCTTGGGAACCTTCGTGTGCGCGGCCGCGAAGGCCTTGTGCCGATTAGCAGCTTAGCGCGCCTCGACGTGGGCAGCGGACCAGCCCAGATTGAACGCTATGACCGCCGCCGCTATGTGACCATTTCGGCAGAACTCGGCGGTACATCGTTGGGCGATGCGCTAGCCAACACCCAGGCATTGCCGGCAGTGCAAGCCATGCCATCAAGCGTACACATTGTCGAGGCAGATGATGCCGAGCTCATGGAGGAACTGGGACTTGGCTTCGGGCTTGCCATCCTTATTGGCGTTGTGTGTGTGTATTGCGTTCTGGTGCTGCTCTTTAAAGACTTTCTGCATCCGATCACCATTCTCTCTGCAGTTCCTTTGTCCTTGGGCGGCGCCTTCGTCGGCCTGCTGCTCGCTGGCAGCGAACTGGATATTCCATCAATGATTGGATTGGTCATGCTGATGGGCATTGTGACGAAAAATTCCATCCTGCTGGTCGAGTACACGATTTTGATGATGCGTGAACATGGTATGGCGCTGAACTCTGCCCTGATTGACGCATGCCACAAGCGCGCCCGCCCCATCGTGATGACGACCATCGCCATGATCGCGGGCATGCTACCGATCGGCTTGGGTTTGGGGGCCGACGCGAGTTTTCGTCAGCCAATGGCTGTGGCCGTGATTGGTGGACTACTCACGTCGACCGCATTAAGTCTACTGGTCGTGCCGGTGGTGTTTTCCTACGTGGACGGAGCGCACCGATGGATTCGTCGTTGGGCGCTGCCGCGCGCGGTCGCAAGAGACCTGCAAATTGCATGACTGAAGGCAACTCAGACCAAGTCAAAGTCTAGCCCCCACCCTGTAGCGAAACTTGAATAAGCTCTATTACTCACCAGGGGCTCGACACCCAATCAACTCGATGGCAAAGCCATTGTCTTAGATGAGACCTACTACAAATCATGAGAAATGACACCGACGAACCATGGCTGATCTTCGATGGCTACGTGTGCAGATTGAAGAGCCCGTCCGTAGGCCTTTCTCCATGCGCTTTCTCACATTTGGTTCGCAGAGTCCCGGTGATGTCATTGAAAAGCGTGATGAGATGATTGCTCTGGCCTCCAGTCATGTCCCTTGTCCTGCCATTGGAGAGTAACTTTGAACGCGCAGTTACTTTCGTTGCAATTTGGTCAAATGGGGTGTCAATCTGGCTTTTCTGGGCTTGGTTATTATCATTGTTTGCAACTTTACGCGCGATCTTTGGATGCTGTGCAAATGACATGTATCGCATCGGTCGCATGTATCCCGCCAACCACTATTGCGCTTTTGCTATGGAAATGTCTGCCAAGTGAACGCTAGCACAAATCGTCCGGAACCTCTACAGATTCTCATTGTTGAGGATAACCGTGCGTTGGCGGCCAACATCTTCGACTATCTGGAAGCTTGTGGGCACATCCCGGATGCAGCGCCCGATGGCACATCGGGCTTGAGTCTCGCTATTCAAAATCGCTACGATGCGATCATCCTAGACTGGATGTTGCCCAGGATGGATGGAGTAAGCGTATTGCGAAAACTGCGACAGGAACACGGGTGCGTCACGCCTATCATCATGCTTACCGCCAAGGACCAGCTCGAAAGCAAGCTGTTGGGTTTTGAGAATGGCGCAGACGACTACTTGGTCAAGCCTGTTGCGCTACCTGAACTTGAGATCCGTTTGCGTGTGATGGTCAGTCGCGCGCAAGCCCGCGCGGCAATTGGGCGTACTTTGTGCGTGAGCGATTTGACCTACAACCTGGACAGTTTGGAGGTCACGCGCGGTTCACGCGCACTCAAGCTGTCCGGAACTTTAAGAAACGTCCTTGAGTTACTGATGCGCGAGTCACCCAGGCCCGTCCGTCGGGAACGCCTTGAGCGGCTGATTTGGGGGGACGATGTTATGAAGGGAGATCTTCTACGCTCAAACATGCACTTGTTGCGACGGGCTATCGACCAACAGGGCGAACTAAAGCTCTTGCACACGATCACCGGCACTGGGTACCGTTTGGGTGGTACTTCTGAATGAGGCTTCCGTTGCGCTTACGCAGTCTGCGGTGGTTAATCAATGGCAGCCTGTTGATGTTTGGTGCCATGCTCGCGTTCGTGCTTGTTGTCCAGGGCAGACTTAGTCAGGGATTGGTTGAACATCCAATCTGGCAGCAGGTGCTTGCATCGGTTACGCGGAGCGTTCTGCAATCTCGCCAGATGGACATTGGCTACATGCTTCCCACCAAAGGTGTGGTGAAGGGCTGGTTTTTGGCCAATGGTGAACCTGCCCCCCCCGACATGCCTGCCTTTCTATCCACGCTCGCTCCTGGGTACTACAGGGAAAGCGAGCTTGACAATATTGCGGATCCTTCGTATTTGGCGAAATTCATGACAATACTTACCCCGCGATGGGGACCTTTTGCCGACGCAACGCGGGCCCGAATCTACACAGTTTTAGTCACGTCCGTACCGCACGGCAGACTAATCATGTCGATTGATATGACAGAACTTGAGGACGATCAAAATGGGAGCGTCCAACTGAGCGTGCTCTTTCTGCTGTGCAATCTGTTTCTGATAGGCTTGGTGATCTGGTGGCTTCATCTGAGCTTAACTCGACCTGTTGAGGATCTGGCGCGGCGGATGCGTGAGCTCGACCCATTGAAACTGTCACAGCGACTTCCTACAACTTACCGAAAAAGCGAACTGAAGACAATCGCACAGGAAGCAAATGCGCATCTGGAACGAGTTGAGCTTGCACTCGAGCGCGAGCGCAGTTTGTTAGACCAAGCCAGCCACGAATTTCGCACTCCTTTAGCGATCATTTCCGGCGCAACTGACGTGCTTCACAAACACCAATTGCCCGAGCACGCGCAGCGTCCGCTGGACCGCATTGACGAAGCAATAGAGACACTTACCCAAACGATGGACGCGTTGCTGTATCTGTCGCGTGAACCAAGTCCGGATGAGCGTAAACAAGTCACCGTCCTGGATGGGCTGCTCCCCAACTTAGTACGCGACCATACCTACATCCTAGCTGGAAAGCCCATGCAATTCGTGCTTGATGCCATCGAGCATGTTTCCTTGCAAGCGCCTGAGTCAATGGTGCGCATCGCTGTCGGGAACCTGCTTAGGAACGCTGCCGAGCACACGCATGAAGGGGAGATTCGCGTCTCGCTATCGAAAGTAAAGCTGTGCATCCGAGACTCCGGCCCTGGCTTTGATGCCACACAAGTCGCGCAGCGATTTACTGAGTCACTTAAGCAACCCGGGAAGCGGGCTGGTGGGGCAGGTATGGGGTTGTTCCTGACCCAACGCATCTGCGAGCGTTTTGGTTGGCGTCTAACATTGGAATCCTTGGTGTCCGGTGGTACCTCTGCGACCATCCATTTCCTGCGCCAATAGACAGTCCCCCGCACGACAGTCACACTCTGGCATACCCCCAACCACCTGGGTACGGTAGTAGCCTTAACGCAAATGCCATACTGCATCCTATGCAGTCAAATTCAGTCCTCGAAGGCTATTTCCTTGAACTCGGCAAGGACCTCCACGTAGATGCCAACCAGTCGCTGTTGCGCGCGGGGGCTGTGGCAAAACACATCTACCTCATTCAGGTCGGTGCTGTGCGGCTTTGTGCGCGCAATGCCCAGGGCGCTGAGACCAGCGTCCAATTTTTCTTTGAGGGCGACATGGTCAGCTCACTGGAAAGCATGGTGAGCGGTTGCCCCAGTGGTTTGGATTTGATCGCTATCGAAGCGTGCGACCTGCGTGTTATTGATCGAGATACGTTGCTTGCGCTCCTGCGGTCAAATCCTCTCTTGCAATCCCAATTACTGGCTCTCACGCAGCAGCGGCTCATCGACTACATTCATCTCTATACCAGTGCCATCTCTGAAACACCGACGCAACGCTACCAGGCCATGCTGGTGACGCACAAGGACCAATTGGCGCGTATTCCACTGCACATTCTGGCCAGTTACTTGGGCGTCACCCCGGTGCATCTGAGCCGAATAAGGCGAACGTTAAAAAAGGCCAGTCAGCTTTCGCAATCCGACTGAACATTTGTAAATGACAGGTTGACGCAGGACACGCACCATCGACCCCTTTCTTGGAGGTACTTCAATGGTGTTCGATGCGTTTTTCCTGTTTCCAATTCTTGGCGCTACTGTCCTCGCCCTGGCGGGCGCGAAGGCGGCCCGGTGGCTTTGGTT
>NZ_JAHFZF010000038.1 GCF_018619435.1 Rhodoferax sp. U11-2br | reverse complement strand
CGGAGTTTCACATGAGGCCTAATGAATAAAGGTAGTCATCTGAGAATATCAAACTGAGCCTTGCCGTATGTGGTCTGCTTTCGCTGCACAATCGACGTCAGTGTCAGGCTGGAAGCCGACTTTCAAAAGAGGCCAGACAACGGTCACCCAATCCCTATGTTTTGGCGCTTTAACGCTCGCGGTAAGCTGCGCCGGAGTGCGAAGCACGGAGGGCACCCACAAGCGGAGCTTGTGGGCGTCGGCTTGACCAACCAGTTAGGCTAGTGCGGATGGCAATGCTTTTGATAGGCTTCACTTCGCAAGCCCGCTGATGAAGGCATAGCCTAGGATAGACGCACTACCAATTGCCCCCGAGACTGCGATTGCGGTGGTAATGCCCCAGTACACAAGAAATCCCTTGAGCGAGCCTTGCTGTGCTCTTTCTATTTCACCTAGAGCCTTCAACAGCATTTGAGGATTTCGGGAAACAGCGGGATCGCGAAGCACTGAGAGTTTAGATGTGACTTGGCGTGTGACCAAGATCATCTTCACAACCTCAAAAAGTACAAACGCTGCCAATGACACAAGGAGTAGAAGCGCAGCCCACAGCGTTTGGTCCTTTGACAGGTAGTCCTTGGCCAGTTGCCAAATTCCAAAAATACCCGCATACCCGCCAAAAACTATGACCGTTGTGTAAGCGGCCGACTTGTCATAGGCCGCAGTCAACAGCTTTTCCTGTGCATCGGCGATCTGTTGCGCCTGCTTTTCCTGTTTTTGCTTTGCAATGTGCTGGATCACTTCTTGAAGGTTCGAAGGCTGCACGTTGTTCCTTTGTATTGCCTAACGTAATGTCCACGGTAAGGCTTGCAAAATATTCTGGCCGCTGCGTATTAATCTGGTCACGAAATTCTCCTGAAAGGAGCTTGCAGCCTTGCTTGTAGCGGTTTTTCCTGAAATTTATACAGGTATAAAAATACCGATAAACCCCGCAGACTGTTTTTTTTGATTCTAGGGGCCAAACACACGAACCTCAAAACAGGGAATCCTTCTCGAAGGCCAGCTTTCGCTGCATTGTGACTGTCTGTGTGTGACCTGAACATCCCCCAAATGGGGGGTATCGCTGAACGTCAGCTTCCGCTGCGTACGTGACTTACGAAGTTACTGCGTGAATGACAGCAACTAGCCTTGGCCGACCTAGGTTTTAGCCATTGTGAGCGAGCACAGGTGGCGAGTTTGCTGCACCCGGACATAGCCCAGGCGGCCCCTGACGTGGAGCAGCAGACCGTTGGTGCGGTGCACCTGCAGCGTACGCAGGACGCCTGGGCCGTAGGCACGTTGCTGGGGTAGGTCGAGTAGCTGGATTTATGTCAGAAAGCGGATGCCGCCGATATGCGGCACACTGACGCAAATTCGCCACCGGTTTCCCCATCAACCTGAAAGGACACATCACGATGATCAAATTCTTCGCTCCTATGGCCGCTGCCATACTGGTCAGTGCCTGTGCTGGCTATCCAAGTGGCCCCAGCGCTACCGCGACTTTGCGACCAACCACCGGAAACGCTGTCTCCGGAACGGTTACCTTCACCAAGATTGGGGATGCGGTGCGTGTGGCGGGCGAGGTAACAGGCCTGGCGCCCAACTCCGAACACGGCTTTCACATCCACGAAAAGGGCGACTGTTCCAGCGGCGACGGTATGAGTGCAGGCGGACATTTCAACCCAACAGGCGCAGCGCATGGCTCCAACACGGCCAGCGAGCACCATGCGGGTGACTTGCTCAGCCTGAAATCAGACTCATCTGGCTTGGCGAAGTTCAGTTACACCACCAGCTCGCTCACTGTTGGCGATGGCGTGGCTGATGTCATCGGCCGTGGCCTGATCGTGCACCGCGACGCGGACGACTTCAAGACTCAGCCCACCGGCAACTCTGGCCCGCGGCTGGCCTGCGCCGTGATTGCCAAGGGTTGATGAGCCGTTTTTCCGACTCTTCATGACGCCGTGGCGGTTGACGGGATGGGTGTCAGTGGCGATGCTGGCGTTTGCTGGCAACTCACTGCTGTGCCGAATGGCGCTCAAACACACAAGCATCGACCCGACCAGTTTCACCCTGGGGCGGCTGGTGTCCGGGGCAATCATGCTGCTGGTCGTGGTGCGCCTCAAACGCGGCGTGGTGACGCCCGCCAATAATGGCAACTGGTGGTCGGCGGCGGCGCTGTTTGCCTACGCGGCGGGTTTTTCGTTTGCCTATGTAAGCATGACGGCAGCCACCGGCGCGTTGCTGCTGTTTGGCGCGGTACAGGCCACCATGATCGGTTTTGGCCTGATACAAGGCGAGCGGTTGCGTCTGTCGCAAGTCGCCGGGTTTGCGCTGGCGCTGGTTGGGTTGGTGGTACTGATGCTGCCGGGGCTGGCCACGCCGAGCATGCTGGGCTCCATGTCGATGCTCGGCGCAGGCGTGGCCTGGGGCGCGTACTCGCTGCGTGGCAAGCTGCTGCAAAGCCGGGGCGCCAGCAACCCCACGCTGATGACGGCTGGCAACTTTGCGCGCACCGTGCCGATGGCGCTTGTTTTAAGTCTGTTGCTGTGGCCGCATCTTGCGTGGGACAGCGCGGGGCTGGCCTACGCGGTGGTGTCGGGCGCACTGGCCTCTGGGCTGGGTTACGCCATTTGGTACCAGGCGCTGCCCGCGCTCAAGGCCACCCAGGCCGCCACGGTGCAGCTCAGCGTGCCGGTGATCGCCGCGCTGGGTGGCGTGGTATTTCTGGGTGAAAGACTCACACTGCCGATGCTGCTGGCGTCGGCCGCCATTTTGGGCGGTATCACACTGGTGATTCTGGAGAAGAAATAGGGTCTGCGTGTTCAGTCGCGCAGGATATGGGCTGGGGTGAGCAGAATGCCTCTGCCATCTTCAAGGTGTTTGAGGTCATGGCCTGTATGTCACCCGGGGCCGGTGCTGCCAAATCGCTCTGATCCAAACCCAGTAAGGAGGAGCACCGATGCTGAGGAATATCGAACCTGTCCTGAGCCCCAGGTTGCTGGAGGCTTTGCGAGAAAACTCAACGAGCGCCCAAGGAAAACTCTAGACTATGAAACACCTGCTGAACGATTCAGCCAACTTGTTGCAGCGACCGGTTGAATCCAAGCTGCAAACCTGCCATCCACCGTCCAAAACAACTATCTCCCAAATAAATAGAGAAATATGCCAGAAGCCCTTATTTATATAGGGCTATCCGCTATCAAATCAGTTAGGAGTCGTGTTCGCCCAGCTAGCCGATCAAGGCGCTGAGACCCGTATTTGCGGTTGCAGCTAAGCCATGGACAGCGGCAGCAGCCACCACCAATCAACCCCGCCTCTCCAAGTAGGTCAGCAATGACGAAAACAGCAGCCCCGGGGCCACCGGTTTGATCAGCACGTCGTCCATGCCGGCCTCCAGGCAGCGTGCGCGGTCTTCGGTGAAGGCGTTGGCGGTCATCGCCAGGATGGGGGTGTGCTGGTAGTTGGGCAGCATGCGGATCTGGCGCGTGGCCTCCAGGCCGTCAAGGATCGGCATCTGCATGTCCATCAGCACCACGGCGTAGGTCGACACCGTGGCCCGCTGGATGGCCTGCATCCCGTCTTCGGCGCTGTCCACGAGCAGGCCCGCAGACTCCAGCAGGTAACGCGCCAACTCCAGGTTGATCGGCTCGTCGTCAACAATCAGGATACGTGCGCCTTGGAAGTGCACGCGGATCAGGGTTTCGGGGTCGCCAGCGGCTGCCGGGGCAGCCAGGGTCTGGCGGCGCTCCTTGCGTTGCAGGTGGGCGGTGAACCAGAAGCTGCTGCCAGCACCGGGCACACTCTGCACCCCCGCATCCCCCCCCATCAGTTCAGCCAGCCGTTTGGTGATGACCAACCCGAGCCCGGTGCCGCCGTATTTGCGGGTGGTCGAGTTGTCGGCCTGCTCAAAGGGGTTAAACAGCCGGGGCAGCGCCTCGGGCGTGATGCCTATGCCGGTGTCTGTGACCTCAAAACGCACGTGCACCCACTGGGCTGTTTCTTCGAGATTGATGGCCCGGATGCTGACTGTGCCGTTGTCTGAAAACTTGATGGCATTGCTGACGTAGTTGAGCACCGCCTGCTGCAAGCGGGTTGGGTCGCCATGTAAATCGGCCGGAAAGGCGTCTGCGTTCACCTCGAGCTTGAGTTTCTTTTCCTGCGCGGAGGCATGGGTGATCGACACCACATTCGACAACAGGCCGGGGATGGTGAGCGGGACGTTTTCGAGAACAAAACTGCCCGCATCAATTTTGGAGAGGTCGAGGATGTTGTTGATGACATGCAACAGGTGTTCGCTGGCGATGTCGATCTTGTCAAGCCGGTCCGCCTGTTCGGCTGTCAGGCCACCCCGGCGCAGCAGGTTGGCCATGCCCAAAATAGCGTTCATCGGGGTGCGGATCTCGTGGCTCATGTTGGACAGGAAGGTGCTCTTGGCGAGGTTGGCCGCTTGTGCGGCATCCCTGGCCAGCACCAGCGACTGGTTGGCCTGGTCCAGATCGGCGGTGCGGGTGGCCACCAGCTCTTCCAGATGGTGGCGATAGCGTTCCAGTTCTGCGTTGTTGAGCTTGCGCTGGGTGATGTCCCGGTAAGCGCCATAACTTGTGCCGTCTGGCAGCAAGATGGCGTTGATCTCGACCGGTACTAGGCTGCCATCCTGGCGTTTGAGCAGGAGCTCGGTGGTCACACGCCCGGTACGTCTCAGCGTCACGAAGGTGTTTGCTGAGTGTTCGGTCCCCTCGTCTGGTGTGATGCCGGCCACCGACATGTGGAGCAGTTCGTCGTTGCTATACCCCAGCAGCAGGCGGGCTTGTTCGTTGACGTAGAGGAACTGGCCTTGCGCGTTGGAGATGAAGATGGCGTCGGCGGCATGGTCCAGCACACTTTGGTAGCGCGACTCACTTGCCCGCAGTGCCGCTTCAGCGGCTTTTTGATCGGTGATGTCCTGGATGGCACCATGAACCCAGACCACCTTGCCGTTTTCCACCACCGGCTCACCGATGGTGCGGACCCATTTGCGACGGCCTTTGGCGGTGAGCATCTCCAGTTCCAGGTCGTAGGGCTCGGCTTTGCCGATGAGGTTTCGGATGGCCGCCTGGATCCGTTCGCGGTCCTGATCGCCGTAGTAGCTGAGGCCTTTGGCCACATCCACCGGTGCGTCTTCGGGCACATCGTGGATGCGGGCGGTTTCAGGCGTCCAGTTGCCCTGCCCCGTTGCCGGGTCAAAAGCCCAGCCGCCGGTGTGCGACATGCGACTGGTGGCATTGAGCAGCGCCTCGCGCTCAGCCAGCGCACTTTCGGCGAGGTGACGCTCGGTCAGGTCGATGAAGGTGGCGGCCAAGGTGTGGTGCCCATCCACTTGCAGGTGGGTACAAGCCATGTCGATGTGAACCACATGGCCATCTTGATGGCACAGCGGCAGGTCACGCACAAAATCTTTGTGGTGTTCAACGGCCAGTGCAAACTGTGCCATGGCATGCGCCTGATCTTCTGAGCGGAAGAGGTCTGCGATCTTCTTGGTCAGAAACGCACTGCGGCTGTAACCCAGCAAGGTCGACGCAACCGGGTTGACATCGGTCAGCCGCAGCGCTTGCGGGTCGATCAGAAGGATCGCATTTGGAGAGTCCTCGAACAGGGCTCGAAAGCGCGACTCACTCTGTGACAGAGCCATACCGGCGGCCAGACGCCGCCTGAACTCTTTGCCAAAGGCCAGGGCCAGCACCACAAAGAGGACGTAGATAAGCACTTTTGTGAGCACAACTGGGTACCACTTCGCCAACAGGCTGTCGTATCGGGCCGTGATGACGATGTCCAGGCTGCTGCCACCTACCTTGCGAAAAACCGCGACGCGTTTGACGTTGTCTGTGACAGCGATGCCGAGATAACGCGTGGTTGGGCTGTCGGAGCGGAGGTAGAGCTGAAAAGCCTCGCCGTGGGCGATGTTCTTGCCAATGTGTTTTTCGGGGTCAGGCAGGCGGTAGAGGATGTCGCCTTGCAACGTATGGACGGCCACCGAGTCGACCACGTCGTTGGTCAGGACATCCTGAAATATCGGGGCGAAAAAGTTGGGGATCAAGGTCGCAACCACCGCGCCCTGAAACTCACCCTGCGGGCCACGGATGGCCCGCGACGCCACGATGATCCAGCGTTTGGAGACCCCGATGAATGGCCGCGAGATATACATCCGATCAAAGTCTTTGGGCTGGGCATTCTGGTGGAACTGGAAGTACTCGCGCTGGGAATTGTTGAAAGCACGTATGGTCGCGACATCTTGCGGCGTTTGCAGGCTCTCTGCGGCCAGAACGCGGCCCGTTTTGTCGGCTGCGGTGATCGTCCTGACCTCGGGAAACTCTTTCAGGAAAGCGAGCTGGTGTTGCGAGATGGCTTGTGCGGGCAGCGACGGCTGGGCTTCCTGGTCTGTCGCCAGACTACGCAGGCCCACATCCAATCCGCGTAGAACCCCACCCACCTGGTACTCGGCCAGACGGGCCTGGCGTTCGAGCACCTGATACTCCGTGGCCAGCAGCTCCTCGAAGTCCTGGCGAATGGCGGCGGCGGTGAACAACCCGGCCAAAGCGAGCACCAGCGCCAAGCCCTTCCATGATGAAAGGAATCGGGTTACCGAGCGTGATTCGCTGATTGCCTGCATCCGCCTGCTCCCTAGAGATCAAGGAAATAACACGGTGCCATAGTGAACAACCCACCTGGCCCACAACCCGCTTATTTCCGCCCCGTCCATGCCCGAAGGGCTGCCCACCGTGCAGCATCAACATCAGATGGTGTGGGATAACGCCCATTCTCTTTTTAGCCATCCAGCGTGATGCGCCTCCGCTGTCAAGGTCGCCCCATGTTAGAGGATCACCCCCCGAAAAACAATCCACGCAAGCCGTATCTGTTGGGTGCCAGAAACGGCCTTTGGGCACGCCTGGCTGGTGCGCCCAGACACGTCAGCCAGTCCATGCCCTGATCGACGGCGCAAACTGTCAGCACATTTGCAGGCTTCCCGCCAGATAAAACAATAAATTGGCGTCTAGCCCTTATGGAAAAAGGGCCAATAGCTATCACAATAGATAACTGCTGAGCACCCCACCAGGGCCTGTGGGTCATCCCATGGCTCAGTGAGTGAGGCGACGCATCTCGGGCGCGGGCAAGGTGTTGCTTCGCTGCTCAAGCTTGGTGCGCGGAGATGCACTGCCCATGCCCATCACCGCACTGCCGTTGACACGGAACAGGGCGACCAATTCAGCCAGGTCTTGGGCCTGTTGCCGCAAGTTGTCGGCTGCCAAGGCACTTTCACCCACGAGTGCGCCGTTTTGCTGCGTCATCTGGTCCAGCTGTGTCACCGCCACGTTCACCTGGGAGATGCCATCACTCTGCTCGGCGGCGGCGGTGCTGATCTCGCCAATGATGCCGTTCACGCGTTGAACGCCTTGAACAATCTCGTTCATCGTCACGCCCGCATCGGCCACCAGTTGGGTGCCTGAACCCACCTTTTCTACGCTGGTCTGGATCAAGGACTTGATCTCTTTTGCGGCCTCGGCGCTGCGCTGCGCCAGGCTGCGCACTTCGGTGGCCACTACCGCAAAGCCGCGCCCTTGTTCGCCTGCGCGGGCCGCTTCCACCGCCGCGTTGAGCGCCAGGATATTGGTCTGAAACGCGATGCCATCGATCACACCAATGATGTCGCCAATCTTCTGGCTGCTGTGGTGGATGTCCTGCATGGTGTTGACCACCTGCTGCATCACTTCACCACCCTTGGTGGCCGTGCCAGCGGCGGTGGTCGCCAGCTGGTTGGCCTGACGGGCAGAGTCGGCGCTTTGGCGCACGGTGGCGGTCAGTTCCTCCATGCTGGCGGCGGTTTGCTCCAAACTGCTGGCGGCCTGCTCGGTGCGATCGCCCAGGTTCCGGTTACCGCTGCTGATCTCATCACTGGTGGTTCGCAGTTGCCCGATGTTGTCGCGCACGGCAGACACAAGTTCATGAAAACGCTGCTGCATGTCACGCACTGCCACCATCACGCTGCTGGTGTCGCCCGCCTTGACGTGCACCGGCACCGTGAGGTCGCCCTGCTGCATGGCCTGCACCACGGCGCGCACTTCGATGGGCTCAGCCCCCAGTTCGCGACCAATGCTGCGCGACACGGTGACCGTGGCGGCAACACTGATCAGCACCGCCAGTAAGGTGATGACCAACATCACGCCGGTGAACTGGCTGGCGTCCTGGTTGGCCGTCTGGCTGTTTTTGCTGATGCGTGCTTCTTCATAGTCGATGAGCTTGTTGGCTGCGGCCAGCCATTGTTCGTACTGCGGTTTGGCCTCGGCCCAAAGCAGCGCTTCGGCACCAGCGCGGTCACCCGCCTGCATCAGTGTGACCACCTTGCCCGTGGTGGCCACGGTACGGGCCTCGATGTCCTTGAGCGTCTGCACCATCGGACCCACCTCGGCGGGCACCTCGGTGGCGGTTTTGAGCACGGCATCCAGTTGCGTGGCCGACTTGGCATAAAAATCTGCCAAGCGTGCGATGGCATCGATCTCCTTCTTGCGTGCGTCGTCGTTGGGTGCCAGCACCACATCGCGTACGGCAATGGAGCGGTCATGGGCAGAGCCCCGAAAGTTGATAGCCGCACGCTGGATGACGGCATTCTGGGTGGCATTGGTCGTCAGGGCGTTGTCAATACCCCGCGCAATCAACATGCTGTAGACCGACATACCTAACAACGCCAGGATGACTAGGCCGAAGCCCGCCATCAAACGTTGGCTGATTTTCCATGTGTTCATTGCAATATGCCTTGTGAAAATGTCTTGGTGTGGTTGTGCCAGTACCGCCACAACTCGTTGCAGAAACGAGTGCGCTACAACGGCAACGCGTTGGAACTTAGGCCTTTACCATTTTTGTTGAGATTCGACGTCAAAAAATACCATGTGAGTTATGAGGTTGCCCGTCACCACCTTGAGGTGGTTGACCATCAGACACAGCTTCTTGCCAGCTTACTTGACCAGGGCTTGCAGAAATTCAACGAACTGACCGACAGCTCGCTTATGGCCCACCAAGTCATTGACTCTTGTAGGTGAAACACCCCCGTGAAACGCGAAAAATTGGCCTCCAGCCCTTATGTAAAAAGGGCCGACTGCTATCAAAACAGTTTACTGGCCACCACCACCAAAGCCAGCAAGCCGATCAGTGCGCTGGACGCCAACATCAGCTGGTACAGCTCGGCCACCGACAGCTGCAGCTGGGTCACGTGCCGCTTTTATGGCATCGCAAGCGAGGGCAAAAAACTGCCGAATTCCGTGACAACCGATTTCTGCTTAGGTGTGATGCGCGAAGGGTCCGAAATTCGACTATCTGCGGGACAACAAAAATAAGCCGTCCTGTGGGTTCGGTCAGGGTGGACGAGTAAGGTCTGGAATGCAAGCTTTCTGCCTCAATGCGGGAGCGTCAAAGTGACCCAAGCCCGCATTCGGACCCGTTGTGAGCCAAGTACGGACTACAGACCGGTGGCAGCTGTCGATTGGAAAACTCTCTTCTCTTTCCAGCACCCGGCACCTAGCAGCACCACTTGTAATTGCTGGACAAAATTGTCCTTCATCTCGGCTTCCAGCAAGGCTTGCTCAGGGGGCAGGTCCAAAATCTCGGGCGCCGCGGCCAGCATGGTGGTGACGATCAGGCCACACACCATTTGCAGGCTGCTGGTCGACATGTCGGGGTATATGCCCAGGCGCCGAAAGTCTTGCGCCATCTCGTTGATGAAATGGCTGACCTCGGTGCGGATCGCCAGCCGCAGGATGCGGCTACCGCCCGAGCGTTCGCTGGAGATGAACAAAAACTGCAAGCGGTTTTGCCGGACGTACTCGTAATACACCTGAACGGATCGACGCACCATCGCGTTTGGCGCCACCCCCACCTGGCGCGCTTCGCGCAACAGGCGGCGCAGAGTGATGCCCATCTCCTCCACCAGGGCCAGCCCCAGGTCATCGGTGTTGCGGAAGTGCCGGTAAAAGGCGTTGGGGACCATACCCGCCTCACGGGCAATCTCACGAATGCCCAGGCTGGTGAAGCTGCGCCCCTCCCCAATCAAGGCCAGCGCCGCCTGCAACAGGCTGGCACGTGTGAGGTCTTTGCGCTCGCTGCGCGTCAGGGAGTCTGCGCGTTTGCTGGCGGACGGGGGTGCGGCCATGGTGATGTGTATTTGTGTACAAGCGTATCGTATCAAATTCACATGAATCCAGAAAAAATCAAGATTCATTCCATCAGAAGTTGACTTCCCTCAGCAAACTCAAAAATGACCGTAGACATTCAGTGTACGAACGTACACAATATAAAACAACCCCAAATAACCCGGCAAGGACACATCATGACTGCTGCCAACCACCCAACCCGATCAACTCGCTGGTTTGAAACACTGGTCATGCCCCTAAAGGCTGCATTGCACCCTACACGGGCTGATCCCCTCGCACCCCTGCTCGCGGCAAACGACGCTGTGCCATCGGTGCAACCCATTCCCACTTCGCCGCAGACTGTCACGCATGGCGGCGTGCGCAGCGTCAACCAGGTGGACAGCCAGCTCGTGCTGCCTGCGACATTGCCCGCCAAGATGCTGCTGCTGAGTGCCGACCGTGGTATCACAACGACGATGTCCATGCTGTGTGAATTGCAGGCACGCAACTACCAGGGTGACGTGGTGTTGCTGCATGTGTGCCGCAACCCGGCCGAATTGCATCAGGCCAGCACAATGCAAGGTGCTGCAGACAGCTACCCGGAGCTATCCCTGCTGGTCCATTTCGACGACCATGTTGGTCAGTTCTGCGCCGAGGCCCTGACGCTTGCGGTGCCCGATGTGAACGAGCGCACCACCTGGGTGTGTGGTCCCAGTGGCTTCGTGGAGATGGTGCAGGCCTACTGGCGCAACCGTGGCTTGACCCAGCCGTTGCACAGCGGGTTTTGTTTCACCGCTGTCCACGTGATGTAAGTGATGCGGCAAGGAAAGATCTAGATGGAATCCATTTGGTTGAACAGTTACCCGCCAGGCATACCGGCCGAGGTGGATGTGTTTGAGTTCACCTCGCTCAGGAACATGTTGCAGCGCAGCTGCCAACGTTTTGGAGATTTGCCCGCCTACAGCAACATGGGGGTGTCAATCACCTATGCACAACTCGACCGCTTGAGCCGCGATTTTGCAGGCTATCTGCAGAAGTCACTGGGACTGCGCCAAGGTGAGCGGGTCGCCCTGATGATGCCGAATCTGCTCCAGTACCCGGTGGCCTTGTTCGGCGTGTTACGGGCTGGGCTTGTGGTGGTGAACATCAACCCGCAGTACACCGCAGCCGAGCTGGAACACCAGCTGAAAGACTCGGGCGCGGTGGCCATCGTGGTGCTGGAAAACTTTGCGCACACCTTGCAACAAGTCTTGGACAAGAATCCGACATTGACCCCGACCGTCATCACGACCGAGGTTGGCGACATGTTTGCGCCTGTGAAGAAACTACTCACCAACGTCGTGGTGAAACACATCAAACACATGGTGCCCCCATGGACGATTGGCGGTAGCACCCCATTCAACGCGGCCCTGCGCGCCGGGCGCCAGCAGAATTTGGAAGAGGTGCCGCTTTGCCAAACCGATTTGGCCTTCCTGCAGTACACCGGCGGCACAACGGGCGTGGCCAAGGGTGCGGCGCTGACCCACGGCAACCTGGTGGCCAATGTGCAACAAATGACGGCGTGGATGGCGCGCGATCTGGTGGAAGGCAAAGAGGTGTTCGTCTGCCCACTGCCGCTTTACCACGTCTACGCGCTGACCTCCAATCTGGTGTTCATGAAGCTCGGTGCACGCACGGTTCTGGTGACCAACCCCAGAGACATGCGCGCCTACATCCAAGACCTGAAGAGATACCCTTTCACGATCATCATCGGTGTGAACACCCTGTACCGGGCCCTGCTTGACACGCCCGGGTTTGCGGGCGTGGACACCAGCGCCCTGAAAGTGACCAGTGCCGGGGGCATGGCGGTGCAGAGCGTGGTGGCCGAGCGCTGGAAAAAACGCACCGGTGTGAACATCATCGAAGGCTACGGCATGACCGAGACGTCGCCCATTGTCATCGCCAACCCGCTCGACACTGAGGCGTGGACCGGAACCATCGGCATCCCGATTCCGTCAACCCAGGCGGTGATCCTCGACGAAGCTGGCAAGCAACTCGCCACAGGCGAGGTCGGCGAGATCTGCGTGCGCGGCCCCCAGGTGATGCCGGGGTACTGGAACTGCCCCGACGAAACCAGCAAAGTGTTCACCGCTGAGGGCTGGCTGCGCACCGGCGATATGGGTTTTGTGGACGACCGGGGTTATTTCAGGATCACGGACCGTAAAAAAGACATGATCATTGTGTCGGGCTTCAAGGTCTTTCCGAACCAGATCGAAGACGTTGTCGCGCTGCACCCCGGTGTGGCCGAGGTCGTGGCCATCGGTGTGCAAGACGACCGATCCGGCGAGGTCGTCAAGATCGTGGTGGTGAAGAGTGACCCGGCGCTGAACGAACAGCTCTTGCTCGCGCATTGCCGACAACACCTGACCAGCTACAAGATGCCCCGGATCATCGAATTCCGCAGTGAACCCCTGCCAAAGACCAACCTGGGGAAATTTTTGCGGCGAGAACTGCGTGATGCAGCCGCTGGTGCTTCGGTGCCCTAACCCGTTTCGCCAGTGTCACCAGGTTCAAAGGAAACACTTCAGTCAGGCCAATGAAGCCTGGCGCTGGCTTGCCTGGCGCGCGTGGATCATGGCGTGTTGGCTCTGTCGCACTGGCGTCAACGATTCTCCCGCCAAAACAGGCTCCTGTTAAGACACAAGGAAAATTGGCCTCTAGACCTTATGTATAAAGGGCTGACAGCTATCAAAATAGTTTGTTTACCACCACCCCCGCGAGCACAACCACCACCACCGCCAGGGCCAGCACACGTTTGCGGTTGACCTCCACACGGGCGATCAGCTGGGTGTTTTGTTCGGCCAGCGAGCCGATCAGTGCGCTGGAGGCCAGCATCTGCTGGTGCAGCTCGGCCACCGACACCTGCAGCTGAGTCACCTGGGCCTGCAAGGCGGCCAGCGTGGGTTCGGGCTGGCCCGGAGTGGCGGTGGTCACCGTTGCGCTGGTGCTGGCGGCGGGCTTTTTGCCCACCGTGTCCCACAGCTTTTTGGCGCCCTGCGCTACTTTGGGCGCGGACTCGATCACATCACCCCAGGGCACCATTTTTAATACGGAGAGCCATCCTATTGCCATGCCACCACCCCTTCCACAATGTCTGATTCAAGCAGTGGCCATCTTCGCACAGACGCGGTTTTCCAGACACATTGGGTTGGTACTGATCTGATAACCTCAAACCATGCCTGCCAACGCCACCCATTCCTCCAACATGCCGCCCGGTCTGATCGTCTTGCTGCTGTCCCTGTTGCTGGGCCTGCAGCCGATCACCACCGACCTGTACCTGCCTGCCCTGCCCGAGCTGACCGCCCAGTTGTCTGCCCCGATGGCGCAGGCGCAGCTGACACTGACCGCGCTGCTGCTGGCCTTTGGTGGCTCGCAGCTGGTGTGGGGGCCGCTGTCAGACCGCTTTGGTCGCCGGCCTATTCTGCTGATTGGTCTGGTGGCTTATGTGCTGTCCTCCATTGCCAGTTGCCTGGCACCGAGCATGGGCTGGTTGATTGTCTGGCGCACGCTGCAGGGTGCGGCCATGGGTGCTGGTGTGATGTGTGCCCGCGCCATCGTGCGTGACCTGTACGCCCCCACGCAGGGCGCACGGGTGATGAGCAAGGGCCTGAGTGGCCTGGGCGTGATTGCCTGCCTGAGTGCACCGCTGGGCGGCCTGCTGACGCAGTGGCTGAACTGGCGTTTTGCGCTGCTGGCACTCGGTGTGTTTGCGGCGGTGACCCTGGTGGTGGTGGCGCTGCGGTTTGAGGAAACCGTGCAGCGAAAAAACCCGCAGGCGCTGCAGCTGGGCACACTGGTTGCAACTTGGCGCCACATCCTGGGGCACCCGACGTTTCTGGCGTTCTCCGCGTTAACGGCCTGCTCATACAGCGGACTGTTCACCTTTTTGGCGGCCTCGTCCTTTGTGTTCACCGGGGTGCTGGGTCTGAGCAAAATGCAATACGGGCTGGTGATGTTTGTCAACTCATTGGCCTACATTGGCGGCACCTTTTTATGCCGCCACTGGCTGCCACGTTTTGGGGTGCGTCGTGCGGTGGCTTTTGCCGGGGTGTTGTCGCTGACCGGCGGCACGCTGATGGCGTTGTTGACCTTGAGCGGCTGGATCAGCCTCTGGAGCATCTTGTTGCCACAGCTGATTTTTATGGTGGGCCATGGCATCCACCAGCCCTGTGGTCAGAGTGGCTCGGTCGGGCCGTTCCCGCAGGCGGCGGGCGCGGCCTCGGCGATGAATGGCATCCTGATGATGGTGTGTGCTTTTGCCATGGGCGGCTGGCTCGGTGGCCACATGGACGGCACGGTGCTGCCACTGACCCTGGGCATGTGGTTCTGGAGTGGGCTGATTGCACTGTCCGCCTGGACGCTGGTGCAAAAACACGGCTAATGGGCCGCCCCAGCGCTGAGCTGCCTGTCAGCGGTGGCGAAAGCCTGCTGCAAAAAGCTGATCAGTTGTGGCACATAGGCTGGGGCAGCCTCGCTAGGGTCGTGTCCGCCGGGGATTTCAATCCATGTCACCTGGCCCGGCCTGCCAGCTGCCTGCAGGCGCTGGGCATCAGCCACCGGCACCACCTCGTCCTCGCTGCCGTGCACCAGCAACACCGGGCAAGACACCCGCGCCATGCTGTGCAGGGGCGCAATCTCGTCAAAACGGACACCGATGACGTGTTGCACGTGGCGCAGCAGGTACCAGCCAATCACCAGGTAAGGCAGATGCACCTCGGCCAGCCAGCGCCGCATCACCTCTTGCGGATGGGCAAACGCACCCAGGCACACCACCGCTTTCACATCCTGGCGCCGGGTGGCACACAACAGGGCCGCACCGGCGCCCACCGAGTGGCCCAGCACCACCAGGCGCTGGTCGTCCACCTCGGGCTGCCAACGCAGCCAGTCCAGCCCGGCGTCGATGTCCTGGGCGAATCGGGGCAGCGAGGTGAAAACTTCGTCATCGCTGTTGCCGTGGCAACGTGCATCCAGCAGCATCACCGAGTAGCCGGCGGCATGTAACGGGGCCAGGGCGGGCAGCATGAGGCTGGCATTGGCGCCCCAGCCATGCATCAGCAGCACGGCGGGGGCCTGCCGCGCACCCGGCACCGGCACAAACCAGGCAAACAGGGACTTGCCATGGGCCACCGGCAAACGCAGTGCATGCGCCTGAAAACCCAGGTCGGCCGGGGTGCGCAGGTGCGCCACCCGGGGCGCGCGCAGGCTGCGCAGGATGGCCCGGTGAACAACCTGGCGCAACAACGCCACCAGGGCCACCCCTGCCAGCAGAAACAGCCAGATCAGCACCCTGCCCCCCAGTTCAGCAGGGGGGTGAATGCACAGCGTCTGTGTGCAACCGGCCAGAGAGCTTGGCGGCCTGCAGCCGACTCATGCCGGGGCGGTCATGCTGTCCCAGGCGCTCAGGGCTTCGGCGGTGTACATCAGGGCGGGTCCGCCGCCCATGTAGACACACACGCTGAGCATTTCTTCGAGTTCTTGGCGGGTGCATTGCAGCTTGATCAGTGCCTTGACATGAAAGCCGATGCAGCCCGAGCAATGCTGGGTGATGCCAATGGCCAGGGCGATCAGCTCCTTGTGTTTGGCGCTGAGAGCGCCTTCGGTCATGGCGGCGCGGGCCAGTTGGCCAAAACCCTGCATGGCCTCGGGCTGGGCTTTGCGCAGCGACGCCAAGTTCTCGTTGATGTTCTGAATCAAGCCGATGTGGTCAAACGTGCTCATGGAGACTGGTCTTTCAAAGGGGTTAAAACTGAGAGAGGGGAAATAATACCCCATAGGGTATAAATAGATTGGTCTGAACCACCGCAGGCGGGGCTGGTGCTCAGGGCTTGCTCAGGCGGGCTGACCGTGGCCACAGTCGCAGTCCTGGGGTGCACTGGCTACTTCGGTCAGTGTGCCCTGCAGCCAAGCCGCCACCGCGTGATCAGGGTCGGTTTCGCTGGTGACACACACGGCCATGCCTTTTTGGCGCAGACGTGCCTTGAGGCCATGGCCTGCGCTGGCGGTGATCAGGAGCGAGACGCCATCCAGCGGATGGGGTGCCTGCGGGTCGGGTGCGTGGGCACTTTCGTGAAAACTTTGCGCCAAAGGCAGTTCCAGCAATTGTTTGCCGCTGACCTGGCGATTGGCCACCTCGTAAACCCAGAACTTGCGGCATTTGCCAGCGTGTTCGGTGATGCTGGTGCGGTTCTGGCTGGTGACGGCGATTTTCATGATCATGGGGAAGGGGTCAGTGGATGGACTGACAAAAAAAAGTTGACGACCCCCTGTCCACCGCAACCGCCGTGCCAGCCCCAGCCAATCCGCTAAGTCATTGATTCATCTGTTCAGAAACGCGCACAAGCTGGCTTGCACAACCGGCGACACAACCAGCCCTGCCAAAACTGGCAGTGCTCATGACAGTGTGGGTGTGACAGCGCGTGGCAGCAGCAGAGTTGCAGCCAGCCCACCTTGGGGCCGGTTGGTCAGGATCAGTTCACCGTTGTGCAACAGGGCCACGTCTTTCACGATGGACAGGCCCAGCCCGACACCGTCACCTGTAGCACTGCGTGCACTGTCGACGCGGTAATAGGGTTCGGTAACCTTGGTCAGCTCTGCCGGTGCCAGGCCGGGCCCATCGTCCTCCACCGTGATTGTCAACAGAGCTGGGCTGTCTTCCACACGGAAGCTGGCGCCCTGGCCGTATTTGAAGGCGTTGTCGATCAGGTTTTGCAGTGCCCGGCGCAAAGCGGTCAGCCGGCCTTGAAAAGCCTGTTGTGCCTGCCCGTGGATCTGGATGCTGCGCCCCAGTACCCGGGCATCGTCGGCCATGCTCTCCAGCAGCGCATTGATGTCCAAGCTGCGCACCTGCTCATTGGCCTGCAGGCCACGCAGGTAGGCCAGCGTGCCATCAATCATGGCGGCCATGGCCTCCAGGTCCTTGCTCATCTGCTCGCGCAAGCGCTCGTCGTCGATCAGTTCGGTGCGCAAACGCAGGCGCGTGAGCGGCGTGCGCAAATCGTGCGAGACCGCCGCCAGAGCCCGGGCCCGCTCGTTGACCAGGTGTTTGATTCTGGCCTGCATGCGGTTAAACGCCTGGGCCGCGTGCCGGGTCTCGGTGGGGCCGTCTTCGGGCAGAGGTGGGGCGTCCAGGTCACTGCCCAGGGTGTCTGCTGCCTGGGCCAGCTGGCGCAGTGGCCGGGTGGCCTGTTGCACGGCCAGCAGCACCACCGCCATCACCAGGCCCAGGGTGATGAGCAGCTCGGTGAGCAAACTGGTGGGCAAGGCCGGTGCCTGGGCGTCCAGCTCGGGCGCCAGACTGACACGGACCCACTGGCCATCCATGAGCTGCAGGTCCAGCCGGTGGGCCAGACCAGCACGCGCTTGACCGGCACCCGGACCACGGCCCAGGCCGTCGGTGCGGATGTTGACCGACCGGCCCAGTCGCGCACTGAGCATGCCCGGCAAAGCGCCGCGTGGCACAACCGCAAAAACCTGGTCGGCAGTGACCATCTCGAACTGAACGCCACCACCCTGCAAAGCAGCCAGGGCCAAAGCGCGCTGGGCTGACGGGCTGGCTTCCAACACCCGCACCGCCGGGGCGAGGCGGTCTGCCAAATTGACCCCGCGGACCTGGTTGACCGCCACAGACCGCTCTTGCCACTGCAGCCAGAAACTCACCCCCTGGGCCACCAGCAGGCCCACCAACACAATCAGCGCAAGCCGGGCCGCCAGGGTCGAGCGCAGGCGGCGCCAGTTCGGGCGCACAGGGGCTTGCAGCATCACGGGCATGTGTCAGACGCCTGCACTGAAGCGGCCAGAACATAACCCTCACCACGCACCGTCTTGATCAGTTGGGGTTCGCGGCTGTCATCACGCAGGCGCTGGCGCAAACGGCTGACCTGCACATCGATGGCACGGTCATAGGCCTCGGCTTCGTGGCCGTGGATCAGCTCGGTCAGCTGGTCGCGGGTCAGCACCCGGTTGGGGTGCTCCAGCAAGATGCGCAGCAGCCGGAACTCCGCGCCCGACAAGGGCGTGGCCACGCCGTCCGGCGCGGTCAGCAGGCGCTCGGCGGTGTCCAGACACCAGCCGCCAAACAGCAGGCAGCGCACCGGCTCGGGCTTGAGGTTGGGTGGCAGGGCACGGGTGCGACGCAGGATGGACTTGATGCGGGCCAGCAGTTCGCGCGGGTTGAAGGGTTTGACCAGGTAGTCGTCGGCGCCCATCTCGATGCCCACAATGCGGTCGGCCTCCTCTCCCCGCGCGGTGAGCATGATCACCGGCAGGCTGGAGCTGGCGCGCAGGTCGCGGCACAGCGTCAGGCCATCGGTGTCGGGCAGCATCAGGTCCAGCACCAGCAGGTCTACCGCATGGCGCGCCAGCAGCTGCAACATCTCGCGCCCGTCGCGCGCAGCCAGCGCCTCAAAACCGTTGCGCACCAGATAGTCCACCAGCAGGCGGCGGATGTCGGGTTCGTCATCAACGATCAGAATGCAGTCGCATTTTTCCATGATGGGGGGCCAAAGCCTGGTGTTGGCAAGCCTACATCCAATCCTGGCGGCTGAACCAAGCGCTGTTGCAAGAAGTTTTGTAACGCACTGTATCGCGGGTCAGCCACGCAACACAGCGATGCAATTTGGCACTTGCGGTCACACTTTAGCTTGACATGATGGGCCTCAAATAACCCCCAGGGATGCAGGCCAGAGACGCATCCCACAACCGTTCAACCCAAGGAGTTCCATCATGAAAACATCCACCCTGATCAAAAGCATCAGCCTCGCCACTTTATTGACAGCCGCTTTGTCGACGTCAGTTCTGGCACAAATGGGCAACGGACCCGGCATGGGGCAAGGCCGGGGCGGTATGCGTTTTAGCCAAACCAACACCCCTGGCTGGACGCTGATGACCCAGCAGGAACGAACCGATCACATGGCCAAGATGCGTGCCACCAAAACTTTTGAAGAATGCACACAGTTGCAAGATGCACAACACCAGCTGATGCAGGAGCGCGCCAAGGAAAAAGGCGTGACGCTCAATGTACCGCGGCAAAACGGCTGCAACATGATGAAGGCACGTGGCTTCTTCAATTGAGCGCCGGGCCACGGAACGAGGCACCAAATGCATCAGACCCCATAGCAACTGATGCTGATACAACAAGGGCTACAGGCCAAAAAGCCTTGTAGCCCTGCACCAGACCACCACCCCAACCGGCTACAGGGTCAACACCGTGCAGCCGGTAGTTTTGCGTGCCTCCAGGTCGCGGTGTGCCTGCTGCACGTCTTCCAGCCGGTAACGCTGCGCGATGTGGATCTGGACCTGGCCGCTGCTCACCACCGCAAACAACTCGTCCGCCATGGCCTGGGTGCTTTCGCGGGTGTTCATGTGGGTGAACAGCGTTTGCCGCGTCACATACAAAGAGCCTTTGGGGCCCAGGATGCCCGGCGCAAACGGCGGCACCGGGCCCGAGGCATTGCCAAAGCTGGCCATCAGGCCCAAAGGCGCCAGGCAATCGAGTGACTTGTCCCAGGTGTCCTTGCCCACCGAGTCGTAGACCACCTTGACACCCTGGCCTGCGGTGATCTCCTTGACCCGAGCCAGAAAATCCTCTTCTGCGTAATTGATAGCAAACTCCGCACCATTGGCAAGGGCCAGTGCGCATTTTTGTGCTGAACCAGCGGTGCCAATCAGGCGCAGGCCCAAGGCCCGGGCCCACTGGCAAGCGATCAGCCCCACGCCACCGGCGGCGGCGTGGAACAGCACAAAGTCACCTGCGTGCAAACCACCCATCGGCAGGGTGCGTTTGAGCAGGTATTGAGCCGTCAAGCCCTTGAGCATCATCGCGGCACCGGTCTCAAAGCTGATGGCATCCGGGAGTTTGCAAACACATTTCGCGGGCATCACTCGCAACTCACAATAACTGCCGGGCGGCGGGCTGGCGTAGGCAGCGCGGTCTCCCACCTGCAGGTGGGTCACGCCCTCACCCACGGCGTCGATCACGCCCGCTGCCTCCATGCCCAGGCGGGCCGGCATCGGCATCGGGTACAGGCCGGTACGGTGGTAAACGTCGATGAAGTTCAGGCCCACCGCATGGTGGCGGATGCGAACCTCACCCGGGCCCGGTTCACCCACGGTGATCTGGACCAGTTGGAGTTGTTCGGGGCCACCGTGCTGGTCGATCTGGATGGCGCGTGAGGTAAATGTGCTCATACAAAGTGCTCTCTGGGTTGTTCGGTGCGGGTGCATGTTGCCATGAAACAGAGCGCTGTGTTTTGCTGCGAGAATGGCCAACCACTCGCCGCCACCCGCATGCATCTCCCCCTTTTCACCCCGCGTTTGCCCACTGGCTGGTGCCTATGAACCATCCCCGCGTGACCCCCACCGCAGCGCTGCTGCTGACTGTGCCACCGGTGTTGTGGGCGTGTAACGCGGTGCTGGGCCGCATGATTGCCGACATGGCCTCGCCGATGACGCTCAATCTGGTGCGCTGGTGCTTGGCCTTTGTGCTCTTGCTGCCACTGGCCGGATCGGTGCTGCGCCCCGGCAGCCCTCTGTGGCCGAGCTGGCGGCGCTTCACCGGGCTCTCACTACTGAGCATTGGCGGTTACAACGCCCTGCTCTATCTGGCGCTCAACACCTCCAGCGCGATCAATGTGACGCTGGTGGGCTCGGTCACCCCGGTGTGGATGCTGCTGATTGGCCGGGTGTTTTTTGGTGCTGCCATCTCACGGCGCCAGTGGCTCGGTGCGGCCATGTCGATTTTCGGTGTGATGCTGGTGATGAGCCGTGGCGAACTCGACGTGCTGCTGAATGTGCGCCTGGTGCCGGGTGACTTCTACATCCTGCTGGCCTCCGCCGCCTGGGCCTATTACAGCTGGATGCTGGGGCACCCAACCACCGAGCCTGCCAGCATCCGAACCAACTGGTCGGCGTTTCTGATGGGCCAGGTGGCCTTTGGGCTGGTCTGGTCAGCGTTATTTGCCGGGGCCGAATGGGGTCTGGGCTGGGGCCGCCTGCACCTGAGCTGGACCCTGGCCGGCATGTTGCTGTTCATCGCGGTAGGCCCGGCGCTGCTGGCCTACCGCGCCTGGGGCGCCGGGGTAGCGCGCACCGGACCGTCGGTGGCGGGGTTTTTCATCAACCTGATTCCGCTGTTCACCGCCGTGTTATCCGGCCTGTTTTTGGGTGAGGTGCCGCACCTGTACCACGCACTGGCCTTTGTGCTGATTGCGGGTGGCATTGTGGTGTCGTCGCGGCGCTGAGGCCGCGCACCAAACCCACCCAACCCATCACTTACTGAGCCTTGAAGCCGCTGTCGCGGATGATGCGGGTCCAGGTGTTGGCATAAGCCAGTTCACGGCTGGTCAGCTGGGCCTGGGTCATGTAGCCCACGGAAAGACCCATCGCGCTCAAACGTTCGTGCACATCAGGCAGGGCCACCACCTTGGCGACAGCGGCCGACAGCTTGTCAATCACCGGCTGGGGCGTGCCCTTGGGCGCAAAAATGCCGTAGTAAGGCACATCCTCAAACCCGGCCAGGCCCAGTTCGGCAAAGGTCGGCACATCGGGCAGAGAGGCCTGGCGCGCACTGCCAAGCACCGCCACCACACGGATCTTGCCGGCTTTCTGGTTTTCGATGAAGTCTGGCACTGAACCCACACCCGCGTGGATCTGGTTGCCCAGCATGTCGGCCATCATCGGCGCACTGCCACGGTAAGGCGCGGCCTGCAGGTCCAGCTTGTATTTCTGGCCAATCAGCTTGACCAGAAATTCGGGCACCGACGCTGGCGCGGGCACACCCACCGTGTCCTGTCCACCACCTTGCTTCTGCACATAACTCACATACTCGGCCATGGTTTTGGCTGGTGTGCCACCGGAGACCGCCAGCGTGTTGACAAAGGTCGCAAAACCGGCCACCGCCACAAAGTCCTTGTGGGGCTCAAAACCGGGGTTCTTGACCACCAGCGGCAAGATCGAGATGGTGTGGTCATGCGACAAAAACAGCGTGTTGCCATCTGGTGCAGCGGCTTTGAGCGCCTGGGCGGCGATCTGACCACCGGCCCCGGCCTTGTTGTCAACCACCACCGAGACACCCAGCTGGTCCTTGAGCTTGTCGGCCAGGATGCGGGCAATCGCGTCGGTGCCGCCTCCGGGCGGGAACCCAACCATCAGCTTGACCGGGCCGGTCTGTGCCTGGGCCAGACCTGCTGCCAGCAGTGAACCCACCAGCACGGCGTGTGCCAATTTGCGAACCCGATCCCCCAAACGACTCTGAACCATCTGTGACTCCTGATGAATAAAAAAAGTGACTGATACCCTCGCCCAAACAGGCATGCATTTTCCCTGCCAACAGCTTTGTCAGCGCCCCCGCATGAAGACAAAAATGCCCGCAATCACCAGCAGCGTTCCTGCCGCGACCCAGCCTGTGAAGGGCTCCCCCAGCAGCAGCGCCCCCATGGCGATGGTGGACATCGGGCCGACCATGCCGGTCTGCGCGGCCAGCGAGGCACCGATGCGCTCAATGGCCATCATCACCATCAGCACCGGTGCGGCGGTGCACAGGGTGGCGTTCACCACCGACAGCCAGATCACCTCGGGCGCCACCAGGGCCGCACTCATCGGGCGCAGCAGCACAAATTGCGCAATACACAACACACAGGCCACCAGCGTGGCCAGACCGACCAGACGCAGGGAGCCCAAGCGCTTGACCAGCTCACCACTGAAACTCAGGTACACCGCATAACTGATGGCGCTGCCAAACACCAGCGCCGCACCGAGCGCCGCATGGCTGCCAGCGAGCCCAATCTCATGGCCAAACACCAGCAACACCCCGAGGTAGCTGATGGCCATGCCCAGTGCTTGGTAACGGGTGATGTGGCGCTGGTAGAGCAGCCGCCCGAGGATCAGCACCAGCGTCGGGTTCAGGTACAAAATCAGCCGCTCCAGCGAGGCGCTGATGTAGGCCAGCCCGGCAAAGTCCAGAAAACTGGCCAGGTAATAACCCGAAAAACCCAGGCCCAGCACACCCCACCAGTCGCGCCGGGTCAAGGGTGGTTTGCCCCGACTCGCCCACCAGGCCATCAAGGCAAAGATCGGCAGCGCAAACAACATGCGGTACATGATCAGCGTGACCGCATCCACGCCGTAGCGGTAGGCCAGTTTGACGATGATCGCTTTGCCGCTGAACGCAATCGCGCCGAAGGTTGCCAGCAGCAAACCGAACGCTATGTTTTGTGGAGCTTCCTGCCCTTTAGACATAAGGGCTACAGGTTGATTTCTTATAAATTTTTGAGAAAGTCACCAAGCTAGTCTTCCACAAAGGCAGCTTCGCGTTGGCGCTTGATGGCTGGCAGCAAGACCACCAGCAACATCGCCACCGCCGCAGCCAGCAAACCGGCCGACAGCGGCCGCGTCACCAGCACACTCCAGTCACCACGCGAGAGCAGCAAGGCACGGCGCAGATTTTCCTCCATCATCGGGCCCAGGATAAAACCCAGCAGCAGCGGCGCAGGCTCCAGCCCGAGTTTGATGAACACATAACCAATCACCCCAAACAGCCCCACCATCCAGATGTCCCAGGTGTTGTTGTTGGTGCTGTACACCCCGATCGCGCAGAACAACACAATCGCCGGGAACAGCCAGCGGTAGGGTACGGAGAGCAGCTTGATCCAGATACCGATCAGCGGCAGGTTCAGCACCACCAGCATCGCGTTGCCAATCCACATCGAGGCAATCAGGCCCCAGAACAGCTCGGGGTTGCTGCTCATCACCTGCGGGCCGGGCTGGATGTTGTGGATGGTCATGGCGCCCACCATCAGCGCCATCACCGCATTGGGTGGGATGCCTAGGGTGAGCAAGGGGATGAACGAGGTCTGTGCACCCGCGTTGTTGGCAGCCTCGGGCGCGGCCACACCCCGGATATTGCCTTCGCCAAACGGCACCTCGCCGGTGTGCAGCTTGGTTTTTTTCTCGACGCTGTATGCCGCAAACGCCGCCAGCAAAGCACCGCCTCCCGGCAGAATGCCCAGAATCGAGCCAATGCTGGTGCCACGCAGCACCGCGGGCAACATGCGTTTGAAGTCCTCACGTGTCGGCATCAGGCCGTGCACTTTGGAAGTGAAGACCTCGCGGTGCGCCTCCTTGACCGACAGGTTGGCAATGATTTCGCCGTAGCCAAAAACCCCCATGGCGATCACGATGAAACCAATGCCATCGGTCAGCTCAGGTATATCAAAGGCAAACCGCGCCACACCCGAGTTCACATCGGTGCCAACCAGGCCCAGCAGCAGGCCCAGCACAATCATCGCCACCGCCTTGAGCAAGGAGCCCGAGGCCAGCACCACCGCACCAATCAACCCAAGAACCATCAGTGAAAAATACTCGGCGGGCCCAAACTTGAACGCCACCTCAGTCAACGGTCCGGCAAAGGCCGCCAGAATCAGCGTACCCACACTGCCTGCAAAAAAGGACCCGAGCCCGGCCGCAGCCAGCGCCGGCCCGGCCCGACCCTTGCGCGCCATCTGGTAACCATCAATGACCGTGACCACCGAGGACGCTTCTCCCGGCAGATTCACCAGGATGGCGGTGGTTGAACCACCATACTGCGCACCGTAATAAATGCCCGCCAACATGATCAGCGCCGACACCGGCGGCAACGCATAGGTGGCTGGCAGCAACATGGCAATCGTGGCCACCGGGCCAATACCGGGCAGCACCCCGATCAGGGTACCCAGCAGACAACCCACAAAGGCGTAGAGCAGGTTGATCGGTGTGACCGCCACACCAAAACCCATGGACAAGTTGGTGATCAGATCCATCACGCCCCCTGCCCCAAGGACACAACAGGCCAGACCGGCAGTTGCAGCTGCAACAAGAGCACAAAGGCCAGGTAGCTGCCGACAGCCAGCACCAAGGCCAGCAGCAGGCTTTCTTTCAGGTTGAAGCGTTCACCGGCCAGGCCTGCCACCAGGGTCAGGCCAAATATCGCCACGATGAAGCCCATGGCAGGCCAGTTCAAGCTGGGCAGCCCACCCAGCAGCACCCCGAACAACAGGTTGGCCGCCACAATGAAAAACAGCGGCTTCCAGGCCCAAGGACCAACCGCCAGACGCTGATCAAGCGCTTTACGCCAACCGCGCAGCAAAATCAGTACCCCCAGCAGCGCCAGCAGCACCCCCAACACCATCGGGAAATAACCTGGCCCCATGCGGGCACTGGTGCCCACCGTGTAAGAGGTTGCGCCCCAGGCAAACGCTGAACCCACCAGCGCCAGCAACGCACCCGCATACACATCTTTGTCTTGCACAACCGACATCCCAACGACTCCTTGTGAATTTAATACTCTGGCGACGGTGTGCTGGACAAGACTTCCTCCAGCACCGTCAAGCCTTCCGCGACCCGCAAAGCCCCCGCCAGCCGCAGCGGGCGCATGCCATCACTGATAGCCTGGCGCTTGAGCGCATCGGCGTTGGGCTCACGGTTGATCTGGGACCTGAAGGCCTCCGACACCACCAGCAACTCATACAAACCCATGCGCCCGCGAAAACCCGTCATACGGCAATCGACACAACCCACCGGCTTGAACGGCTTGTAACTGCCACTGAGCTGCCAGGGCTTGACCGCCAGCTCCAGCGTCTCGCGCGAGGCTCCAGGATCGGGCGCCTTGCACAGCGGGCACAGGGTGCGCACCAGCCGTTGCGCCAGCACACCCAGCAGCGTGGCGTTGATCAGATACGCGGGCACACCCAGCTCCATCAGCCGGGTGATGGCAGACGGTGCGTCATTGGTGTGTAGGGTGGAGAACACCAGGTGCCCGGTCAGCGCCGCCTGCACAGCCATCTCGGCGGTAGCCTGATCGCGGATTTCACCGACCATGATGATGTCAGGGTCCTGGCGCATCAAGGCCCGAAGGCCTTCGGGGAAGCCAAAGTCGAGCTGGATCTGCACCTGGGTCTGGTTGAACGAGGCCTCGATCATCTCGATCGGGTCTTCCACGGTGCTCACGTTGACCTCTTCAGTGGCCACGCGCTTGAGGGTGGAATACAGCGTGGTGGTTTTGCCCGAGCCGGTCGGGCCAGTCACCAAAATGATGCCGTTGGGGCGCTTGACCAGCGCTTCCCAGCGCTCGGCATCGTGTTTGGAGAAACCCAGCGCGTCCAGCTCCTTGACCGTGGTCTCCGGGTCAAAAATCCGCATCACCATCTTTTCACCAAAAGCGGTGGGCAGGGTCGAAATCCGCATCTCGACCTCGGCCCCGCCGGGGTTGCGGGTCTTGATGCGGCCATCCTGCGGTCGGCGTTTTTCCACCACGTCCATACGGCTGAGCAGCTTGATGCGTGCGGTCATCGCGGTGAGCACGCCCATCGGCATCTGGTAGACCGGGTGCAACACACCGTCGATGCGGAAACGGATCACACCTTGCTCGCGCCGGGGCTCCAAGTGGATGTCACTGGCGCGCTGGTCAAACGCGTATTGCCACAACCAATCCACCACCTGCACCACACTCTGGTCGTTGGCGTCGAGCTGTTTGTTGCTTTTGCCGAGTTCAACCAATTGCTCAAAACTGGAGCCCACATTGGCGCCCGACTTGGCCGCGGCGCGTACCGACTTGGCCAGGGCAAAAAATTCCACCGTGTAGCGGTGGATGTCCTGCGGGTTCGCCACCACACGGCGCACGCTGCGCCGTGCCTGGCGTTCGACCTCGCCGACCCAGTCGGTCATGAAAGGCTCTGCCGTGGCCACCACAATCTCGTGGGCACTGACCTGCACTGGCAAGATTTTGTGGCGCTCGGCGTAAGCCGGACTCATGGTGTCGGCCACCTTGCCCACATCCACCTTGAGTGGGTCAATACGCAGATAGGCCAGTTTCACATGACCGGCCAGCCACTGGGTCAGCGACTCCAGGTCCATCGGCTTGTCGTCTGCGGCCCGATGCACCGCCACGCTGGCCAGACGCAACAAGGGATGCTGCACGCTTTCGGCCTGGGCGCAGCGGGTGTGGATGCGCTGGGCCTCCTGCGCCGAGATGGTGCCATCCGCCTTGAGCCAGGACACCAGACTGCGCCAGTCCAACGGACCCGTGTGGGCCTCAGCGCGGTGTTTGGCAGACGGCGCGGGGGTCATGACAACATCGGCTTGAACACCCGCACCCATTTGGCGGCGGGCAGCCCCCAACGCGCCTCGATGATGGCAGCACGTGCCATCAAGACCTCGCGTTTGGGCCGTGTGGGGGTATGTTGTGCCAGCACCACGGTGTTGCCCTCACGCGTGGGTTTGAACGCCCAGATGGCCTCTTTGCCAAAGGCTGCCGACATTTTTTCGACACTGCGCTCAAAACTCGAGGCGCGGCCAAACAGGTTGACCGTCATGCAACCCTCGGGCGTCAACAAACGGCGGCAGTGGTTGTAGAACGGCAGGCTGTCCAGCACTGGTGCGGCGGCCTCGCGGTCGTAGAGGTCCACCTGCAAGGCGTCCACCGTGCCCCACCACTTGGGATTGAGTATTTCCTGAGCAGCATCGGCCAGTACCACCCGCATCGTCGGGCTGTCGGCAGGCAATTTGAAATGGGTGCGACACATGGCGAGAACTTGTGGGTTGAGTTCAATGGCCGTGGTTTTGATGCGCAATTCCTTGGCGCAAAACTTGGTCAAGGAGCCCGCGCCCAGGCCCAGTTGCATGGCTTGGCGGTCTGTCACCGTCTCTGGATCGACAAACAGCAACCAAGCCATCATGCGCTGCACGTACTCATGCACCAATCCGATGGTGTCTTCCAGATACATGGAGCCCTGAATCCATTCGCTGCCCA
This sequence comes from Rhodoferax sp. U11-2br, assembly GCF_018619435.1. Classification (GTDB taxonomy): domain Bacteria; phylum Pseudomonadota; class Gammaproteobacteria; order Burkholderiales; family Burkholderiaceae_C; genus Rhodoferax. The sequence goes on along the minus strand of NZ_JAHFZF010000038.1, from coordinate 16,539 downwards.
GATGCAGGTGCCGAATGTTGTCGTCGTCAGAGAAGTTGACTTCGGGAAGTTGTGAGGTGCGTTTTTTCAAGATGCCGGATTATCCCCAATCGCCTGGGCTGTCAACGGCGGCAACCCCCACCGACCGGCTTAAACAGCGCTGTTTTGCCCACCCGAGCGGTCGTTCACAAAACCAAAGGCAAAACTCAGTGCTTCTTGCAATGAATCTTCCATGGCGCGGCGCTCCGGCTCGGTCAGGTAAAACATCATGTCGACGTCGTGACGCAAATAACGCGCGGGCAGTCGGTTGAGCGCTACACAGGCCACATCGGCCAGCATATCGGCGCTGAAGTCAGGGTGAGAGCCAGACATTTTGGCCACCGCCTCAAACACAACAGGCTCAAAATAGTTGTGAATCTGCTCAAAGTTGATGATCATAAGAATGACTCTAAAAGGTGTTTGACCCGTCAAGACAAGCGTGCCAAAGCTTCCGGACCGATCTGGTAAAAAGTGGCACTTTTTCAACTGTACATGAATTTTGTGCTGACAACTGATGTTCCCAAGCTACAAAACATGTAGCAATTCGGCAATTTGCGATATAGTCCACTTTTCGCGCCGACACAAAAGGGCAGGTCTGGGTTCGCACACCACACTGCAGTGATGCCCTTGGCAGAAATTTCATGTCCAAAGGAGATGTCCCATGAGTACAAAAGAAACCGCTGCCATTGGCCAGCTGTTAAGCCTGCTTGAATCACGTTATGCCATTCGTGTGCTTTGGGCACTAAAAGACGGCCACCCCCAGACTTTTCGGCTGCTGCAAGACAGCGTCGGCGGCATCACCCCCAACACACTGAACACACGGATCAAGGAAATGCGTGAAGCTGGCCTGCTCGACCACGGCAGCAGCGGTTATCTGGTGACGCCTTTGGGTGCCGATCTGCTCAAGCGTATGGGTGATCTGTCTGCCTTTGCCACCAAATGGGTCTCCACCCAAGCCAAAAAGAAAGCCTGAAAACAGTTGTTTTCAGTCAAGTCCACTTATTTCATCTCTGCTTCTTATGATCACAACCCCATCAGGACTCCAATACGAAGACAGCATCACCGGTGTTGGTGATGTTGCCACCGACGGCCAACGCGTGACGGTCCACTACACCGGCTGGCTGTTCCAGGAAGGTGTCCAAGGCACCAAGTTCGACTCCAGCAAGGACCGGGGCACGCCTTTTGTCTTCAACCTGGGTGCTGGCTCTGTCATCCGTGGCTGGGACGAAGGTGTGGCGGGTATGCAAGTGGGCGGTACCCGCACTCTGATCATTCCTCCAGGCCTGGGTTATGGTGCACGCGGTGCGGGTGGTGTGATCCCGCCGAACGCCACCCTCAAATTTGAAGTTGAATTGCTCAAGCTGTCCTGAGCATCTCCGTTTGGCTGACTCCGGGCACCTGAGACAGGTGCCCGTTTTTATTGGTGAGATGCCATCCTGGTGTCAACAGGCATTGACCCAAAAATATTGTGGGTACTGCTCTTGAAATCACAAACGGCACCACCATCTCACAGCATCGTTCATACAAAACCCGCCTCACCGCATGTCTGACACAACACCTCAACCTACTTCTGCGGACCATTCCGCTGCCCCAGCTGCCGCAGTGGATGGGCAAAACATCCAGGAAACTCTGGCCAACTACGAATCCGAGGTCCTGGCCAAATGCCAGGCCGATCTGGCTGATTTGCAAGCCAAAAGCGCCGAACTTGCCGACCAGTACCTGCGTGCCAAGGCTGATGTGGAGAACGCCCGCCGCCGCGCCGAGGACGAAGTCGCCAAGTCACGCAAATTCGCTCTGGAAGGTTTTGCCGACAGCTTGCTGCCGGTGATCGACAGTCTGGAAGCTGGTCTGGCCATCAAAGACGCCAAGCTGGAGCAGATTCGTGAAGGTGCTCAAGCCACCTTGCGGCAACTGCTTTCGGCGCTCGAACGTAACAAAGTGGTGGCAGTCAACCCGGAACCGGGTAGCAAATTCGACCCCCACCAGCACCAGGCCATCAGTGTGGTGCCGTCCGAGCACGAAGCCAACTCGGTGGTGACCGTGCTGCAAAAGGGTTATCTGATCTCTGAGCGTGTGTTGCGCCCGGCTTTGGTCACGGTTTCTGCACCGAAATAAGCCAATCCTCCAGCTTGAAATCAATCAGGCTGTCCACAAGTTATAAACATCTGTCTATTTAGGAGTTCACCATGGGAAGAATCATCGGCATCGATCTGGGCACCACCAACAGCTGCGTCGCCATCATGGAAGGCAATACGCCCAAAGTGATTGAAAACGCCGAAGGTGCGCGCACCACACCGTCGATCATCGCCTACCAGGAAGACGGCGAAGTGCTGGTCGGTGCTTCGGCCAAGCGCCAGGCGGTGACCAACCCACGCAACACGCTGTACGCGGTCAAGCGCCTGATTGGTCGCAAGTTCACCGAAAAAGAAGTGCAAAAGGACATCGACCTGATGCCCTACAAAATCGCTGCTGCTGACAACGGTGATGCCTGGGTGGAAGTGCGTGGCAACCGCATGGCGCCCCAACAAATCAGCGCCGATGTGTTGCGCAAGATGAAGAAGACAGCTGAAGACTACCTCGGCGAAGCCGTCACCGAAGCGGTGATCACCGTGCCCGCCTACTTCAACGACGCCCAGCGTCAAGCCACCAAGGATGCGGGTCGCATTGCCGGCCTGGAAGTCAAACGCATCATCAACGAACCCACCGCAGCTGCCCTGGCGTTTGGCCTGGACAAAAACGAAAAAGGCGACCGCAAGATTGCGGTGTATGACCTGGGTGGTGGTACCTTTGACATTTCCATCATCGAAATCGCTGACGTCGATGGTGAAAAGCAGTTTGAAGTGCTGTCCACCAACGGCGACACCTTCCTGGGTGGTGAAGACTTTGACCAACGCATCATCGACTTCATCATTGCCGAGTTCAAGAAGGAACAAGGCGTGGACTTGGGCAAGGATGTGCTCGCCCTGCAACGCCTGAAAGAAGCCGCTGAAAAGGCCAAAATCGAGCTCTCCAGCAGCGCCCAGACCGACATCAACCTGCCGTATGTCACCGCTGACGCCTCTGGTCCGAAACACCTGAACATCAAGCTGACTCGCGCCAAGCTTGAGTCGCTGGTAGAAGAACTGGTCGAACGCACCATTGCCCCCTGCCGCACCGCCCTGAAAGACGCTGGCGTGAGCGCAGCCGACATCCATGACGTGATCCTGGTCGGCGGTATGACACGTATGCCCAAAGTGCAGGAAAAGGTCAAAGAGCTGTTTGGCCGCGAACCACGCAAAGACGTGAACCCTGACGAAGCTGTCGCCGTGGGTGCGGCCATTCAGGGCCAGGTGTTGTCGGGCGACCGCACCGACGTGTTGTTGCTGGACGTGACGCCGCTGTCCCTGGGTATTGAAACCCTGGGTGGCGTGATGACCAAGATGATCGCCAAGAACACCACGATCCCGACCAAGTTTGCCCAAACCTTCTCGACCGCCGACGACAACCAGCCTGCCGTGACCATCAAGGTGTTCCAGGGTGAACGCGAAATTGCGGCTGGCAACAAGCTGCTGGGTGAGTTCAACCTCGAAGGCATCCCGCCCTCACCACGTGGTTTGCCCCAGATTGAAGTGTCGTTTGACATCGACGCCAACGGCATTTTGCACGTGGGCGCCAAGGACAAAGGCACCGGCAAGGAAAACAAGATCACCATCAAGGCCAACTCGGGTCTGTCCGAAGCCGAAATCCAGCAAATGGTGAAAGATGCCGAGCTCAATGCCGCCGACGACAAGAAAAAACTCGAGCTGGTACAAGCCCGCAATACCGCCGAAGCCAGCATGCACAGCGTCAAGAAGAGCCTGACCGAGTACGGCGACAAGATCGACGCCGCTGAGAAGGAAAAAATCGAAGCTGCGGTGAAAGACCTGGAAGAAGCCCTCAAAGGTGACAACAAGGCGACCATCGAAGAAAAGAGCACGGCCCTGATGACGGTGAGCCAGAAACTCGGCGAAAAAATGTATGCTGACATGCAAGCCAAGGAAGCCGCTGCGGCGCAACCCGATGGCGCAGCCGAGCAGGCCGCACCCCAAGGTGGCAGCGCAGCGCAAGACGACAATGTGGTTGACGCCGAAGTGAAAGAAGTCAAGAAGCCCTAAACGCTTGGCACTTCAACACTGTTGTTGACACAGGCAGCACGCGCCGCGTTGATCACCGCAAGGGAGCAACGCGGCGTTTGTATTGAAACCAGGCACGAGTAGACCATGTCAAAAAGAGATTACTACGAGGTTCTGGGTGTTCCCAAAAACGCCACAGACGACGAGATCAAGAAGGCTTATCGCAAACACGCGATGAAGCACCACCCTGACCGCAACCAGGGTGACTCCGCCAAAGTGGCCGAGGAAAAATTCAAGGAATCCAAAGAAGCCTACGAGATGCTGTCGGACCCGCAAAAACGGGCGGCCTACGACCAGCACGGCTTTGCCGGTGTAGACCCGAACATGCGCGGTGGCGCAGGCGGTGCTGAAGCCTATGGTGGGTTTGCCGAAGCCTTTGGGGACATTTTTGGCGACATGTTCGGCCAGCAACGCGGTCGTGCCGGTGGTGGCCGCCAGGTCTATCGGGGCAGCGACCTGAGCTACGCCATGGAAGTGACGCTGGAAGAAGCGGCCAAGGGCAAGGATGCCCAAATCCGCATCCCCAGCTGGGACAACTGCGACAGCTGCCACGGCACTGGCGCCAAACCAGGCACCCAGGTCAAGTCCTGCGGCACCTGTGCTGGCACCGGGTCGGTGCAGATGCGGCAAGGCTTCTTCAGCGTGCAGCAGACCTGCCCGACCTGCCGTGGCACCGGCAAGGTCATTCCCGAACCCTGCCCAGCCTGCCATGGCCAAGGCAAGATCAAGAAACAAAAAACACTCGAAGTCAAAATCCCGGCCGGTATCGACGGCGGCATGCGCATCCGCAGCGCGGGCAATGGGGAACCCGGCACCAATGGTGGCCCGCCGGGTGACCTGTACATCGAGATCCGCCTCAAGAAACACGACATTTTTGAGCGCGACGGCGACGACCTGCATTGCTCGGTGCCGATCAGCATCGTCACCGCCACCCTCGGTGGTGAAATTGATGTGCCCACCTTGGCTGGCAAGGCTGCCATCGATATCCCCGAAGGCACTCAAACCGGCAAACAGTTCCGGCTGCGCGGCAAGGGCATCAAGGGTGTGCGCTCAAGCTACCCCGGTGACCTGTATTGCCACATCCTGATCGAAACCCCGGTCAAACTCACCGAACACCAACGCAAGCTGCTGCGTGAGCTCGATGAGTCTCTGAAAAAGGGCGGCAGCAAACACTCACCCACCGGTGACAGTTGGACCGACCGCTTGAAGAGTTTCTTCAGCTGATCCAGGCCTGACCCACCGGGAGCCTATCCCTGCTATAGAAAAGCCACACAGTTCTTTCAAAAACTGCGTGGTTTTTTTTCGCCAACACCATACAACACATCCCTCAGGAGCCTCAGCCATGTCTGTCACTATCAGCTTTCTCGGCGGCGCCGGTACCGTGACCGGCTCCAAATACCTGGTACGCCACGACGGCAAAGCCCTGCTGGTGGACTGCGGCCTGTTCCAGGGCTACAAACAGCTGCGTTTGCGCAACTGGAACCCGCTGCCGGTAGCACCGGACCAGATCAACGCGGTGTTGCTCACCCACGCGCACCTGGACCACAGTGGTTACCTGCCGTTGCTGGTCAAGGAAGGATTTTCCGGACCGATTTACGCCACCCCCGGCACGCGCGACCTGTGCAAGATCCTGCTGCCCGACAGTGGCCACATCCAGGAAGAGGACGCCGAGTTTGCCAACCGCCACAAACTCTCCAAACACGAGACCGCCCTGCCCCTGTACACCCGGCAGGACGCGCTGGACGCCCTACCGCACATCAAGACCCATGACTTTGGTCGACCCTTCAACCCGATCCCTGGCTGGAAGGCCACCTTCTCTGCCGCAGGCCATATCCTGGGTGCCAGCAGCATCCTGCTGGAAGTGGCCGGTCGACGCATTTTGTTCTCGGGCGATCTGGGCCGCCCGGACGACCTGATCATGAGCCCACCGGACGAGGCACCACAGGCCGATACAGTGCTGATCGAATCCACCTACGGTGACCGCACCCACCCGGTAGAAGACATGCTGGCCGAACTGGCAGCACCGCTGCAACGTGTGGCCAAACGCGGTGGTGTGGCTGTGGTGCCGGTTTTTGCGGTGGGCCGCGCCCAGGCGCTGTTACACGCCATCCATCTGCTCAAACTTCGGGGTGATTTGCCAAGCTCGTTGCCGGTGTTTCTGGACAGCCCGATGGCGGTGCACACCACCCATTTGTTTGAGGCGCATCTCGGTGAACACCGCCTGAGTCAGCAAGACAGCCGCGCCCTGACCCATGGCGCCACCATGGTCAACAGCACCGACGAGTCGCGTGCCTTGGCCAGTCGTCACGGGCCGATGGTGATCCTGTCGGCCAGCGGCATGGCCACTGGCGGGCGGGTGTTGCACCACCTGGCGCACTACGCGGGCGACCACCGCAACATGGTCATCCTGACCGGTTACCAGGCGCCCGGCACCCGGGGTGCCAGCTTTGCCAGCGGTGCAAAAACCGTGCGTATCCATGGCCGCGATGTGGTCGTGAATGCGGAGGTGGTGCAGCTGCAATCGGCCTCGGCCCACGCGGATGCCAACCAGCTCATCAGTTGGCTGCGCACGATGCCGCAGGCGCCCGATCAGGTCTACATCGTGCACGGTGAAGCGGGCCCGGCCGACACCCTGCGCGCCCGTATCAAACACGAACTGGGCTGGCGCGCCCTGGTGCCAGAGGCCGGATCCACCTGGCCCACCTGAACACATCAGGCCATTCACTTGCTACGGTAAAAATAGCTATCAGTCCTTTTCAAGAAAGGGCTAGAGGCCTATTTCTTACACAAGACCCAGCAAATGCTCACGTGCTGCCGCGTACTCGCGCTTGAGCTGCGCCACAAAATCAGCCGTGCTCTGCACCTGGCTGATGGCGCCGATGCCTTGGCCACAGCCCCAGATGTCTTTCCAGGCTTTGGCCTTGTCACCGCCAAAGTTCATGGCGCTCGGGTCGCTCTCGGGCAAGTGCTCAGGGTCCAGTCCGGCGGCGCGGATGCTGGGCGCCAGGTAGTTACCGTGCACACCGGTGAACAGGTTGCTGTAGACAATGTCGTCAGAGTTGCTGGCCACAATCGCCTGTTTGTAAGCCTCTGACGCACGCGCCTCGTGGGTGGCGATGAAGGCCGAGCCGATATAGGCAAAGTCCGCCCCACAAGCTTGTGCCGCCAGCACCGCGCCCCCGCTGGCAATCGACCCACTGAGCACCAGCGGACCGTCAAACCACTGGCGGATTTCCTGCACCAAGGCAAACGGGCTTTTGACCCCAGCGTGCCCACCGGCCCCGGCGGCCACTGCAATCAGCCCATCGGCACCTTTCTCGATGGCTTTGTGTGCGTGTTTGTTGTTGATCACATCGTGCAACACCACGCCACCGTAACTGTGGGCGGCGGCATTGATGTCTTCACGTGCGCCCAAGCTGGTGATGATGATCGGCACCTTGTATTTGACACACAGCGCCATGTCGTGCTCAAGCCGCTCATTGCTTTTGTGCACGATCTGGTTGATGGCAAAGGGTGCGGCGGGTTGCTCCAGGTGCGCCTGGTTGTGGGCCGCCAAGGCTTCGGTGATCTCGATCAGCCAGTCCTCCAACTGCTCGGCAGGCCGGGCATTGAGCGCTGGCATGCTGCCCACCACACCAGCGATGCACTGGGCGATCACCAGTTGCGGGTTGCTGATGATGAACAGTGGTGAGCCAATCACCGGGAAGGGCAAACGGTCAAGGGGCGTGGGTAGTCTGGACATAGGATGACTTTTCTGAATGACCCACAGCGGGTCAGTGACTTGGGTTCTTGATCCAGCGGCTGATCTGGTCCACCGCCTGGGCTTCCATGCCGACATAACCGTGGTAGTGAAAGGCCTCGCAGGGGCCGCTGCGGGGTTCGGTGCTGCCGTCGACTTCGATGTACTGTTTGACCGGTGCCTGCACCAGGCGGCTGATCAAACGCTGCGCCGCAGCGGGTGGGGTGATGCGGCAGGCGTCGTGCTTGTGCTGGAAGATCAGAACAGGCACCGTGATGTCCTCCAGCGCGATGTCGGCCACGGAGCCACCCGGCTGTGATCCGGTGACGGTGGAGCTCAACACCACACCGGCAATCCGGGCGCCCAGTGCCACGCCATTGGCCGCCGCGCTGAGGGTGCCCTGGCTGGTGCCGACCAGCCACACCGGTGCAGCGCTGCGCATGCCAATGTCATCCAAGATGGCGCGCACATCGACCTGGTGTTCGGCAGAGCGGCGAAACGCCGGTGTCATTTGTCTGGCGTCATCCGGGTTGCCAACCAGGGCAACATTGAAGCCAGCACGCGCGAAATCGTCGCGCGTGCGGATCAGAAAGTTGCCCGACTGGGGAACACCGTCCTTGAGCCCGATACCACCATGACCACCCGCAAACAACAGCACCGTGGCCACGGCACCGTCACGCGGCATCCACCAGTAACTGATGCCCACATCACCACGCGAGCTCAGGACCACCAGTCCGTCCTGTGCCATGGCCGAGGTCGCAGCCAAGCAGGCCAACAGCGCACCAAAGACCCAGCGCAGGGCCGAGTCTGACCAGCGGCTCAAAACGCGTCCAGCGCCAGTGCGGTCACGCTGGTCGCACCGTCCACAATGCTGTCACGCAGGCCCGGCACCTTGGTCAGGATGTGGTCGGCGTAGAAGCGGGCGACGGCGATCTTGGCCCGCATGAAGGCCACGTCTTCATGCCGTGCCAGCGCCTCTTGCGCCACCAGCAGGGCACGGCCCATCTGCCAACCCGCCATCAGGTTGCCCGCCAGCATCAGGTAGGGCACGCTACCGGCAAACACCGCATTGGGGTGCGCCTTGGTGTTGCCCGACACAAAGTCCACCACCTCGATGAAGGCCAGGCGGGCCGCCGCCAATCGCTTGGCCATGACCAGAGCGTCAGGTGTGCCGCTGGCTGTCAGGTCAGCTTCGGTATGGGCGATCTGAGCGGCGAGCGCCTTGGCGGTCTGGCCACCATCACGCGCGGTTTTGCGACCGACCAGGTCATTGGCCTGGATCGCGGTGGTGCCTTCGTAGATGGTCAAAATCTTCGAGTCGCGGTAGTACTGGGCGCAGCCGGTTTCCTCGATGAAGCCCATGCCACCATGCACCTGCACACCCAGCGAAGTGACCTCCTGGCTCATCTCGGTGGAAAAGCCTTTGATCAACGGCACCATGAACTCGTAGAAGGTCTCGTTTTGCTCCCGCGTCTGGGCATCCGGATGGTGGTGCGCCGCGTCATAGGCGGCTGCGGCCACACTCGCCAAGGCGCGGCAGCCCTCGGTGTAGGCACGCATGGTCATCAGCATGCGTTTGACATCGGGGTGGTGAATGATCGGGCCAGCAGCTGGCAAGGAGCCATCCACCGGGCGGCTCTGGATGCGCTCCCGGGCGAACTCCACCGCCTTCTGGTAGGCCATCTGCGCAATCGCAATACCCTGCACCCCGACACCGTAGCGGGCGGCGTTCATCATGATGAACATGTACTCCAGGCCCCGGTTTTCCTGCCCGACCAGATACCCCACGGCACCACCCGCGTCCCCAAACTGCAGCACACAGGTCGGGCTGGCCTTGATGCCTAATTTGTGCTCGATACTGACACAGCCCACATCATTGCGTGCACCGAGCGAGCCGTCGGTTTTGACCAAAAACTTGGGAACCACAAACAGGCTGATGCCTTTGACGCCAGCGGGCGCGCCGTTCACACGTGCCAACACCAGATGCACGATGTTCTCGGCCAGGTCGTGTTCGCCCCAAGTAATGAAAATTTTGGTGCCCGCGATCTTGTAACTGCCATCGGGCTCGGGTTCGGCTTTGGTGCGCACCGCAGCCAGGTCGCTGCCAGCCTGTGGCTCGGTCAGGTTCATGGTGCCAGTCCACAAACCGCTGACCAGTTTGTCGAGATAGATGGCATTGAGTTCACTGGAGCCTGCTGTCAGCAGCGCCTCGATAGCGCCGTCGGAGAGCAGCGGCAACAGCGCAAAACTCATGTTGGCTGAGTTCTGCATTTCACCCACGGCCGAACCGATGGTTTTGGGCAGACCCTGGCCGCCGTAGGCCACCGGGTGCTGCAGGCCCTGCCAACCGGCTTCGGTGTAGGCTGTGAACGCCTCCTTGAAGCCGGGCGTGGCGGTGACCACACCGTCTTTCCAGCTGGTGGGGTTCTGGTCACCGACCCAGTTCAGGGGTGACAGCACAGTTTCATTGAATTTGGCGGCTTCTTCGAGCACCGCCTGGGCAGTCTCGAAGCCAGCATCCTCCATGCCCGGCAACTGCGCGATCTGATCAATACCCGCCAGGTAGCGGATGTTGAACAACATGTCTTTGAGAGGGGCGGAATAACTCATGCTTGTCTCCTGGTTTTTTTGAGGCTTGAGTGCGCCAGTGCCCATGCTCTGGCGAAAAAAAAGGGCATCACATGGATGCCCTGGTCACCGATTCGCCTTACAGGGCGGCGACCAGTTCTGGCACGGCGGCAAACAGGTCCGCTTCGAGCCCGTAGTCGGCCACACTGAAGATCGGTGCCTCGGGGTCCTTGTTGATGGCCACAATCACCTTGCTGTCCTTCATACCGGCCAAATGCTGGATGGCACCGCTGATGCCCGCAGCAATGTAGAGCTGGGGAGCGACGATCTTGCCGGTCTGGCCCACTTGCCAGTCGTTGGGCGCGTACCCGGCATCCACCGCAGCGCGGCTGGCACCAATGGCGGCACCTAGCTTGTCGGCCAGCGGCACCATCACTTCGTTGAACTTTTCCTGAGAACCCAGGGCGCGGCCACCACTGACGATGACCTTGGCGGCGGTGAGTTCGGGGCGGTCGTTCTTGGCGATTTCACTGCCCAGGTAGGTGCTGCCAGCGGTGACAGCCACAGCAGCTACCGTTTCAATAGCTACCGGCCCTTGTGCTGAATGGGCTGCAGCATCAAAAGCCGTGGTACGCACGGTGATCACCTTGATCGTGTCCAGGCTCTGCACGGTGGCAATGGCATTGCCAGCGTAAATCGGGCGCTCGAAGGTGTTGGGGCTGATCACCTTGCTCAGGTCAGTAATCTGGCCCACATCGAGCTTGGCAGCCACGCGTGGGGCGATGTTTTTGCCCGATGCGGTGGCTGCAAACAGAATGTGGCTGTAGCTGGACGCCAGCGCCACCACCTGGGCCGTGACGTTTTCAGCCACACCATGGGCCAGGCTGTCGGCATCGATGTGGATCACCTTGGCCACACCAGCCACCTGGGCTGCAGCATTAGCCACAGCAGCGGCATTGGCGCCGGCCACCAGCACATGCACCTCACCACCGAGCTGGCTGGCTGCGGTGATGGTGTTCAAGGTGGCGGGCTTGAGATGGGTGTTGTCGTGTTCGGCAATAACAAGAGAGCTCATGTGTCTTCCTTCAATCTGTGGGCTCAGGCGCTGGGTCAGATGACCTTGGCTTCGGTTTTGAGTTTGGCGACCAGCGTGGCCACGTCAGGCACCTTGATGCCGGCGCTGCGTTTGGGCGGCTCGGAGACTTTGAGGGTCTTGATGCGTGGCGCCACATCCACACCAAGGTCTTCCACCTTGATGATGTCGAGCGGCTTTTTCTTGGCCTTCATGATGTTGGGCAGGGTGACATAACGCGGCTCGTTGAGGCGCAGGTCAGCCGTCATGACAGCAGGCAAAGTGACACTGAGGATTTCAGAACCACCATCGATTTCACGGGTGATGCTGGCCTTGCCGTCCGTCACTTCAATCTTGCTGGCGCAGGTGACTTGGGGCAGATCGGCCAGGGCCGCGAGCATCTGGCCAGTCTGGTTGCAATCGTCGTCGATGGCTTGTTTGCCCAGGATCACCAAGCCGGGTTGTTCCTTGTCCACAATCGCCTTGAGGATCTTGGCCACCGCCAAAGGCTGCAACTCGGCAGCAGTTTCCACCAGGATGGCCCGGTCGGCACCAATGGCCATGGCGGTGCGCAGGGTTTCCTGGCACTGGGTGACACCACAAGACACCGCGATGATTTCGGTGGCCACACCCTTTTCTTTGAGACGCACCGCTTCTTCGATGGCAATCTCGTCAAACGGGTTCATGCTCATTTTGACGTTGGCAATATCTACACCGGTGTTGTCCGACTTGACCCGGACCTTCACGTTGTAGTCCACCACGCGTTTGACTGCGACCAGGACTTTCATAAAAACGTCTCTCCAAAGTAAAAATGAATGGCAAAACACACCGTGCACCGATCAATTCCATTGACGTGCACGTCAACCTGGGCATTTTATGCGGGCGTACCAGCCAGCCTGGTCAAACCACAGACAATCCGCCAAAAAACCAATAATAGAACGACCGTTCTTTTTTAGTATACCCACTGCTTGGCTTGTGCTCAAGCGGTGCGTTGATGAATGACACGTTGTGGGAAAGGAATTTCGACCCGGTTCTCGCGCAGTAGCTGCAAAATCGCCAGATTGATCAAGGAGCGCAGATTGTCGCTGCCGTTTTCGGGGTCGCGAATCCAGTAGCCCAGGCGGAACTCCAGCCCGTCGGCGCCAAAGTTCATCAGCGCCACCGCCGGGCCGGGCTCCTGCAGCACCCGCTCCTGCTGGGACGCCGCCTGCAGCAAGAGCCGCGAAACCAGGTCCACATCACTCTCGTAACCCACCGACACCGTGGTGGACTGCCAGACCTTGGGGTCGGCCAGCGACAGGTTTTCGACCCGGCTGGTGATCAGCATCTCGTTGGGCACAATCGACTCGCGGCCACTGAGCGAACGGATCACGGTGTAACGCGCATTGATTTCGGTGATGATGCCGCTGAAGTTGTCGACCTGCACCGTGTCACCAATACGCATGCTGCGCTCAGCCAGAATGACAAAACCCGACACGTAATTGGCGGCCAGCTTCTGCAGGCCAAAACCGATGCCCACCCCCACCGCACCACCAAGCACCGACAGCGCCGACATGTCGATGCCCACCGCCGACATCGCCAGCAGCAGCCCGACAAACATCAGCAGCGCCTTGGCCGCATTGCTGAAGGCCTTGCGCAGGCTCAGCTCACCACCGGTGACATGGCGCAACAGCTTGGACTCCAGTGCCGACGAAATCCACAAGGTGATGATCAGCACCAGACCGGCGGTGAGGGACCCCTCAATGATCTTGCGCACCGACAACTGGCTGGAGCCGACCTTCCAACTGATCTGGTCGAGCTCTTCCATCACCACCGGCAACAAACCACTAACCCAGAGCACCATGGCCAGCCAGGCCACCCAGGAGATGGTGCGCTCCAGAAAACGGATCAAGGGGGTTTCGTTAAACGCCGCCTGCAGCACCTTGACCCCCAGGCGGATCACCAGCAGCGACAGCAGCACCGGTATCGCAATCTTGAACGCCGCCAGCGGCAGCGAGTGACTCAGCAGCTGGCGCGCCAGATAGGCCAGGGCCAGCCATAGCGCCGGGAACAACACACCGTCCACAATGCGCCGACCAAAAGTGATGCTGTTGGCGTCGCGGCCCACAAAGGCCCGGGCGGCCAGGTTGGCCAGCAGCCAGGCCAGCAAGGCACAGCCGAGCAGCACCGCCAGTTCAATCAGGGTGCGGGTCTGTACGATCGCCTCCAGCCAGGCTTGCAGGTCGTCGGGTTGTACCTCAGACATCGGCCATCACCCGAATATGCGCCTCCACGCTGCGAGCCAGCGAACTCATCACATACCCCCCTTCCAGGCAGCTGATGACCCGCCCCTGTGCATAACGGTGTGCCACATCCATGATGCGGCTGGTGATCCAGGCGTAGTCGTTTTCCACCAGACCAAGCTGGCCCATGTCGTCCTCGCGGTGGGCATCAAACCCGGCACTGATCAGGATCAGCTCGGGCTGAAACTCTTCCAGACGCGGCATCCAGGCGCCTTCGATCATTTCGCGGATCTCCATGCCCTTGGTGTAGGCCGGCACCGGCAGGTTGACCAGGTTGGGCGCACTCGAGTGCTCCCAGCCTAGCGGGTAAAACGGGTGCTGGTAAAAACTCACCATCAGAATCCGGTCATCCCCTTTGACGATGTCCTCGGTGCCATTGCCATGGTGCACATCAAAGTCCACTATCGCCACGCGCTGCAGGTTGTGCCGCTCCAGCGCGTATTTGGCGGCAATCGCAACGTTGTTGAAAAAGCAGAAACCACCGGCTTTGTCGCGGCAGGCGTGGTGCCCGGGCGGGCGCACCGCACAAAAGGCGGTGTTCATCTCACCGGCCAGCACCGCGTCGACCGCGTCGGTGGCCGCACCCACTGCATGCAGGGCCGCCGTCCAGGTGTGGATGTTGATGCTGGTGTCGGGGTCGATCTGCAGGTGGTCGGCACCACCGGCAGCGATGTCTTCCTTGAGCTCGGCGTTGAGCCCGCGAATGGCGGCGACATACATGCGGCCATGGGCCAGTTCAATGTCGGAGGTGGAGGCCGGGGTGGCTTCGCGCCGGTCCAGCGCCACATCCAGCCCGCTGATCAACAGCCGGTCATCAATGGCATCCAAACGTTCAGGACATTCCGGGTGACCCGGACCCATTTCATGCTTGCGAAAACTCGGGTGAGTAAAGTATCCGGTCATTGACATACAGGTTTGTCTCCTGGAATGATTTTTTTGGTAAGGTTACCTGATGGATATACAAGCTAAGCTTACAGCCCTGGTCAACCAGCTTAACACGGTGATCGTGGGCAAATTTGACCAAACACAAGATTGTGTGGCGTGTCTGCTGGCAGGGGGACACCTGCTGATTGAAGACGTTCCGGGGGTCGGAAAAACCACCCTGGCGCACGCACTGGCGCGCACCTTTGGCTTGCAGTTTTCGCGGGTGCAGTTCACCTCCGACCTGATGCCCAGCGACCTGCTCGGGGTCTCGGTGTTCGAGCGCAGCCAGGAAGCGTTTGTGTTCCACCCCGGCCCGCTGTTTACCCAGGTGCTGCTGGCCGACGAGATCAACCGCGCCAGCCCAAAGACCCAGAGCGCCTTGTTGGAGGCGATGGAGGAAAAACAGGTCAGCATCGACGGCCAGACCCGACCCCTGCCCTCACCTTTTTTTGTCATCGCCACACAAAACCCGATGGACCAGGTGGGCACCTACGCCCTGCCAGAGTCGCAGCTGGATCGGTTCCTGATGTGTCTCTCGCTGGGTTACCCGAGCCGCGAGGCCGAGCGCCAGTTGCTCGGTGGGGCTGACCGGCGCCAGCTGGTCGAAGCCCTGCCCAGCCTGCTGAGCCCGGCCGAGTTGCTGTTGTTGCAAAACCAGGTGCTGGCGGTGCACACCAGCGAGCCCTTGTTGGACTATGTGCAAGACCTGCTGGCTGCCACCCGCTCTGGCCGCTGGTTTGTGCAGGGCCTGAGCCCACGCGCCGGCATTGCGGTGGTCCGCGCGGCCAAGGCACGCGCCCTGTTGAGCGGGCGCGACTATGTGGCACCCGACGATGTGCGCGCCATCCTGCCGCAAACCATCGCGCACCGGCTGGTTCCAACGTCTGATGCGGGCCGCGGCGCACGCGCGCAGGTTCAGGCTCTGCTGGACGCGGTGCCCCTGCCATGATCACTTCCCCCGGAAGCGCCTTTGGCGCCTCCCCCTCAAGGGTGCGCACCCATTGGCCTGGCCAAGCCAGTTCCACGGGTGCTCTGGCCTGAAGGCCGGTAGCGACACCTGAATGGCTCCCGCCCGAAGCACCTCAAAGGCCTCCCGCATCAGGCAACGCACCTGGTGGCCTGGCCGTCCAAGCGCCACGGGTGCACTGGTCTGGAATCCAGTCGCGTCGCTGCGGGCACGCTTTGAGCGCTGGTGGCAGGCCCGTTTGCCAGCATCTGACAGCGTGACCCTGACCCAGCGCACGGTCTACATCTTGCCCACCCGCGCAGGCTGGATGCTGGGCGCCACGCTGCTGGTGTTGTTACTGGCCTCCATCAACTACCAGCTCAACCTGGGTTACCTCCTAACCTTTTTGCTGGCCGGTTGTTCATTAGTGGCGATGCATGTGAGCCACGCCAACCTGCGTGGCATCACCATGAATTTGATAACACCTGAGCCAGTATTTGCGGGGGCCAGAGCCATATTTGACATCCAGCTGCTGAACTCCAGCCAGCGCACTCGACCGGCCCTGGCGCTGGCCATCCAGGGCAGCCGGCAGTGGGTGTATACCGATCTTGCGCCGCTGTCGCAGGCGCGGGTGCAACTGGCCTGTTTACCGGGCCAGCGTGGCCTGCACCCGCTACCCACGGTGCGTGCCCAGACCCTGTTTCCGCTGGGCAGTTTTTGTGCTGTCTCTATTCACAACCGACGCTGCCGACGATAAGCCGGGTGGTGATTTTCGGGGGGGGCGCGCTATTTTAAAAAAAAAAAGCACAATCATGGATGAGACGGGGATGCAGGTGTAG
>NZ_JAHFZF010000037.1 GCF_018619435.1 Rhodoferax sp. U11-2br | reverse complement strand
CATGGGTCACACCGTTAAGTTGATGGCCCCACAGTTCGTCAAGCCTTACGTGAAGACCAACAAGAACGATGTGGCCGACGCTGAGGCGATCTGCGAAGCGGTCACGCGCCCGAATATGCGGTTTGTTCCACTCAAGAATGTTGAGCAACAAAGTGTGCTCGCGCTTCATCGTGTGCGCCAGGGCTTTGTAAAGGCACGCACTGCCCAAGCTAACCAGATCCGCGGTTTACTAAGCGAATTCGGGCTAATCGTCGCGCAGGGGATGTCTCATGTTACCCAGCGCGTGCCCGAACTTATAGAAGATGCATCCAATGAACTGCCAGGGCAATTTCGCTTGCTCATCGAGCGTCTGCTGGAGCATCTCAAAGAGCTAGACCGCCAAGCGACTGCGATCGAAGCTCAGATTCAAGCCTGGCATCGGCAGAGCGATCTGAGCACCAGACTGGAGAAGATCCCGGGAATCGGGCCCATTACCGCCAGTGCCATGATTGCCACTATCGGTAATGCGAAGAACTTCGATAACGGCCGGCAAGTCGCTGCGTGGCTGGGGTTGGTACCACGGCAACACTCCAGCGGAGGAAAATCCAATCTGCTTGGCATGAGCAAGCGAGGCGATTGCTATTTGCGAACCTTGTTAATTCACGGGGCCAGATCCGTCATTCTTGCCTCCAACCGCAAGGCTGATAAAAATGGATGGCTGCATGAGTTATTGCAGCGGCGCAATCACAACGTGGCCGCTGTCGCTCTAGCCAACAAGAATGCGAGAACTATTTGGGCTTTGTTGGCCCACGATAGGGAGTTCCGGCCTGGTTACACACGCGATCTGGCCTTGTCGTAGTCAAGGCTGGCCAACAGGACCGAACACCAGCAACAGGGAGAACAGAACCACCGATTGCTCAGGCGATCATGAAGTGATGGCAAGACAGGTTAGACCGTGGTCGGCAAAACCCGCGAATTCCGCAGCACATTGAAGTGCGGCAAAGCGATTGAGGCGTCGGCCAGCGAACTCCATCAGGGACCGTGACCAAAAGTCACATCAAGAGTCCGAATGTACGGGTGCAATCTTTACCTTCTGATCATTATGAATTGAGAGCTTGGCATACCGGGGGCGTCCATGTACGGACTTCTGTCATATCAGATTCATGGCCTAGTAGCGGACATTCGAATAAGACTCAATAGGCGGGGGCGTTGAATAGCCGGAGTTCAACGGGAGCAGCCAATTGACTCAGCAACATGGGTAACGACTCTACGCCACCCAGCCGTCGTTCAGTGAAGGTGATTAAGTAGTATTGCGAATTCGGAAGCATGTCTTGGATAGGTTGGTCGATTCACAGCTCCTGCAGTATCCCGAACCGCCGATTCTCCGGCTCGCCTGCCTTGTCAATCGGAAGCATATTCACTGAAAGGAACTTCTTGCCACTCTTTTTTGAAAACCCACCAACTCTGTAACCTGGCTGCTGAGCGGGTCATAAATCCATTCATGATCGAACAACGAGCGCACATCCTGCGCATGGAAGCCCTCATCGATCACCAACGAGTGGAACCGATTTCCATTTAAGCGCTGTGCTTCAATGACATTCTGGATTTTGTCGGGCAGATGGCCCATGACAAAATCAGAAATCACGAGCAGATCGGCCTTTGCATACTGATCGCGCTGCATGGTGTCCAAGGCATGTTTCAGGGCAGGTGTGACGTCCGTGCCGCCATGGAATGACATTTGCAAAAAGCGCATCAACGACTTCATGTCGTTTTCCAAGCCGAGGTCCAGCGACTCGATGTTGGTCGAAAAATTGATCAGGTAGCAGTCTCGCTTTTGCTCACGTGCTTTGGTCGCCATGTACAGTGCCACCGCCTTGGCTATGGTCTCCGGCATTCCATGCATAGACCCACTGGTATCTAGGCAGATAACCATGGGACCCATCTTGTCCGTTTCGCTGGTGCGTTGCTCTGTCACGTATTCGTGCTGTTCACCGACCAATTGCAAGCCGCGCATGTCAAAGCACATTAAGCGGGACTCGAGGTACTTCATGTCAAAAAGAACGGACGTGTCCGAGTCGGCTAGCAGCGCCAGTTCGCTCGGCAAAGCGTGCTCCAGATCCCGACCCAGCCGTACCCCGATGATCTCTTCCCGTGAGTTTGGATCAGGCTGCCATACATCTTGTATGTGCACCGTGTTCACTTGCTCGATCCGCTCGGATAGTTCAATCTGACGGAGTTTTCCCAGCACATCACACAAGGCCTTCACGCCAGCATCGTTGGCAAGGTACTGCACCCAACGTTTGAACTGATCAATGTCTTGAGGTGAAAGCTGCCCTTGGGACAGGTCAATCAGGATGCCTGGCTCGAGTCCCAACGATTCGAGCTGGCGAGACAGCGTGTTTATTAACTCGAGGAGGGCTTCCAACTCATTTCGCAGGGTATCGCGTCGCCTAGCGATTTCTTGAAGCTCCCATTCACTAATGGCTCTATCTAGGACTTCTCTCCACCGGATACTAAGTAACCCGGCTGCAGTTTGAAGATGCTCGCGCGACTTGCCCTTGAGCTCCCTTTTGTCTTGACTCTCTGACGCTTCATCGCTTACCTGCTTGTGCCAGAAGGCCTGATCGAAAGGCTTGCCCGTCGCCTGGCATAACTCACCGAAGCATTGGGTGGCGGAACGCCATTCCTCTTCCTGAATCACTACCATGTCAACCTTGGCGACAAAGTCTTCCCAGTCCTGCTCATGCGATGCAAACGGGTTGTCAGCGGCCAATTCGAGCTGTGTACGTCTAGTCCACTCTTCAGCGCGGAATTTCACATGCTCTTCAGCGACCTGGGGCCACAAGGGAAACTTGGCTTGCAAGTCATCCATTAAGGTAATTGCCGCAGCTTTGGCTGCGTTCGCAGGCATCACTGACACAAGCTCAGAAGTCGCTCGCAGTCCAGCACCCGGAGATTGAGGCGCTCGACGTGCCCCAGGACGCCCTGGTATGCCAACTCTGTCTTGACTTCGGGAACGAAGGTGGATGCCATTGAGAGGCGGTAGGCTTCGACCCGGGCTTGAGCTTGATCCCGGACCGTTTCCAGCTCATTCTTGAGTTCGAGCACTTGCTGGGTCAGCGCCTTAACCAGTCGCTTGTTGACTCCTGTAATTTTGTCCCCTTTATGGAACAGAACACTTGGCGTGGCTTTAACGACACGGCGGCTGGCATACCCTTGATCCAATGTGATTTCGCACACACCTTGACCGTCGAATTTGCACGAAACATCTTGCAAGACGGCACCTTGAGGAGCAAGTGGATTGAATGCCTCTGAAGACTTCAGTTTTTCACACGGAATCAAGATTGATCTGATCTGACCACTCCGCAGTGAGTTGAAAGCTGGCACTTCAGCTTGAAAGTAAGGCTTTCCAGCATGCTCAACCGTGTCGTACAGGTCCTCTGAATGATATAGCTCTTGATGAATTTCCTTGTCGCAGGCATCTTTGGTACGATCAAGCGCTGCCAGGTCAGCATCGCCTTCAAACCCCGATTGCTGAACGGCAGTGGCCACGATCTTCGCAACAGCTTCACGGTTTTCGTTCGTCGTCCACAGGCAATGCTGCAACAGCAGCGCGTCGCTGTGATTCGTTTCCTTGCGGTCATTAAAGAATGCTGCCGCCTTCATCAGCATGGCAGCCCGTTGCCAGCGCCGGTCAGACACGTACACATTCAGTGTTTCGTGCTGATCCTGTAGTGCGTCTCGGATCATGTGGATGATGCTCAATGTTTCGTCGGACAGTCGAACGGACGACTGAATATCTCGACGCCAAGAATCCCACTCAGCCTGTTTGACAACCAACTCAACTGGCACTTTTACTCGGGCTTCTGTCGGAGGGCTGTTAAGCAAGTTGTTGAAGTGGTCTGATTGCGCAATCGGAGGCACCATCAACCGAACGATAAAGCGGTCATACAAGGCGTCAAGGCCCTGGTTGTCGTCTGGCGTTTCGTTAGACGCGGCGATCAGTGCTTTGAGCGGGGCGTCCTCGATCTGATCGCCATTGCGAAAGCGTCGCTCGTTGATGAGCGTGAGCAGTGCGTTCAGAATCGCTGGACTGGACTTCCAAATTTCATCTAGAAATGCAAACTCAGCCCTGGGTAAGTAACCTTCGGTTTTACGAACGTACCGGTCTTCTCTTAGCTCTTTGATAGACACCGGTCCAAACACCTCTTCGGGTGTACTGAACCGGTTCATCAGGCATTCGAAATAGGAGGGTTCTTCGAATCCGCAGGCAATGCGTCTCGAAATTAGGCTCTTTGCCGTGCCCGGAGGTCCGTAAAGAAAGGTGTTCTGCCCACTCAGTGCCCCCAGAAAGGACACCGCAACGATCTCCTCGCGCTCATACATCCCGACCGACAGGTGCCGAAGCAACTCCTGAATTCGTTTCTTTAGTATCACTTCACATCCCTGAAAAATTATCGATTCATTCGCCCTGAAGTCCTTCCCCAACAACTCAAATACTTGATGCAAAAGCTTACTGAAGGGAGAGACTGCAAGATAGACGCGCCGAATTTACAGTAAGTCTAGATGAGTCCGCTTTTGCACTTTCCACTACTACAAAAGTCATATGCCTGATATTGACTTGTAGCTATCGGTAGAACCGAATCTACTCAATGACTCCAGCCAGTCTTATGCTGATTTTTCGACTTAGCTGAGTGCACCAGATGGAAGTGACAAAGTCACTTCGTCAAAGCCGTCCTCGGCTAATGGCAGGACTGGGCCTCGAGAGGCCACATCAACTATTAACCGCTTTCGAGTGGGCTTGTATTGGCGCTCTGATTAAGCGAGCAGCGACAGTCACTCAGTGTCGAGAGCGCGTTCTGTTGCCTCGACAAGGCCTTTAATGAACCGAATGGCTTTGTCCAAATCTTCCCTCCTAACCAAGTGAGGTGCTGGAGCACCTGCAGCCAAGGGTTTAGATCGATGAACTGCATCGCCGCGGCGACCAATGAAATCGTCTAGTGTCTTCTTTGCTGTCGCCGGATCGTAATTCAGCCATTTCCATCCCGCTGTCACATCAACTTGCAGGTAATCGAGGAAAAGTTTCCTCGTCTTGTCTGATTGTTGTCGCCGACCGAAAATTGACAGTCTGAGATCGAGAGTGCCGATCCAAAATTGACAGGGGTGTTCCACTGCTCTGCTGAAACTTTCAGCGCGGGTTTTACAGGTGATCACCATGGACATGATTGGCAAGGTAAGGCGCATGAAGTTGCGCGACCAACTCTCAGATGGAGAGATTTGCAGACGAACGGGACTGGCCAGAAACACGGTCAAGAAGTGGCTCAAGGCCCCCGGCGACATAACCCCGAAGTACGAGCGCAAGAAAGCCGAGGGCAAGCTCACGCCGTTTGTGGCGGTGCTGGAGCAAGCACTGCGCACGGATGCACACAGAGCCAAGAGCGCACGACGCAGCGGCAAGGCGCTGTTTGCCCAAATCCAGGCCCAGGGGTACCGGGGCGGCTACAGCGCAGTTACTGACTTCATTCGCGCCTGGCGTGCCGAAAGCGTCAAGGACCCCACCAAGGCTTTTGTGCCGCTGAGCTTCGAGCTCGGCGAGGCCTTCCAGTTCGACTGGAGTGAAGAAGGCTTGCTGGTTGGCGGGGTGTTTTACAAGATGCAGGTGGCCCATCTGAAGCTGTGCGCCAGTCGAGCCTTCTGGCTGGTGGCCTACCCTGGTCAGGGCCACGAGATGCTGTTTGATGCGCACACCCGATCATTCCATGCGTTGGGTGGCGTTGCCAGGCGCGGTATCTACGACAACATGAAGACGGCAGTGGACAAGGTCAAGAAGGGCAAGGGGCGCATCGTCAACGCACGTTTCTCGGCCATGTGCAGCCACTACCTGTTTGACCCGGATTTTTGCAACGTGGCATCGGGCTGGGAGAAAGGCGTGGTGGAGAAGAATGTGCAAGACAGCCGTCGTCGCATCTGGATTGAGGCCGGCACCCGACGCTTTGGATCGTTCGCTGAACTCAACGCCTGGCTGGGTGAGCGTTGCCGCTCGGTGTGGGCGGACACGGTGCATCCGATCCACAAGCAGTTCACAGTGGCGGAAATGCTGGAGCTGGAGCGACCCCATCTCATGTCGATGCCCGTTCTGTTTGACGGCTACGTGGAAAAACCTGCACGAGTGAGCAGCACCTGCTTGGTTGCAGTGGCACGCAACCGTTACTCTGTTCCCTGTGAATGGGCAGGGCACCTGGTGAGCACACGGCTGTATCCCAACCGTGTGGATGTTGCATGTGCGCAAACCATCATCGCCAGTCATGCCCGAACACCAGGCGGCGGCCAAACGACATACGACTGGCAGCACTACATCGAACTGGTACAGCGCAAGCCCGGTGCACTGAGGAACGGGGCCCCGTTTCTGGATCTGCCTGCGCCATTGCAGCGCTTGCGCAAATCCTTGCTGCGACACCCTGGAGGGGACCGCACGATGGCACAGGTGCTGGCCAGCGTGCCACTGGCCGGATTGGACGCAGTCTTGGTGGCGGTTGATCTGGTGCTCGAAGCAGCCACACCCAACGGCAGCGTCAGTGCCGAGCATGTGCACAACGTACTTGCGCGGCTGAATGCACCACCAAGGCCTGAGCATGCACAGACCGCTCTGCAACTGACCCACCTTCCCATAGCTGATACCGCACGCTACGACCGCCTGCGTCCCACCCATAACGATGACCAGGGAGTCTTCCATGCATGATTCAGAACGCAATATTCAAAGCGAACTCAAAGCCTTGCGCTTGAATGGCATGGCCTGCGCCTGGGCCGAGCTCATGGAGCAGGATGGCGGCGCAACGATCCAGAGCTCACGCTGGCTGATCGAACACTTGCTCCAGGCCGAGGACGTTGACAGGCATATGCGCTCCATTGCTCACCAGATGAAGTCTGCACGCTTTCCTATCCATAGGGACCTTGCAGGCTTTGACTTCGACGTGTCGCAAGTCGACAAAGCGCTCATCAAGAAGTTGGCGGATCTAACCTTCACACAGGATGCGCAGAACGTCGTTCTGATTGGTGGGCCTGGCACCGGCAAGACCCATTTGGCCACTGCGCTGGGAATCTCTGGCTTGACCCATCACTCCAAGCGTGTGCGGTTCTACTCAACAGTGGATCTGGTCAACGCGTTGGAGCATGAAAAAGCCAAAGGCATTCCAGGACGCATAGCTCTGAGCTTGATGCGCATGGACTTGGTCATCCTGGACGAACTGGGCTACCTGCCATTCAGCCAAGCCGGAGGTGCTTTGCTGTTTCACTTGCTGTCCAAGCTCTACGAACACACCAGCGTTCTGATTACCACCAATCTGACGTTTGCTGAATGGTCCGCTGTGTTCGGGGATGCCAAGATGACTACGGCCTTGCTTGACCGACTCACCCATCACTGCCACATCGTCGAGACAGGTAATGAATCCTACCGATTCCGGCACAGCTCCAAAGAGGCCAAGAGCAAGATCAGATCCAGGGAAATGAATCGAAGAACCGACACCGCTCAGGAGGTGATAAACCTGTAAAGGGCTATAGTTATTCACAGTCAGCAGCCTAACTGTTGACTACAAGCCCCCTGTCAAAATTGGATTGGCACCCACTGTCAAGATTCAATCAGCCTCAACACAATGGGGATTGGGAGAGTTTCTGAAAGCACTAATACAACCAACGGTGGCATCGATAGCATGGTTCTGACTCCGACCCGCAAGAAGGTGAAGGCAGGGATTTTCAATTCTGCTATCCAACGATAGTTGCAAAGTGGAGAAGTTCAGAGGTGTGAGCAGCAGCGGAGTGACTACAGGGCTGTCTCCTCCGTATTGCGAATGCCTGGTTGCGATAGCGCCAATTGGTCCAGCACCCCCAGATGCTCAGTTTTCTGTCGGCGTCAACATAGGCGGACTAGCTTAAGCACACTTTACTCCAGGTGAGCCCGCAGTAGCCCCAGCTTTTCCTGTGGCGCAGTGCCTTCCAACTTAACGCGGGGTGGTCCGGGGCATTTTCATAATCGTTGTGCCATCCATCTTCACGGCGTCGAGATGGTGGACGTACTATTGCAGAAACTATTTCAACGACTGGTGGATAGGCAACCAGACAGTAAACGTGCTTCCCGCACCCAGCTGACTTTTCACATCGATTCGGCCACCGTGTTTGTCGATGATGCCGTAAGAGACGGACAGGCCAAGGCCGGTACCCTGACCAACCGGTTTGGTTGTAAAAAAGGGATCAAAGATCCGCGCCAACATGTCTTCGGGAATACCTTTGCCATCATCTGTCACCGAGACCCACACCTGCTCTTCGGAACAGCCACTTCGCAAGATGATGCGACCATGTTCGGACATCGCCTGTGAAGCATTGACCAGAAGATTCATGAACACCTGGTTGATCTGGGACGGATGGCACTCAACCTTGGGCAGCGTGCCCAACTCGCGGATGACTTCGGATTTGTATTTGATTTCATTCCACACCACATTGAGGGTGCTTTCCAGCCCGGCGTGAAGATCGGCCCACTCCCAGCTGTCGCTGCCGGTACGGGAAAAATCACGCAGATCCTGAACGATGCGCCGCACACGCGCCGTTCCTTCAATCGACTCCGAGATCAGCTCACCAATGTCTTGTCGCAAAAAATTCAGGTCAATGGAACGGGTGATTTCATCCATGTGTTTTTTGATGGATGGGTTGCCAGCCAGCAGTGGCTCGACCGATTGGGTCATTGCATCCAGCATACCCAGCAGATCCTTGACATAAATATTGAGTGTTCCCAGATTGGAGTTGACAAAGCCAATCGGATTGTTGATTTCGTGGGCAACACCGGCGGCCAGTTGCCCAATCGAAGCCAGCTTCTCGGACTGAACCACCTTGGTATGGGCGTCTGCAAGTTGTTGGATCAGGATGCGCTGCTCTTCTTTTTCACGCTGCAGATCCCGGGTGATTCGCTCGTTTTCATACAGCGCCACTTCCAACTCCTGGGTACGCTCGCGAATCTTTTTTTCGAGGATGACGGTCGTATGAAACAGGCCGAACTCCGACCCTTTTGCACTCATGTCACGCTCTGCGCGGTTCATGAGGGCGGTCACCATCTTGTTGAGGCGGACGACCTCCTTCTGCAAAGCAGCTGTTTCCGCGTGGGCGGCAACCGGCGCAGCGTCAATCGTCACAAACATCACGCAACCTGCCTATGGCAATGCCGGTGAAGGTCTGGTTCACATGGACACCGCCGAATTGCTCGCCATAGGTGCAGAACCCCACGGTGTTGTTGTGTTCCAGGATGGCCCCGGCAGCTTCCTTCTGATGCTTCTCGATCATTTCAATATTGCGCAGAATACAGTCGCACCCAATCGTCAAAGTGATCGGTCCGACCTCCTCCCGGATACGGTCAAAAGTCTGCGCCAAGTTGGCCAGCAAATCCACGCCGTGAGCGACGCGCAAAACCAGCCCTTCGTCGATGGCACAGAAAAATGTCAAAGGACCCGACGCGTCCACCTTTTGGATGGACCGCACATAGTCGGTGCCATCAATGACCACCACGACAGGCGAGGTGGCATAGTGTTTCGGCCCCAGTTCATTGACGTCGATGCCCACAATGCGGGCGTATTCCTCTGCTGCGGGCAGTCCATTGATTTCGGTGACGATGCGCCGGGCGATGTCAGCTTCAGTGACCACCAGCCGCTCATTGCCAGAGAGGAAATGTTGTGTCTTGAAAATCTTGAAAGGCACGGCTGTGTTGACAAGTGCCAGCACGGCGCTGTCGGCACGGAAGGAACCGTCGTGGTAGACCCAGGTGCGTTCGAATTTGAAGTCGTCGCCCGCCGAACCGCCGCACAAGGCGATGTCACCGAGCGCACTCTGAAACGTTCTGACCACCGGTTCCTCACGAATGGACAGGCCGTCAACCAGAAAAAAAGCAAAGGTGTTTGTGGACGAAACCACCTCCGTCTGGTTTTCCAACTGGCGTAAAAGGTCTTGGGTAAAGCCATGGCCCGCAGAAAACTCGAAGTTTTTGAGGTCCGGCATACAACCGACAGCCGACGTGAAGTCACGGGATGAAAAACTCATGCCAACAAGACTGTTGCTGCAATATCCCGACGGGCCGATTTCACCCGCGGTGGTACAGCCAATGACCTGGACACCCGCAAACAACTTGCCCATTTCATCTGCCAGAGCATCGAGATCGTAGGTGCTGGAGCAGAAAAAAATGACCAACCCCAAGTCCGCTTGCATCAGACCTGCGTGCAATTCTCTGACCGCCTGACGTGGTTCAGCGGCACACGAATGTGCACGTTTGATGGCTGAATTGGCACTCAAGGTTTTTCTCTCCTCGTTGTGTGGGCCGCTTGGCCAAGATCACTGGTCTGGCACGTCTCAAGCAATTATGCAACCGTGAACAGAACAGCGGGGGGTGAATCAAACACTGGGGCACACCTCCCCGAAACAGACCGTGATCGTCAGCTTGACGGCCGAAGATCGCTCAAAACTCACGATTTTTTCGATCACCGATTCATCCAAGACATGACCAGCGGTCAACAGCAGCAGCCCGGCTGGCGAGGTAAGGTCACGACAAAGCACCATGCCCGGCAACAGTTCGTGTGACTTCATGGATTTTGTGCAGGCCACGTTGCTGGGCAAATCATTGAGCGAAAAATCCCGATAGATGTCCAGAAACACCTCGACAACTTTTGGGTCGAAATGGCGACCACTGCGCTGATGAATCGCGGCCCTGGCTTCTTGTTGACTGAACTGACGTGGCTCCATCACACCAATCAGCCAGCTGTCATAGGCACTGGCGACAGCCAGAATGCGAGCCCCCATGGCAATCTGTCGGCCTTGTGTTCCCTGTGGATAGCCGGAACCGTCAAACCGCTCCAGCTGCGCACCAATGATCTCCACAGGCGATTTGAGCTCCACCAGTGGCATCAGCAACTGCTCTGCGCGAGCCGGGTGTTTGCGGTAGATCTCCAACTGGCGCGGCGTCATGTTGGCCACCGGGGTCTGCAGCAGCTCGTCGTCAAACCCCACCTTGCCAATGGCATGCAGCAGCCCGGCAACAAAGATCTCCTGGGTCTGCTTGTTGTCCAGTTCCAGGGCCACGGCCAGTTTTCGGGAAATATCCGCCACACGACGGGTGTGGCCCGCGAGTTTGTTGTCGCGCAACTCAATCAAGGCGGTGAACATCTTGATCGAGGTGAGGAAATTGTTCTTGAGCTTGTCGTTGGCGGTATTGAGAGCCAAATTGGACTGCTTGAGTTCGGCCGTACGCGCCTCCACCCGCAGTTCCAGGCTGGCGTTGATGGTGGTGAGTTCAGCGTTTTTGGCCAGCACCAGCGCTTCCAGGCGTTTTTTCTCTTTCACCAGCGCACTGCGTTCCAGCGCATCGCGTACCGTCAAGACAATGTCGTTGTCATCCCAGGGTTTGGCAATATAGCGGTAGATCTCCCCCCGGTTGATGGCGCCGACGATGGACGCCACATCTGCATAACCGGTCAACAGCAAACGCGGAACGTCTGGTTTGCGTTCACGCACGTGTTCCAGAAACACCACCCCGTCCATTTGCGGCATGCGCATATCGGAGATCACCAGATCCACCGACTCCGCTGCCAGAATGTCCAGGCCAGCCTGGCCGCTTTCCGCCGCCAACACCTGAAATCCGTGGGTTCTGAACAGGCGCCGCAGGGCCGACAAAATGCTGGGTTCGTCATCCACGCACAGGATAACGGGGCGCGTCGTTTCAAGTATTGCGGCTGTTTCGGTCATTTGTGACTAACCTGTATCCGGATACGTTGGCCCTATTGGTCTGAATTCCTCTACCAGTTGTCGGCTGTAATGCAACTTTCAGTGGCTCTAAGTAGGAACTCAGTGTACTGGCTGTCTAAGGATTGGTGTGAGGAATAAATTCCCTCAACCTTGCATAACAGGGATCTTTGAAGAATGGCTCCTATGCAAAGATTTCCATAAGCAGCGTTTCCTTAAAGCCACCAATACTTGCTTTTGGCTGAGCCAATTCCATGAATTTGAAGGCTGGTCTACCGCCCTACATAGGCTTTGGCAACGTTAGCACTGCGCCCGGCGGCACACTCGGTTTGCCGGAAAATCACATTGGTCCGTCTTTGTGCCCCCTTAGGCGACAACCGTCAGCCCGATGTGCTCACCCCGCCTCAGTATCCTCTGTGCTTGCAGTCGAGTTTCCACCCGCAAAGGCATAGCCAGACTGGGTATGCTTGGCGCGGTACATCGCCTCATCGGCATTCCTGATCAAAGCATCTACCGTGGTGCCATCTCTCGGATAGATCGAGATGCCAATACTGGTGTTGACCCTGAGTTCACCTCCGCAGTCAATCAATTGCACTGATTGACTGCTTCAGCACGGTCACCGGCTAACTCGGCAATTCGGCGTTATGTGACAACTAAAAAACCACCGTTTAAGAAACCGAAACCAGAAGTTCAGCCCATCGAATAGCTCGCGTCATTTCAAAGGGCCTGCGTCCATTGAGCAGGTGGTTCCCAAGTGGCGGACCATTCAGGAATGCGACTTCCCGACATTGGCCGGGCAATGGCATAGCCTTGTGCCAAATAGCACCCCAATTCGATGAGTTTTTTGCCATTGGCCACACTTTCAACACCCTCGGCTATCACATGCTTGTGAAACGCCGATGCGAGCCCGATGACGCCCTTGACGATGGCCAAGTCGTCGGAATCATCGAGCATGTCTCGCACGAAGCTCTGGTCAATTTTGAGCGTCTCGACCGGCAGTCGCCTAAGGTATGTCAGCGATGAGTAGCCCGTTCCAAAATCATCGATGGCAAATAGCACTCCCAACCGGTGGCAATCCTGCATGATTTTGGTTGCCGAGCCGATGTCTTCCAGCGCGCTGGTTTCCAAAATCTCCAGCTCCAGAGATTTAGCGTCAATTTCTGGATAGTTGGCCAGTGCCTCGGACAGGTGATTCACAAAATTCTGCTGCTGGAACTGCCTGGCTGATATGTTCACACTGACCGGCAGCGACAACCCGAGCAGCTTCCACTCCACCATTTGCTTCAGAGCCATGTCGATGACCCACGACCCCACAGTTTCACTCAAGGGATGCTCTTCGATGGCGGGCAAAAACACGCCCGGCGCGAGCAAGCCTCTTTCAGGATGGTCCCACCGAATCAAGGCCTCCGCCCCGACCACGGCCCCGGTGCGCATGTTGACCTTGGGTTGGTAGTGCAAGACAAACTCTTGGCGCAGTAGCGCGAGAGCGATGCGCTCCTGTTGCAGACTTCGGGTCTTGACTTCCGCATCCAATGCCGAATCGAACAGGTAAATCCTGTTTTTGCCGTTTTGCTTGGCCTCAAACATGGCTTGGTCAGCATGTCGCATGAGTTGGTCGGCCTCAGCGTCGTCTTGGGGATAAATCGTCACCCCAATGCTCGCTGTGACCTTCAACTCCCGACCCTGAATATGCACCGGTTCAGCGCAGGCACCGAGCACCCGTTCGACCAGTTGGATGCAGTCATGTGTGCTGTCAATATTGGCCAAAACAGCAACAAACTCATCACCGCCAATACGTGCTAACGTATCCACGTCCCGCAGCGCCAGTCTCATGCGATTGGATACAGAGATCAGAAGTGCGTCACCTACATCATGACCATAATTGTCATTGATGTATTTGAAGCCATCCAGGTCGAGGTAGAGCACGGCAAGGCTTTGATTTTGACGCTGGCACATTGCCATGGCCTGGTGTAACCGATCAGACAACAGCAACCGGTTGGGCAAATCAGTCAGCGAGTCAAATTGGGCACTGTGCTCCAGTTTTTCCTGCTGCAACTTGAGCGGCGTGATGTCGGAAAACAGTGCCACGTAATTTTGCACGTTACCGTAGGAATCGCGTACCGAACTGATGGTCAAGATGACCGAGTACGATTTGCCGTCCTTTCGACGGCTCCACACTTCACCTCGCCATTCCCCGAGTTCCCTCAAAGCCATTTTGATGAACCTGAAGACTTCGGGGCCCTGATTGGAGGAGCGAAACATGCGTGCATCCTGGCCGACAACTTCTTCCTTGCAATAGCCAGTGATTCTGGAAAAGGCATCATTGATGTCGACAATGGTGCCTTTTCGGTCGGTTATCAGAATGCCTTCGATGGTGCTTGTGAACACACTGGCGGTCAGTTTCAATTGCCGCTCCGCCATTTTTTGTGCAGTGATGTCACGGGCGATTTTTGAGGCACCTATCACATGACCCCGACGGTCTCGAATGGGTGAAGTGGTCACAGATACATCAACGCGGTGCCCGTCTTTGTGAATGCGGGTGGTTTCAAAGTGCTCAACCGTTTCTCCCGCCTGAATTCGCTCAAGAATGAAACGTTCTTCATCGCTTTTTTCCGGTGGAAGCAGAACCAACAATGACTTCCCCAGCATCTCGTCGCAAGAATAGCCAAAGATAGTTTGTGCCGCAGGATTCCAACTTGTGACCAGGCCCTCAGGGGTTTTGCTGATGATGGCATCGTCTGATGACTCAACAATGGCTCGGTAGTATTCCGCCGCTGCCTCGACAGACATGGCGTTGTTGGTATGAGGCTTTGGCAAGTCACTCCGGTCAACCAAAGATTCCAGGACTCGGACCTTTTCACGCAAGTCGGTCACCTCCGTCACATCCTGTGCCACAGCGAGAACTGACATGACTCGGCCATCCAAACCAAATTCTGGTGTCAATCGGGAAATGAAATGGCGCAAACCAGTCGGGCATGGAAACGCAAATTGAGTTTCGCTTGAGCGACCTGAGTTGAAAACTGCAGTTAACTGACTATCCCATTGTTTGACAAGTTTCGCCGGCATGCCCAGGTCACGGTTCGTTTTACCAATGAAGTCACTGACTCGCCGACCAGTGGCGCTCTCGACTGAATTATTCACGTAGGTGTGTCGAAGCTGAGGGTCAAACCGTGCAACGATGTCTTTGAGGAATTCTGCGAATTGTGGGGCGTCGACAGAATCCGTGACCGCTTGGGTGCAGTCGGCCTTGGAATCGTTTGATTTTTTCATTGCGCCATTACCCTTAGTTGAAATCCAGGTTCGACACATCCGAACGAAAGGTTCGGCAGGCTGCAGCCCGTTCAGTTATACATCGCGGGGCATGAGATTCAGTTTGACTGTGAACAGTAGCTGCTTCATCGCAAGGGTCATGAGTCCAGAACCCCGCAATTGCTTTGGGAATAACTTTGGCCTGCTTGAATCAGGGTCGGTACATTCCCCGCCACTAAGGGTGGCTGACTTCAACAGCGTCTGAAGGGCGCCAAAACGAAGGCCAGCCGCGAAGCGTCCGAGTCCGAAGTGCAGTGATACCCCGCGCTAGGGTCGGGGAAGTTCATTGGGCAGCAATAGCGCCATCAACACAGCCGTGGTCTTTACCAAACGGTCATCTATCACCTATTGACGCCACCATGGCGTGCACGATAAGCGAAATTTGAGACAGGGATTCATTGCAGCTCAGAAACGACTGTTTGCGACAGCAACGTGGTGGCCTTCACCTTGACCGTGCAAAGGTGCCGCTTTGGCGGTTGTCCACCTCATACGGCCACTACCCGCGCTGAGAGCCGCACAGGCCAGTGAGGTCAGGCGCATTCTTGATATCTGCTTGCTTTCTGATTCCCCAATTCAATTTCGACCTTGACGTGAGTTGTACATCTTAGGCATCAATTGAACGTCAAATTTGGTTAAGTGGACTTGGGTGAAGGTTTTTCACCCGCAAATGCATAGCCTGACTGGTTTTGCTTGGCGCGGTACATCGCCTCATCGGCATTCCTGATCAAGACATCTACCGTGGTGCCATCTCTCGGATAGATCGAGATACCAATGCTGGTGTTGACCGTGAGCTCACCGCCGCTGACAGCATATGGCACCTGAACGGCTTGGATGATTTTTTTCGCCACGATGGCTGCATCCTGCTCATCACTTATTTCCATGAGCAGATACAAGAATTCGTCGCCCCCATGGCGGCTGATCGTGTCGTCGGTACGTGTGGTTTCTGTCAGTCGATTGGCAATCGTCAGCAAAACTGCGTCGCCGGCCTCGTGGCCATAAGAGTCATTGATGGTTTTGAATTTGTCGAGGTCCAGGAACATCACTGCCAGCGACCATCCATGGCGCTTGGCTTGTTCTATGCCATGCTCCAGTCGGTCATTGAAGAGTACACGATTGGGCAAGCCCGTCAAAGCATCATGGAGTGAGGCATGAAGAGCTTCTTGCTGCTGCTCAATGACCTTGCTCAGCTCCTGCTCCAAGTTGTGCCGTTCCTGAACCTCTTTTTCCAAACCTCGGTTCACGCGTGACAGCTTTTCCGACGCCTCTTGCACCTTGACTTCAACGGCCTCGCTTTTTTCAAGGGCCATGTCCACTTCAGGCAGGCGGCTGTCATCGGACAACTCTTCATTGAGAACCAGGTTGACCGACGCCAGTTCATCCGCAGACTCTTTAACCATGCCCCTGACGAGTTCATTGTCTTTCAACACCTGAGGTAATGATTGGGCAGGTTGGCTGTCTACCGGTAAATTGAGTTTCTGTCTGTGTGTCATGACGAGGGGCTTATTGGCTTTTCAGCATGTCGCGTGGAGCGACCTGATTTCTCATACTGGATCAAGCCGAGGAAAGAGTCTGTGCGGTGGCTTACATTTGGCCATCCAGAATTTCATGAAGTTGTCATGTCCAAACCTCTCAAGCCAACCATCCCCGACCCCCGCCAGAACCATATCCTGGCGGCCTTGCCCAAAGCTGAATACGAGCGCATCCTGCCCGAGCTGGAACTGGTGGCCATGCCACTGGGATGGACCATGTCGGAGTCGGGTGACCATGTGCGCTACTTGCACTTTCCGGTCTCGGGCATCGTCTCGCTGATTTATGCGCTCGAAGACGGCTCTTCCAGCGAAATTGCGCTGGTCGGCAACGAAGGGCTGGTCGGTATTTCGATCTACATGGGGGGTGACAGCCTGCCCAGCAGCACCGAGGTGCAAAGCGCTGGCCAGGCCTACCGGCTCAGCCGCAAAGTCATGAAACACGAGTTCGAGCAGGGTGGTCAGCTGCAACACCTGGCCCTGCTCTACACCCAGGCATTGATCTGCCAGACCTCGCAGATGGCTGTATGTAACCAGCACCACTCGGTGGAGCAGCAGTTCAGCCGCTGGTTGCTGATGAGTTTTGACCGCTTACACAGCGACAAGATGATGATCACCCAGGAGCAGATTTCGCACCTGCTGGGCGTGCGCCGCGAAAGTGTGACCCAGACCGCAGGCAAGCTGCACAAGGAAGGGCTGATCACCAAGGCGCGTGGCAGCATCAGCGTGGTGGACCGCGACCAACTGGAGGCGCGGGCCTGCGAGTGTTACGCCGCCATCAAAGAGGAGTGTGAGCGACTTCTGCCGCCCCCCAAACTGCCACATTGAGCAATGTTTAACCTCAACCAGTACCACCTGCTTGAGTGGCAAATTGCCTTTGCATGAATGACCACGCCATGCGCGAGGCATCCGGCCCTTTGGGGTCGCTGTAAGCCAAACCCGGCGCACCGCCACTCCAGGCGTGTCCTAACCCCTGGATCAAACACAGGGTGGCAACCAGTCGGCCCTGGCAGCGAAAATCCGTGATCATGGTGGGGTAACGTTTGCCACGTTGCACGCTGCGTGGCTTGCCCGCCCGCGCACCTTCGCGATCAGCCCACAGGTGTGCAGCCTGCGCGCCATTGCTGGGAGCAACGATGGGGTCAATACTGCCTTGAATGACCAAAATGGCGGGCAGGTGCAAGCCACCGGCAAGTGGTGCAAGCGGTATCGCCACCCGGCGCCCGCGCATCGCCGCGAGAGCGGTTGCAGAGGAACTCGCCAGGCCCGGCGCGATGCCAGAATGCATCACCACAGCCTGGAAACGCTGGGGTTGGTGAACGGCAAGCAAACCCGCCAAACCAGCCCCTGCCGATAGACCCACCACCGCCATGCGCTGTGGATCCACCGGTTGCGTCAGGCAGAGATGGTCAACGGCGGACACTATCGTGTCTGCTTCGCGCTGGGCACGGCCAGCCCGCGTGTCGTACCAATTCCAGCAGTTTTGCAGATTGGCAAGCCGGTCTTGCTCCGGATACAGCACCATGAAACGCTCGACCTGCGCCAGTCGGTTCATCTTGGTACTGGCTGCCAGTGCATGGGCATCCTGGGCGCACCCATGCAGCATCACCACCAGCGGGAGGCTCTCCCCGCGGTGCATGCCCGATGGTTTGAAAAGCCGGTAGCGGCGCACCCCGCTGGCACCAGATGCGATGCCCGTGGTCCACTGGGACGGTGTCGTGCGCTCCTGCGCCCTGGCAGATCTTGCCGTGGATATTGGCGCAGGTCCCGCCAAAACACGTTTCGCTGTGCTGGGTCGAATTGACTTCTGTTGGGCAACGCTTGGTTTGCGGGGCTTTTTGACCGGTTTCAGGGCGAGTTTCATGGCCTTGGCGCCGGTGCGAAGTGCCAACCGCGCTATGGCTTTGAATGAGCGCTGAAGAGATCGACTCAAAATGGCAACTTAAGGGAGCCTTGCAAGCGAAGTCCGCAAGCAAACGCGTCGATAGGAAGAAAAAGTTGCAAAAAAGTCTCCATCAGGTTGAAGCAACAAGTATCTGCCTTGGTCGAACTTGCATCTGTTGGATGGCACACGCACGGACCAAGCCAGTTAATACCGGGTGATGTCCGGTCGCCAGCATCGGTGCCCAGCGACGCCTTAATTTTGGTGTGTGCCAAAGCACAGACGGCGTGTCTGACAACCTCAAAAATCGAGGCATGAACCCAATCCCCCTGGAAATCGAACTGCCTGAGCCATCACTTGCGCCGCTGCCAATGAAAGTTCATGCAAAGCAATGAGATTCCAACCCAGCCATCCTGCGCTGGCAAGAACCCATCCACACTCGCGACAAAACAGCAATTTCAAACACACCTAGGGCACCGATGAAAACAGAAACTCAGGCCAGCGCCGATCTATCCCACATTGCCCAGATGATCGAGGACATTCATATTGCGATGCTGACCACGATTGAGCCAGATGGCGCACTGGCGAGTCGTCCCATGGCACCACTGGAGATGGACGCCCATGGTGCCATCTGGTTTTTCACCGACTTGCGATCCTCAAAGGTTGAACACCTCAAAGTCGCCAACCTGGCGTTCACCGACATGACGCACGGGACTTATGTTTCCCTGTCTGGTTGCGGTGAGATCGATACCGACCGGGACCACATCGAGCGTTTGTGGACGCCCATGGCCAAGCCGTGGTTTCCGGATGGCCCTGCTTCCGAGGCGTTGGCCTTGCTAAAGTTTGTGCCAAATGTCGCCGACTATTGGGATGCATCTAGCAGCAGGATGGTCAGGGCGTTCAGCCTGAATGCATCGGCAGTGACGGGCAAACCTATCGCAATGGGTGAACACGGCTCGCACACCGGGCTGTCATCGTCTGTCACGATCCGGGAAGGCGCTTCATGACGAAACTCTCCAGTCAGCCACTGTGGTCTGACCAAGGTTGGGAGTGACATGATTAACAAGTATCTTGCCGGATTCGCTGCAGCAGCAGTGGTGATGGTGGCGCTGGACATGTTCTGGCTGGGTGTGATGTATCAAGAAGCCATCGGCCGCCTGATCGCCGGCAAGCCCAACATAGGCGCTGCTTTGGCGTTCTATCTCGTCTATCCGATGGGTTTGATGGTCTTTGTGTTGGCGCCCCCTCTGTCGATGAGCCATTTTGGGGTCACACGCTGCTCATGGGGGCGTTGTTCGGTTTCTGCGCTTACGCAACCTATGACCTCCGCAACCTCGCCACGCTCAATAACTGGCCGGTAAAACTGACATTGATCGATTTGTGTTGGGGCTCGGTACTCAGCTCGGCGGCGGCCGGCGCAGGCAAAGCAGCAATGAACTGGATAGCGCGGACTTGAGGGGACGATCAGCGCACTTCGTTGGAAGTCCAGCAACATATCAACCGGTATGGCAGATTCACTTCACTCGATATCCTCAAACTGAGCACGTAAAGCCTGGGAATGATGATTCGCTCGGCCAGTATGAGGTCACTGGTCAAAATCACTTGGAACGTCTCTGCTGCAAATTGCTTGTCGGCTATGTGCGATTATTTCGCATCTGGTTGAAGAGACGATGGTCAATGGCAACGACTGCTGCATTTGGGGTATTGATCGTACCTGCCTGGTGTGCCAGTCCTGGATGTCCGCTATCAGGTCATGAGATCGGGTTG
Source organism: Rhodoferax sp. U11-2br (assembly GCF_018619435.1). Lineage (GTDB taxonomy): Bacteria > Pseudomonadota > Gammaproteobacteria > Burkholderiales > Burkholderiaceae_C > Rhodoferax. The sequence goes on along the minus strand of NZ_JAHFZF010000037.1, from coordinate 25,188 downwards.
ATCGAAGACCGCTTTGGGTCGGGTCCTGACCATGGGGGAATCCTGAAAGACAGTAGTCAGTCTGATGGAGACGACTACAGACATGGCCAGCGCCAGTCAGCGTGTTACCTCGAACTGGTCAGTTAATACCGGAACGTGTGGTCACACTGTACCGGTATATGCAGTCAACAGCCCTTAATGTGTATGTAGTGGTCCTTTTCACGAATCACTGCTACTCCCGCGAAGTGAAACCCGGGGAAGCCGTGAATGAGCGGCACATCGTTCTGGATGGCAATACGCGCCGGCTGATGGACTCGATACGCTACGAATTGTCTTAAAACATCTTCCCCAGTTGTTACATAGCCTTGGTACGCGACGTATTAAGCCCTCAAGAGAAAACTTCGTCACCCTTGAAATCGAGCCGTCAGTGCCAGGCGAAGAGCCCAGGAATTACCCGATGTTTTTAGACGTTATGAAAGACCGTAAGCGAAAAAGCGCCTGCTTTTGCGAGTCAAAAGTGCCTATGTTTTAGAGCGCCCACTGACCAAGCGAGAGCTCGACGAGAAGCCGATAGGATTCCATGCCCTGTTGAAACGAGCACTCAACAGCCAAACGATAAGCAGAAAGACAAACGGCCACCCTGAGGTAGCCGTTCACATGCAAGTTTCTCTCACCTCTTACGAGGCTTCCCACTCCAGGTGGGACCAGGTAAACCTGGCGGCGCTTCCTTTTGCACTTGCTCAGGAAAGTCTTGTTGATCAAATTCAATCTGGTGTGCGCAACGTGTGTCACATTTATCGCATTAGATCTGATCCCAACAAGGGGGTCTTTAGCCTTGATGGGGGCGAATACGCCAGACACTCAACCTCAGAATTTTTTGCTGTCGGCGGCTGCCCGCGCAAGCTAGCTCTCAATGACTGCAATCTAGCGGGAATTTTGACTAGCTAGCTGACAGCAATCAGCCTCAAACTGACTTCGGCTGTGCAGCGGAAGCGGTCATCCGGCGGCATGGCTCAGTTGGTAAGATTCAGATAACTTTTCCATACATTATTCGTTAGGCATCGCAATTCGCGTCTCCAACTCTTATGCGCCCCATTCTTAAGCGATTTAGACACCCCCAAAAACGAACTTATCTGCGCGGGGTTGTAGCCGGTCTCATCACTCACTATGCTGTAGTCGCTGTATTTCTGGTTGCAATATTCCTCTTTCGTCCATTTTTCTGGGCAGCCGTCTATGGTGTCCCCTATACACCGTCGCCTGGTCCTGTTGACCCAAACTCGACGGAAGGTGCGTTTCTTCATACTGTAAGCTTTCTATCCTGGGTCCCTGCTGGCGCTGCGGCAATGCACTGGTCAACGCAGAAAAGTCGTCCGTGGAGTGCATTAACGCTTTTCTGCTACTTGGCGTCTCTATCGCTTCTCGCTTTCTCAATAGATATTCAGGCACCGATAGCCGTCGGTCGTGCCCTGTGGTATTGGCTCTCTGCGCCACTCGGACTTGGGGTTGGAGTAATCACTTATTTGTCCCGCGCCAACAGCGTCGCAAACATTGCTACCGTTGGCAGACAAGGTGATGCCTAACAAACGCTTGGAGCCGACCGCCCAAAAGCTACGCTTTGGGGTTCCCTCCGCGCTGCGCGCTCCGGCGTCGGCTCAAGCTGCACGTTAGGTCTCTTCTATGGCTGCTGATCCAAAGGTCATCGAGTTTAGGTGTGTGTATGGCGGGAAACGTCCCATCGTCGGTGATGTCTGGTATCGAATGCCGGAAGTCCATGGCAACAGCGCTGAGAGATACAACCACTATATGTGTGCCGCGCTCTTCATGTTGATGCACACACCATCTGACTGCAGTGAAATTCTAGAACTTATCGATGCCGTGACATCGGGAAAGTCGCAGGAGGAAGGCTATGGCTTGAATGACACTTGTGTCACATTTCGGCAAAATGAAGCGCAAGTGGATATTTTGATCGAAGACGAAATAGGAACTGCGGAAGGTCGCTTCAGCTTGGCAGAATTCCAGAGGGTTGTCATTGCTTGGAAAGAGTTTTTGCTTATGCCTGATTCAGAAGCATCGAGACTGCAATTGGAGTTGCCATGAGACCTAACCCGGCGCTCAACCCCGTTCGCTTCGCTCTCTGGACGCTGCGCGAAAAAACCGCACAGCGCCGGTTAGCTCTACGTTGGGCCTAACAGATGGGCGAGCAAACTTATTACCGCCTTGATCTGGCGAAAGAACAACTCGATATCGCACTCGATCTATTTCTTGATCAAAAGAAATTCTCCGCAGCCATCACCCTGGCCGGAGCATCCGAAGAGATTTTTGGTCGAGCGTTAAAACTGAAAGGCATCACACCAGCCGTCGAAAAATCCTATGAGGCTATGGCGCGATTTCACGACGAGCTGATGGGCGAGAAACTGGACAGAACCCAATACATCGACAAAGAAAATTTCGCCCGGAACGCACTCAAACACCTTCAGAATGACAGAGGGCCCACGATAGAAATTGACCTTGAGGAAGCTGCGTGCTGGATGCTCGTCCGGGCTTTACAGAATGGCAAGCTACTTGAGATTGTCTTCGAGAGAGATAGAGATTTTGACAACTGGTTTTACGAGAATATTATCGGTGTCTAGGCCCAACCAATCCGTCGAGAGGGAACCCGCAAACTGCGCCGCTACGGCGGCCCCTCACATCAAACTTTGAACGTCCGCAGTCTGGCGTTTTGGAAGTCAGCTTCCAGCCTATGGCGGGTGCTCGCTTTGAAGAAGTGTTCACCATAAACCTGCACGTCGGTCCCCGGTAGCCAATGGCCGGTCTGGAGCAGGCAGATGCCAAACCACAGCACCCGCTATCAGCCTTCAACAGTCGGCCGCCCGGAAAACTGGTCAACCTTCAGGCCTGTGACTCTTCAAGGCTGGAAGCGGGTGATTCATCTTCAAAATTGCCTGCCCAATTGAGGACTTTGGTGTGTAATGGAAAGCCTGTCAGGCGATGCCCTTTCACAATTTCCCACCCAAAGTGGAATAGAAGTTCGCCCTGGCGAACCCTTCCACGGTGCTTCATCTACTGTACCAATACTAGAGGGTTACCCATTTGATAGCACATGACGAATCAGTCAAAAGAGTCCGAATAACCGAACGAGTTGTGGCACAAGCTGCAATAGGCATCGTTGGCATTGCATCGGCGGCATTTGCTCCATTTGATGCATTCTTCGTGCCAAATTTCGCCTTTTTCTTCGGTTCACAGTTGGCGATACTCGGCCTGCTCGTCTTTTACAGGCCACGTCCTGCGGTTTATGCTGGGGTCGCCTTAACATTGTCTCTGTGCTTTGTCCTGTTCGCAAACTGGAATAAGGATGCCCTCGGCTGGGTCCTCTATGTGCTGTGCCTGCCCGGTCCGGCAATCGGCACAGTTTTCATTGGGTTGAAACGCGGAATGTGGCAATCAAAGGACTCATTCTTTGCAGGAGTGTTTGCCGCAGTAGTGACCCTGGTTTGCATCGTTGCTAACGCAGGCTTTTTGTACCTTTCACTTTGGTAGAGGTTTTCGGACTGCGTAAGGAAGTCCGTACACACAGAAAGCCAACGCGCCCCCAAGTTGAGCAACTGAACCGCCAGAAAGCTGTCGTTGGCGAATACCCGCAACCGCTGCAAAACGATAGTCAGCCACAGGCTGATTGCAGTCTCTCAGGCGATAATTTCAAAAAGTCAACTGTGCCGCGATAGCAGTCTTACTGGCGCCACTGCCCGCACACCAATAACGGTGTCAAAATCTTTACCAATTGCTGATGGACACCAAGATAATATTTGCGATTTTCTTTACCGTGCTCACGTTCAGCGCTTGCTCCAGGTCCAATTTCAAGTGGACGGAAGACGTTTTGTTGCAAGACGGGCAGCAAGTCACCATCACCCGAGCCCTTGAGGGCCTGGAAGCCTTCGGTGGCGTAGGCGATGCAGGCGGCACTGAGCACAAGGCCACCACCATCACATTTCCGCCAGGACTTGCAGGTGCACCCACCGCACCTTTGTCCACCCACTTCAACCCCATGGTGCTGAACAAGACACCACAGGGGCAGTGGTATGTGCTGGCAATCATTCAGATATGCGAAGACTGGAAGCAAATAGGTTATCCCAAACTGCCCTACACCCAATACAACTGGACCAATGGCGCATGGCAGCAAGTGCCGCTAGACCCGGTACACATTGGCGAAGAGGCCAATCTGCTGGTAGCGGTGCACCGCAAAAGTGGTGAGCCACCTCATCACACCCTGGAAAGCAAACGTGCACAGGATGATGCTGCCACCATGTTTTCCGAAGACAGAGAGATTGTGAACAGGTGGAATACCAGTTGTGTCAATAGCAAAGGCACAAGCGGTCACCTCAAGACAGAAGACAAACCCAAGTAACACTCGATTGACTATTTGGATGACTGCTATCAGCCCGTCTGGAGCCAGCCACGGTCATAAAGGCTATGACTGGTAACGCTGCACTGCCGACCGCCAATCGGAAAATTTGATCCTGAAGTTTGAATGACTGCTTTGGCTTGTCCGGCCGAACCCGCGAACGTCCGGTCCTCACTTTGCCCACTGACTCCTATGGGCACCGACACGCCGATGACCAATGTCAGTTGTCCGGCATTCCACGGCCGGATTGAATTGACTATTCGCACAACCGGTCCACAGTTGTTCTCCCCTCAATTTTTAGGAGCTCATTGTGGACACTGCAACCGCTTCGCCTGCCAAGATTCCATGGAACAAGGGAAAAATTATTGGTCAAAAGTCACCTCTCAAGCTGAAGGACATCTGGGCCATCAGGATTCGACTACAACTCAATAACCGGACGCGAGAGCTTGCGTTGTTTGATCTGGGGCTTGATAGCAAACTCAGGGCCTGCGATTTGGTGAAATTGCGCGTCAAGGACATCTGTCATGGTGATCGCGTTTCAACGCGCGCCATCGTCTTGCAGCAAAAAACATCATTGCCGGTTCAGTTTGAAATCACACAGCCTACTCGTGAAGCGGTTGAGACCTGGATCAAAGAGTCATCACTGAAGGCGGACGACTACCTGTTTCCGAGCCGTGTTCATGAGTCACCACACCTGGGCACGCGACAGTACGCCCGAATTTTGGACGGTTGGATTAAGGAGATCGGCTTAGATCCTGCCCAATATGGAACCCATTCCATGCGCAGAACCAAAGCGACCCTCATTTATCGCCGAACCAAAAACCTTCGGGCAGTGCAACTGCTGCTGGGCCACACCAAAATTGAGAGCACGGTGCGTTATCTGGGCATCGAAGTCGAAGATGCACTTGAGCTGGCCGAGCAGACAGACATCTGACTGACCAGTTTTCTCTTTGATTTGTTGCACCAGGAATGGCGAAAAACCAGCAGTGCTCCGTTGGCACTCCAGATGGCCCGTGCTGAAAGGGGCTTACTGATGCGGCAAATTGACAGAGCAATCTGGCTGCCGGACAGCGGTCATTCGCGACCGGCAGCAACTGGCCCGCAGCACACACTCCATCGTCCCGCTGAACAAGACAAAATGTTGATGTCTATACGAATTTTGGAAATCGTCTCCAATTTCCAAAACTCATCAAACCCGCATCTGTTGGGCTCTGGTTTAGGACTTCATTTGTGCAGACAAATGGTCATTATTCGACGGACTTTAATCCACATCGAATACTTGGAACACACCAGCTTTAATTGCACCGGCTATGGCTTCGGCTAGCTCAGTTTCCGCGCCACTGGACGTGTTTACCGTAGGGTTACCCAGGTGCTGACCAACATCCCAATCTACTGGTCGCAGACTCTCCCACCACTTTCGAGACATGGCCAGCAATCGAATGCTGGCTTGACGACATTCTTCGGCAGAATTTGGCATTAATTTCTTTCAGTTCAATTTGACACCCGTGGCCAATAGTTCAGCTCGCTTCAGGTGGTTTGCGTCACGCATGTGATTTGCGATCTTGTCCAACGACATCGACAAGAACGCGAGCCCCTATGCACACGGAATTGTTCTCTCATGCACATGTGTCAATTGTCGTTTTAACGCAATGACGTTCCGCTTGTTTCGTTGCTGCGCAATCCAGTGCAGCTGATCAAGTCAGTGTTCGTCTCCTTAAGGCTGCAAGCCGACAGCCGAATTTCCAGACTGCAGACGTTCAACGCCACGCTTCTGGCGCGTGCGTTTCGCAAGTCGCCTGCACGCGTTTGTTAGCAGCTCTCCATTCCGAAAATGCTTGCATCAGAATTTTGCCGTTGGGATCGAAGACGTTGGATTCATGAACAACGGAAGTGTCTGGCGCCAATGAAGCGATCTCCTCCATGAGCGACAGCAAACCCTCGATTGCGGCAAGAGACCATTCCGGACCCATTCTGTAGTCGAGTGCCACGAAGTCCTCACCAAGAACAAAGAAACCTAGATCGGGAATCTTGTGACCGGTTTTAGAAACTAGACCACCAAACACGACATGGAATGGTTCAGCTACACCGCTCACAACTAGCTCTGCGGGATTTTCTCCGAACGAGATTGGACATTCCTTCTCCTTCGTCTTGGACCAATAGTAAGAACCGATGGACGTGAGGGAGGTGGCGTGGCGTTGTACGAGCGCGTATGCGTCCGCGACAACCCGCGTACCACCAAAATTGAAATTGATGTCCGGCAATGAACCATCATTGTTCGACAACACCGCTTTGAGTGATTCCAGATCCATAACTGCTAACGTGATTTCCAGAGCATATAAAAGTGCTTACATTGCACCTGAAAGGCAGCTCCCGCTGCACAACCGATTTCAGTTTAAGGCTGAAGCCGGTCGTCCAACTGTGCTGATGTAAATTCAAAAATGAGTCCAAAGCGGGCGTCAATAGCCCAAAATTCACTACCGGAAAGCGGGCATCTGGTATCGACCAGCTGCAATCGTTCAACCTGATCCCACCCCTGCAGGGGGCATATTTGGCACGCATTGCAATTGGCGCTCCAGTGTTAGGCCCTTCGGTTTTGCATTTGGGTTTCTCCAAAGCCCTCCGCCAGAAAGCCAGTTGGCTCTGAATGTGATGAGACTAGACAGGATGTAGTCTTCATATCCGAATTCAACGCCGCAACAATCACAAATATCAAAGGTTGGACTTAACTCGTCTTTTCCCCAAGGAGCAAAATTTCCCATGGGTGCCCCACAGACATGACAAAAATAATTTTTGGTAGACATTTCAGTCATTGGCAAGTCAATCCCCTGCGAGGGTTGTATTGCTACCTACTGTTGTATTTGGCTTGGCAAAACTGCGACATACCCAACGCTGGGCGAAAGCTTCAATTCTTCTATACGAGTCGGGTCAATGCTCCAATGACCGGCGATTGCCATTGCGTCACCCTCCGATGGCAAAGGTCCGCGTTGAAGTTTTGATGTCTTTCTTTTTGCGTCCTTGAACGTCAAACCCAAAGCTACTAAGCGCTGCTCCTCTGCCTCGCGTTTACTCGCCATAGAAAAAATCGCTGATGTTGCCTCTTGTGGCGTCATGCCCGATAGATTTGGAAATTTCAACAGTTTCTCTACCGACGTTTGTGGCCCCACGTTTGCGTAAACTTCACCGTCTGCGTAGCAAAATTCCCTCTCAATCCGTCCACCATTTGCACGGCCCCAGGCTTCAAAGCCAACTACTCGGTAACTGCCAAAAAACTGCACTTCATCAAAGTTTGCAACCAATGCACCAAACATTGCATTGAAACGACTGTCGATGTTTGCATTGCGCCCTTGCGAACGCCTGTCAGGATATGGGAGCGCTAAGCCGACAACTAAAACCCACCCTGTTACCGGCGGGGAAATGAAAACATACTTATTCCCATTCGGCTTACTGTTGAATGAGTACGCTGCGGCAATACCGCTTGCCCAGTTCGCTCGCTGTAAATCCACTAGTCCGAGTATCTCTGCCACGCGTTTTGGTTCCTGGGTTTTCACAGCAAACCAACTGGACTTGAAGCCAAAGCCCTCGGGTGAGTCAGGCGTCTGGTCGAAAAGCGCATCTGCGATCGCGGGCTGCACCATTGAAGCAATGGTGGTAAATACCGCAGCCTTCAAAATCGTCTTCAACCACATATGAACCTCTCTGCGAACCTTCTATTCGGGTAGCTTTATAGTCCGCCTTCCCAGGGTGCTAATAGTTCCGTTCCACTTGCACCGAAACATGCAGCCCAAAGGGGATATGTTGTGTCTCGAAATGGGGTGCTGAAATGCGCGCAGTATGCGTCCCACCCACTGTGATTATTACTATTCGACATGACGACGGCGTCTATAGGAGTCGGAGCATCTTTAAAGGCGCCAAGCAAGCCAATCAGTCTTTCGGATTCTGCAACTGAGTCATCATCAATGACTTCAGAGATACCAATAGGGTCAATATGTACCCAGCTGAACTTGGAATCCGAAACAAAACGGCGAAATGAATCAAACCAAGCAGTTTGCAGCCCGGGCACTGCCGATTTCAGCCAGATAAGCCGTTCATCCAATCGCGCAATGGCCGTTGTGCACTCCACTGCAAAGTAAGGCTTTTCGTTGTCACGGCTAGCGCTTGAGTCAATATTCAAGTCACGTGGGGCCAGCATTGCCAGCCAACCAATGGGCAAATGCCAATCGGCCAAGAGATATGGCGAATCAATTTCTTCTAGTTCTTTGCGTCGAGGCCGCTCGCGACGGTCTAGAAAGTAGAGCTGACTTGAATCAGACACGAAAACACTCCATTGCTAAGAGGAACGCCTGCAAACGGACATCCGCCGGTGACTGCTGTTGACCGAAAAGGGAATTATCCACGTCAGCGACCAATGACCGCTCCCGCTGCTCAGGAGTCGGATAGCGGACCACCACAGCTTTGTTGGAGCGAGCGACCGCTTTTCAATTTCCTTGGCGTCGGCGAATGACCGCTTGGCAGCTTGGATTCAACCGGTCGATGCAACACACTAGAGACTGCGTAAGCAGAAGGAGTGTTGCAGATGAAGCAAAGACGAAGGATTTACTACACAGACCGCCAGAAGGCTCTGATGTGGGATCGCTGGAAAAAGGGTGAGTCCCTTCAACAGATTGCCCAATTATTTGATCGCAATCACTCGTCCGTCAGTCGCATCCTGGCTGAGACTGGTGGCATCCGCCCGGCTCAACGCTGTCGTTCCAAATTGGCGTTGAGCTTGGCCGAGCGCGAAGAGATATCACGCGCATTGGCGACGGGAAGATCGATCCGGTCAATCGCTTGCCAGCTTGGGCGTGCCCCATCAACCGTCAGCCGTGAGATCCAGCGCAATGGTGGCCAAGGCTGCTACCGCGCAGCCCAGGCCGACCAAGCGGCTTGGGATCGGGCGCGTCGCCCCAAGACGTGCAAACTGGTGGCCAAGCGAAAGCTGGCCAACATCGTGGCCGGTAAGCTCCAATGTCAATGGGCACCCCAGCAAATTGCTGGGTGGCTCAAGCATACTTACCCGTGCGACGAGGACTATCACGTGTCACACGAAACAATCTACCGCAGTCTGTTCATTCAAGCCCGCGGCGCATTGAAGAAGGACCTCCTGCAGCATTTGAGGCGCACCAGAGCCATGCGCCGTTCACGTCACCACACACAAAAGACGGACAACCACGGCAAGATCACCAACGCCGTATCCATCAGTGAGCGCCCAGCCTGCGTGGAGGATCGGGCCGTACCAGGCCACTGGGAAGGCGACTTGCTGTTTGGGAGTCTCAACAACCAGATCGCGACACTGGTTGAGCGTCAGACACGTTACGTGATGCTGGTGAAGGTTGCCAGCAAAGATACCCAGACGGTGGTCAATGCACTGATCAAAAACGCACGCAAGTTGCCCCAGGAACTCTACAAATCGCTGACTTGGGACCGGGGTCATGAAATGGCGGACCACAAGCGTTTCACATTGGCCACCGACATCAGTGTTTACTTCTGTGAGCCCCACAGCCCTTGGCAGCGAGGGACCAACGAAAACACGAATGGACTGTTGCGCCAGTATTTCCCCAAGGGCGTCGATATCTCGCATTACTCGCAGGCACAGCTGAATGCGATTGCGAGAAAACTCAACGAGCGCCCAAGGAAAACTCTAGACTACGAAACGCCCGCTGAACGATTCAGCCAACTTGTTGCAGCGACCGGTTGAATCCAAGAGCGGGAGCTGCCGGTCACGAGCGGCAGGTTACGGGAAGTCCACCTCAGTGCCTGTCAGACGGCGGTCGTAAACTTCACCTCTGCCGCTAAGCTGCCGTTCGAGAAATCACCCAAGCGGGAAATATTTAGGTTCGGCGACTGAACTGATAATCTCTGAAAGCAGCGTCTGTTGCCGTCTCAGCTACTCGGCGATAAAGCTTCAAAGTGCCTACTGAATTATTCAAAAACCAACAAACGTCCATGAAGTACCAATATTTCGCCGCTTCAGCACTACTCATGTTGACACTTGGTCTATTGCACTCGCCAGTCTGGGCGACGAATTGGAAGCTTCTCCATGAGACTCAAAACGGAAGTGTAAGTTTCGATGTGGACTCAGTTTCTCGTTCAAAGCAACTGGTAAAGATTAGAAAGCGCGTTGTATTCAATACTCCGCATAAATCCCTCATTGCCTCCCCTAACTACGAGTACATCGCCACAGTCTCTTTGGAAGAGTACGACTGTGAAAACCAGACTGTAAGAACAATTGAAGCGTTAAATGTTCTGAAGAATGGGGCCAAAAATCCAGCTGAGCTCCGGATGTCCGACGCGATGCCACTCATTGGTCCATACATGGAGGAGGAGCTTTTTTTTGCATGCACCACAAAATCTGATTAAAGCCCAATCAGTCGCACGCGGCGCAATCAGAATTCCGCTTTCAGCCCATGGCGGGTGCTCGCTTTGAAGAAGTGTTCACCATATACCTGCCTGTCGGTCCCTGGTAGCCAATAGCCGGTCTGGAGCAGGTAGATCCCAAACCACAGCACCCGTTATCAGCCTTAAACTGACGTCGGCTGTGCAGCGCTATGAGTCGTCCGCGACGGGCAGCTTTCGATTGGCTCAGTTTGTCTCGGTGTTTGCACCAATGTCAAATTGGCCAAGCCGGTACCCGCTGGAGCAACTGCGTAGTTGCGTTGCTGCTATCGCAAATCAACAAAGAGGCCATACTGCAAACTGGCGGCAAAAGGAGTACAAATGGAAAGACCGTAGGGCATGTTTTTGTCCCTGAAGTTCATGCAAATCGTTCGCCAAAGAAATAACGCATATGACAATACATTTGAATGAAATTCTGCGGGCTGCGTCTCAGGCCCAAATTATGTTGAATCCACTACCACAGGATAAGGAGTCACAGTTTTGGATTGAGCTTCAATCTCGGTTTGGGCTTGATCTAGATGTTCCTTTGTGGAACCAGATTCAATTTTCTACAAACGAGGTTGATCCCAATGGCTGGCAACGACTTCCTGGCTATTTCAACCGTTGGCCCAATTTATTTTTCTGTGACCACTACCGGGAAGTTCCGATATATCAATTTGAATGCCAAGAGGACTTGCTGTCATTACTTAGCGAGAGTTTTCATTTCGTTTTTTATATAGCTTCAACTGATCTTAAACAGCTAGGCGTTTTTGATGACCATGAGTGCTTGAGGTACATCGGCGATGTGGCCAGCTGTGGGTCTTCAGCGAGTACTCATCGCCTCTCGATTGAACGGCAGGTATGCGGCAGGCAGATCCGCCCGCCGCATAGCGACCGTTCAATCTAGCGACTCTGGGTACCCGCTGTAGACCCCATAGCGACACTTGAGCTATCGAGTCGCCGACGAAAAATCCGACATGAAAATTTGGGCGCTGGATAAGCTAGCCGCATTGATAACTCCCGCAGGAATACGCAATGTATTGAGTTTGGACTACAGTCATTGCACGCCCCCAAGTATGATGAACGATCTTTAAATACCACGGCTTCAAATGCAGTATTTGCTATCATTTTTCATTCTGCTATTCACGTCTTTAGTCGTGAGCGCACAAGGTCTTGGCGACGCAGTAATGCGTGGAGACAACACAAGAATTAGAGAGCTTCTGCAACGAGGTGAAAACCCCAATGAAAGGAATCTCTCAGGAGTCAGTCTGTTCGTTTCTGCTTGTTTCGTAGCTCCAAAGTCAGTTATTGAACTTTTACTAGAAAACGGCGGGGATCCTTCACTATCCAGTCCTATGAATGGCCAAACACCGTTGATGCTAGTCATAAGGCGTTTTGGCGATGCCCAGCTAGTGGATGCTTTTCTAAAGAAAAATGTAGATGTCAATGCTCAAAGTAAGGATGGATGGACCGCATTGATGGATGCTGTCAACCTAAAGGCAAATGCACTGCCGATTTCTAAAAAATTGATTGCTGCAGGAGCAAGTGTTCATACCAAGAATAAGGACGGTAGCACTGTTTTATTTTGGGCTGCAGACGCCGATGCCGTCAATTTTCTGGTGGACAGTGGCGTTTCGGTAAATGACTTGAATGCTAATGGTGATAGCGCACTACTTCTAGCAACAAAATATGATCGAACGGATGTGCTAAGTGTGCTTATTAAACGCGGTGCAAATGTCAATATCGGCAATAGACAGGGTGAAACCCCCTTGCTGGTTGCGCTGAAATCAGAGGGCGGGTCTTCTGTTGGTGACTTTGCCAATTCAAAAATACTTCTGGATGCGGGTTCAGATGCCAAAAGTGTTGATTCGAATGGATCAACAACTCTTATGTATGCTGTTGACGAGATCGATATTGGGAATGGTCGAAAGGAAGTACGTAGTCTCATAATAAATGAGCTTATAGACAAGGGGGTTAATGTCAATGCCCAGAGAGAAAATGGAGTGAGCGCTTTGATGCTGGCTGCTGGCAAAGGTAACGTGAACGCCGTAAAGTTGTTAATAAAGAATGGTGCCAATCCAGATCAAGTCGATAGTGATGGCGCCACGTCTTTAATGTGGGCGGCAAGCAGGTTCAACGTGCCAGTATTCCGTGAAATCTCAGCAGCACTGTTAGCTGCCGGTGCAGATGCTGGACACAAAAGAAAAGATGGGAAGACTGTTCTTGACCTTTTGGATGCCTCCTCAAAACTGGAACTCCGTGAGCTTATTGCGAAGAGCAACAAAAGCCGTAGCGAAACTGCCTGCGCGAAAGATATTGAAACAACGTGCCATATAGCTGCCGGTCACTAGCGACTGCTCCCGCTGCACTGCCGACCGCCAATCGGATAATTGGATCCTGAAATTTGAATTACTGCTTTGGCTTGTCCGGCCAAACCCGCGAACGGCCGGTCCTCACTTTGCCCACTGACTCCTATGGGCACGTAGGTGCCCACTGTGAATGTCAGGTACCAGGTTTGCTGATGGCACGGGAATTTGCCGCTCCAAAGCTGTCACTCACGAGTGGCAGCACCTGGCCCGTCCCAGACTGTCGGATTACCGTGCACATTCCCAAGGAGCCAACAACTCAGTGCCGCTTGCCCCGAAACATGCAAACCAGAGGTCATATGCAAACTTGCCGGAGCTCTTGCGGAGTTTTGGCAACTTCAAAATCGCGTGCGTACAATTGACATACATCAAGATTAAGTCAACTTTACAAAGAGCCCAATAATGACCAAAGCTGCTGCCATTGTCTCTAACTGCATCGTTGCCCCAGCCCGAGGTCGGATGCTAATGACGCATCAAACTCAGGCGCCTGCTCGCCTGGGTCAGCTGACTATCCTGAGTCTGGCACTGGCCGCCAGTTTTGTGCCGCTGACCGCGCAGGCGGACTGTACAACTGGCGGCGCGTTCACAATAACTGCTTCCGGCACCCAGAACTGGGGCGGGAGCAACTGCTCCATTTCCAGCGGTGTCAGTATCTCCGGCGGCTCACCTGCGTTGACGGCCATTGCCAGCGTTGGTACGCTGACAAATAATGGTGTTATTCGTGGGGGAGAAACCGGCTTTCGGGCCAACAGCAACTTCACGGTCGGGTCAGTCATCAACAACGGCACGATCTCGGCCAGTTCAACTTATGGGATCAGAAATCAGGGCACCATTGCTTCATTGGCTAACTCGGGTTTGATTTCTTCTACGTATGATGCTTTTTATAACACCGGATTGATCACGTCGCTGAACAACTCGGGATCGATTACGGGTAGCCATGCCGCTATCCATAACAACGGCAGTGCTACCATCAGTTCACTGCTCAACAGTAGCCGCATTTCTAGCAACGGCAATTCTGGCATCCTGAATGATAACGGCGGCGTTATCACTTCGCTGGACAACACCAGCACGGGTACCATTCAGAGCACTATAGCCATCAACAATTTTGGCACCATTAACACAATAACCAATAGCGGCGTTGTTTTTGGTAGCCTTACCGGAATCTATAACGGCAGTGCAGCTACCATTACCTCACTGGTCAATAGCGGCACCATTTCTGGTAATACTTATGGTATCCAGAGTGATAACGGCAGCAGCATCACCTCGCTGCAAAACACCGGCACGGGTGTCATTACGGGTGGGGCAGGTATCCTGCTTGGCAACCTGACGCCCTCCGGTACGATCAACGTCAACACACTGACAAATAACGGCTCCATCAACGGAACAACCAACGTTGGCGTCGGCACCAGTTCCAACGGTGCCATCGGCAGCCTGATCAATACCGGCATCATCAATGGTAATCAAGGCGCCATTGGCAATGCGGGACGTATCAGCACGCTCAACAACAGCGGGACCATTTCAAGTGCCGGTTTTGCTCTGTATAACGCATCAACCGGCACCATTGGTTCTGTCACTAACAGTGGCATGATCGCTGGTACGATCGCAAACCTCTCTTCCCGTGACCTGATTATCAACGGCGGTAGCGGTGCGACTTTCGGCACCCTGACCGGTGTCAGTGGCAATATTGGCAGTGCCGATATCGGCGCTATCTCAAATACCATTTCCAACCTGTCTTTCAATACCGGCAACCTGCTGCTCAACGACAATATCAACGTCGGCACCCATACCATCAGCAATGCGGGCGCAACGCTACAGGTCAACAACCATCTCAACATCACCGGCAATTACAACCAGAGCGCATCTGCGGCGCTGCTGATCGGCGTCAGCAATTCAGCAGTAACCAATGGCGTCGCCGCCGATACCGGCTATGGCCGTCTGATCGTCTCCGGTGCTGCGGTCATCGCCAGCGGTTCAAGCGTCACACTCAAACCGACCAATAACTATGGCTTTGCGGTCGGACAACGCTATGTAGTGGTGCAGGCCGCTACTAACGGCACTAACTACAACGCCTCCAGTCTGCTCTACTCAGCCACCGGCTACAACGGCGTCATCACCGGCTCGGAGGTGGCCGATGGCAGTTACAAAGATCTGTTGCTGACACTCGGCTCCTCTAACAACGGTGGCAATGGCAATAGTGGCGGTGGCAACAACACACCGAATATCTCAGCAACAACGGCCAATGCCGTGTCTGCGATCTCGGGACTGTTCAATTACAGCGGGGTCGATAGCAACTTGCTCAATGTGTTCAATGCCTCAGCTGCGCTGGGTTCTACCTCGGAATCCAACCGTGCAGGTGCGCAATTGAGCCCGACCTCAGTGGCTGCCGCAACCACCCAGGCCTCCTCGGCACAGACGCAATCGGTACTCAATGTCACAGCTGCACACGTGGATGGTTTGCGAATAGCACAGTCCGACGGTGCCAGCGGTATTGCTACTGGTGAACGTGCCAACGATGTAGCGCTGTGGGGGCAGGTCTTCGGGGGCAAGGCAACACAGGACCAACGCGATAACGTTTCCGGCTACAGCGCCAACTACAACGGTGTGTTGATTGGTGGCGACAAGTTGTTAAATGACGCCTGGCGTCTCGGTGGTCTGGTCAGCTACGCCAACACCTCCACCAGCAACCGTGACGATAACAGCGGCAGCTCGGCCGACCTGAAGTCCTATGGTCTGATCGCTTATGCTGGTTTTACCGCTGATAGCTGGTACCTGGATCTGTCGGGTGGTGTTGTGCGGCACAAGTACAACACCACACGCCTGATCGACTTCAGCGGCTTTACCGGTACCGCCTATGGCAACTACAACGGTACCCAATCAGTGCTGTCGGCTCAAGGTGGTTATCCGATCCGTCTGGATGCGACGACCGTGCTGACGCCGATAGCGGGCTTGAATTACAGCAAGCTGAGCCAGGATGGCTACACCGAAAGTGGCGGCAATGGCGCGGCGCTGACGATTGCTTCCAACAAGAGCACGTCGTTGAAGAGTGATCTGGGTGCCAAGCTGGAGCGTTCGTTTGCGACTAGCTACGGCAGCCTGGCGCCATCGGTGCAATTGACCTGGCGTCATGAGTATCACGACACCAGCCTGCGTTCAATCGCAAACTTTGCAGCGGATACCAGCGGCACCACCAGCTTCACGACCACCGGCGCCAAGCCGATTGCCAACACTGGTGTCATGACGCTGGCAGCAACGCTCACCCGCAGCGACAACATAACTCTGACGGCACGCTACACAGTGGAAGCAGGTGGTGGTTATAGCTCGCAAACGGCCGATGTGCGCCTGCGTTATCAGTTTTAACGGCAGGGCACTAGCTTGGGCCCTGTCAGCCCAATGACGATTGAGTAACGCTGGGCAACGGCCCAGCAGCAAGACAAAAAGTCCACCTAATTGGTGGCTTAAGAAGTCCGAATAACAGGGGCAAGATCAGCTACCACTCGCTTTATTTCTTACATGGCAATACAGCCAGCACATAGGCGATTAGCTTTTCCAGGCTCACTGTCAGAGCTTCCGACTCAGTGTCGATCACGCACTCAGCTTGTTCAGGTGATTCGTATGGTGCACTGATGCCGGTGAACTCTCTGATCTCTCCTGCACGCGCCTTCTTGTACAAGCCTTTGGGATCCCGCACTTCACACGTGGCGAGACCTGCCGCAATGTAAATCTCATGGAACGCCTGCTTGCAACGCAAACGCGCCTGGGCGCGGTCGGCGCGATACGGTGAGATAAACGCGGTGATGCAAATCAAGCCCGCATCGGCAAACAAGGCTGCGACTTCGCTGACGCGCCGAATATTCTCACTTCGGTCTTCTGGGCTGAAGCCGAGATTGGCATTCAGTCCGCTGCGCACATTGTCGCCATCAAGTACATAGCAAGAATAGCCCCGCTTCATGAGCGCTTGTTCCAAGCCCATTGCCAGACTAGATTTTCCGGAGGCTGACAGTCCTGTCAGCCACAACACTGCTCCGGCATGGCCGTAATGTGCCTGGCGATCAGACGCGGACAGCGCATGCGCGGTTTCGGTCAGGTTGCGAGCGTCAGGATGCATTCGGATCTTTCGTAAGGGCTTTATTTGTTTGAACATCCGACTGCGACGGTGTGGCCATCGTCGTCCACCAATCCTCCGGTCCGGTAACTTTGCGGAAGCCATTGAGGGTCAACGCAGATTCCTTTGGCACACACAGCAGACTAGTGGACACAATGGCTGGAAAGATGTTGCTTGGATTTCTCGCAAAGTTGTCCGGGTTGTAGAGGGGCGGCAAATGCCAGTACATGTCGTAGCCAAGTTCATCGATCAAGGCGATCAGCGACGCCGACTTTTCCTGCCGATCATTTTCCACATAGAGAAAAGGCCGATGCTGCTGAATAGTATGGCGCGCGCCACTCAGAACTTCGTGCTCCATGCCTTCGACATCAACCTTGAGCAGTTTCAGCGACGGCAATGTCAGTGTGTCGAGACAAACCACCGGCACCGGTTCGCCTCGTTTTTCATGGGACAAAGACAAGCCGCCAAAATTATTGACCGCGGCATAGTTCGGCTGCGGTACGTGCAGCTCGCCGGGGCTGCTACCGACTCCTGCGTGATGCGTGTAAACATTGAACAGGCTGTTGAGCGCGACATTGGCGCACAGTAGCTGAAAGATCACGCGTTGTGGTTCATAGGCGTGCACATGTCCGTGCGGGCCGACCAGCTGGGCCAGATGGACGGTATGCGCGCCGATATTGGCGCCGACTTCAAGCACGACGTCGCCCGCGTGCACGATTTGCGCAAACAACACAGCTTCGAGTTCACTGAATTCACCGTACAGGTCCAGCGAGCGACCAATGTACATATCTTCTCGCAAGAACAGCAGCAGGCCATGGCGGCATTGCTTGAGCGTGGTCGGCGAGGTATTCGCAACCGGCTGAGGTGTTGTCATGTTGCAGTCTTTAAGAACAAGATAGCGGGGTTGACAGCAAGGCGGGCCACTTGCCTGCCCAATCACTTTCATGTGCCATACCCTCGACCACGCGCAACTGCGCGCATGATCCGACAGCGGCGACAAAAGTGCGGGTGACGGATGTTGGTACAACCTTGTCGTCGTCGCCGCTGATATGCAGTTGGGGAATAGTAGCGACGCGTCCCGCGACGTCGATGGCGTTGAGCGAGACCGGCATCGGGCTGACCTGATGCAGGCGATTCACCGCGACATGATCCAGATTGCCAGCAACCGTGCGCAGGCTAGCAACATCATCACGTCTGGCCGCGATCAGCACGGCCAGTGCACCGCCGCCTGAATAGCCGACCAGATTGACGCGTTGTCCCGGCAGGCGTTGCAGATACTGCGTCACGGCGATGTTCATTGAGGTCACCACTTCTTCCGCATAGCGCTTGTCGGTCCAGTAAGTGACGGCGCAACGTGGATTAGCGGTCATAGGCGTGAACTGGCAGGGGCGCGCCAGATAGACCACATTAGAAGTCCCGTCGGCCACGGCCAGGCTCAGTCCCAACGCGCGATGCGGCGTGGGATCGTCGGACGCTTGATTGCGGCTGCGCCAAGCCAGGCCGTCGCCTTCGATATACACGGTCAACGGTTGATCAATGCGGGTGATACGGGAATAAGTGGTCAGTACGAATGCACCGGCCTGTACCTGATTGCGTTGCAAACCCGCCGGCTGCGCCATGGCATCGGCGTGCACGTTGGGGTCGCCTGCGCACGCCGTCAACAGGCATATCACCAACCATGTTGCCAACACCACTGGGTTTGATGGGCGCGTCATGCCGCGCCGCCGCGCAATTTGCCCAGAGCGGCAGAAATGGATTGCAATACCGGCCCCCACTTCCCCCATTCTTGCTGCCGGAACAGGCGTACGGAGGGGTACCAGGGCGAGTCTTCACGCTGAAGCAGCCAGCGCCAGTCAGGCACGAATGGAAGCATGACCCATGCCGGACAACCGAGAGCACCGGCAAGATGCACCGGTGACGAGTCGACCGACACCAGCACATCGAGCAGCGTCAGTATGGCGGCCGTATCCTCGAAATCCTTGATCTCTTCGCTAAGTGATACCAGCGACATTCCCGCAGGAGGTGTTGCGCTCTGTGCTGCGGCAGGCCCCTTTTGCAGCGCGACGAAGGTGACGCCTTCCTGCGCCAGCGGCGCCAGGTCGCTCAAGGACATGGAGCGGCGTGCGTCATTGGTGTGCGTGGGTCGTCCGGCCCAGACCAGACCCACCAGCGGACGTGGCAGCGACGCTAGGCGCTCGCGCCATTTTTCGATGCGCGCCTGATTTGCGCTCAGATAGTGGGTGCTGCCCGGCAGGTCGCTCAGTTCCAAGCCCATTGCCAGCGGCAGGCTCATCAGTTCGCAATGGAAATCGAATGCAGGTGGAATCGTGCCAGCGGGGATGATGTCGTCATATCCCGCGCAACGTTTGGCCAGCGTGTAGCTATCTGCATTGACTTCCAGGATGGTGCGTGCACCGCTGCGCTCGCGCGCCCAGGCCACCATGCGCAGAAACTGGAAGGTGTCGCCATAGCCCTGTTCGTCGTGGATAAGCAAGGTTTTGCCCGCGATCGGCTGGCCTTCCCAGCGCGGGCTCTGCACGTGCCGGCTGATCATGGCTGTGTGTTCCAACTTGTAACGGAACCGGTATTCGCGCCAGCCTCGCTTGAACTCCCCTTGCAACAGCAGGATTTCCGATAAGTCGAAGCGGGTGCTCATGTCGCCTGGAATCGTGCGCACGATCATTTCCAGAATCTGTCGTGCTTCCTCGATCTTGCCTTGCGGGCGAATCGCGTAAAACAATTGCCTCCACAGCGGAATCGGCCCCGTTCCGCAAGCCAGCGCCCCCCGTAGCAATGTCTCGGCTTCGCTGAAACGTTCTTCACAGAGTAAGGTGTACGCCTGCTGTTGAATGGCCGGATAGTCCATCACGGATGGCTGCTGCGCTGTCATTGCAAGTCTTTGGCCGGTTGGTCTACCCCCAGCGCTTTAAGCAATGGCCCCAGATACGCCGCATGGCGGCGCCAGCGTCCCTTCGAGGTGGCATAAATCGGCTGACGCACCTGACTTACGCTGGCGGTACGCACGATGCGGCGGGTCTTGTGGAAGCTCAGACAGGCGTCTTCCCACGGCATGTCGACAAAGGCAATCAGACGACGCGCTTCACCTTCCAGATCGTCCACCACGTTTTCGTAGTCGACCTCAAGAAAGCGATCCGGCGGCAACACCTTGCGCAAACTGTCCATCAAAGCCTGATATTCAAGATGAAATGCGCCAAGCTCATCGAGGCGATAGGCAAACAGCTGCTCGCCTGCGAAATTCTTGCTGTAACAGGACAGGCAGGTATCTACCGGGTCGCGACGGCAATGGATGATACGGGCGCCGGAGAGGATCAACGGGATCAGTCCGGCATGCAGAAAATTGGCCGGCATCTTGTCAACCAGCCGCAGTGCGTCTGGAGCAAGGCTCGCCACACGCGACAGGTAATCTTGGCCGATGCGTGCAAAATCGTCCTTGCTCCAGCTTGCGATGCCATCCGGAAAAACTCCGGCCCGGTCCACTGCATGGCGCAAGGCGCTCAACTCTCCCGCGCCATGGATGCCTGAATGCGATGCAAGGATCTGTTCCACCAACGTCGTACCGGAACGCGGCATGCCCATGACGAACACAGGGCGCTCCGATGCCGCGCCGGCGTCCTTGAATTTTTCCATCAACTCTGGCGTGAAGGCCGCGGCGATCTTCTTCATCCACTCGCCTGTCTTGACGACATCGAACTGAAACGTGGCGCGCTTGATCGCGTTGCCTTGGTCCAGATGAAAGAATGCGCGCTCCGAATTTCCGGTATCGAGATAGGCCTTGCCGAGCGCAAAATGCAAATCCATCTGTTCATTGATCGCCGGGTTCATCGCTTGCTCAAGCGCTGCTTCCATCATGGCGATATCCGGGTCGTCGCTGCGATAGGTCTTGCTGTCGCAGCGTGCCGTCATCACCATGCGCGATGCGGGAAAAAGCTCGAGCGCACGATCAAAGGCGGCAATCGCTTCTTCCTTGTTACCTGTTTCCATCAGCAGCGATGCGCGCGCGACCGAAGCCTCTTCGGCTACCGTTCCCGGCAATGCAACGGCGCGATCGAAGGCCTGCATCGCTTCCTCATGCTGCCCAAGCGCCTGCAGCGCTTTGCCCAGTACGTTGTGCGCATTGGCGCTGTCAGGCGCAATCGTCAGCACATCGCGCATGCAAGCAAGCGCCTCCTGGTGATGGTCGGCCTTGATGAGCAACTGCGCGCGTGCAGTCAATGCGCCGGCGTGCTGCGGCGCGAACGCTAAGAGTGCATTAATCCAGCGCTGAGCATCGGCGTAGCGCATGCGTGACATCTCGATCTGGGCCAGATTGAAATAGGCATCCGCCAATTGCGGGTTGATATCGATGGCTTTCTCGGCAGAAACAACGGCTTCATCGAAACGCCCGAGGTCGCTCAACAGAAAAGCCAAGTTGCTATGCACTTCTGCATAGTCCGGGCGCAAGGCCAGGGCACGCTGATAACTGGCCTGCGCTTGGTCGAGTCGACCCAGACGTTTGTATGTATTGGCCAGGTTGTTGTGGGCCTCGTGATTGTCGGGTTGCAAGGCAATGACGTGTTGCAGGCATTCCAGACTGGCGTCGAATTTGCCGCTTTCCTGCAAAATGATGCCAAGGTTATTCCAGGCCGCAACCAGTAGCGGCTCCTGCGCCACGGCGCGGCGAGCGGCTTGCTCCGCCTCTGCCAACAAGCCCTTCTGACGGCACATTTCCGCCAGATTGCTGCTGTAGATTGCCGGCACGGTGGGGTACAAACAAGCCTTGCGCAGATGCTCAATCGCCAGATCGAGTTTGCCGTAGGCGTGTGCGATCACCCCCAACAAATGTAAAACATCGGGTTGATGCGGCAAGACTTGCAGTACACGCAAGCAGAGTTGCTCGGCCTGAGACGCCTGTCCGGCATTCCAGTGCTCATAAGCCTGCCTGATCGCTTCCTGGATGGAAAGCTGTTGGGCGACAGGATGATTATTGTTGTTCAAAACTACTCCACGGCGGATAAAGCTGATAACGGCCACAGGCGGGCGTGTCCAAATTTTTGTGTAAATGGGGTTTCGTTCAGGCCATATAGGTACGTTGACCTAACGAGGCTGTAAAAAAACACGTTTCCCACGCGCCACCCGCTGGTACGGCCGCGTAGGCAGATTGAAAGCTGTGTTGTTGGAGTTCATGACCGCAGTGTGCCGCAATTTGCCCCTCCTTTGCGCCTCATGGCACCTTCGATGCCCTTGATGGCCCATCCTAGTGCCTCTTGGTCTGCCCCATCCCCGTTTTGGCCAGTTTCTCAATGTTGTGCACCATGCAGTAAAGGTTCCACTGCGTGTTGACCTTGGCACGCCCTCGGTGGTTCAAGCGGGTCATGCGCTTGTTGTGCCGGATATTGCCAAACACCGGCTCCACCGTGCCAAAGCGTTGACTGTAGAGTTGCCTGCCCCGAGGTGAGTCAATGGCCTGGCGCATGCGCTCACTGGGATGGGTGTTGTCTACTGCCTTGGCTTCGAAGCGTGTGACTTGGCGTCCACGTCCATCATTGGGTTTGATAGGCCCCCTCAGGCATTGGTCACTGAGTACGCAGGCATTGCAATCCACCGCTTTGGCGGTGTAGGTCTGGTACGGCAACCCCTTTGCTGATAAGTAGACGCTGCCTGGGCTGGTCATCAGTTTTCCAGCTGGACAGGCGGCGGTATTGTTGTCGTTGAAGCTGAAGTCTTTGGGTTGAAACTTCTGAATCGGCTTGGGTTGCCCAGTTGCTTTCTTCTGCGACAACGGGTCTGGCTTGCCTTTGTATTTGTCTTGCTTTGCAAAGCGCTCATCGCGGCTACGCATCTGGTTATCGGCTACCAATGCGGGGATGGTGTGCGCCATGAGGTGCTGCACATTGGCATCACTGTGGTAGCCCGCATCAGCTGTGACCAAGGTGTCAGGCGTGCGAAATGGGGTGGCCTGCTCAATCATGGGTAGCAGCATGGCTTGCTCGGAGCCTGAGCCAATGACATCAGCTGCGATGATGATCTGGTTTGCACTGTCAACTGCAGCTTGGGCCGCATAGCCTTGGATGACACCTTTGCTGGTGGCCATCTTGGCGCTCTCAGGGTCGGTGATGTTGGTCTTGAGTTCCTGGCCTTTGCGGTTCAGACGCTTGGGCGCCGTGGCAAGAAACTCCCGCGTGCGTGCAGCTTCCTTGCGCAGGGCGTCAATGCGGGCTTGGCGTTTTGGCTCCAGCGTCTGTTCACTGCCTTGCTTGTCCTGGGCTTGGTGCAGGGTCAATATCTTGGTGGCAGCTTGCTCCAGACGATCTGCGCGGTGGCGCAGTTCTTCATGGGTGCCGCTGCGTTCTTTGCTGGCGTTGGAGGCGAGCTTGACGCCATCAATGGCGAACATGTTGCGCCCGATCAGGCCTTGGGCGTCGCAGGTCAGTAGGACTTGGGCAAACAGGGGTTTGATTTGTTCACTCAGGCCACAGACGAATTTGGCGATGTGGGTGTGGCTGGGTTGGCTGTCGCCGCTGATGGCGATGAACTGGACGTTGCGTGCACAGGTTTGCTCAATGACTCGGCTGGAGATCAGGCCCTGGCTGTAGGCCAGCAAGACGATCTTGAGCATGACACGCGGGTCATAGGCACTGGCTCCGACTTCGTCGTTCTTGAAACGGGCATCCAGGGCGCTGAGGTCAAGTTCGTTGTCTACCAGGTAGTTCAGTGCGAAGGCAAAGCTGCCTGGGACAATTTGTTCAGACAAGACAACTGGCAGCAGCAGGCTGTTGTGGTCTTGGGATTTGTAGCGGGCCATGGTCGCGATCTCCTTCTCAGGATTCGTCGCAAACGTCATGCCAGAAACACTTTTTTTACAGCCTCAACAGGATAGTAAACCGACTACTATTCCAAGTTCATCCAAAAATGCGTATCAAAAAAAGCAAAGTAAATATATGCTGCAGCACAGCAAACAACAAGATCACATCAGCCAGGGACAATTAGCGGTACTGGCACTGAATATGGCCGGTACCTTTGCAGCCATGGTTTCGGCCCATGCACAACAAAGCATCAGCGGTGCTGGTCTTGGGCAAAACTGGAGTAGCGGCGATTTCCTCATCGATAGCACAGACATCATCTGCGGCACCTCAACCGGGGGCCAGACGTCCGGCGCCACACTCGGAACCCTGACCAAGCAAGGCATCAGCAGCACGGATAATATCGACATCAACAACTCTCCTGGACTCTCTACGCGCAACTGATCAGCCAGACTGGCCTTCCCCTGAAAAATGTACTCCATAGCTGAAGGAAGATTTCAGACATTGGGGGGGGAAGAAGAGCTAGAGCAAAGGCGGACAAACAAAGGGCAAATGCTCCCCGGAAATCAAGCTGGCAGCCGTTCGCCTGCACAAAGGTAGACAGGCGGCTCAGGTAACGGCCAAGATACTGGGAGTTCAGAGCCAGACACTGGGTCAGACTCTGCAACAAACGTCAACTCAAGAGTACCAGCGACAAGTTCATGTCACCTGGGCAAATGGAACTAACCCGATTGCGCGCAGAGAATGCACGCCTTCGCATGGAGCGGGACATTCTGGGAAAGGCGACAGCGTACTTTGCCAAGGGGCGCTGTGAAGTTCGCGTGGCTTAACAAACACAAAACCCGGTGGCCGGGCCGCCTGAGCTGTGTTGCATCAGGAATGGCGAAAACCAATCGGGATCCGTTGACATTCCAGGTGCCCCCTGCTGAAAGGGATTACTGATGCGTCAAATTGACAGAGTAACTTGGCTGTTGGAAAGCGGTCATTGGTGACTGACGGCAACTGGCCCGGAGCTGCAGTCGACCCAAAGCAATGGAATGGACGCCCCCACCCTAAACGGCATCGATGTGCCAAAGTGGAGTTGCGTAACAACCACCTCACAGATAGGAGCGTCCACCATGAAGGCTACAA
>NZ_JAHFZF010000036.1 GCF_018619435.1 Rhodoferax sp. U11-2br | reverse complement strand
GCCCTCACCCCCGCTCGTACCACCCCTTGGAACGGTTGACCACGTTCACCACCAACAGCATCACGGGCACCTCGATCAACACCCCCACCACGGTGGCCAGGGCGGCGCCGGAATTGAAGCCAAACAGGCTGATAGCTGCGGCCACGGCCAGCTCGAAGAAGTTGCTGGCGCCAATCAGTGCCGATGGGCAGGCGATGTTGTGCTTTTCACCCACGGCGCGGTTCAGCCAGTAAGCCAGGCCGGAGTTGAACACCACCTGGATCAGGATCGGCACCGCCAGCAGGGCAATGATGAGGGGTTGCTTCAGAATCGCCTCGCCCTGGAATGCAAACAGCAGCACCAGCGTGGCCAGCAATGCGGTGATGGACCAGGGGCCGATCTTCTCCATGGTGGCATCAAAAGCGGCCTGGCCTTGCTTGAGCAGGGTTTTGCGCAGCCCCTGCGCCAAAACCACCGGAATCACGATGTACAGCGCGACCGAAATCAGCAGCGTGTCCCAGGGCACGGTGATGCTGGACAGCCCCAGCAAAAACGCCACCAGCGGGGCAAAAACGATGACCATGATGCTGTCGTTGAGCGCCACTTGACTCAGGGTGAACAGCGGGTCACCGCCAGTGAGGCGGCTCCAGACAAACACCATGGCGGTACAGGGCGCGGCGGCCAGCAGGATCAGCCCGGCCACATAACTGTCGATCTGGTCGGGCGGCAGCCACGGCGCAAACAGCGTGCGGATGAACAACCAGGCCAGAAACGCCATCGAAAACGGTTTGACCAACCAGTTGACAAAGAGCGTGACGCCAATGCCTTTGAGATGCTGGCGCACCTCGTGCAGCGCACCGAAATCGACTTTCACCAACATCGGGATGATCATCACCCAGATCAATGCGCCCACCGGCAGGTTGACCTGGGCCACTTCCATCCGGCCAATGGCCTGAAACAGCCCCGGAAAGAGCTGGCCCAGCGCAATGCCCACCACGATGCACAGGGCCACCCAGACCGAGAGAAAACGCTCAAACACACTCATGGGCGCACCTGCGGCGCGTTTGCCGGTGACTTCACATTGGGCGCTCACGGGCTTATGCCTTGCTCAGCTCACGGGCCGTGCTTTGCAGCAAGGTCTTTTCCAGCTTGTCAGCAGGCAAGCTGGTCAGCAGCTCAAGGCGGCGTTTCAAGGCGTGCAGGGTCAAGCGGAAGGCGTCTAGCTTTTGTGCATCGGTACCCTCCCCGGCTGACGGGTCGGGGTAAGCCCAGTGCGCTGTGGCAGGCTGGCCTGGCCAGTAGGGGCAGACTTCACCGGCGGCGTTGTCGCACACGGTGATGACCAGGTCCATGTGCGGCGCATCAGGCAGGCCAAACTCGTCCCAGCTTTTGCTGTACAGACCGTCGGTACTGATGCCAGCATGCTGCAACACCTGCAGGCCCAGCGGGTTCGGTTGCTGGTTGGCACGCGGGCTGCTGCCTGCTGAGAAACCCTTGAAACGGCCGCGGCCAATGTGGTTCAGGATGGCTTCGGCCAGGATACTGCGGGCGGAGTTGTGGGTGCACAAAAACAGGACGTTCAAGGGTTTGTCAGACATATCAAGTTTCCAGAGGTGGTTTAGACAAATTCAGCAAAGTTAGCAGCGCTGTGTGACAAAAGGTTACGCCACACGGGCGCCTTCATGCCAGAGGCACATGATCAGCGGCAAGGATCGGTAGGCAGAGTTCCGGGCACTGCTCGGGATGACCAGCGCAACACTCGGCGCTCAGGTAGGCAATCAGCTCGTGCATCAAGCCCATGTTGGCGCGGTAACGCTGAAAGCGCCCTTCCTGCACCACATTCACCAGTTGCGCATGGGCCAGCGCCTTGAGGTGAAACGACAGGTTGGTGGGCGGGATGTCCAGCGCCGCTCCGATCTCGCCAGCAACCAGGCCGGTTGGCCCGGCCTTGACCAGTAAACGGTAGGCATCCAGACGCACGGCTGATGACAGCGACTCAAAGACGGAGGTGGCGAGTGATGTATCCATGACTTCAATAATACAACAATTGTTGAAATATTGAAGCTATGAGCCATATCTCGCAAGCTCACGTTCAAATGTTGGTCACCGCCAAATGAAGCCAGCCGCAAGCCATCAGGGACAATACGACTTTGTAATTATTTTTTAACTCAGTTGGTGATGGTGTTCGTGTTGGTGTCCTGTGGGATCCGCCCGGTCATTGCTCTGGGCCTGAAGCAACACACAAGATGATCACCGAACTCTATTTCCTGCTGCCGCTGACCTTTGTCGCGGCCATGCTCAACGCTGCAATTGGTGGCGGCGGCCTGGTGCTGATTCCGGGCATGCTCACGCTGTTTCCAGCAGCCGCGCCCGCAACCTTGTTCGCCACAGAAAAATGTGCCTCGGTGGCTGGCATGGCCACTGCCGCCACCCAGTACGCACGGCGCATCAAGCTACCCTGGGGCCTGCTGCTGCTGACGGCATCGACCGCGTTTTGTGGCGCCCACATGGGTGCGCGCGCCATTGCCACCCTGCCCAGCACCTGGATCAAACCCTTTGTGGTGGTGTTGCTGGTGGTGATGTTGCTTTACACCTGGTTTCGGCCAGACTTTGGCAAACAGGACGCTGACATCCCGGTCACGCGCAACGACAAGGTGCGTGGTGTGCTGATTGGCACCGCCATTGGTTTTTACGAAGGCTTTTTTGGCCCCGGTGCGGGCAGTTTCCTGATCTTCCTGTTTGTACGGGTGTTCCACTTTGACTTCATGCGCGCCACCGCCTGTGCCAAGGTGGTCAACATGGCTACCAATCTGGGGGCGCTGGCGTTTTTCATCCCGAACGGGTTTGTTAGCTTCCAGCTCGCCATTCCGATGGCGGTGGCCATGATTGCGGGCTCGTTTGCTGGCAGCCACTTGGCCATGAAAGGCGGCAACCTCTGGCTGCGCCGGATCTTCCTGGTGCTGGTGATCAGCCTGCTGGCAAAACTGATCACGGACTTGGTGCGCACCCAGTTCCTGTAGCCGCACCTGCCTGCGTCGGGCGGCCTGGCAAAAGCCAGGCACCATCACCGTCTGGTGGTGGATTGGGGGTGCATGCACCCAACGGATTCGTCGGCACATGCCGAATGCCATAATTCTTGGAGCTGACCCAACACGAAGCTGTTTCAAATCTACCAATCAAGGGGTTTCATGAAGCTTTACCAATTTCCAGTCAGTCACTACAGCGCCAAGGTCCACATCACGCTGCTTGAAAAAGGGCTGGTGTTCGAAGCCCCCGAACTGAGCTGGGCCTACCTGAAATCACCGGAGTTTCTGGCCATCAACCCGATGGGCAAGGTACCTTATTTGCAGGACGGGGATTTTGGCATTGGCGAGTCAGAGGTGATTGTGGAGTACCTCGAAGAGCGTTACCCCCAACCCGCCATGTTGCCAGCCGGTATTGAGGCCCGCGCACGCTGCCGCTGGTTGTCGCGCTTTCACGATATGTACCTGGGCCCGCAGCTGAGCACCTTGTACTTTGCACTGTCTGATGGTCGCGCCGCACAGCCCGGATTCCAGGTCGAGGTGGATCGTTTGCACCAACTGATCGCCATCCTGGAGGGGCAGATTGCGCCCGCGCCGTTTTTTCTGGGTCAACAGTTCACGCTGGCCGATGCGTCTTACGCGGTGTCTTACCTCTACATTGGCAAACTATCCAGCGCCCATGGCAAACCGGTGGCGCCTTCTGCCATGCCGCGCCTGGCCGCCTGGTTTGATGCGGTCAAGTCGCGCCCATCTGTCGCCCCGGTGCTGGCGGCCACCGAGGCCGCTTTGGCCCAGTGAGGCCACAATGGCACAGTCGCAGACTCTGACTCCAGACGATGGCCGCCCTCCTGCCCTACAGTGCACTTGAAAGCTTTCACTGGTCAGACACCCCCATGTGGGTGTTTGACATGCTGCACCAGCGCATGTTGTGGGCCAACCCGGCCGGTGTGGCGTTCTGGAAAGCCGATTCACTTGAAGAGTTTCTGGCCCGGGATTTTGCCGACCTGTCGGAGGCGACCGTCACGCGCAACCAAGTAGTGATGGCCGAACATGCTGCGGGCCGCACCGCGCGCGCGCAGTGGACGGTTTACCCCAAGGGCCATCCGGTGACATTTAACGCACACAGCATTGGCGTTGAACTTGCCGATGGCAGCGTCGCCATCCTGTACGAAGCCCATTCGCCCTCCCTGAGTCTGGACCCGGCGGTGCTGCGTGGTGTGGAGGCCATGCAACACACCTCGGTGCTGATTGCGCTGTTCAGCCGCAGCGGAAGCGCGGTGATGCGCAATCCGGCTGCTGTGCGGGCCTTCGGCGCGGTGGATTCCAGCGCCGAGCAGGACGATTTTCAGGCCATGTTCGCCGAACCAGAGACCGCGCAAGCCATTCACAGCCAGCTGAACCAAGGCACAAGCTACAGCAGCGAAATCCAGCTGACCACCTTGAACGGCATACGCTGGTATGGCATGGATGCGCGTTTGGTGCCCGACCCGGTGACCGGCGCGCCCCTGGTCCTGATCAATGCCCGCGACATCAATGAACTCAAAACGATGCAGGTTGAGCTGCAACGTGCCACGCAGGCGGCCATGGCGGCCAACGTGGCCAAGTCCCAGTTCCTGGCTAACATGTCGCATGAGATACGCACACCCATGAACGGTGTCATGGGCATGACACGGCTGCTGATGGAGACCCAACTCAGCGCCGAGCAGCAGGACTATGCACGTGACATTGCCCAGTCGGGTGAATCGCTGCTGGCCATCATCAACGATATCCTGGACTTGTCGAAGATCGAGGCAGGACACATGACCTTTGAACAGTACCCCTTCAAGGTGGCCGAGATGGTGGATGCTGTGCTCTCGGTCCTCAAAGAACGGGTGCGCGAAAAAGGCATCGGGCTGGCGGTTGACATCACACCAGCGGCCCGTGTCACCTTTGTGGGTGACAGCCTGCGTATCCATCAGGTGCTGCTCAATCTGGCTGGCAACGCCGTCAAATTCACCGAACAGGGGGAAGTCCGTCTGAGTGTCTCGCGGCTGAACCATGGCCTGCGTTTTGAGATCAGTGACACCGGCATCGGCATTCCGCTCTCGGAGCGTGGTCGGCTTTTTTCGAATTTCAGCCAGATTGACGCGTCCACCTCTCGCAAATATGGTGGTACCGGCCTGGGCCTGGTGATCTGCAAACGCCTGGTCGAGGGCATGCAGGGGCGCATTGGTTTGGCAGAGGACCGTCCCACAGGCAGTCTGTTCTGGTTTGAACTGCCTGTTCTGCCTCTGTCAACAGCCTCCACCGAGATCAGCATGACACCAGAAAATGCCGTATCCGTTCCGTCTGCAACCACACCAGCCACCGAACCCACGGGGGCATCCAACCCTGCGCCAGAACCGACCCGCAGCGGGCGCATCTTGTTGGTCGAAGACAACAAAATCAACCAGAAGCTGGTACTGACCCTGCTTCAGCGCCTGGGTTACACGGTTGACTTGGCAGAAAACGGCCTGCAGGGTGTGGCAGCCGCTGGCAAACGGTCCTACGCCCTGATCCTGATGGACATGCAGATGCCGGAAATGGACGGCCTGGAAGCGACCCGTCACATCCGGCGTGGCACCGGGGTGAACAGCCACAGCCCCATCGTTGCCCTGACCGCCAACGCCATGCTGGCCGACCAGAATGCCTGCCGCGAAGCGGGCATGAACGACTTTCTGACCAAACCCTTCAACCGCGCAACGCTGGTCGCCTGTCTGGAACGCTGGATCATTTAACGGGCGCGAAAAACCAGGCCCCCAGCCAACAAATACCCTGGCTCAGCCACGGCCCACAAAGGGCATGTTGGTGGCCATCACAGTGTGGAACAACACATTGGCCCCCACAGGTAAATTGGCCATGTACAACACCGACTGGCCAGCGATGGCCACATCCATGACCGGCTCCACCGCAGTCTGGCCATTAGCCTGCAAGATGCCTGCCTGCATGCGCTGGGCCATCTCGGTGGAAGCGTTGCCGATGTCGATCTGACCCACAGCAATGTTGTACTTGCGCCCATCGAGCGCGGCGGACTTGGTCAGACCACTCACAGCATGTTTGGTGGCGCTGTAGGCCACCGAGTTGGGCCGCGGTGTGGTCGCGGCGATTGAGCCGTTGTTGATGATGCGACCACCCTGCGGCGTCTGCGCCTTCATCACCCGAAAGGCCTGGCGAAGGCACAAAAACATACCGGTCAGATTCACATCCACCACACCCTGCCACTGGTCCAGCGTGAGGTCTTCCAGCAGCACCGCCGGGGCGCTGATCCCGGCGTTGTTGAACAACACATCGACCCGGCCAAACTGGCGCCCCGTGGTGTCGAACAGGGCCAACACCGAGGCCTCATCCGTCACATCCGTCGGCACCACCAGGCAACGCTCTGGCGCGCCACCCAGTTGTGCCACCTCAGCCAGCAGCGGCTCACGCCGCCCCGCCAGCACCACACGGTAACCGTCTTGCAACAAAGCCAATGCTGCCGCCCGGCCAATGCCGGAGCCGGCACCCGTGACCACAGCCACTCTAAAATTCTCAGTCATAACATTTATATAGCGAACAATGCTTGATGGATAAGGGCTAGCGCCTATTTTTGCGACTTTTATCCCTAGACTTGCCAGCCACCGGCGCACGCCGCGTCGTTTTGGCCGCCGCAGAAGGTTTGGGCGACCGTGCCAGGGGTTCCGAGATTTTGCGGCTGCGTCGGCCCGTGGGCGCGCCATCCTGGTCCGGCTCAAATACAGTGCGCTCGTTGCCGTCGCCCTTGTCCTTGAGTGCGCGCCCCACCAGCGCCTCACCCTCCTGCACCAGGCGGAAATCGATGCGCCGACCGTCCAGATCCACCCGACTGACCTGCACACGAACGCGCGTTCCGAGTGCATAACGCAAACCGGTGCGCTCACCGCGCAACTCCTGGCGCGCTTCGTCAAAACGGTAGTACTCACCACCGAGTTCGGTGATATGCACCAGGCCTTCGACGTACATGGCGTCGAGTGTGATGAACAGGCCAAAACTCGTCACCGAGCTGACCACACCCGAGAACTCCTCACCCAGGTGTTCACGCATGTACTTGCACTTGAGCCAGGCCTCCACATCGCGGCTGGCCTCGTCGGCGCGGCGCTCGTTGGCGCTGCAATGTAAACCGGCAGATTGCCAGGCCAGCATGTCGGCACTGAGTTTGCGCGGCTTCTGGCCGGGTTCGGCCACCTTGGACGCCAGGTTTTTCTCCAGCCGTTTGGACAGCTTGGCGTGGGCTTCACCCGGTGTTGGCAACACGGGCAAGACGTATTTGGTCTTGGCCAGAATCGCCTTGATGACGCGGTGCACCAGCAGATCGGGGTAACGCCGGATCGGGCTGGTGAAGTGGGTGTAGGCCTCAAACGCCAGACCAAAGTGGCCGCTGTTGATCGGGGTGTAGATCGCCTGCTGCATCGAGCGCAGCAGCATCGAATGGATCTGCGCCGCATCAGGCCGGTCTTTGGTGGCATTGGCAATCGCTTGGAACTCACCGGGCGACGGGTCGTCGCTGATGGTCAGGCCGACACCGGTCACCTTCAGGTAATTGCGCAACACCTCTTTTTTCTCGGGCGTGGGACCTTCGTGCACACGGAACAGGCCGGCTTGTTTGCCCTGCGCAATGAAGTCAGCGCTGCAGACGTTGGCGGCCAACATCGCCTCTTCGATCAGCTTGTGGGCGTCGTTGCGGGTGCGCGGCACAATTTTTTCGATACGGCCCACTTCGTCACAGACGATCTGGGTTTCCACCGTCTCGAAGTCCACCGCACCACGACGCACGCGCGACTTGAGCAAGGCACGGTACACATCGTGCAGTTGGATCAGGTCATCAATCCGGTCCTTGCGTTTGAGGGCCTCGGGGCCACGGGTGTTGGCCAGAATCGCCGCCACCTCGTTGTAGGTGAAACGTGCGTGGCTCCACATCACCGCCGGGTAAAACTGGTAGGCCGTGACCTCGCCATCTTCGGAGACCACCATGTCGCAGACCATACACAGGCGTTCCACCTCGGGGTTGAGGGAACACAGGCCGTTGGAGAGCTTCTCGGGCAGCATCGGGATGACACGGCGCGGGAAATACACGCTGGTGGCACGGTCGTAGGCATCGATGTCGATGGCCGAGCCGTTTTCCACGTAGTGGCTCACGTCTGCAATCGCCACCAGCAAGCGCCAACCAGAGGTGGCCGCCCTGCCCTTGCCGATCTTGGTGGGTTCGCAGTAGACGGCATCGTCAAAGTCACGGGCGTCTTCGCCGTCGATGGTGACCAGGGGCACATCGGTCAGGTTGACCCGCTTGAGCTTGTCCTGCGGTCGCACCTTGTCGGGCAAGGCGCGGGCCAGTGCCATACAGGCCTCGGAAAATTCATGCGGCACGCTGTACTTGCGCACGGCGATCTCGATCTCCATGCCGGGGTCGTCAATTTCACCCAACACCTCTTTGACACGGCCAACCGGCTGACCAAACAAGGCCGGCGGCTCGGTAAGTTCCACCACCACCACCTGTCCGGCACGCGCGGCACCGGTGGCGGCCTTGGGGATCATGATGTCCTGGCCGTAACGTTTGTCCTCGGGGGCCACGATCCAGATGCCGCTCTCATGCAACAGGCGGCCAATGATGACCTGGTTGCTGCGTTCGACTATCTCGACCACCCGCCCCTCGGGGCGACCTTTGCGATCACTGCGCACGATGCGAACCTTGACGCGATCCTTGTGCAGCACGGCGCGCATCTCGTTGGGTGGCAGATAGATGTCAGCCTCTCCATCGTCACGGGTCACAAAACCATGGCCATCACGATGACCTTGAACAATTCCTTCAACTTCTTCCAGCAATGCGCTGGTTTGCTTAATATTTTTGATATACTTCTCTCTTTCCTGAAATGCCCAGGTGGCGGAATTGGTAGACGCACTAGTTTCAGGTACTAGCGAGTAACTTCGTGGGGGTTCGAGTCCCTTCCTGGGCACCAAATGTAAATGAAATCTGGTTGATTTCGATGACACCAACCAGATGTTTTGAACTGAAAGCCGCTGTTAAACCAGCGGCTTTTTTGTTGTTGGAATAAATGCCAGCAATTGGCATCAAATGGGCTGCGCCAGCAGATCGTGGCCTTGTGCACCCACAATACGTGCACGCGTGAATTCACCGACCTTGAGCGTCTTGCTGATTTTTTCGGGCGGCAACAATTTCACCAGACCGTCGATCTCCGGCGCATCGGCATAAGAGCGACC
Organism: Rhodoferax sp. U11-2br; assembly: GCF_018619435.1. Classification (GTDB taxonomy): domain Bacteria; phylum Pseudomonadota; class Gammaproteobacteria; order Burkholderiales; family Burkholderiaceae_C; genus Rhodoferax. The sequence goes on along the minus strand of NZ_JAHFZF010000036.1, from coordinate 36,375 downwards.
CAGACCACCCTTTTTACCCAGACCAGGCGCGTGATCCACCAGCACCTGCATGGTGGCACCGACTCGGCGCTGCAACTTTGCGGCCGACACCTCTTCGGCCACCGCCATGAACGCGGCGCGACGTTCCTCACGCACAGACTCGGGCAACATGCCCGGCAAATCATTGGCCGTTGCACCCGCAACCGGGCTGTAGGCAAAACAACCGGCCCGATCGATGTTGGCTTCACGCATGAAGTCCAGCAGATGGGCAAATTCTTCCTCGGTCTCACCGGGGAACCCAGCGATGAAGGTGCTGCGGATCACGATGTCAGGGCACACCTCGCGCCAACGCTGGATCCGCTCCAGATTTTTCTCACCACTGGCCGGGCGTTTCATGCGTTTGAGCACATCGGGGTGGCTGTGTTGGAACGGCACATCCAGATATGGCAGCACCAGCCCGGAAGCCATCAGCGGCAGGATGGTATCCACACTCGGGTACGGGTACACATAATGCAAACGCAACCAGGCACCGTAACGTTGCGCCATCTCACCGAGCGCCTGCACCAGTTCCAGCAAACGTGTCTTGATCGGTGTACCGTTCCAGAAGCCAGTCCGGTAACTCACATCCACACCATAAGCCGAGGTGTCCTGGCTGATCACCAGCAGTTCTTTCACGCCACCCTCAAACAAAGCTTGCGCCTCTTTGAGCACATCACCAATCGGGCGAGACACCAAGTCGCCCCGCATGGACGGAATGATGCAAAAGCTGCAACGGTGGTTGCAGCCTTCACTGATCTTGATATAGGCATAGTGGCGTGGCGTCAGCTTGATGCCCGCGACCCCAAAGCCATTGGGCACTAAGTCCACAAACGGGTCATGCGGTCTGGGCAAGTGCGTATGCACCGCATCCATCACCTGCTGGGTCGCCTGCGGGCCGGTCACCGCCAACACACTGGGGTGCATCTGGCGCACCAGGTTGTCACCACCCTCACCGGCCTTGGCACCCAGGCAACCTGTCACGATCACTTTGCCATTTTCGGCCAAGGCCTCCCCAATGGTGTCCAAGCTCTCCTTGACCGCGTCATCGATGAAACCACAGGTGTTGACGATCACAAGATCGGCACCCTGAAAGGTTTTGACAGTCTGGTAACCCTCGGCATTGAGTTGCGTCAGGATCAGTTCGGAGTCGGTCAGGGCCTTGGCGCAGCCCAAGCTGACAAACCCTACTTTGGGCGCTTGGGTGGCTTGTGAAATAACACTATTCATGCTCAACTTTGTTGAAATTCAGGATTAACTTTTGAGACCAAAAACACCCAGCATCTGCTCTGTCTGCTTTTGCATTTGCTCCTGCATCTGGGCCAGGATATTTTTAGACTGCTCCAAACTGCCGCCCATCATGGCTTGTAATGCCGGTGGTTGCAGCGTCAGGAACTGCGACCACATCTCAGGCGTAAAACCTTTGGACTGCTCGGCAAAACGCGTTTGCACATCAATGAGCGACTGGATGTTTTTTTCCAGATAACCACCCAGCATGCCTTGCATCGCATGGCCATAAAAACGGATCAGGCTCTCAAGCACCGGTGCGGTGAACATCGGCGAACCGCTGGCCTCCTCTTCCAGAATGATCTGCAACAGGATGCTGCGGGTGATGTTGTCACCTGTCTTGACGTCCACCACTTCAAAAGCCTCACGCTTCATCACCAGAGCCTTGACCTCCATCAGGGTGATGTAACTGGAAGTGATGGTGTCGTAAAGCCGACGGTTGGGGTACTTCTTGATGATGCGCTGCTGACTCGGCGCTGGTGTTTGGGTGGCGTTATTCATAGGTCATCCAGAGGTCCATCATGAGCGCGTTGTATTCAGGTTGCGACCGATTGTAGAAACCGGCACAAGCTGCATTTGCCAGGAGTTGCCCTTGCGGGCGTGCCAAGACCCATCTTGCCATAGCAAAGGTGGATCAGGCAGAGAAACAAACAAGGAATAAAACAGGACTTGTGTCTACAAGGTTTTGCGATCTGAATCTGGCAACATTCAGAAAACCTTGGTAGGCGCGATTGGACTCGAACCAACGACCCCCACCATGTCAAGGTGGTGCTCTAACCAGCTGAGCTACGCGCCTGGGTATTTAGTAAAAACGCAAGTATAGCGTGAATATTCAGCCACTCAGACACCCCCCCGATATTTTTGCGCAAAAACTTGTCTGATAATTGACGTTTACGTCAACGTCAATCCTGTTATCTGGAGGTACTCATGGAAATCAAAGGCAAGGTGTTTATCGTGACCGGCGGCGCATCGGGCCTGGGAGAAGGCACAGCACGCATGCTCAGTGCCGCTGGCGGCACCGTGGTCATTGCCGACCAACAGGTCGACAAAGGTCAAGCGATTGCCAGAGAGATTGGTGGTGTTTTCGTGACCTGCGACGTCAGCAGTGAAGTCGACGGACAAGCAGTTGTCGCACAAGCCACGGCACTGGGCAAACTGATGGGGCTGATCAATTGCGCCGGCATCGCACCTGCCGAAAAAACCGTGGGCAAAAACGGCCCCCACGCGCTGGCACTCTTCACCAAATGCATCACCGTCAACCTGGTTGGCAGCTTCAACATGATCCGGCTGTGCGCCGAGGCCATGAGCCAAAACGCGCCGGAAGCCACCGGTGAGCGTGGTGCGCTGATCTCCACCGCCTCGGTGGCAGCTTATGACGGCCAGATCGGGCAAGCCGCCTACAGCGCCTCCAAAGGCGGCATTGTGGGCATGACCCTGCCGATTGCACGCGACCTGGCGCGCAATGGCATCCGCAACATGACGATTGCACCCGGCATCTTCGGCACACCCATGATGTTCAGCTTCCCGCAGGAAGTACAGGATGCTTTGGCGGCCAGCGTGCCCTTCCCGTCGCGGCTGGGCACCCCGCAGGACTACGCCAAACTGGTGCGGCATATTTTTGAGAACGAGATGCTCAACGGCGAAGTGATCCGCCTGGACGGCGCCATCCGCCTGGCGCCGCGCTGACCCCATGACTGGGCGGTTTCTACAATCGCCCCATGTCCATCCCCCAAAGCTTCGTACAGGAACTGCTGGCCCGCGCCGACGTGGTGGAAATCGTCGGCCGTTATGTGCCACTCAAGAAGGGCGGCGCCAATTTCATGGGGTTGTGCCCGTTTCACAGCGAAAAATCACCGTCTTTCTCAGTCAGCCCGACCAAACAGTTCTACCACTGCTTTGGTTGTGGCAAAACCGGCAACGCCATCGGCTTTCTGATGGAGCACGCGGGCATGAGTTTTGTGGAAGCCGTGCAGGACCTGGCCCAGCAATTTGGCATGCAGGTGCCCGAAGACGACGCCAGCCCGCAGGACCGCGCCCGCGCCGCCGAACAACGGCAAAAACAGCACACCTTGAACGATGTGCTCGAGAAAGCCTGCAAGGCCTACCAAAAACACCTCAAGGCTTCACCCCGTGCGGTGAGTTATTTCAAGGGCCGCGGCCTGTCGGGCTCCGTGGCCAAACAATTTGGCCTGGGATATGCCCCTGAGGGCTGGCGCAGCCTGGCCAGCGTGTTCCCGAGCTACGACGACCCGCTGCTGGTGGAAAGTGGCTTGGTGATCCTCAACGAAGAAGACGGTGGCGAAGCCAAACGTTACGACCGTTTTCGTGACCGCGTCATGTTCCCGATCCGCAACATCAAAGGGGAATGCATCGGATTTGGCGGACGGGTGCTGGGTGACGACAAACCCAAGTACCTCAACTCGCCGGAAACCCCGGTATTCAGCAAAGGCCGCGAACTCTACGGCCTGTTTGAAGCCCGCGCCGCCTTGCGGGAACACGGCTACGCCTTGGTCACCGAGGGTTACATGGACGTGGTGGCGCTGGCGCAGCTCGGCTTTCCCAACGCGGTGGCGACACTGGGCACCGCCTGCACCCCCGAGCATGTGCACAAACTGTTTCGTTTCACCGAGTCGGTGGTCTTCAGTTTTGACGGCGACAGCGCGGGCCGCCGCGCCGCACGCAAGGCGCTAGACGCTGCCCTGCCGCTGGCAACCGATGTGCGCAGTGTCAAGTTCCTGTTTTTGCCTCCGGAGCACGACCCCGACAGCTTCATCCGCGCCCACGGAAAGGAAGCCTTTGCGCGTTATGTCAGCGAAGCGGTGCCACTGAGCCGTTTTTTGCTCGACGCCGCGCGTGATGGTTGTGACCTGCACACCGCCGAAGGCCGCTCACACCTATCGAGCAACGCCAAACCGCTGTGGGAACTGTTGCCCGCTGGTGCCCTGAAACAACAACTGCTGTCAGAGATCGCCGATCTGGTGCAGCTCTCCAGCCGGGAGTTGACCGAGGTCTGGTACCCGACACAGGCCAAACCCAAACGGGTGCGCAAGGAGAACTATCAAAGTGATAGTGATTACCGCAGCAAGAACGAGGGCTACAGCCCAAAATCCTATAAATCCAAGAACAGCCCTCGCCCCATCCCCAGCAACAGCCGCTTGCCGGCCAGCCGGGCCGACCATGCCGCACGTATCCTGCTCGACAACATGGCTGCACTGGAGGCCTTGTCGGTCGAAGACCATGGCCTGCTGTGCGGCCTGGAGCCACCCTACGGGCCGCTGTTTGCTTGGCTGGAAGCCCAGTTCCATGAACATGGCCCACAGCCATGGATCGCGCTGCGCGAGGGCCTACAAGGTCACGAGAGTGAAGCCTTTGCCACCAAACTGATGAGCAGCCACGAGCTGGGCGTGGATGAGGATGCGGCCGAAGCCGCCAGCGAGTTGCGCCGCCTGCTCAACCTGATGCTGATCGACCAGCTCATGGCAGCGGAAACCCAGGCGCTGGAAGAGGCAAAAACCGACCCCTCAGCGCTGCAACGCTACCGCGAACTGCAGGACCGTCGCAAGGCCTTGAAACCCGCCACCTAGGCACCATCTGGGACGCTCAAGCTCGCAAAAAAGGTATAATCCGCTGTTTTTCGCCCAGGCAAGCGCGACAGCAGCACCTCCGGACCCGGCCAACACGATGCATTTGAGCGCATCCGGCCACCTTGCCGCAAGGACTGCACACCAAATGTTCGCCCACCCGTCTTGCCGGACCCTGCCCGTTTTTGCGATGTTTTTCCAAAACGCTGGTCTGCCCGCAGCGCTCCACATGCTTCGTTTGTCGTCGTTTTGAGGTTCATACATGCCTGCTTCCAAGTCAAAGACTTCCGCCGCCCCCGCAGCCAAGACCAGCGCTGTCAAAAAAACAGCCAGCAAACCCACTGAACCGAAAGTACCCGTCGTGCCCGCATCCAAATCCAAAGTCAAAGCTGCTGTAGAAGAAACCCAGGTCGAGGCCGTTGCTGAACCTGTTGTGAAGAAAAAGGCGGCCAAAACGGTCAAAAAAGCTGCCGATGGCGCTGCCAGCACCGGCGCCAAACGCGGCCGCAAACCCAAGGCCGGCAAAGAAGCAGGTGATGTGGATGACCTGGACATGTCCGACATCGAGGACGATCTGGCCGGGGAACCTGTGGCCGAAACCACTGAGGCAACCGAGACCACCGAAAAGGTCAAACCGCTTCGCATGAAGATCAGCAAGGCCAAAGAACGGGCCTTGATGAAAGAGTTTGGCCTGGATGAGACCGTGCTGTCCGAGGAAGACCTAGCCAAACGCCGGCTGCGCCTCAAAGCCCTGATCAAACTCGGCAAAACCCGTGGTTATTTGACCCACGGCGAAATCTCCGATCACTTGCCCGACAAACTGGTCGATGCCGAAACGCTCGAAGTGGTGATCTCGATGCTCAACGACATGGGTGTCGCGGTTTACGAACACACGCCCGATGCCGAAACCCTGCTCTTGAACCAGAACGGCCCGACCGCCGCCACCGAAGAAGAAGCCGAGGAAGAAGCCGAAGCCGCCTTGAGCACGGTGGACAGCGAGTTTGGCCGCACCACCGACCCGGTGCGCATGTACATGCGCGAAATGGGCACGGTCGAGTTGCTGACACGCGAAGGCGAAATCGAAATCGCCAAACGCATCGAAGGTGGCCTGATGGCGATGATGGAGGCGATTTCCGCCTCCCCCGCCACCATCGACGTGATCTTGCAGCTGGGTGAAGACATTCGCAGCGACAAAGTGGTCATCACCACCATCGTCGACGGTTTCACCAACCCGAACGAGGCCGACGACTATGTGGCCGAAGAAGACTTTGACGAATTTGACGCCGACGATGACGACGACGGCAAGGGTGGCTCCAAAGCGCTGACCAAAAAGCTCGAAGAGCTGAAAAAAGAAGCCATGAGCCGCTTTGACCGGATGCGCGCGCATTTTGAGCAGATCCATGTGATCTACGACAAAGAAGGTTACGGCAGCGCCAATTACCAGAAAACCCAGCGCGCCTTGTCGGACGAGCTGATGTCGATCCGCTTCACCGCCAAGACCATCGAAAAACTCTGCGACATGGTGCGCGGTCAGGTCGATGACGTGCGCAAGAAAGAGCGCGAGTTGCGCCGCATCATTGTGGACAAATGCGGTTACCCACAGGCCCAGTTCATTGCCGAGTTCAGTGGCCGTGACAAACACCACAACAAGGTGGCCAGCCATTTGCTCGACCTGAAATGGATCGAAAAGCAAGCCGCGGCAGGTAAACCCTGGAGCGCGACCATGGGCCGCAACATCCCGCCGGTGCAGGAGTTGCAACAACGCCTGATCGATCTACAAGCCAAGGTCGTGGTGCCGCTGGACCAGCTCAAGGACATCAACAAACGCATGAACGAGGGTGAATACGCCTCGCGCGCGGCCAAGAAAGAGATGATCGAGGCCAACTTGCGCCTGGTGATCTCGATTGCCAAGAAGTACACCAACCGCGGCCTGCAGTTCCTCGACCTGATCCAGGAAGGCAACATTGGCCTCATGAAGGCGGTGGACAAGTTCGAATACCGTCGCGGCTACAAGTTCTCGACCTACGCCACCTGGTGGATCCGTCAGGCCATCACGCGTTCGATTGCGGATCAGGCGCGCACCATCCGGATTCCGGTGCACATGATCGAAACCATCAACAAGATGAACCGCATCAGCCGCCAGCATCTGCAGGAGTTTGGTTACGAGCCCGATGCCTCCGTGTTGGCCGAGCGCATGGAAATCCCCGAGGACAAGATCCGCAAGATCATGAAGATCGCCAAAGAGCCGATTTCCATGGAAACACCGATTGGTGACGATGACGACAGCCACCTGGGTGACTTCATCGAGGACGGTGCGAACACCGCCCCGATGGAAGCGGCCATGCAGGCTGGTCTGCGCGATGTGGTGAAAGACATCCTCGACAGCCTGACGCCGCGTGAAGCCAAGGTGCTGCGTATGCGTTTTGGTATCGAGATGACCAACGACCACACGCTCGAAGAAGTCGGCAAGCAGTTTGACGTGACGCGTGAACGCATCCGCCAGATCGAAGCCAAGGCACTGCGCAAGCTCAAGCACCCGAGCCGCTCGGACAAGCTGCGCAGCTTCACCGACAACCTGTAAATACCGACCCAGCGTTTACATAAGAAAAGCGCCTCAGACCCTCATAAAACGGGCGTGAGGCGCTATTTTTTTGAAACAAATTCCGCCAAATCCACAAGAGCATGCAAATTCAAGAGCTCACGGGATAGCGGGCTTCGCAGCTCATCTGTTCAACAGAAACTATTGCCCGATCTGCTATCACGGTGGGTGTTATTGAGGTGCGTAACACGCTACGACCTTCCCTGCAAAATACAGTTTCTATAGGCTCTCCTTATGGCCGCTGCGCAGTCTGGAGGACGTTGTAGAAAAAATGGGGGGATGCAAACCAGAAGCATCACTCCGATGCCAACGCCACAACCGGATCCAGCGCTGAGGCCTTGCGGGCCGGCATGTAGCCAAACAACAGCCCAGTGGCCACCGCACAGCCAAACGCCCCCGCCATGGCGGATAGCGAAAACACCACAGGCACACCGCTGACAATCAGCCCCCCCCCAATTGCCAGGCCAATAGCAACCCCCACGGCACCACCCAAAAAAGTCACCAGCACCGCTTCGATCAGGAACTGGCGCAGGATGTCGCGCTGGCGCGCACCCGTGGCCATGCGGATGCCGATTTCGCGGGTGCGTTCACGCACCGTCATCAGCATCACATTCATGACACCGATGCCGCCCACCACCAGAGACACCGCAGCAATCAAGCCCAGCATCAGCGTCATGGCGCCACGTGTTTCTGCCTCGGCCTGCAACTTGGCTGCGGCGTTGCTGATACCAAAGTCTTCCCGGCCGTGGCGCGACAACAGCAGCTTGCGCACTGCGGCCTCGGCGGCCTGTGCCAACTCGGGCTCTATGGCGTTGACCACGGTGTAGTCTGGTTGCGTCTGCGTCTGGTAGACCCGAGCCCGACCGGCGTGATAAGGGATAAACACCATGTCGTCGTAATCCTGAACACCCGAATCCGCGCCGCGTTCGGCCATCACACCAATTACCTCAAAGGGAGAATTGCCAACCAGCAAAAACTGTCCCAGCGGGTTGGGCCTGTCGGGGAAAAAATGTGCGCTGGCCTTGTACCCCAGCACCACCAAGGGCGCCAGATCACGGTCCTCCGCATCGGTAAAGTACCTTCCTTGCGCTAGCTTCCAGTGATGCACCTCCGGCATGTCCTTGCTGCTGGCAAACACATAGACCTGCCGATCGGTCCGGCCATAACGCACCGTGATCGGGTCCCCAATGATGGGCATGACATGGCGCACCTCGGGCAGTCGGGCAATGTCCGCCAGGTCGTCATTGGTGAGTACTCCCACCGGTCCACCGCTGGTGGGCGCGCGGCTGCCCAGGTACATGATGGTCGTGCCCAGCGCGCCCATCTGCTGCATCACACGTTGTTCGGTGCCCGCGCCCACGGCCAGCATCACGATGACCGATGCCACCCCGATGATGATGCCCAGCAGCGTGAGCCCCGTGCGTGCGCGGTTCAGTCGCATACCGCGCCAAGCAGTGCGGCTGGCTTCGCGCAGGTCAGCCCAAACGCTGGCCTGCTGATCCTTGCTTTCACTGTATTTTTGATAGCTGCTTACGCCCGTCAAATTTGGGCTGGATGACAATTTCTCTTGCAAATCAGCCTTCTGAGTTCCACTGTCGGCCACGATCTGCCCGTCGTGAATTTCCACCACCCGGCGCGCCTGACTGGCCACGTTGCGGTCGTGGGTGATGAGGATGATGGTGTGGCCTGCGTCGGCCAACGTGTGCAACAGCGCCATCACTTCGGCGCCACTTTTGCTGTCGAGCGCGCCGGTGGGCTCGTCAGCCAAGATGGTACGGCCACCATTCATCAACGCTCGTGCGATAGACACACGTTGCTGCTGCCCGCCCGACAACTGGCTGGGCCGGTTGTCCAGCCGCTCGCCCAGGCCCAGTCGGATGAGCAACTGCGCGGCGCGCTCGGCGCGTTCCTCTTCGGGCAAACCCGCGTAAATGGCGGGCACCTCGACGTTTTCCTGAGCGGTTGCGCTGGCGATCAGATGGTAGCCCTGAAACACAAAACCAAAGGCCTCGCGGCGCAACCAGGCCAGCTGATCAGCGTCCATCGTGGACACATCTTGCCCATCAAAGTGGTACGTGCCCGCGCTGGGCTGGTCCAGGCAACCCAGCAGGTGCATGAGGGTGGACTTGCCAGAGCCTGATGCCCCAACAATGGCGACAAACTCGCCGGCGTGGATGTCAAGTGACACACCATGCAACACCTCGACCGCTGGCACACCACCCGTGCCACCATACGAGCGGCGAATACCGCGCAAAGAGATCAGCGGCGCCCCTGCAGACAATGGCTGCACCGCACTCAAAACCGAAACCTCGAAGGGCCGTTGTTGCCAACACGCTCACCGGTGACCAGCACATCACCCTCCTGCAAACCTTGGCGCACTTCGGCCATGTGCCGGTTGCGCACGCCCAGCGTCACTTCGCGGGTTTCGATGCTTGCGTCGGTGCGCAACACGCGAGCGCTGTAAAGCACAGGAGATGGCTCCGTTGCGTCCTGCGTCGATGCCAGCGCTTTTTCGGTCAGTTCGGCCAGCGGGACAGTCACCACGTTCTGCGCTTGCGCGGTGACAAAGCTTGCTTGTGCCGTCATCTGCGGCATGAGTTCACCGTCGCTGTTGTCCACATCGAACAACACGGTGTACACCACCGCCTTGACGGCGGCTGGGACGGCAGCTTGGCCACCTTGCGCGGACTCTGCGGCAGGCGGTGCGGGCAACACTTGGCGCACCTTGCTGGACCAGCGACGTGGCGCCCGCTGGTCCTGACTGCCCAGTGTGGTGAAGTACACTGGCATGCCGGGCTTCACCCGCCGCACATCGGCTTCAGACACCTCGGTCCACACCGTCATGACCGACAGGTCGGCAATCCGCAAAATGTTGGGCGTCTGGTATGTGGCGTTCAGTGTTTGGCCTTCACGAGCGTCCAGCGATACCACCGTGCCCGCCATGGGAGCATAGATCCGTGTGTAGCCCAGACGGGCTTCGTCGGCTTTCAGCGTGGCCAGGGTCTGCTCGATTTGCGCACGCAGGTTGTCCATCTTGGCCGCCGCCGATGCCTGCGCGGCTTCGGCAATTTGCACGTCTTCCAGCCGGGTTGCGTTCCACCGCATCAATGCTTGCTGGCGCGTGAGCTGCAACTGCGTCAACCGGTGCTGGGCTTGCTGGTCGGCCAGCTGGGCTCGCAAGCCTGCCAAGGCGGCACGGCCGCCATCCACCGTGGCCTGTTGCACACTCGGATCAATCTCGACCAGAAGTTGGCCCTTTTTGACCTCGGTACCAGGTTGGACGTGCAGGCGGTTGATCTGCCCCGAAACCTGAGCACCCACATCCACATAACGGCGTGGCTGCAGTGTGCCAATGGCAGTGACCTTGTCTTCGATGGTGCTGCGCCCCACGGTCACGGTGTCGTACACCATGCCATCACTGCGCATCCACAAGGTGGCAGCAACCGCCGCCACCGCACAGACGGCAAGCACCCACCACATGGCCCGCCCTTGGCCCCGCTTGCACCGCCCAATCAACGCACAACCTCAAAACTCAGGGTGGCGGTATGGCGGACGTCATCGTATTTTTTGCCATCCACTGTGACCGAGCCATTCACTTTGGCAGTCACTTCCAGCACATACAGGCCAGGAAACGTTGGGTCGAACGATACCGTGCCGTCTTTCGCTGACTTGAGCACACGACGCCAGCCTTCTGATGTGTCCACATTGACCTGTGTCGCAGCCACGGTGCTGCCTTTCCAGAGCAGCTTGAAGGTATCGCCCTTGGGTGTGGTGGGCACGATTTCCAAGTCATTCACAGCCTTGGTTTCAGTGCGACCAAAACGGGCCTGGTAGTAGTTCAGCACCTTCTTGTCGGTCACCCGACTGGTCACCAAACGCAGGTCACCCGTGCTGCTGGTGCCGCTGCCGACAACAGGCACGACAAACCGCTCACCTTGTGTTTCCAGAGCTAAGTCCTTGCCATCGGCCAGAAACAGACGTGGTGGAACCAGACCGGCGACCGACTGGTAGCCCTTTTCCAGATCACCCAGATAGGCCGAAACAGTACCCGTTGCATCGCGCTCCAGCCAGACATAGTCGGCATGGGCTGGCAATACCAGGGACACCGTGGCAAGGCAGACAGAAATGGTGCGAAAGAACAACGGACCCGAGAGTTTTTTGAAAGTCATGTGGTGTGGTCGAATGAAAGTGCTTCTACCTACTATGACCATCGAGAATCCAAAAAGGGCCATCTAAATTTATTTGGATGTCACTTTTCTGTTCTGCGCTGGGGTATCTGAGAATAGCCATCATTTTTCATGACACCCCAAAGTGACGCCCCTGACGGCTCTTTTTGGATTAGACAAAGAAAAACGGGTTACAGATGACTCTGTAACCCGTTGATTTCATTGACTATTTTTGGTCGGTGTGAAAGGATTCGAACCTTCGACCCCTTGCACCCCATGCAAGTGCGCTACCAGGCTGCGCCACACACCGAAGCCCATAATTATAACGCGTGTCAGGCCTGTTCTTAGAAATCGAGAGACAGAAGCTCTCGAATTTCACCAAGTTCCCTGCGTACATGTTGCCAAGCCCCAGAGACAGGCTCATTTTCTTGAAGCAGCTCCGTGTCTTCAAAGTCCCCAAACTGAGAATTGCTGACCTCAATGACTTCCACACCGTCCAGCAAGACCTCGCCATGGCGCGACTTGTCGCGCTCATGCTGGAGCAGCTCCTGCATTTTGTTGCGCGCACCACTGATGGTGAAACCCTGGTCATAGAGCAAGTCACGGATGCGGCGGATCATCAGCACCTCGTGGTGCTGATAGTAGCGCCGATTGCCACGGCGCTTCATCGGGCGCAGCTGCGTGAATTCCTGCTCCCAATAGCGAAGCACGTGTGGTTTGACACCACACAAATCGCCCACTTCACCGATGGTAAAGTAGCGCTTGGCGGGGATGACTGGGAGAGAATTCTCCATTGAAATCAATGAAATAGCTGCAAAAGCTTGCAGGTTACTCTAAGTCAATGGTGCCTGTAAAGCAGGCTGTGTATCAATTTGTGAGACTGTTGGCTCAGGGCACAAAACGTGACGACGAAAAGCCTTGCTCCTGGATCTGTTCCTTGAGCTTGTGACTGGCATGGAAGGTGACCACGCGGCGCGCCTCGATCGGAATCGCCTCGCCGGTGCGCGGGTTGCGCCCGGGCCGGGGCGCCTTGGTGCGGATCTGGAAATTGCCAAAACCGGTGATCTTCACATCATCACCGTCTACCAGGCTTTGTGCCACCAGGTCAAAAAACGCGTCGATCATGTCCTTGGACTCGCGTTTGTTCAGGCCGATTTGCTCAAACAGCAACTCCGCCAACTGGGCTTTGGTCAAGGCAGGCGTTTCCAGGGATTCAACAGTGATGTCCATGAGGTTCTTTTCTTCTGTAAGGCGCTATTTTGCATCCACTCAGGTGCGCTGGCGGGCACCCAGGCGCTCCGCCAGGGTCGCAACCACCGCCGCCACGGTGCTCTCGATCTGCGCCTCGGTCAGCGCGACCTCATCCGTGGTGTTGAGGGTCAGGCGCACCGCCATGCTTTTCTCGGCACTGGAAATGCCATCGGCACCCGAGGTCTTGGGACGGTAAATGTCAAACAGCAGGGCATCACGCAACACCTCACCGACAGGCGCGGCCCAGATGGCTGCCATCAGCGCGTCGTGAGTGACACTTTCGCTGACAAGCACCGCAATATCACGCTCGACCGCCTGGAACTTCGGCACTGCCTTGAAGCGAGGCACCTCGCGGGACAACACCGCCTCCAGGTCCACCTCGAACAATATGGGGGCCTGGTTCAGGTCATAGGCCTGGCGCCATTTGGGGTGCAGTTCACCCACAAAACCCACATCAACCCCATTGACGACCACCTTGGCACAACGCCCTGGGTGCAGTGCCGGGTGTTCGGCTGCCACAAACGTGGCACGTGCCGGGGCCAGCAGGGCCTCCAGATCACCCTTAACGTCAAAGAAATCCACCGCACGCTCTTTGACACCCCACTCGGGTGCGTCACAAGCGCCCACGGCCAGACCGGCCAGCCGCATCGGCTGGTCAAAACCCTGCACTGTGGTGTCAGAGTTGGTCACCGAGGCATCACGCAAAAACACGCGGCCGATCTCAAAAACACGCACACGTTGCGCCTTGCGGTCCTGGTTGAACTTTAAAACCTGTAGCAAGGACCCCAGCAAGGACGAGCGCATGACACTCATTTGGCTTGCAATCGGGTTCAGTAGCTTGATCGGATTCGGATTGCCCGCCAGCTCGTGTTCCCAGCGCTCTTCGACAAAACTGAAGTTGATGGTTTCCTGGTAGCCCAGTGCGGCCACCGCACGGCGCACCGCAAAGTCACCACGCCGGGCTTCGGTGCGGACTTTGGCAGTGATGGGTGCCTGCGGCGGGGTGGCCGGCAGGTTGTCATAACCCACCACACGCGCGACTTCCTCGATCAGGTCTTCCTCGATCTGGATGTCAAACCGGTAGGACGGTGCGGTCACCGACAACACGCCGTCGCCCTCCACCACCGGCAAACCCAGTCCGGCGAGCGCCTTGGCGCATTGCGCCTGACTCACAGGCATACCCAGCACCTTGATCGCACGCGCCACACGCAGTGTCACCACAGCGGGCTGGGGCATGGCCACACGTTGGTCGTCCATCGGGCCGCAACGGGTGTCGGGGGTACCGCAGATCTCGACGATCAACTGTGTGATGCGTTCGATGTGCTCCACCGTCAGTTCAGGGTCCACTCCCCGCTCAAAACGGTGACCGGCATCGGTGGAAAAGTTGAAGCGGCGTGATCGCCCGGCAATCGCCCGGGGCCACCAGAAAGCCGCCTCCACGTAAACATTCTGGGTGTCGTCTGACACGGCGGTGGCGTCACCACCCATGATGCCAGCCAGCGACTCCACCTGCTGGGCATCGGCAATCACACCCACCTGGGCATCCACCGTGACGGTATTGCCATTGAGCAGCTTGAGCTGTTCACCGGGCTGACCCCAGCGCACCTCCAGCCCGCCGTGGATCTTGTCGAGGTCAAAAATATGCGAGGGCCGACCCAGCTCGAACATCACATAGTTGGAGATGTCGACCAGGGCCGTCACACTGCGCTGACCACAACGTGCCAGGCGATCCACCATCCAGGCCGGGGTGCTGGCCTTGGGGTTGACACTGCGGATGATGCGGCCTGAAAAACGACCACACAAATCAGGCGCACTGACCTTGACCGGCAACACATCGCTGGCCGTCACTGGGGCGACCGGAAACACGGGCGTCTTCAAGGGCGCGCCGGTCAAGGCCGACAGTTCACGTGCCACACCGTAGACGCTGAGGCAATGTGCCAGGTTCGGTGTGAGCTTGAGGGTGAACAGCGTGTCGTCCAGATTCAGGTGTTCACGGATGTTCTGCCCCACGGGTGCATCAGCGGACAGCTCCAGCAGGCCACCGTGGTCTTCGGACAGCTTCAGTTCACGCGCCGAGCACAACATGCCAAAACTCTCAACCCCACGCAGCTTGCCCACCTTGATCAGGAACGGCTTGCCATCCTCGCCCGGTGGCAACTCGGCACCAACCAAAGCACAGGGCACCTTGATGCCCACGCGGGCATTGGGCGCACCACAGACAATGGTCAGCAGCTCCGGCTGGCCCACATCCACCTGACAGACGCGCAGACGGTCCGCATTGGGGTGCTGTGCTGCCGCCTTGATCTCACCGACCACGATGTGTTGGAAAGGCGGTGCCACTGGGCTGAGCTCTTCCACTTCCAGACCCGCCATAGTCAGGGTGTTGGCCAGTTGTTCGGTGGTCAGGGATGGGTTGCAGAATTCGCGCAGCCAGGATTCAGGAAATTGCATAGTCGTTTTATCGGGTCAGACACATGGGACGGAGACAGCTTGAACAGATCAGGGCTTATCGGAATTGCGACAAAAAGCGGATGTCACCGTCAAAAAACAGGCGCAAATCGTTCACACCGTAACGCAGCATGGTCAGCCGGTCCGGCCCCATGCCAAAGGCAAAGCCGATGTAACGCTCGGGGTCCAGCCCCATGTTGCGGATCACGTTGGGGTGCACCTGGCCACTGCCAGCCACTTCCAGCCAGCGCCCGGCCAACGGGCCGCTGGGGAACTGGATGTCGATCTCGGCGCTGGGTTCGGTGAACGGGAAAAAACTCGGCCGAAAACGCAGCACCAAATCCTTGTTTTCAAAAAAGGTGCGACAGAAGTCGGTGAACACGTACTTCAAGTCCTTGAAGCTCACCGCCTCACCCACCCACAGGCCTTCACACTGATGGAACATCGGTGAATGGGTGGCGTCACTATCGACACGGTAGGTGCGGCCCGGGGCGATGACACGAATCTCGGGCATCGCGCCTGAAAACAGCCCGGTTGTCGGGTTACCCCCCTCTGCAGCCAGACGGTGTTTTTTGACGTGTTGTACCGCGTGGCGGATCTGCATCGGACTGGTATGGGTGCGCAGCAGGTTGGGGGCCGTCTCCGAACCGCCTTCGACATAAAAGGTGTCGTGCATTGACCGTGCGGGGTGGTCTTCGGGCGTGTTGAGCGCGGTGAAGTTGAACCAGTCGGATTCAATCTCGGGGCCTTGCGCGACTTCAAAACCCATGGAACCAAAGATCGCTTCGATGCGCTCTAGCGTGAGCGACACGGGGTGCAAACCACCCTGCCCGCGTTGGCGGCCGGGCAGGCTCACATCCAGCGCCTCGGCCTGCAACTGGGCCCGCAACTCTGCATCGGCCAACGCCTGACGGCGGGCATTCAACGCCGCTTCAATCGCTTGTTTGGCCAGATTGATGGCCGCACCCTGGGTCTTTTTCTCATCAACGGACAGCGTTGCCATGCCCTTCATCATCTCGGTGATGCGCCCGGATTTGCCCAGGTACTGGGCCTTGGTGTTTTCCAGATCGGCCGGGGTGTGGGCCAGTTCGAAAGCAGCGCGGGCCGCTTCGACAACGGTAGTCAAGTCGTTCATAAGAGGTCAAATTCTGTGATCAAGGAAAAAGGGCTAGTGCTTTTTCAAGCTCTAGCCCTTATCTCTGTTACTTAGTTAGCTATTCTTAAAATAGCAAACAGTCGGCACTCAGGCTGCCAGCTTGGCCTTGACTTGGGCCACGATACCAGCAAACGCTGCCATGTCATGGACGGCGATATCGCTCAGCACCTTGCGGTCGATCTCGATAGAAGCCTTCTTCAGACCGTTGGCGAACTGGCTGTAGGTCATGCCACACTGACGAGCAGCGGCATTGATACGGGCAATCCACAACTGACGGAAGACACGTTTTTTGGTACGACGGTCACGGTAGGCATATTGCCCAGCTTTCATGACCGCTTCTTTGGCGACCCGGAAAACATTACCACGACGACCGCGGAAGCCTTTTGCAAGGGCCAGAACTTTTTTGTGGCGGGCGTGAGCCGTTACACCACGTTTGACGCGAGGCATGTGATTACTCCTTGTTCGTCGTTAATTAAAGACCACGGCAAGGCAGCATCTGTGCCATGCGACCCATATCGGTCTCATGAACAGCAGTTGCACCACGCAGATGGCGTTTATTTTTGGTGGTCTTCTTGGTCAGAATGTGACGTTTGAAGGCTTGACCGCGTTTGACGGTACCACCTGGACGGACGCGGAAGCGTTTCTTCGCCGCGCTCTTGGTCTTCATCTTGGGCATTTTCATGCTCCTTTTTACATTGTGCTCGTGAGGCGTCTGCACACTCTGTGCAGCCTTGTTGGCCCCGAGCCACTTGGTTCAGCAGTCGACTTGCATCGTCTGCTGCTGTTGGCAATGAACCTTCGCTCATTGCCTTCAAAACAGATTCAAGTCACCGCTTACATGGCCACCCGATCCTGTTTCAAAACCTGCTTGGCGCCCACGTGGGGCACCCAATTCCTTCAAGCTGCAATCGCAGCACTCTCAGCAGCCACAGACTTCGGCGCCTGCTTTTTGCGACCTGGTGCAATCATCATGATCATCTGGCGACCTTCCAACTTGGGAAACTGCTCCACCACAATCAGGTCACCCAACTCGTCGCGAATCCGGTTCAACAAAGCCATACCCAACTCTTGATGGGTGATTTCACGACCCCGAAAACGCAGTGTGATCTTGCACTTGTCACCTTCGGCCAAGAAACGCTTGATGTTGCGCATCTTGATGTTGTAATCGCCATCATCGGTACCAGGGCGGAACTTGATCTCTTTGATTTCGATCACAGTCTGCTTGGCCTTGGCCTCAGCAGCCTTCTTCTGCTCCTGGTACTTGAACTTGCCGTAATCCATCAGACGGCAGACCGGCGGTGTAGCCGTGGCCGCAATCTCCACCAAATCCACGTCCAAATCGCCGGCCATGCGCAACGCCTCCATCAGGCTGACGACACCAAGCGGCTCGTTGTCCACACCAGAAAGGCGAACTTCTGGCACCATGATTTCCCGATTCAATCGGTGTTTGCGTTCTTCGCGCTGACGGCGATCACGAAATTCGGTAGCGATGGCTTAATCCTTCACAATAACTGCTACTACATCAGTAGCGAAAACCGCACAACACACGCCGATGACTGACTGTTATGGCCAGCAACTTAAGTATTCGCTTAAGCGTTCGATTTATGAGCAATGTCAGCTGACAATTTCTGCGAGAAATCTTCCAGAGACATCACTCCAAGGTCTTGACCACCTCGGGCGCGCACCGCAACGGCACCAGACGCCATCTCTTTGTCGCCAATAACGACCAGATACGGCACTTTTTGCATCGAATGCTCCCGTATTTTATACGTGATTTTCTCATTGCGGAGGTCTGGCTGAACCCTAAACCCTTGATTTTGCAGCGTTTTGACCACGTTTTGGGCGTATTCTGCCTGCGCATCGGTGATATTGAGCACCATCACCTGGGTCGGCGCCAGCCAGGTTGGCAAGGCGCCAGCGGTTTCTTCGATCATGATGCCGATGAAACGCTCCAGGCTGCCGACGATGGCGCGGTGCAGCATCACCGGGCGATGGCGAGCACCATCTTCCCCGACGTATTCCGCATCCAGGCGCTCGGTCATGAAGAAGTCAACCTGGATCGTGCCACATTGCCATTGGCGACCAATGGCGTCCTTGAGGGTGTACTCGATCTTGGGACCGTAGAACGCCCCTTCTCCGGGCGTGATTTCAAACTCGCAGCCCGAGGCACGCAGACTCTCCATCAAGGCGTGTTCGGCCTTGTCCCAGCTCTCATCCGAGCCAATGCGTTTCTCGGGCCGAGTGGCGATTTTGTAGATGATGTTCTTGAAGCCGAAGTCCGCATACACCTTCTGCAGCAGCGCGGTGTAGTCCGAACATTCCTTGAGGATCTGGTCTTCGGTGCAGAAGATGTGGCCATCGTCCTGGGTGAAGCCGCGCACCCGCATGATGCCGTGCAGACCCCCAGTGGGTTCGTTGCGGTGGCACTGACCGAACTCGCCATAACGCAGCGGCAGATCACGGTAACTCTTGATGCCTTGTTTGAAGATCAGGATGTGGCCCGGGCAGTTCATCGGCTTGAGGGCGTACTCGCGCTTTTCACTCTCGGTGGTGAACATGTTGTCACGGTACTTGTCCCAGTGCCCGGTTTTTTCCCACAACGACTTGTCCAGCAGCTGCGGGCCTTTGACTTCCTTGTAGCCGTTGTCGCGGTAGACCTGGCGCATGTACTGCTCCACCACCTGCCACACCGCCCAGCCATTGGGATGCCAAAACACCACACCGGGAGCATGGTCGTCGATGTGGAACAGATCAAGTTGCTGACCGAGCTTGCGGTGGTCGCGCTTTTCGGCTTCTTCCAGCATGGTCAGGTGCGCGGCGAGATCTTCTTTGCTGGCCCAGGCGGTACCGTAGATGCGCTGCAGCATCTCGTTCTTATGGTCACCGCGCCAGTAGGCGCCGGCCACCTTCATGAGTTTGAAGTGTTTAAGCTTGCCAGTGCTGGGCACGTGTGGCCCACGGCACAGGTCTTCAAACGCGCCTTCGCGGTACAGGCTCACGTCTTCGTTAGACGGGATGCTGGCGATGATCTCGGCCTTGTAATGCTCACCCAGGCCCTTGAAGTAGGCCACCGCCTCGTCACGGGGCAACACGCGACGGGTTACCGGCTCGTCTTTGCTGGCCAGCTCGGTCATGCGTTTCTCGATCAAGGCCAGGTCGTCAGGCGTGAAGGGCCGCTCAAACGAGAAGTCGTAGAAAAAGCCGTTTTCAATCACCGGGCCAATCGTGACCTGGGCTTGCGGGAACAACTGTTTGACGGCATAGGCCAACAAGTGCGCGGTGGAGTGGCGAATCACCTCCAGGCCATCGGCGTCTTTGGCGGTGATGATGGCCAGCTTGGCATCGGCTTCGATCAGATAGCTGGTGTCGACGACCTTGCCGTTGACCTTGCCAGCCAGTGCCGCTTTGGCCAAGCCAGCGCCGATGGAGGCAGCGACATCGGCCACGGTCACTGCGGCGGGGTAGTCACGTTGTGAACCGTCAGGAAGCGTAATTTGAACCATGATGATTGAAGGGTTTGAATTGAACAAAAAAAAACGCGGATCAGTCCGCGTTTTACTATTATCTTGAGAGCACACCGTGCATAAGGCACGCGGGCTACGGCCTTATTCTTTGAATACCTTTGCCGTTGTCGTTCGCGGTGTCATAACCAGATGCCTTTCTCGCTCTTGTCAGTGTGTGATGCGCGCATTTTAGCCGCAGTCGAACGCCCCAAATAAAAAGGGCTGGCGGCCCTTGTGGGCCACCAGCCTTTTCACCCCTCCTCGGGTTCTTCTAGGTTGTTTAGTGAAACTGTGCTTCTTCGGTCGACCCGGACAAGGCCTTGACGCTGCTGGAGCCGCCCTGGATCACGGTGGTCACGTCGTCAAAGTAACCGGCACCCACTTCTTGCTGGTGCGAAACAAAGGTGTAACCCTTGTCGCGTGCGGCGAATTCCTGCTCCTGCACCATCTCGGTGTAATGCTTCATGCCTTCGCCACGGGCGTAAGCGTGGGCGAACTGGAAAGTGTTGAACCAGTTGATGTGGATACCGGCCAGCGTAATGAACTGGTACTTGTAACCCAGCGCCGCCAGGTCTTCCTGGAACGAGGCAATCTGTTTGTCGTCCAGGTTTTTCTTCCAGTTGAAGGAGGGGGAGCAGTTGTAGGACAGCAGCTTGCCGGGGCAAGCGCCCTGCACCGCCTGGGCGAACTCGCGGGCAAAACCGATGTCCGGCACACCGGTTTCGCACCACACCAAATCGGCATAGGGTGCATAAGCGATACCCCGGCTGATGGCCTGCTCCAGACCGTTTTTGACGCGGTAGAAACCTTCTGGCGTGCGTTCACCGGTCAGGAAGGGTTTGTCATTGGCATCGTGGTCGCTGGTGATCAAGTTGGCGGCTTCGGCATCGGTGCGGGCCAGCACGATGGTCGAGACACCCATCACGTCGGCTGCAAAACGGGCGGCGATGAGTTTTTCACAGGCTTCTTGTGTGGGCACCAGCACCTTGCCACCCATGTGGCCACACTTCTTGACGGCGGCCAACTGGTCTTCAAAGTGAACCCCGGCGGCGCCGGAGGCGATCATGTTTTTCATCAGCTCAAACGCATTGAGCACACCGCCAAAACCGGCCTCGGCATCGGCCACGATCGGCAGGAAGTAGTCGATGAACTCAGCAGAGCCCGGCTCGATGCCGCGGCTCCACTGGATTTCGTCGGCACGTTTGAAGGTGTTGTTGATCCGGCGCACCATGGTCGGCACCGAGTCGTAGGCGTAGAGCGACTGGTCAGGGTACATGGTCTCGGAGGTGTTGCCGTCGGCGGCCACCTGCCAGCCCGACAGATACACCGCTTCCAGACCCGCCTTGGCCTGTTGCATGGCCTGGCCGGCGGTGATCGCGCCAAAGGCGTTCACATAACCCTTTTTGGCGCCGCCATTGACCTTGGCCCACAATTTCTCGGCGCCATGTTTGGCCAATGTGTACTCGGGTTGTAGGCTGCCGCGCAGGCGGACCACGTCTGCAGCGCTGTAGCCACGTTTGACACCTTTCCAGCGGGGGTTGGTTGCCCAGTCTTTTTCGAGGGCGGCGATTTGCTCTGCACGGCTGAGGGCCGAGGTGGATTGAGACATAAAAACACTCCTGAGTTATGAAAACTGGGCCATCACACATGGGGATCAGGTGGCAGGCATGGAGTGAATTCTAGGTCTTGTATAAGACTTGTTTTCAATCTTATGTCTTATATAAGACATTTATTTTTACAATATAAATCAACGCTTTATAGAGATATTTCTCAATGCAAAATGAAATTTTTCAACCGGAGTGATTTTTCTGGATCAACCGATCCCGTGATATCTCACAATGCAAAAGCAATTTTCTGCATTGTGAAATTAGAACTGGTTGGCGTACTGTTGCAGCTCCCAGTCGCTCACGCTGGCCGCATAGGCTAACCATTCCTCGGTCTTGAGGGTGATGAACTGTTGGCAAAAGGCCTCTCCCAGCGTCTGGGTCAGCGTGGTGTCCCGTGCCAGAGCCTGCAAGGCCGCTCCCAGATCCACAGGCAGGCGCTCGGGCATCACAGCGCCAGAGGCAAACCGCTCATAAAGATCTTCGTTGCAGGCGGTCGGCACCGGCAAAGCGCGGTCGATGCCATCCAACCCGGCCGCCAGGGTAGCGGCAATGGCGGCGTAGACGTTGCACGACGGGTCAGGCAGGCGCCATTCCAGCCGACCTGCCACGGTGCGCACGACACAGGTGCGGTTGTTGTCCCCATACGCCTTCCAGACCGGTGACCAGGTCGTGCCAGAGGCGCTGTGGCTCAGCGCCAACCGTTTGTAGCTGTTGACCGTGGGCGCACAGAGGGCCGTCAAGGCATCCGTATGTTGCAGCAAACCTGCCACAAACCCATAGCCCTGTGCGCTGAGCTGCAGCGGATCGGCCACATCGGTAAACACCGCCCTGCCCTGATCATCAGTGATGCTGAGGTGAAAGTGCAGTCCACTGCCCGGCGCACCGGCAAAGGGCTTGGGCATACAGCTGAAGACAGAGCCGTGTTGCTGAGCAATGGCATGCGCCGTCAGCTTGAACAGCATAAAACGATCCGCCGCAGCCAGCGCGTCGTCAAAGCTGTAGTTGATCTCGTACTGGCCGCAAGCGTCTTCGTGGTCGATCTGCTGCAACTCAAACCCAAGCTGGGTCAGCGCCACACGCATGTCGTCCAGAAAACCCTGGTTGCGGTGGATGGATTTCAGGTCATATGAAGGTTTGTCGAGTCTGTCCTGTCCGTCCGCTGGCAACCAGCGTCCGTCAGCACCTTTTTTCAGCAGGAAAAATTCGGGTTCGATCCCCACCCACAAGGTCCAGCCACGTTCTTTCAATCGAACCAACTGGCGTTTGAGCAGTTGCCGCGAATCGGTGTCCAAGGGTAAACCGCCCGCATAACCGTCACACACAGCATGGGCCACACCGGGCATGAAGGGCAAGGGGCGCAGGCTCTCGGGTTGAACACGGCCGTAATACTCGCTGCGCGCGCCAAAACGGCCGAGACCGGTGCCCCAGATGCTGGGCCCGGCAAAACCGGCGCCCGTCTCGACCCATTCACGCAGGTTCTGCAGTGGTACCAGCTTGCCCTTGGCCACACCGT
Organism: Rhodoferax sp. U11-2br; assembly: GCF_018619435.1. GTDB lineage: Bacteria > Pseudomonadota > Gammaproteobacteria > Burkholderiales > Burkholderiaceae_C > Rhodoferax. The sequence continues at coordinate 13,249 of NZ_JAHFZF010000036.1, read as the reverse complement.
GGAGGTCACAGAACTGGGTCAGGATGGAATGGATGCCGCTTGCCTGCAGATCGGCAATGAGTGTCTCGTAGTTGTTCATGGTCTTTTCGCCTTCTAGCCCTTATGCATCAAGGGCGAGTAGCTACGCTTGACGTAGCACGACACGAATGACTTACCGGCTACACCGGGCTGTCGATGCGGATCCAGGTGGTTTTGAGCTCGGTGTATTTGTCAAACGCGTGCAGCGATTTATCGCGCCCGACACCACTTTGTTTGAAACCACCAAATGGCACGGTGATGTCGTCCTCGTCGTACTGGTTGACATGTACCGTACCGGCCTTGAGTGCACGCGCCACACCATGTGCCTTGTTGATGTCGCGTGTCCACACCGCAGCCTGCAAGCCATACACGCTGGCGTTGGCCAGGCGAACCACCTCGGCCGCGTCGGTGAAGGACAACACCGACAGCACCGGGCCAAAAATCTCTTCGCGGCAAATGGTCATGCTCGGATTGACCCCGGCAAAAATCGTAGGTTGTACATAACAGCCACCGGTTTCACTCAGCGCCTGTTCTCCACCGTAGAGCAAGCTGGCGCCTTCTGACTTGCCACTTTCGACGTAGCGCAACACCGTCTCCATCTGGGTTTTGTCGACGATGGCGCCCATGATGGTGTCGGGGTTCAATGGATTGGCGGGCAGGTATTGGGGTGCCAGCGCCAGGGCCTTTTCCAGGAACTGGTCCTGGATACTTGCTTCCACAAACAGACGCGAGGGTGCGTTACAGCTCTCCCCCTGGTTGAAGAAGATGCTGCCCACTGCCGCTTCCACCGCTTTGTCCAGGTCCGGGCAATCGGCAAACACGATGTTGGGCGACTTGCCACCAAGTTCGGTCCAGGCCCGTTTGAGGTTGCTTTGCCCGGCCATCACATGGATCTGTTTGCCGACACGGGTCGAGCCGGTGAAACCAATGCAGTCCACATCCATATGTAATGCCAGCGGTGACCCGGCCTCAGGGCCATAACCGGGCACCACATTGAACACGCCAGGCGGAATGCCGGCTTCGAGCGCGAGTTCGGCCAGACGCAGCGCGGTCAAAGGCGACTTCTCGCTGGGTTTGAGCACCACCGAGTTGCCTGCCGCCAGCGCCGGGGCAATCTTCCAGGCGGCCATGATCATCGGGTAGTTCCAGGGCACGATCACCCCCACCACCCCCATCGGTTCGCGCTGAATCAGCGCCAGTGCGCTGCTGGCGGTGGGCGCAATCTCGTCATAGATCTTGTCGACCGCCTCGCCATACCAGCGAAGGCAGTTGGCCGCGCTGTTGACGTCGACGGCACGGGCGTATTTGATGGGTTTGCCCATGTCCAGGGTTTCCATCAAGGCCAGTTCTTCGGCATGGGCCAGCAGTTGGTCGGCAAACTTGATCATCACGCGTTTGCGCGCGGCTGGCGCCAAGCCACACCAGCGTTTGTCCTCAAACGCCGCACGCGCAGCAGCCACCGCCGCATCCACATCGGCCTGGCCACAACGCGCCACTGTCGTGAGGCGACGGCCGTCCACGGGTGACAGGCAGTCAAAGGTCTGGCCACCCAGTGCTTCGACCCGTTTGCCATTGATCAGAGCGCGGCCATCATAAGAGCTGATTGACATTTTGATACCTCAAAATAAATAGCATTCAGCCCTTGTTTCAAGAGGGCTAGAGGCCAAAAAAGCTAAAACTACTGACCTTGCAACGCCACCAACTCCGCGCGCGTGGCCGCTGCAATTTCGCGTTCACGTTTGCGCGTCTGGCGCGCCACCCAGACACTGTAGGCGATCACCACCACGGTGACCGAAACAATCAGCAAGGTGGCCGCCGCGTAAATGGTCGGGTTGATGCCGCGCCGGGCGTAGCCAAAAATCACCTGCGGCAAGGTGTTGACCCCCGGGCCGGACAAGAACTCCGAAATCACCACATCGTCAAACGACAAGGTAAAGGCCAGCAAGAAGGCCGCCAAAATGGCCTGCAGGATGTTGGGCATGGTGACCAGAAAGAAGACCTGGAACGGCCTGGCGCCCAGGTCCATGGCAGCCTCTTCAATCGAGCGGTTCATCTCGAGCAGGCGCGACTGGATCACCACCATGCCATAGGCCATGCCCAGCAGCGTGTGGCCTAGCACAATCGTCAACATGCCACGTTGCGGCCAGCCAAAAGCGTTCTGGATACCCACCATCAGCAGCAACAAGGACAGGCCAATCACCACCTCGGGCATCACCAGCGGCGCATTCACCATGCCGGAAAACAGGGTACGGCCCGGGAAACGGCGGTAACGCACCAACACAAAAGCGGCAAAAGTGGCCATCACCGCAGACGCCAGACCGGCGGCTGTGGCCACCTGCACCGACAACCAGAAACCTTCCACAATCTTGGTGTCTTCTGTCAGCGCCTGGTACCAGCGCAGCGAGAAGCCGGTGAAATTCGCATCCTGTCGGGTGCTGTTGAACGAAAACACCACCATGAACATCAAGGGCAGGTACAAAAACAGGAAGACCAGCGCCATCCAAAACTTGCCGATGTACTTTGCAAGAAACTGATTCATTTGGAAGCCCTCAAAATGGCCACGGCAAAGGCATCGGGTAAACCAACGACACGAGACGAGAACATCGCGGAACCGGCTTTGCCGGGTCGCAGATGTTGTCCCCCTGGCGGGAAGGCGCGTAGCGGCTCAGGGAGGGTCATTTCTCTTCTCCGGTGTAGTGGTAATAAATCGCGAGCGGGATCACGATCAGGCCAATCATCACCACCGCCAACGCCGAAGCGCGGGGCCAGTTGTTGCTGGTGAACATTTCGTCCCACACCACCCGGCCAATCATGATGTTCTCCGGCCCGCCTAACAGCGACGGGATCACAAACTCACCCACACACGGAATAAACACCAGCATGAACCCGGCAATGATGCCCGCCTTGGACAGCGGCACGGTCACCAGCCAAAAAGCCTTGAACGGCGACGCGCCCAGATCGTAGGCCGCTTCCAAAAGGCGGAAATCCATCTTCACTAGATTGGCGTACAGCGGCAACACCATGAACGGCAGGTAGACATAGGTCATGCCCACCAGCATCGAGACATTGGTGTAGAGCATCTGGATTGGCTCAGCCGTGAGCCCAAGCGCCATCAGCAGCTGGTTGAGCACGCCCTGGTCCGCCAGAATCCCCTTCCAGGCATACACACGCAGCAAAAACGAGGTCCAGAACGGCAGCATGACCATCATCAACAAGGCCGGGCGCACCTTGGCGTCCGACCTGGCGATGAAGTAAGAAAACGGGTAACCAATCACCAGACACAACACGGCGGTACACAAGGCGTACCAGATCGAGCGCAGGTAAGCCTCGATATAAATCGTGTGGAACACCGCCCCACCATCGGCCGAGCGAAAAATCGACCAGTAGTTTTCGTACTTGAGATGCAGCAGACCGGTCTCATGGTCCCAGATGGGTTTGAACGGCGAGATGTCGTTGCCCATGTCCACAAAACTGATGTAGAGCAGGATCAGGAACGGCAGCATGAAAAACACCACCAGCCAGACATACGGCACGCTGATGACAAATCGGCGGCCGGGCATCGGAATCGATAAAGCCATGACGACCTCCTCAGTTACGCAGGATCAGGGCGTCGGTGTCATCCCACCAGAAAAACACATCGTCTTCCCAGGTGATGTCCAGCAAATCCAGGTGGGAGCCATTGGGCTCGGTGATCTTGATCCGGTTGCCCTGGGGCGTGACCACAATGTAGGTGTTGTAGGCGCCAAAGTAGGCAATCTCCTTGACCCGCCCCCGAAACAGGTTGTGGCTCAGTCCCTGGGGCGCCTGTTTGCCGATACTGACCTTCTCGGGCCGCACCGCCACCGCCACCGGCATGCCCACGGTGCCGCTGATGCTGTGACCCACATGGATTTCACCAATCGGGGTCTCGGCCGCGCAGTGGTCGGTCTCATCGACACTGAGCTTGCCATCGAGCAGGTTCACGCTGCCGATGAAGTCCGCCACAAAACGGTTGCGCGGGTACTCGTAAATCTCTTGCGGCGAGCCGACCTGCAGCACCCGGCCCTTGCTCATGACCGCAATGCGGCCAGCCATGGTCATCGCCTCTTCCTGGTCATGCGTCACCATGACACAGGTCACACCGACCTTCTCGATGATGTTGACCAATTCAAACTGGGTCTGTTCGCGCAGTTTCTTGTCCAGGGCACCGAGCGGCTCGTCGAGCAGCAAGACCTTGGGTTTTTTGGCCAGGCTGCGCGCCAGCGCCACCCGCTGCTGCTGCCCGCCCGAGAGCTGGTGCGGCTTGCGCTTGGCATAGGGTGTGAGCTGCACCAGGTCCAGCATTTCACCCACACGTTGTTTGATGTCTTCCTTGGCCAGGCCTTCACGTTTGAGACCAAACGCGATGTTTTCCCAGATGTCCAGATGCGGAAACAACGCATACGACTGGAACATCATGTTGAACGGTCGTTCATACGGCGCCAGCGATGCCACATCCTTGCCACCGAGCAGAATACGGCCCGAGGTGGGTTTCTCGAATCCCGCCAGCATCCGCAGCAGGGTGGACTTGCCACAGCCCGAACTGCCCAGCAGGGCAAAAATCTCGCCCTGGGTGATGGACAGATTGACCTCGTCCACCGCCAGCGCCTCATCAAAACGCTTGACCAGATTTTCGGTCACCAGGTAATTGTCTTTGGACCCGCCAGTTGCCATGTTTGAACCTTTGTGATGCCTGCCGTGCGGCCATTAAAAAGGGCTGCCTATACCCAACAGTACAAACAGCCCCGTGAGACTCGCAAGAAACAGATGTTTATTTGCCTTTTTTGAAGCTGTTGTAGACCGTGGCCATGGCTTCGCGGGCTTCGTTGGTGAAGCTGCTGGGTGGCACCATCTTGGTCATGTAGTCAGCCGCCACAAAAATCGAGGCGTTACCGGCGATCTCGGGCTTGATCTTGTCCTTGGCCGCCTGATTGCCGCTGTTGTAGGTCATCTCATTGGCCATGGCTGCGCCGTTTTCAGGACGCAGGAAGAAGTTGATGAAGGCCATGGCGTTCTGGGGATGTTTGGCATCCTTGGTCACAGCCATGGTGTCGGCAAACATCAACGCGCCTGTGCTCGGCAACAAAGCCTCGATCTCGTCCTTGGAACCATTTTCCTTGGCACGTGCAGCGGCGATGTTGATGTCGCCACCCCAGCCGATCACCACACAGGCCTTGCCACCGGAGATGTCGTCGATCATGGTCGAGCTGAACAGACGCACATCCTTGCGCACTTTGGTCAGCATCTCACCTGCAGCCTTGTAGTCAGCCGGGTCGTTGGAATACGGGTCCTTGCCAATGTAGTGCAAAGCCACCGGAATGATCTCGGTCGGTGAATCCAGATAGGCAATACCGCAGGACTTGAGTTTGCTGCTGTACTCGGGCTTGAACACCAGGTCCCAGGCGTTCTCAGGCATCGGGGTCTTGCCCAGGGCCTTGGCCACCTTGGTTTTGTTGATGCCCACGGTGGTGAAGCTCCAGGCCCAGGGCACCAGGTACTTGTTGTCGGGGTCAGCCTTGCCCAGCACCGACATCACGGCCGGGTCCAGATTGGCCAGGTTGGGGATCTTGGCCTTGTCCAGCGGCTGCAGCAAACCACCTTCAATTTGTGGCTTGGCAAACACCGAGCCTGGCACCACGATGTCGTAACCGGTGTTGCCGGCCACCAGTTTAGCGTGCAGGGCTTCGTTGGTCTCAAAAGTGTCGTAGTTGACCTTGATGCCGGTTTCTTTCTCAAAAGCCGCCAACATACCTTCAGGGATGTAGTCGGGCCAGTTGTAGACGTTGAGCACCTTTTCCTCAGCGGGCTCTGGTGCCGGTGCACTGGCCACGGGCGCAGGCGCCGTCACGGGTGCCGGTGGCTCCTCTTTTTTGCCACAAGCGGCCAACACCAGCGCCGACAGCGCGAAGGTCACCAGGTACTTTTTCATCATGAACAACACTCCAAAGAGAAGAAGGAAGTTAAGGGAAGCGTGAGTTTATAGCTAGCAAAAAGCACACCAACACCCGACGCACCAAAAACACTCAAATTAATCCTTTTTGGTGCAAATCAGCTTGTGTCAGGTCCAGCGCCTGGTGAATCAGGCGCAGCAACTCGTCGATGTCGGCGTGGGTCATCGTCAAAGGCGGTGCAATGATCATGCGGTCACCCACGGCACGCATGATCAGCCCGTTGCGGAAACAGTGGCCACGGCAGATCATGCCGACCGCGTCATCGGGGTTAAAACGCTGCTTGGTCTGTTTGTTCTTGACCAACACCAGGCCCGCCACAAAACCACAGGTTTCGGCATCCCCCACCAGTGGGTGGTCTTTGAGCGCCAGGAATCGCTTGGCAAAGTAGTCCCCCATCTCACCACGCACCCGTTGCGGCAGCTGCTCTGCCTCCATGATGTCGAGGTTGGCCAAGGCCACCGCACAGGCCACCGGGTGGCCGCTGTAGGTGTAGCCGTGGTTGAACTCACCTCCCTGCTCGATCAGCACCTTGGCCACACGGTTGCCCACCATCACCCCACCGAGCGGGATGTAACCACTGGTCACCGCCTTGGCAAAGGTCACCAGATCGGGCTTGTAACCAAAACGCTCGTAGGCAAACCAATGGCCCAGCCGGCCAAAGGCGCAGATCACCTCGTCGCTGATCAGCAAAATGCCGTATTTGTCGACGATGCGCTGGATTTCGGGCCAATACGTGGCGGGCGGGATGATCACCCCACCAGCGCCCTGGATTGGCTCCGCAATAAAAGCCGCCACCTTGTCGGGGCCCACTTCCAGAATCTTGTCTTCAAGCCAACCCGCAGCCCGCAGACCAAACGCGTCAGCACTTTCACCGGGTTGGCCGTCTTCAAAAAAGTAAGGCTGGCCAATGTGGGTGATGTTCGGGATAGGCAAGTCACCTTGCGCGTGCATGCCACTCATGCCACCGAGCGAGGCACCGGCCATGGTGCTGCCGTGGTAGGCGTTGTGGCGGCTGATGATGACCTTGCGCTGCGGCTGGCCCAGCAAATCCCAATAACGGCGCACCATGCGCACGTTCGAGTCATTGCTCTCAGAGCCGCTGCTCGAGAAAAACACATGCTCAAAACTGCGGTCGCCCACCTTGGGCGCCAGCGCGGCGAGCCGGGTGGCGAGCTTGACCGCCGGCACATTGGTGGTCTGGAAAAAGCTGTTGTAAAACGGCAGGGTCATCATCTGCTCGTAAGCCGCCTCGGCCAGCGCCTTGCGGCCATACCCGGCGTTCACACACCACAGGCCACTCATGGCATCCAGCAGTTTCTCACCTTCGGAGTCCCAGATGTAAATGCCGTCGCTGCGGGTGATCACACGCGCACCACGGGTGGCCAGGTCACCATGGTCGGTGAACGGGTGAATGAAGTGGGCGCTGTCGAGCGCCTGGATCTCGCGGGTGCTCAGCTGCTCAGCGGTGCTGTGTGTGTTCATGGTTCACATCCTTATCAAAAAATGGGTTCTAGCCCTTTTATATCAAGGGCATACAGCTATACATGCAATAGCAAATGTTCACGCTCCCAGGGTGATATCACTTTCATGAACTCCTCAAACTCCAGTTCCTTGATCTCGGAGTAGACGGTGATGAACTCCTTGCCCAGCACGTCGTGCAACTCGGACTCGCGGCGCAGCCACTCCAGCGCGTCGCCCAGGCTGCGTGGCAAGGCATAGGGTGACAAATAGGCGTCACCTCTCATCTCGGCCTTGGGTTTGATCTTGTTCTTGAGGCCCAGGTAACCGCAGGCCAGGGTCATTGCCAGCGCCACATAAGGGTTGGCGTCGGCACCAATCACCCGGTTTTCAACGCGGCGCGCGGCGGGCGACGAGATCGGGGAACGGATGCCCACAGTGCGGTTGTCATAGCCCCACTCGATGTTGATCGGTGCGGCGGTGTTGCGGCTCAGGCGACGGTAGCTGTTGACATACGGCGCCACCAGCACCATCGCCGCCGGGATGTAGCGCTGCAGCCCGCCGATGTAATGCATGAACGCCTCCGACGGTGTGCCGTCGGGGTTGCTGAAGATGTTTTTGCCACTCTCCTTGTTCAAAATGCTCTGGTGCACATGCATCGCACTGCCGGGTTCACCAGCAATCGGTTTGGCCATGAAGGTGGCGTACATGTCGTGGCGCAGGGCCGATTCACGCACCGTGCGTTTGAACAAAAACACCTCGTCAGCCAGGCCCAGCGGCTCGGCGTGGAAGAAGTTGATCTCCATCTGGCCCGCGCCAATTTCGTGGATCAAGGTGTCCACGTTGAGCTCCATCTTGTCGGAGTAGTCGTAGATTTCTTCGAACAACGGGTCGAACTCGTTGACCGCGTCGATGCTGTAGGCCTGGCGCGAGGTCTCAGCGCGGCCACTGCGGCCAATCGGTGGGCGCAGCAAGGTGTTGGGGTCGGTGTTGCGCGCGGTCAGGTAGAACTCGAGTTCGGGCGCCACGATCGGCTGCAGGCCTTCTGCGGCAAACAGGTCACACACCCGGCGCAACACACTGCGTGGCGCAAACGGCACCAGGTTGCCCTGGTTGTCAAAACAGTCGTGGATCACCTGTGCGGTGGGGTCGGTGGACCAGGGCACGATGCGCACGGTGCTCGGGTCGGGGCGCAGCTGCATGTCACGGTCGGTCGGGTCGATCACGTCGTAATACGGGCCACTCTCGGGGAACTCGCCAGTCACCCCCATCGCCACCACCGACTGCGGCAGGCGCATGCCACGGTCTTCGGTGAACTTGCCACGCGGCAGGATCTTGCCACGCGCCACACCGGTCAAATCGGGCACCAGGCACTCCACCTCGGTGACCCGCCGCTCGTTGAGCCATTGCTCCAAATCATTGAAATTCATCGATTTTTTGTCAGTCATGGAACTCTCCTGAATCAGGCTGTACTCGGTTGAACACAGTCTGCTGGCACATTGTGGGGGCTGAATTGGCTCAAAATCAGGGCCATTTGATTCAAATCAAAGGTGCCACTTGTTAAAGTGGGCATCACAGCCCCGAGCTCGACCCTGAACCCACTGTAACCCGGCTTTGCCCCGCCAACGCGCCATGTTGTCCGAATTCCTGCTGAGCGAACTCAGCCGCCTGAACCCGCAAGACCGGCTGCCATTACACCGGCAGTTGTACGAGGCGCTGCGCCGCGCCATTCTGGAGAACAAGCTCAGCCCGGAAGAGCGCCTGCCCTCCAGCCGCGACCTGGTGCAGGACCTGGGCCTGTCGCGCAACACCGTGGTGGCGGCCCTGAACCAGCTCACGGTCGAGGGTTACCTGGTCAGCCGGGTAGGCAGTGGCACCTTTGTCAGCGCCAAGGTGCCGCAGCGCCAGCGTCGGCCCCTGCGCCAAACCAGCCACCCGGCACAACAGCTGTCACACCGCGGCCAGGCGCTGGGCAAACACTTTTGCGCCAGCGAGCTGGAGATCCAGCCCTTCACCCCGGGCATTGCCGATTTCAGCGCGTTCCCGGTGGCGCTGTGGCAGCGCCTGCAAAACAAACACTGGCGCATGACCTACCCCGACATGCTGGACTACAGCAGCAGCGGTGGTTACGCCCCGCTGCGCCGTGCGGTGGCCGACTACCTGCACATGTTTCGCAGCGTGGCGCTCGATCTGGACCAGGTCATCATCACCAGCGGCACCCAGGAGTCGTTGGAGCTGTGCGCACAACTGCTGGCCGACCAGGGTGACACCGTCTGGCTGGAAGACCCGGCCTACTGGGGCGCGGGCAAAGCTTTCATGGCCACCGGGCTCAAAATCCACCCGGTGCCGGTCGACGAAGAAGGCATTGCGCCCCAGGCGAGTGACCGCCACGCGCCGCCCAGACTGATCTACGTGACCCCCTCACACCAGTACCCGACCGGTGCGGTGATGTCGCTGGAACGGCGCCACCAGATCCTGTCGCTGGCCAAACAACACCAGGCCTGGGTGCTGGAGGACGACTACGACAGCGAGTTCCGCTTCAGCGGGCCACCGATTGCCTCGCTGGCCGGGCTCGACACCCAGGGCCGGGTGCTGTACCTGGGCTCGTTTTCCAAGGTGCTGTACCCGGGCCTCAAGCTGGCCTATGTGGTGGTGCCCAAGGGGCTGGCGGCGGCTTTCAAGGCCGCCCACTACGACCTCAACCGCCCGGGCCAGATGCCGGTGCAGGCGGCTCTGGCCGAGTTCATCGACATGGGCCACTTTGCGGCTTGCCTGCGCAAGGCGCGCCAGAGTTACGCCCAGCGCCGCCACTGCCTGCTCGAAGCCTTGCAGCCCTGCCTGGGCACACACGCGCGCATCACCGGCGCCGAACAGGGCTTGCACCTGTGTGTGCGCTTGCCCGACCACCTGGATGACCAGGCGCTGGCCCGGCAACTTGGCAAGCTCGGTCTGGTGGTGCGGCCGCTGTCGGCCTACTGCCTAAAGCGCCGCGACCTGCGGGGTCTGGTGATTGGTTATGGCTATGCACCACTGGCGCAGATCCAACGGTTTGGGCCGGTGTTGGCGCAGGTGGTGCAGCAGGCTCTGGCACACCGGGTCGCAGCCTGAGTGCCTGCGCTGCCCAACACAATACTTTTCTTTTGATAGCTACCAGCCCTTATCAAACAAGGGCCAGAGCACAAAAACATCAGAAAGCGTCGCGCAAGCGGTGGTACAGCGTGCCCAGCACCAGGCTGGGCGTGCGCAACAGCGGGCCACCCGGGAACGGCAGGTGACGCAGCTTGGCAAACACATCAAAGGACTCGGCCTGTCCGGCCACGGTCTGCGCCACCAGTTGTCCGGCCAGACCGGTCAGCGCCACACCGTGGCCGCTGAAACCCTGCAGGTAATACAGGTTGTCACCGAGGCGGCCAAAGTCAGGCGCGCGGTTCATGCTGATGTCCACAAACCCGCCCCAGACATACTCAATGGGCGCGGTTTTGAGCTGCGGAAAAATCTGCCCCAGGCGCTGCGTCATGGTCTCTTTCAGGTTGGCAGGCGTGCGCGTGGTGTAGCTCACGCGCCCACCAAACAACATGCGGTGGTCGGCGCTGAAGCGGTAGTAGTCCAAAATGAAATTGTTGTCACACACCGCGGCGTCGCTCGGAATCAGCTGGCGGCACAGCTCCGCGCCCAGCGGGGCCGTGCCAATGATGTAGGTGCCCACCGGCATCATGCGGGCACTCAACTCCGGCGCCACCTTCGGGCCGAATTCGGGCAAAGCGTAGTTGCCCGCCAGCACACCAAAACGTGCCGTGACGCTGCCCTGGGCTGTGTGGGCCGTGAGTGTCTTGCCGCGCTGCAAGCGCAGCACCGCGCTGTGTTCAAAAATCCGCACCCCCAGGCTTTGGGCGGCTTGCGCCAGACCCAGGCCGTATTTGAGCGGGTGCACATGGCCCGACACCGACTCAAAAGCACAGGCCGCATAACGCGGGCTCTGGATAAAACGCTGCACATCGGCGCCAGTCGCCACTTCGCTGGCAAAACCATAGTTTTTGGCCATGGCGGCAGCATCTTCTTCGAGTGCGCGGGCCTTGCGCGGGCAGTCCGCCACATGCAAATAACCTTTGACTTGGTCACAGTCGATGCCAAAGTCACGCACCCGCTCGTCCACCAGGCGCACCGCATCCAGCGACATGCCCCAGGCCTGGCGCGCCAGATCGGTGCCCAGTTGTTGCTCAAACACCTCCTGCCCGCTGGCATAACCCACAATCACCTGGCCGCCATTGCGCCCGGAAGCACCGCTGCAGATGCGGTCGGCCTCCAGCACCACCACAGAATAACCGCGGCGCGCGAACTCGATGGCGGCCGATAACCCGGCAAACCCGGCGCCCACCACCAGCACATCCACCGACAGACTCTCGCTCAGCGCGGTCTGGGCCGGGGGCCGCGTGACGCTGGCTTCGTAATAACTTTTCTGGTTGAGTTGGGTATCCGAGTTGAGCAAGGCCATGGTGTCCTCCTATCCAACGCGTTTGGCGATCTGGCCACACAGGTAGGTCCAGACAAAACTGGCCGCCGCCGTGCTGGTGAGTTCGGCATGGTCGTAGGCCGGGGCCACTTCTACACAGTCCATGCCCACCATGTTGAGTGTGCTGAGTTCTTCAAGCAACGTGAGCACCTGCGAGCTGGTCATACCACCGGGCTCAGGCGTGCCGGTGCCGGGGGCAAACGCCGGGTCAAGGCAATCGATGTCGAGCGTCAGGTAACACGGGCGATTGCCGATGCGCTCGCGGATCTGCGCCACCACCGGTGCCAGTCCCGCGCCATCACGGCCGCGCAGGCTGCGGGCGTCAAATATCAGCCCACCCTGGTCTTGCACATAGTCACGCGCTGCACGTTCCCCACTGGAGCGCAGACCAATCTGCACCGTGTGCTGCGGGCTGACCAGGCCTTCCTGGATGGCTTCATAGGTCCAGGTGCCGTGGCCAGAGGGTTCACCAAAGTGGTCAACCCAGGTGTCGCAGTGGGCATCAAAATGCACCAGCGCCAGCGGGCCAAACTGGGCGTGGGCGGCGCGCAGCAGTGGCAAAGTCACCGAATGGTCGCCACCCAGAAACACACAATGGTGCTGCGCCATCAGCGCGGCCGCCTGCGCCTGGATCTGCTGGCGCACCTCCACCAGCGGTGAGGCATTGGGCAGGGCCATGTCATAACCATCGCCCAGGAACCCAAGCGGTGTCACATTAAAAAACGGGTGGATGCCGTCACACAACATCAGGCTGGCGCTGCGAATCGCTTGCGGGCCAAAACGCGCACCGGGCCGGTTGGTCACCGCGCCGTCAAAAGGCACACCCACCAGCGCAAAAGGCTGCGCGGCCAGTTCTGGCGCAGCCAGAAAGCGGTTGGTCTGGGCCGCATAGGCAAAACGGATGGCTGTCATGGTTGGGTCCTAACAACAAATAGTTTTTGGCGGGTCTCAGGCAGAAACAAGCGCCTTGTGCGTGGCCCCGTAGTGTCGGCAATTCAGAAGCAGCCGAAGGTGCCAATTTGGCACACCAGTGGCAATCCATTGGGCCAAGCTGTGGCCCGGTTCAGCCCTCAGACAACACCAGCGAAGCCGCTTGTTCAGACAACATTTTGCTGAGCACCACGCTGCGGTACACCTTGCCCGTCCACTGGACCGAACTCACCGGCAGATAACCCAGGCTGGTGTACAGCTTGATCAGGTGGGTGGCCTGCTCAGCGGTGTCCATCGCCAGTTCGCAAAAACCCTGCTCGGTGGCCCACTGTTCACAGACCTGCAACAAGGCCCGCCCAATGCC